>CAMTOJ010000054.1 GCA_947074145.1 uncultured Bacteroidales bacterium
ATAATTATCCACGCTACTGTTTTGCTTTCTTTTTAAGGATAAAGAATCATAATCTTAGGACTCTTGTTACATATTTATTACATAATAACATGAATTACACTCGATTACAATCACGTTTTCTTAATTTTATCTAATTCAGGCAAAACTGATTGGGTATAATAAAAGAGCATGCCTCTCTTTTGTTTCTATTAAACAATTAAACTCCATTTTGTTTTAAGACTATTTGGACTTTAACACTATTTTTTAATATCCGTAATATTTCAGCATATATGATATCGAACAATCCTTAAAGATGTTAATTTATACCTTTTCAATATAGACGAAAAGTTTAAGCAAACCTTACTTGAATAAATAACAAATCAATCTTTACTCTTATTTAATTCTATCCTGAAGGTTGTTGCCTTATTTGCGATAGACTCTTTTACATATATAACCCCTGAATGATAGTCCTCTATTATTCTTTTCACTAAAGTCAATCCAAGACCCCAGCCACGTTTTTTTGTAGTATACCCCGGTTTAAAAACTGTCTCAAAGTTCTTTTTAGGAATTCCCTTTCCGTTATCAGTCACTTCAATTATCAACTTATTATCAATCTCTGATACGGAAATATCAATCTCTCCTTTTCCCGAAGTAGCGTCTACAGAATTTTTACACAAATTCTCGATAACCCATTCAAATAACGGTTTTGAAATATTCACAGGCGCCGAATCAAGATTAATAAATGTATTGATTTTCACTTTTGAAGAAACTCTCTTTCTCATATACGATACAGTTTCCTCTATCAATGGAACAATATCTAATGATTCAAGCTTAGGTTGCGATCCTATTTTGGAAAATCTGTCAGCAATTGTATTGAGCCTTGCCACATCTTTTTCCATATCCGAAAGTATTTCAGTTGAAGCATCACCACCTGTGCGCAAATACTCGATCCATGCCATAAGCGAAGATATTGGAGTACCGAGCTGATGCGCTGTTTCTTTTGAAAGTCCAACCCATACCTGATTTTGTTCAGCTTTTTTACTTGAGGAAAATGCATAATAAGCAATTACTATAAACAACGCCAGAATAAAAAGCTGTATATAAGGATAATAAAGCAATCGCTTTAGAAGTATCGAATCGTCATAATAAAGAAACTGCTTAGTCTCTTCCGAAATATCAACCTGAATTAGATTTGATTTTTGTTTTAGAGAGTTGATTTTCTTGTCCAAATAAGAGATGGTATCTTTTGTAGGAATAGTAAGATTTACAACCCAAAGCACACTATCGTTTGAATCTGTATGAATAACGGGTATTGTAGTATTACTCTCAATCACTTTCAACACAAGGCTCATATCCGAATTTATATCAGAGCTTGCAACTTGGCGGGTTGCCTCTGCCCAAATCTCCATCTTGGCCCTTTCTTCCGACTCAAGCGATTTCATTAATGAATTTGATATGAAAATAAAAGTTCCCACCAGTAATACTGAGACAACTATAAAAGCAATTTTCACCACCTCTCTCTTCTCATATATATTGCGCATATTTTTTTTCATTTTTTATTACTCATTATATAACGAAACCTGTCTCAGATTATTATTATTTTGAAATATGATACAATTAAATTATTTTTTGAATGACACCTCCACATTACTATATCGTAAAAATATATTTTAATTGTCATTAGGTTACAAAGAATACTCTTGAAAATGTAAATCTTTACGATTCGGCATATTTGTTTATTCTAAAAAAAGTTACACTATTCTTTTTAAGAAACAATGTAAATACTATATGTGTTAAGATGCCAAACATATACTTGACCATATATTATGAGACATTTTTTTACTTGTTTGTTATTAGGATCTTTACTTCTTATTATTTCTTGTCAAGACGACTTCGAAACCGGTTATAAACGCGATGCCTCCGATTTTATAAAATTTAAGGTCATTTTACCTGTTGATGATATATCGAAGGGGATACTTATTAATTCCACTTCGTCTGAAGATTTCAATAATTTTGGTCTTTTTGCTTATTCCTCCTCCCAAGAATTCAGTTATACAGAGGTTCCTTCTGAGTTTTATCTTAATAATGAATTTAAAAATAAGATCGTTCAAAAAAATAATAGTGGCAATTGGGGTTTCAATACAAATTATTATTGGCCACAGAACCAAAACATCTCTTTCTTTGCCTATTTCCCTTACATTGACACTACATCTGTAAGCAACGGACTTAAAATTAATTACATCGAGAACGAGTTGCCATCTATCTCTTATACAATGCCTTCCAATGCAATCAATCAACCGGATTTAATGATAGCAGTACCGGAAGTCAATCTATATAGAGAGGTCGCAGAACTAAAATTCGCTCATGCGTTAGCAAGTATCGGATTTGAAATAACGGGACCTTCGGTGGGAATAGATTCTATATGGATAACCGGTATCTCAACTTCAGGAACAGTATCACTCAAATATGACAATCAATCTATCGTTTGGACTGATTTAAACACTCCTAACAAAGACCCTTTTGTTGTTGGTCTTATAAATGATCCAATAGCGACAAAAGATACTGCTTCTATTATGTCTCAAAATGGCTATCTGATGGTAATACCTCAAACTCTTCCCGATAGCGCATACATCATGATAAAGTTCGATAGTATGGACGTAAAAAAAATTCTTTTGAAAAACACTTTAATTACAGAATGGGAAGCAGGTAATAAATATACGTATCTGCTTAAAGAGGGAGATTATAATTTCATTGTAACAGCAGATACTTCTTCATGCAATTTTTATGGGGGAACTTTTAATCTTTCTATAACAAGCACTTACACACCTGTGGAAGGAACAAAAACCCCTATTGATTTAGGATGGACCGTATCTCTTGCTTCGGCTGATACAAATCAGGTATATGGATATAATACTTTGGATGGAATGGGAGGTACAAATATTAAACGACAGATTTCCCTGGGATTATCTCCTTATACATATTCTCAGGCAAATGAGTTCGATCAAACACTACAAAACAATGCGACATACTCTTATTCTGATATAAATGATTTATCAGTTATCAAAGATTCAGTTTATTCTTCAAATTCTTATATGGTTAGTAATTCCGGATGGCATAAATTCCCTGCTTTTGTTATGGGTAATGGAATAAACGGGTCAACAACGAACAATATTACAATAAACAATAAAAATTGTTTTCCTGACTCTATTCCTTATTTTGTAAATTATGCAGGACAAACCATTGAAAATATCAGTGATCTTGAAATTCCAATTAGCGACGGATGCTCAGCAGAGCTATTATGGATGGATGCTCCAGAACTTATAGATAGTGTCGAATTAAGGAGCGATAAATATATTCAATTCTTTATCAATAATAAAACTATACGTCAAGGCAACGCTCTTATTGCTTTAAAGAATAGTAGTGGAACGATTATGTGGAGCTGGCATATCTGGGTAACACCTTGGGAATTGATCCTCAATAGCACTACGTCTTTAACAGATATCTTCTTTTTTAATATTAATATCGGAGAGTGTCTTGCCAGCACATATATTTATGAAAAAAGAGAATTCAAACTGATATTCACACAGAATGAAAGTAACTTAACAAAGGAGATATTATTAACTCAATTATATGATTCAATATTTGTGGACTACAATAGTTTATATTTTCAATGGGGACGTAAAGATCCAATGTTAGGTTCTGTTGGATATTCGGTTCCTAAGACTTGTTTCGGCAATACTCCTTTTGAAACTTCCACATCGACAACAATGGTAACAATTGAGGATGGTATAAAAAATCCGAATATTTTCTATTGTGCTCCTAAATCATGGTATTCTGAAGACATAAAAACTCTTTGGTTCCTAAAAAGTGGGTTTGGTGTTAAAACTATATATGATCCGTCGCCTATATTTTTTAGAGTTCCTCAGAGAAAAGCACTTTCCAAATTAGAAGTTAACAAAGGATGGGAAACAGCAAATAATTTCGGAGCTTTCAATTTTAAATATTCAAATGGGGATGAAAGTGAAACTTTAAATTTGACTCTGATTGCAAATGGTTACAGAAATGGCAGCGACGGTAGAATTATGAACAACAACAATTTTGGGTATTACTGGAGTTCTGTTGATCTAATTCCGGCTGACTCAACTTATAAAGCATCAAGTTTATTTTTTAATAATTTAATTGTTGATGAAGTTATAAATAACGCCGTAAAATCAATGGGTTATACAATCTGTCCTATGCAAGATCAATTTTCTTCTGATGAAGTGATTGAATAATAAAATTGTTTATAAAAAAGTAGCCGGCAACTTATCACATTCCCGGCTACTTTTTATATTAAAAATTAATTGTTATAAATCTATATTCTCTATCAACTCTCCACTTCTCATCCTCTGTCTTAACGACATCATCTTAGCATCATATGATTCAAGTATGCCGAGATTTGATTTTTCTTTATCTGTTCTCTCAATAATACTCATCACTCCACCATTACGAATAACAAGTCGTTTATCCGCCATAAGGGCAAGTATAGGATCGTGAGTAGCCATAAGAACTATCTTTTCATTTCGCATCAGAAGACTGATAGCATTCTTTCTGTCAATACCGGCATTCTCTATCTCATCAATAAGAACAACAGGAGAGGCACTAAGAGAAGCTGTATCTGCAATCATAAGTGCACGACTCTGCCCTCCACTAAGAGCCGTTAGCGGTGTATTATGATCAAACTTCTCTCCGGCAAGTTCATTTGCCTGATTTACAACAATATCTATTATATCTTCATTATTTATATTTCGACTTTCCGCATGCATCTTAATAAATTCACTTACAGTCACATCCATAACAAAATTCATATTTTGTGACAACTGTGCTACAAGTTTATTTTCTAATGAAAAACGCTCATCTATCGATAAAGCTTTCCCATCAATAAGAATACGCCTTTTAGTCGGAGTATCTCCCTGGGCTATCCATTCGATATCTGCCAACAATCTGCTTTTACCCGATCCCGTAGGACCCACAATACTCGTTACACTACCTTTATGAAGAGTAAGCTCCCCCATATCCGGCATCTCTGCATTCCCCGATTTATCAAATCCCGGCAGAATAGTTATTTTTTCAATGTTCATAATTTCTGAGCAGTTTTATATTGTGATTTTTTTTATGTTACCAACCTGATAATCCTGCCCAATCTTAGTTTCTCCAAGACAATAAGAACAAATCGAAGCCGGCATAGAGAAACGCAATCCGCCACCAATCAAAGTATCAACATCTGCCGCATCTTCCAAAAGAGTTGATAATTCGAAAGCTCCTTGTCCCGTTATTCCGTTAACCGGCATAATATATGCCTTTGAATTTTGCTTTCTTATATGATAGGCAAAAACTTCTCTCTCAGCCTGTGAAACTATATCCCCTTTTGTTACAACAACAATATCGGCATATCGGAGCATAGGCCCAATCTTTTTAGGAGTATTCACTCCCATCAGATTATCAATTACACACACAGCTTTAACCCCCTTGACATGAGGCGAACAACGGTTGCAAAGTCCTGCACTTTCGGTTATTAAAATATCAAGATTGTGCTTCTTACCCCACTCTATACACTCCTCTATATTACTTACAAAATAATGATCGGGACAGAAATGACCGGCAAGACCAACTTTTACGGGAATTCCGTTTGCCTCGAAACTCTTATCATCTTCTGTCGATAAACAGTCAAATTTTATAACACCTACATTATAATTCTTCCAATATGGCGATTTTATCAACTTTATTATTATCGAGGTCTTTCCGGTTGAAGGAGGACCTGCTATTGTTATAAGTTTCATATCTATTATTTATATAGTTTCATACTCAAAATTTCCCAATTTCGCTTCAAAAGCATTTGTCAGTTCCATTTCAAAATCAATCTGATCTTTCGCTAATATCTTATCCCAATCGGGGAAATATGCAGGCTCCTTCCAATTATATAATTCCGGTGGATAATATCCCGATTTCACTAACAGATCTGAAAGCGACTCCTTCTCGAAAAACTCAAGAAGACCTTCTGCATTTTTCATTGCCTTATTTTTTACATATATTAGCAACGGAGAGATAATATCTCCCTCTTTAAGTCCAATTGGAAATGATGCAAATTTTGCGGGGATCTGATTTGCAATAACCGCAGGAAGGATATAATAGACAGAGGTCTGCGGATCAGAAGCCCCGATAGCCTTGATTATATTAGAAAAATGCTTAACTCCTTTAAGATTTTCTCCAAATTTCTCCAATCCTTCAACTCCGAATTTCTCATAATAATAATGATGAACGGCACTTACTATTGTATGTCCTTCATGTCCATGCATAGTGACAAGACCTTTAAATTCAGGTTTTAACAAATCATCCCAAGATGAAGCTCTCGGTGTATCTTCTTTAAGCTTTTTAGTATCTACTACAAGTTGCCAACTACCCAAACCGAGAATTCCAAATCCATATTTATCCATCACAGTTTTCAGATTTTCAGGAATATAATCTTTTTGCGACTCGGGTGTATATCCTTTTAAAATTCCGGTTTCCATAAAAAGGCTACGAAAAGGAGCAGAATAATTAGTGCCAAATCCTGTTGAAAGAAAAACATCAGGAAGATCATTTTCCTCTGTTACATCTTTTAATACCGCGCCAATACGTTTATGAGCATCAAGCTGCACCGTCGGACAGTAAATAGGCATATAATCTTTATCCTCATATTCATTTAGAAATTCAAGAAATATATCTCCGAAGCGATTCTTCATAGGGCATGGCATCGAAGCAAAGAAATTAAGATGTCCCTCTTTACATATGGGTACATCTTGCTGCATAAAATCTATAGATGTTGATTTTTCCATATTCCTTATTTTTTTAATTAATAACAGGGTTTAATATCGTTTCTGCCTCCTCCGGAGTCAAGTCATAATGATAGAACAATTTGAAATATTCACATGTAACATCATTTATATTCCATTGAAAATGGCTCGGATGTAGAGTATTAAAAGTCCATAATAGCCCAAGAATCCGGTTTGATCCCGGAGGTCTGTCAAACCAGCCGAAAGGTAAAAGAGGAATCTGAAACACATTTCCTGTTTTACATGCTGAAACAGTTGACCAAAGTTCATTACCTGTAACCTCTTTATAAGTTGGCAAGTCAGGTCCGCTTCCTGTCCAGCATATTATTTTCTCCGGATTCCAAATCATAATTTGCTCAAGAGATACCTCTGACAAACCCTTTCCCGGTACAATTTTTGATTCTGCCACATTTCTTGCTCCTACAAGTTCTAATATCTGACTATGTTTAGATCCTTTAGGATCAGTATTCAATCCCTTAGGCCCTTCCGCATAATATACAGTCGAGATCTCATCTTCGGTAAAAGAGGCAGCCTTTTTCATTACTTCATCACAATATTTCGTGATAAAACCATTTAAAAGTTCAGCTCTCGACTCTAACCTAAGTGCATCACCAAGCATTCCGATTGTCTTTTTATAAGAAAGAATATTCATATCATACATTAAAACCGGAATCCCAAGTCGTTTCTGCATACTCTCTGCCTGATCCATTGCTTTTTCACTCAACTCATCCGAAAGAATTATTACATCCGGATTAAGTTTTAGTATATCCTCATAAGCTCCAAGCTCAATGCAAGGTTTTTCTAAATAAGATTGAGGAAAGAATTTTTTCGCATTGTTTGAGAAATTAAAAATTCTATTCAATGCAATATCCTGATCAAGAGCATAGAGCAATATTGCTGAATGACGATCAACAAATATATTTTTGACAGTATCCGGAATTATAACCTCTCTACCAAGCATATCTGTCACTTTCCTTTCAGCAAACAGATTTATAATAATAAACAGAGAAAAAAATAAAACCGTGCATCTTTTTATCATAATTTACCCTCTCCTATTTTTGAAAAATTATCCAAAATCCTTTTTCCGTTCGCGATGCTTCACCTTTGATACCCAAATCATCTATCATTTTCTGATAATCTTCTACAGAAATATCTTTTCGACATGGAGAAGATTCCAATCCCAGTTCTCCTGCCTTCAATCGTTTATTGTGAATACTCTGCTGAAGCTCTTTATTGCCAAATCCACCACCAATATAAGCCCAGCCTCCCGGTTTTAAAATTCGATAAACTTCACTCAATCCCTTTTTTTTATCTTCCCAAAAAAATATAGACCCGCGACTTGCAACAAGGTCAACCGAATCTGATGAAAAGTAAGACATATCCTCAGCAATACCTTTCACCGCATCCATTCTTTCTGTGAGCTCATAGTCTGAAATATTCTCTTTTGCAACAGTTACACAATCTTCCAAAAGATCATAAGCAGTAACATTTAGCTCTGTTATTCTTGCCAATTCTATTCCAAGCATTCCCGGACCACTTCCAAGGTCAACACAAGCTCCTGAATTTACGCCCGTCTTTTCTATTATCTGTTTTGCAATCAGAGGATATACCTCCGCAAAATAACCTTTCATTACATTCCGGTTATATTCTCTTGCATCCATATTATACATAAATATTATTTTTTAGAGGTTAAACTTTAGACCGATTGTTAAACGCGTTCCCTGATCAGGATATACCGGTGACATTGTACAATATTTTTTATTGAATATATTTTTAACATCACCATATACAGATAGCGGAATCACAGGTATCTTATAAGTTAGATTTGCATCAAAATTGAAATAATCACCAACTTTAGTATCCGGATAGCCGGGAGAATTTGGTTTCACAAAGCGATTGTTTATATACTCACTCACATAACGCCCCATGAAATTAAGTGTTGCTCCATATTTTGAATAGGTCAAGCCTCCACTTGCTATAAATTGTGGTGCACCCTTATACTTAACACCAGTTTCCTCCTCTATGTAACATTCCGAGACATTGGCAAAACCGGAAAGAGAATTAAAAAACTCTTTTGATTTAAATCCAACCTCTATACCTATTCTTTTTAAATCATTGACTGTGTAATAATATGCATTTGATATTGATGTAGAGTTTGGAACCTCTTCATCGCCCATTGTATAAGCATTTTTGCTGTCATGGAAATAACCTGTTATCGAAAACACTCCAAGACATGGCACATTAATATTTGATCCAAGTTCTACCGACTTTCTTTTTTCATCATCAAGATTTTTTGGATTTCCCTCACTATCTTTCGTCATCGCATTTTCCGGTGCTGCAATACTACCGATGCTCCCCACAAGATTAAGAGCTACATTTTTATTAATAGGCAATGTAAATCCTATATTTCCATTGAAATAACCCGGTTGCCATTCATCTGCAATACCGTTATAATCAGAATAATGTTCTTTTATATATTTTATACCCAAGTCTATACTACATTTATTGAAATTGTGTTCATCAATAAATGCAAACATCATTTTCTCTCTTTTACCAATAGATACACTTGTGTTATAATAGTTTTCTCCTGTAATTATATAATAATCACCTATAACTCTCATTGTATTATTAGTAAACGGATTAATAGTTTGAACCACACTCAGATTGGTTGTATAAAGGCTTTCATTTGAGATTTTAGCTCCGTTATCAAACTCTCTATTGTCTGCATAATAGTAGTAACGTAGTTCTGTAGATCCAAAACTTCCCTCATCGAAATGAATCTTTGCAATACTTGCCTGGATCTTTTGAGGATCATATTTCCATTTCTGTGCTTTATTAGCTGCTACCAAATCACCGTTATCCTGAGATATTATAAATTCACGGGAGCCGGTAATAAAGAACTGTTGATATTCAAGGTAAATCTTTTTTGTCACGTCAAAGCGGACCTTCCCATAGAAGTTCCAACGATGTTCTGCACCATTAAGATCTTTTGGCCCGTCAGTATCATCTCTTGTCACACTTGCCACATATCTGAATCCTTTTATTTTATCTCCAACTATTGCAGAGGCTCTTGTTGTATTGAAAGTTCCATACGATGCATCAACTCCAATATGGGTCTTATCAAAATATCTTGTCTTAAGATTTACAGAACTATTTAATCCCGTTCCTCCATATGCTATTGAGTTTGAGGACCTGGTCACCTCTATCTCCTCAATCATATCTGTTGATAAAGAAGTTGGCCCGTCATAAAAATTCATAAGTGTCATTCCGTCAATCGCATATTCAGAACTCTGACCTCTGACATAAAAAAATTCTTTATGTTTTCTTCCTTGCTCTCTTATCTCTCCTCCCAATGTATATTTTAGAGCAGAAGAAAGATTTGTTGCTCCAATATTTTCTATATCAATAGAGCTGATTTTAGAAGTCATTGTATTCCATGATTTAGGCTGTAAAGCAACATTGTCTTTTATACTTTTACTTGCTACAACCTCTACTCCGTCAAGACTTTTGTCGATTGTTGAATCAGCCTGCATCATATTATTAGCAGATGCTGGTATCTCTTCCGAATTTACCAATTTTGCGTAATTCGCAGTTTCTGATTTAATTACAGATGCTGATAATGTTTCAGTATTTAAAATAGTTCCGGCACTTAATAAGATTAACGATGAAGCAAATCGTTTATAATCCCTCTGTTTATTCCTTAATCTTCCCCCTTTAATAATATTCATAACATAAAAATTGATTAATTAAACCTTAAATACACCGATATCACATTTTGTTATAACGATTATCTATCTAATTACAATTTATATGCCATCTCATTCAAGCAATTCTTTATCCTTGATTTTCCGATAATTAACCCTTAATCCTTAAAAATAAAATATACATAAATGTAACTTCTTTGAATATCGTTACATTTATGTAGTGCTTCATTAGTCAATTTATCATCAGAAATAAACCATTAGAAGCATACAGATTGTGAGAAAAAACAGATTTTGTTTCATTTTTGTAGGAATTACAAGGGATCAAAATATATGTTTGAAAAAAAGGAATCCTACAGCATTTTCTTTACACCTTGCAAGGTGTAGTTAAAAACCCTACTTGATTTGATTTAAAACCTTGCAAGGTGTAATTCAAAATTTTGCAGGGTTCAGAAAAAAGGTGTTTATATTTTAGAGATTTTATAGGCTTGACAGACATTATAACGGATAAAAGTTCGTTGCAGTAGCAATAATAAATAGAGTTAATTATTGCAATCCGGGAATTTTGATATTATTAAAAATTAATCTTGGGGCAAAAAAAATGGTCGCTATCCATTAGGACAACGACCATAAACAAAATTTCATTTGAAAATTATTTTGTTTCAATTTCTTCTTTCAAGTCAATCTCATTATTGTCTTTATCAATAAAGCGATATTGCGCTACCGCAAATGATTGATTTGGGATAATTTTTATACCGAAACCATACTTGAATTTCCATTTTAATTTAATAGGCATAGTGCCTTGATTTAAATAGGCTGCAACAAATGGATGTACTTGCAGACTGAATTTCTTCACTTTTAGTTTGTTTACGAGATAATCGATCTTACTCTCTAACTTTTCCGGAAGTAAGATTGACGGTGCCATTTTTCCTTTACCATAACATACCGGACAATTCTCAGATGTATCTACATCCATTGCCGGGCGTACCCTTTGGCGGGTAATTTGCATTAATCCGAATTTACTTAATGGCAGGATATTATGTTTTGCTCTATCCTGAGCCATAAGCTCTCGCATTCTGTCAAACAGTTTCTGTTTATTTGCAGGCTCAAGCATATCGATATAATCGATCACTATTATTCCGCCCATATCTCTAAGACGAAGCTGTCTATAGATCTCTTCTGCTGCCGACAAATTGACTTCAAGGGCGTTGGCTTCCTGACCTGTATCAGATTTAGACCTATTACCACTATTTACGTCAATTACATGTAATGCCTCCGTATGCTCAATAATTAAATAAGCTCCGTTTTTAAAAGATACCGTTTTACCAAAAGATGATTTAACTTGTTTAGTAACTGCGAAATTGTCAAAGATAGGCAACCCCTCTTTGTAGAGTTTCACAATATTCTCTTTATCGGGCGAAATTAAGCTTACATAATTTCGGATCTGATTAAAAGTATCCGGATCATTAACCCATATATTTTCAAAAGACGGGTTAAAAATATCCCTTAAAAGAGCCACCGTACGACCTGTTTCTTCAAATATAAGAGCGGGAGTCTTGGCTTTCTGGAGTTTCTCCAACGATGTTTCCCAACATTTTACAAGAGCTTTTAATTCGCCATCAAGTTCAGCTACACGCTTTCCCTCTGCCGAGGTTCTTACGATAACTCCGAAATTTTTCGGCTTTATGCTCTGAATAAGTTGCTTTAATCTCGCTTTTTCCTCTCCGGATTTAATTTTCTGCGAAACCGATACTTTATCATTAAACGGTATTAAAACCAAATATCTTCCGGCAAAAGAGACTTCAGATGTCAATCTTGGTCCTTTTGAAGAGATTGGTTCTTTTGTTATCTGAACCAAAATTTCCTGACCAGGAGTCAGAAGATTAGATATAACGCCATCTTTATCGATCGGTGGAAGCATTGTAGCTTTAGATACGTTTAACAGATGACGGCGGTCAGACAATTGTTGTTTTACAAACTTAGATAAAGACGCAAACTGCGGACCTAAATCTAAATAATGAAGAAAAGCGTCCTTTTCATAACCCACATCAACAAAGGCAGCATTCAGTCCGGGCATTATCTTCTTGACTTTACCAAGATAGATATCACCTACTGAAAAGGAAATGTTACGCCCCTCTTTCTGAAACTCAACGAGTTTTTTATCTTCAAGAACAGCGATTGAGATCTCCTTTGGTTGTACGTCTACTACTAATTCGCTTGTCACTTTCTTTAGGTTTAGTGGATTTTATTATACACAAAGAACAAACTTAATCAGTAACAATACTTTTAAGTTTGTTCTTATGCCTTTACTAAGAATACAGATTATTTATGTTTGTGTCTGTTTTTTCTTAGTCTTTTTTTACGCTTATGCGTACTCATTTTGTGACGTTTTCTTTTTTTTCCGCTTGGCATAGCTTATGCGTTTTAAAAGTTAATACTATAGATAATTTATTTTACTTCTGACATAAATGTTTTAGCCGGTTTGAAAGCCGGGATATTGTGCGCAGGAATAATGATAGTAGTATTTTTAGAGATATTACGAGCTGTTTTCTGAGCTCTCTCTTTTACTATGAAACTACCGAATCCTCTCAAGTACACATTTTCACCTTTTGCAAGTGAAGCTTTAACACAATTCATGAACTGTTCTACACTCTCTAAAACCGTAGCTTTGTCAATTCCAGAATTTTTTGCAATCTCGTTTACGATATCTGCTTTTGTCATCTCTGTTAAGATTTATACTTATTTATACTGTTACTTATTTTTAATTTTTTGGCTTGCAAATATATAGCTTTTATTTCTATCTAAAAAGATTGATTATCTCTTTTTTTCAGACAAAGCTTAATTTGCTGTAACAGGCCGTGCAAATATCACAAATATATTTCTAATTACATAGTTTTTTATCTTCATTATGAATGAATTAACTAATTTACGCTAATCGCTTATCTCTTGAAATCAGAGAGTAAGAAAATATTATTAACAATCTTAACAGACAGAAAAATAAAAGGTTCTGTTTTACGTTATATCTTTGTCATTATTAATAATTTGTTTATGATCAAAGGTGTCTTAATATTGTTTTCATTTTTTTGTTTTTTATTTACTGGTTGCATCAAGGACGATTTTACATCTTCTCCCGATTATTTCATCACCTTTTCTAAGGATACTGTAAGTTTCGATACTATATTTTCCGGTATTCCTTCATCAGTTAGAAAAGTGATGATTTATAATGACAACAATAAATCACTTTCTTTAAACTCTGTGATTCTAAAAAGTGGAGGTTCTTCCGGTTTTTATATAAATCTTGATGGTCAAAAAGGAACATCGTTCAATAATATTGATGTCTTAAGAAATGATTCGGTACATCTTTTTATTGGTGTCAACATAAATGAATCTGACGATTTCAATCCTGTTTTTTATAATGACGAAATAGAGTTTAATTATAACGGGAATCTTCAAAAAATAACTCTTGAGGCATATTCCTGGAATGCTTTCAGATGGTATGGAAAGGTATTGGACAATGATACAACTCTTTCTTCGCTTAGACCAATAATTGTTTATGATTCACTTGTCATTGGCAAGAATGCTAATGTTAATCTGTCGGCGGGGACAAGATTATATATGCGTGATAAAGCTAACATTTTAGTAAAAGGTAGTTTAAAATGTAATGGAGTACATGGCAATCCTGTTCATATAAGGGGGGATAGAACCGATAATATGTTCGACAATCTTCCTTACAGTGAAATGTCTGCCCAATGGGGAGATTTGATCTTTAAAAGCGGAAGTTTTGATAATCTATTTTCATTCTCCGAAATTCGAGGAATGACAAACGGCATAATAATTGATTCGTGCGACGTAACTCGTAAAAAGCTGACAATTGAGAATAGTAATATCCGAAACTCAAAGAATGCTCTGTTTACTAATAAATCTTCATGGATAGAGGTCTCTAATTCTATATTCGCTAATTCGGGAGCCCCTCTTGTTTATTTAATTGGGGGTAAGTCGAGATTTACACACTGCTCTATTGTTAACTTATATAAGTTGGGATCTGTTCTTTCTCCGGCTTTAAAACTATCCAATTTCGACTATGATTCATTATTAAATAAAATAGAGATTCCGTTGCTTAAAGCACAATTCAATAATACCATTATATGGGGCAACAGGACGATGGAGATTGCTCTTTCTTCATTCGATGGGTCGGGAGATTATAACCCTGAGAATTTTAGCTTTATGTTTGATCATTGCTTGATAAAGGCTCGAGGCACTGACGATAATGAATTTATAAATACTTTATGGAATGAAAAACCGCTTTTTAAAGCAACAGGAGATAATTATAAATATGATTTCAATCTTGACTCTATTTCTCCTGCAATTGGTAAAGGTGCTCCCGAATATGCAATAGAATTTCCTTATGACATGAATGGGAATATACGACCTGCCGGAAGCGCTGATATCGGAGCATTGCAATTCATCCCATCAACCAATTAATTATAAAACTTTTAGTGATCTGAAGGGTTAATATATATTATATCTTTCAAGATGTCTAAATATATATTCTATATTATCTTTTTTATTTCTATCATTTCATCGGTTGACATTAAATCTCAGATGAAGATAATGTTCTGGAATGTGGAGAATCTTTTTGACATATACCCGAATCCGGATAAAGAGGACTCCGAATATACCCCTCAGGGGACAAAAAGATGGACCTATTTTAAATTCAGACAGAAATGCAATAATATAGCAAAGGGTATAATAAATGCAAGCAATATAACACCGGCATCTATTATAGCTCTTTGCGAGGTGGAAAATGATAGTTGCATGGAATTTCTAACTAAAAGAACGCCCCTTAAAAGTATCGGCTATAAATATTATATCACTTCATCTCCCGATGTAAGAGGTATAAATATTGCGATGATATATGATCCTTTGCTATTCTCTCCAATATCTATAAAAGAGTATGAAATACCAATTGAGGGAACTACAACAAGAAATATTTTATATTGCGCCGGTATAAATCTGCAAAATGATACTCTTGATCTTATCTTTTGTCATCTCCCATCTCGAAGAGGTGGCGTAAAATCGTCAGACAAAAACAGAGAAGCCGCCTATCTTAAAATACGAGAATTATCAGATTCGATATTTGCCCTTCGAAGATTAGCCAATATCATCATCATGGGTGATATGAATGATACACCTTTGTCTAAAACTCAAAAATTTGCACTTAAGACAGAAAAACCCTCTTGCCCTATCTATTCTGATCTTTTATATAATATCTCGTTCATCCCGAATTTAAAGCATGATCAGTCTTTCAATTATTTAAAAGATTCGGAGATCAGTAAAAAGATTCATTATACACAAAAGGGAATTAAAGGAACTTATCGGTTTCAGGGCAAATGGGAAATACTCGATCAGACAATAGCATCGGGAAATCTTATCGCTCCTGACTCAAAACTAAAAATTGTTGACGCTTATATTTTTTGCGCTCCGTATATGCTTTTGAAAGAGTCAAAATATCCCGGCTACAGACCTTATTCTTCATATTACGGCTTTAAATATTCCGGCGGAATAAGCGATCATCTTCCCATCATGATAGAACTGTCGGATTAGACAAAAATTCACCAATTGTTTTTATTTTCTAACACTTTTATCTCTTTAAGTCTGAATTTTATTAATAACACCTAACAAACACTATCAAAGCTCTTTAATGTGCGAGGAAAGAACACTTATTTGATTATTGGTGTTATAATTTAAAATTCATACAACATGGATCAGAACTTTCAGAACTTTATAAGTTATTTAAATAAAAATGAGATCAAGCATGAAAGCAATAGCGAAAGTATGCTGGTCAGATTCGGATATAATATAGAGGTTGGGACGATTGAAATTGTTACTGACTTCGAGCATGAAAATCGAATAGGATTTTTCAGCTTCCTCAATATGAATGTAGCCGAACATCGCAAAGACGAGGCTCTAAAACTGGTAAACTTATTCAATGAGTCACTTAATTATGGCTCAATAGTAGTTTCTCAGACAAATCAGCTGGTTTATAAGATTATGGTTTCTACATTCGGAAATATGATTTCCGAGGAGAACTGGTCTGAAATTATATTCAGACTATGGAGCATATCTCGCGATATATATCCGCTTTTCGGTCGTCTTATATTCTCAAATGAAGAGGCATATCTTCTATTTGAGAGTTTTCTCAAGGCAAAAGAGAAGCAATATAAAGCAAGTAAGAATATGCCTCAGGAGGAAGAGGATTCAGATTCTGAGAAAACTATCAAAAAGCCGCCATTTTGGAAAGATAACAAAGGATGGTATATGCAGAATTAATAGTTTCTCAGATGAAGCAAATCATATTATATATCTTTTCTTGAAAAGAATATATAGTGATTAAATAAAAGGATTATAATTTATAAAATTAAAAGGAAGGATCAATATTGGCTATTTTTGATTCTTCCTTTTGTTTTTTAGAATAAACAATTCAGGGTTGTAACCCAAGTTGTTTATCTTTGCAGCATAACAACTTATTTATGGGAAAAAATAAATTGCAGAAATTTGATGATATGGACAGTTATCATCATGTATTTCAATTTCCTTTCGGCGTTCTAAAAGAAAAAGGATTTGAAATGAAGGGAAAATGGAATAAAGAGTTTTTCAAAAACGATAATCCGATAGTTCTGGAGCTTGGATGCGGCAAAGGTGAATATGCTGTCGGTCTTGCTAAAAAATATCCGGATAAGAATTTTATCGGTATTGATATAAAAGGAGCTCGTATGTGGACGGGGGCAAAAGAGTCTCTTGAACTCGGATTACCGAACGTTGCTTTTCTTAGAACTAATATAGAGTTAATTCATCATTTCTTTGCGGAAAACGAAGTGTCGGAAATATGGATCACTTTTCCTGATCCTCAAATGAAAAAAGTTACAAAGCGTCTGACTTCTACCCGCTTCATGCAGCTTTACCTTCAGCTTTTGAAACCGGATGGCATGGTACACCTGAAATGTGACAGTAACTTCCTTTTCACTTATACAGAGGAGATGGTTAAAGCAAATGAGTTTCCGGTTATATTCAAAACTAACGACTTATATCATTCCGACATTAATGATGAAAAACTGCTTTCTATTCAAACTTATTATGAACAGCAGTGGATTGGAAGAGGTATTGATATAAAATATATATGTTTTATCCCTCAAACTAGAGAGACATTTATTGAACCGGATATCGAAATCGAATATGATTCGTATCGCAGTTTCAACAGAAGTAAAAGAAGTGGTTTATCGATGGGTAAATAGTTTTATTATACAATTATTTGAATTAAAAAATGGCATTATATCCTAAGTTAATACTTGATGCTCTTGATCAAGTCAGATATCCGGGAACAGGAAAAAGTCTTATTGAGATGGGGATGGTAGAAGATGACATGAAAATAGATGGTGAAAAAGTTTCATTTTCATTGATTTTCGAAAAACCAAACGATCCATTTATCAAGTCTGTAGTAAAAGCTGCAGAAGCTACAATTGAAGCAATGGTTGGTGAACCTGTGCAAATTAAAGGGAATATATCGGTTAAGGCAAAACAGGCTCCAAAACCGGAACCCGAAAAGCATCTATCATCGGTTAAAAATATAATAGCAATATCTTCTGGAAAAGGTGGTGTAGGCAAATCTACAGTTTCCGCAAACCTTGCTGTTGCATTAGCTGCTGCAGGTTATAAAGTTGGTCTTCTTGATGCTGATGTTTTCGGCCCTTCTGTTCCGAAAATGTTTAATCTTGAAGATGCACGACCATATCTTGAAAACATAGATGGACGTGAGCTTATTATTCCGGCTGAGAAATATGGTGTAAAAACGCTTTCTGTGGGATTTTTTATTGCACCCGGTACAGCTACAGTATGGAGAGGATCAATGGCCGGTAATGCTTTAAAACAGCTTATTGGCGATGCTCATTGGGGAGAACTTGATTATTTCCTTATAGATCTTCCTCCGGGAACAAGTGATATTCATCTTACAGTGATGCAAACAATTGCCATTACAGGAGCAATTGTTGTAAGTACACCGCAAGAAGTAGCTCTTGCAGATGCTATAAAGGGTATCGACATGTTTAGAAACGAGAAGGTCAATGTTCCTATATTGGGACTTGTTGAGAATATGGCTTGGTTTACTCCTGCCGAATTACCTGAAAATAAATATTATATTTTCGGTAAAGATGGAGTTAAAAATCTATCTCAACAGATGGATGTTCCTTTATTGGCTCAAATTCCTATCGTTCAATCTATTTGCGAAGGAGGAGACAGCGGTAAGCCTGTTGCTCTTAATACGGAATCAATTACCGGAATGGCTTTTGCCGAACTTGCAGCAAATGTTATCAAGGCAACGGAAGAAAGAAATAATAATCAGCCCGCTTCTCAAAAGATAAAAATGAAAAAGTAATTATACAGTGTATATAAGACTGAATAAATTTTTGTCTGCAATATATGTAAACATATTTATACTTAATATAATAACAAAAGGTCGCATAAATTATGCGACCTTTTTTATTTGATTCTGTGTGTTATGATAATAGATGCCTGCAATGGGATTCGAACCCTCGAGATGTATCCGGATGATACGTGCTCCCTTCTGAGCTGTTGCGGCTGATTAAAGAAGATGGTATTACAAAAATGACCTTTTTTATTGATTAAAAAAAAGTTTTTCCCTCTTTTCTTGCATATTTAACATATTTGATCGCTGCGAGGAGTGGTCTTTTTTATTATTTTCATGAATTAACATATATATTATTTAATATGGATATAAAATAGATTTAAATGTACAGAAATACAATAAGTCATCATTTAACTTTCAGCTTTACAGTAATTTGAAGTTTGATCTTTTTATCTAATCAAACATTCAAAGGGATATATTGATTTTTTTCTAAAAGTATGGTTATAACTTTTATTAATTTGAAAACATGTTTTTAATTAATATACATTCTCATTGTATACTAAATGTTAAAATAAATTCCTTTTCAATCATATATTTGATTACGTAGGTTAATCTATTGGACGTTTTAAACTCTTGGGCTTTTATTTCGTCGCAATTTGATGATATGATAAATGGCGTTAGTCTTAAATGATCGCAAAAATCTATTTCATCTGTTGGAATCATTTTAAACATTGTTTCTTTAGCACTCCAACATATTATAAGAGCTTCTTTAATTTTTTCGGAGTTTAGTTGAAGTATTGAATTTTCCTCTTCTGATACAAATTTATCCTTCACCCTTAAAACTGTATCACTATATTTCTCAATGTCTATACCTATCTTTCTTAATTTACTTAGTATTATAGCAACGTAGCCTACAGTATGACTTATACTTATCTGATATGAATTATCAATAAGATATGGTGATCCGTCATCATTATACGCTATTGTTTTTATTTCTCCAGTCAGAGTTCTAAGCAATGCTCTCACAGCCGCTATCTCTGTTTTTCGTTTTGGATTTTTGTATTTTTCAAGAAGGTCATGCCCAACTCCACTTATATGAATCAGTTCCTCAAGAGTTTCCTGTACTCTCCATATTCCAAGTATATAATCTTCGGTATCCTGTAAATAAATTAAGGCCATTTAAATTATTTGATTTTTGTTGAGATGTTGAATTATACGATAAATTTAGAGTTAATCGTATTAGATTCAGAAGAATATCATTTCATATATCTGAATCTATTTTTTAAGGAAAGGTGATATATTAAAAATTTGGAAACTGCTTTATGAAACTTTAGCTACTTGGTCAGTAATAGTAAATTTCACTTTTAGAATTCTGCGTGCATCAATCTCTATAACCGTAAACCTATAACCTTTATACTCCATTGTTTCATGAAGTTTTGGAAAATCAGCTTTTATCTCAAGCAATAAACCGGCCAGCGTTTCACAATCTTCCGATTCGGGCAAAAACTCCTCCTCTGTTAGAGAAGTGATTTTATAGAAATCGTTTAATAAAATCTTGCCCTCAAAAATCCAGGTATTATCATTTATTTTTTTGAATCTCAGCTCCTCCTCATCATATTCATCCCTTATCTCACCCACGATCTCTTCGAGAACGTCTTCAAGAGTTACAAGTCCTGATGTTCCCCCAAATTCATCAACAACAATAGCCATATGAATTTTCTTAGAACGAAAATCTTCAAGTAAATCATCAATCATTTTTGTCTGCGGCACATAATAGGCCGGACGAATTACGGTTTGCCAGGCAAAATCCTCTTTTTGATTAATATAGGGTAAAAGATCTTTGATATAAAGTATACCCTTTATACTATCCTCTGTATTTTCAAAAACAGGAATTCTTGAATAATTAGTTTCCACTATCAGGTCTATTATTTCTCTGAAGTTTCGATTCATCTCGATTGCCACCATTTCAACTCTCGAAGTCATAATTTCCTGAGCCGATTTATCGCCGAATTTAATAATATCTTCAAGCATTTTCTTCTCATCTTTTATTTCATGAGAAGTTAACTCCAAAACCTGAGAAAGGTCGTCAATCGAAATATTGGAATTTGAACTTGGAAGATGTTTATTAAGTTTTGTAGTACCCCAAACCAAGAGCCCTGACAATGGAGAAAACACTTTCTGCAACACTGCTATTGTAGAGGCTGATCTTCTTGCAAACTTCAACGGATTGTATGAAGAATAGATCTTTGGCATTATTTCACCTATCAACAACAAAAGGAAAGTCAATAAAACAGTTTGAATTACAAAACTGAATACGGGTGATTGATTGGCAAATAATGAATTCATAAAGAAAGTCATTAACATTACCACTGCCACATTTACAAAATTGTTGGCTATAAGTATAGTTGCAAGAAGTTTTTGAGTATTATCAAGGAGTTGTTGAATCTTTGAATCGGTCGTTGTTTCTTCTTCCTGAATTCTGTTCAAGTCGATTGGTCCGAGAGAAAAGAAAGCTATTTCAGAGGCAGAAATAAAACCTGATACAAATAAAAGAATAAGGGCACACAAAAGCGAAACTACAGCCTCAAAGCCGGGGGCCTGAATTTGTATATTCGCAAAAAATTGGGATAAATAATAGTCCGTGTCCAAGGAGAAAAATTTTAATTCAACAATATCCGACGTTTTTATTAGATGTCGGTCAATACAAATAATTCTGTTATAAATCATTTGTTTCGAAAGAGATAACCTTCTCTGATATAAATATAATAATTTATATTCAAGAAATATAGAATATTCTCATTCGAAACAAATATAATAAAAATGTTATCAGAATGGAAGATCATCAACATCATTATTTTCAGGAGAAGCATTGAATGTTCCTGATGATTGTTGCTGAGTGTTATTAAATTGATTTTGAGATTGATCCGGTTGACTTTGATAACCGCCCGGGGTCATTGATTGTCCCTCTTGTCTACGACCCAAAAGTTCTATATTTTCAGCGTAAATCTCGGTAACATATCTTTTATTTCCGTTCTGATCATCCCAACTTCTTGTACGAAGACGACCTTCAATATAAAGCTGGGAACCCTTATGTACATACTTCTCAACTATATCAGCAAGACCTCTCCATGCTATGATATTGTGCCATTCGGTTCTTTCAGGAACAACCTGACCCGCCTGTGTTTTATATGCTCTGTCGGTTGTGGCAAGAGTAAAGCTCGCTACTGTGACATTATTATCTATATGACGGATTTCCGGTTCTCTACCTACATTTCCTAAAAGAATCACTTTATTGACTGACATGATATTATATAATTAAATATGATTAGTAAAAACTATTGTAATCATTATGTATCTATATATCAACACTAAAAACATGTTGAAGTTTATATAATATATACAAATAACTACAATCGCAAAATAAATGTATTTTACTTAAATAAATAATCCACATTGAAAAAAATTAAAATAAAAAGGTCGTTTTCCTCAAAAAAGAAGAAAACGACCTTAATTATTTATATCTCAATCTTATAATAGCGACGGATACAAATCCGACAACTCTAAAATTTTTATACCGATATTAGCGGATGAACAATAGTTCTCTGTATTTTGGCAATGGCCAGATCTGATTGTCAACGATCAATTCAAGCTTGTCGATATGATAACGGATAGAATCAAGATAAGGTGCTACATTGTCATGATAAGCGATAGCTTTAGCTCTTTCGATATTGATCTTGTTTGCATCTTTACGAGCATTAACCATAGCAGTTACGCCATCTTTGATAGCAGCTGTGTGGAATGCCATTTTCTCGATGATTTCCATATCGATTTTAGAAAGATCCTGATATTTTTCAGGGAACACTTCTTTCATTTTTGTTACATTTTCAAGAAGTGAAGTCTGATAACGTGTTGCTACAGGGATGATGTGGTTTTTAGACATATCTTCAAGTACACGTGATTCGATCTGGATCATTTTAGCATACTGTTCCCATTTAACTTCGTTACGAGCGTGAAGTTCAACCTCTGTCATAACTCCTGTACGAGAGAACATGCTGATAGAAGAATCAGAAAGATAATTATCGATGATTTTAGGAACACTTGTTTCGCAATCAAGACCTCTTTTCAAAGCTTCAGCTTTCCACTCTTCAGAATATCCGTTTCCGTCAAATCTGATAGCTTTTGATTCTTTGATATACTCTTTAAGAACGTCGATAACAGCAACTTCCATTGATTTACCTTCAACCATTCCTTTATCTACAGAGATTTTGAACTCTTTCAACTGATCAGCTACTGCTGAGTTAAGAGCAATCATTGCAGAAGCACAGTTAGCAGAAGAACCTACTGCACGGAACTCAAAACGGTTACCAGTGAACGCAAACGGAGAAGTACGGTTACGGTCTGTATTATCGATAAGAAGTTCAGGGATCTGTATAATATCAAGTTTTTTGTTTGTTTTATCACAAACTTCAACTTTAGTATCACTTGGATTAACTTCCATAGCATCAAGAACCTGTGACATTTGTTTTCCTAAGAAAATAGAAACAATTGCCGGAGGAGCTTCATTAGCACCAAGACGGTGAGCATTAGTTGCTGACGAGATAGATGCTTTAAGAAGACCGTTATGTTTGTAAACAGCCATCATAACATTTACAAGGAAAGTAACAAACTGTAGATTTCCTGCAGTTGTTTTAGCAGGGCCTAAAAGAAGAACTCCTGTATCTGTTCCAAGTGACCAGTTATTATGTTTACCTGATCCGTTTACACCTTTGAATGGTTTTTCATGAAGAAGAACACGGAAACCATGTTTACGAGCGATTTTCTTCATTACAGACATAATCAACTGATTATGGTCATTTGCAAGATTTGCTTCTTCAAAGATAGGAGCAAGCTCAAACTGATTAGGAGCAACCTCATTATGACGAGTCTTAACAGGTATACCTAATTTTTGAGATTCAATTTCAAGATCTTTCATGAAAGAAGCCACACGAGAAGGGATTGCTCCGAAATAGTGGTCTTCCATCTGTTGGTTCTTTGCAGATTCATGTCCCATTAGCGTACGACCTGTCATCAATAAATCAGGACGTGCAGCATAAAGACCTTCGTCAACAAGGAAATATTCTTGTTCCCAACCAAGATAAGCAAATACTTTCTT
>CAMTOJ010000055.1 GCA_947074145.1 uncultured Bacteroidales bacterium
TACACTAATCTTAACACTCTTTCCCTACACGACGCTCTTCCGATCTGTAAATACAGCAGAACTAATAGAGTTAATGCCTGAAAAAGCAACTATTACTAAAGAGCTTGAAGCTTTAAACAAACAATATGAAGAAGACTTAACACGTCTTTACGGAGAATATGAAAAGAAAGTAGCTGATTTTGTTGCAAGTCGTGACTCACTTCCACAGACAATTCAAGAAAGAAGAGCACAAGAAATTGGTGATCTTGAACAAAGAATTCAGAGTTTCCGTCAGGTAGCAGCACAAGATTTCCAGAAGAAACAACAAGAGAAATTTGCTCCGCTATTTGAAAAAGTATCAACTGCAATCAAAGCAGTAGGAGATGAAAACGGTTTTACTTATATATTCGATCTTAGCAATCAGGCAGCAGGTATCGTTTATTATTCAGAAGCTAATACAGTAGATGTATTACCTCTTGTAAAAGCAAAACTTGGTTTGAAATAATTCGAAATATCTTTCGATAAAATATAAAACGAAGCGTGTCATAAAGGCACGCTTTTTTTATATCTACACGTGGAGATATAAGAAAGTAACTGTATGGTTCCTATAAATGACTATTATCTTATATAAAACATAAAGTATAATTAAAAATAAAGAAAGAGAGTACAATACATATGTGTAATTGCAATAAGTAAATAATAATAGATATAAATGAATAAAAGATTAGCTCATTAACTAAAAATACCTATTTTAGTTAAAAATATATTTAGGGGTATCATGTTTAATTAAAAATTAGAATTATGAGAAAACTAATTATTTTTATTTATGTACTACTATTAAGTGCAGGAAGTGTAAAGGCTCTGGATTACAAAAAGAATGAAATTAGTGTAAGCTATGGTTTAGGAACAATCAATCAGACCCTTAATTTTGAAGGTCTGCTTGTTACAACTATGATGTCATATGCCGAAGATGCTTCATTCAGCGGAGCATATAATGCAGAATACATATATCGTTTAAA
This sequence comes from uncultured Bacteroidales bacterium, assembly GCA_947074145.1. Taxonomy (GTDB): domain Bacteria; phylum Bacteroidota; class Bacteroidia; order Bacteroidales; family JAUNSR01; genus JAUNSR01. The sequence goes on from CAMTOJ010000055.1 coordinate 999, forward strand.
TAAGCTTGTAGGAGTTGGAGCATCAGTATCGTACGAAAATGCTATAACAAAATTGACAGACAATAGTAAAATAAAAGATAATTATATAACTGTAATGCCTGCAATCAAGTTAAACTGGATCTCTAAAACCTATTTTTCGATGTACACAAAAGCAGCAATAGGAGCAACATTTGGATTTTCCGAATATGAAGGAGAAAGTAAGGAAGCTACTGATTTTGCTTTTCAAGCTTCATTGATTGGTATAGAAGTAGGGAAGAATATTTGTGGATTTACAGAATTGGGATTCGGACAACAAGGGATTATTCAATTTGGTGTAAAGGTAAAATTCTAAAATAGAAATAAAGCTATTGTAAAAAGGAGGTAAGACAAAACATGAAACTAATCAATTCATCAAACATCTTACATAATTCTATTCTAAAAGAAGTAACACTTAAAATGAAAGAATCAATACCTCAATCAGAAGAGATAAAATAGTTAGATATATAATCAGAATTTAAATTCTCCTAAATATATCAATTCTGCAAAATATTAAAACAGAAATAACAAGAGGTCTCAAACTTTCATCAAAAGAAGTAAAACAACAAAAGAACATTTTATAAAAATAAAAAAAGACAGCAATCGGTTTATAACCACGATTGCTGTCTTTTTATATATGATATATTAATCTTTTTTACTCATTCTCTTACGCTCATTCTCGTCAAGAATAATCTTTCTGATACGAAGATTATTAGGAGTAACCTCAAGATATTCATCCTCCTTGATATACTCAAGAGCTTCTTCAAGCGACATTACGATAGGCGGGATAAGTTTCGCTTTATCGTCAGCACCGGAAGCACGCATATTAGTAAGTTTCTTAGACTTGGTAACGTTTACCACAAGATCGTTGTCTTTTGAATGTTCTCCAACAACCTGACCTGCGTAGATCTCTTCCTGAGGGAAGATAAAGAATTTACCGCGATCCTGAAGTTTATCGATAGCATAAGCAAAAGCAGTACCTGTCTCCATTGCGATAATCGAACCGTTAAGACGACGCTCGATATTACCTTTCCAAGGCTGATATTCAAGGAAACGGTGAGCCATGATAGCCTCACCTGCAGAAGCAGTAAGAACGTTATTACGAAGACCGATGATACCGCGAGAAGGAACGATAAATTCCATGTGAACGCGATCTCCCTGAGCTTCCATAGTCATAAGATCACCTTTACGGCGAGTCACCATATCGATCATTTTACTTGAATACTCTTCAGGACAGTTGATTGTCATCGCTTCAACCGGTTCAGATTTAACTCCGTCGATAGTTTTGATGATAACCTGTGGCTGCCCCACCTGAAGCTCATAACCCTCACGACGCATAGTTTCGATAAGTACAGAAAGGTGAAGTACACCACGACCGAACACGGTCCATACGTCAGCATTTTCAGACTTAATTACGCGAAGAGCAAGATTACGGTCAAGTTCTTTTTCAAGACGGTCGTTGATATGACGAGAAGTCACAAATTTTCCATCTTTACCGAAGAAAGGAGAATCGTTGATAGTAAATGTCATCGACATTGTAGGCTCATCGATAGCGATACGCTCCATTGGTTCAGGATTAGTGAAGTCTGCGATAGAATCACCGATTTCAAAACCGTCAACACCAACAACAGCACAAATATCACCACTGCTTACCTCAGTAGCCTTAGTTTTACCCATACCCTCGAACACGTAAAGTTCCTTGATACGACACTTCTGCATAGTATCATCCTTCTTACAAAGCATCACATCCATACCCTCTTTAAGAGTACCTCTGTGAACGCGGCCGATAGCGATACGACCAACATAAGAAGAGAAATCAAGTGAAGTGATAAGCATCTGCGGAGTACCTTCGTTGAAAGTAGGAGCAGGAATATTTTCAATGATAGCATCAAGAAGCGGAGCGATAGAGTCGGTTGGAGTTTTCCAATCTTCACCCATCCATCCATTCTTAGCAGAACCATAGATAGTATGGAAATCAAGCTGATCTTCTGTTGCATCAAGAGCGAACATCAAATCGAATACCATCTCCTGAACCTCTTCAGGACGACAGTTAGGTTTGTCAACCTTATTGATAACCACAATCGGCTTAAGACCAAGCTGAATAGCTTTCTGAAGCACGAAACGGGTCTGAGGCATAGGTCCTTCAAATGCATCAACCAAAAGAAGGCAACCATCTGCCATATTCAATACTCTCTCAACCTCACCACCGAAGTCGGCATGTCCGGGAGTATCGATAATATTGATCTTATGATCTTTATATTGAATCGAAACATTCTTAGAAAGAATTGTAATCCCTCTTTCGCGTTCCAAATCATTATTGTCGAGAATTAACTCTCCGGTTTCCTGATTCTCACGAAAGAGATGACCGGCTAAAAGCATTTTGTCAACCAAAGTTGTCTTACCGTGGTCTACGTGCGCTATGATAGCAATGTTTCTTATTTTCTGCATTATTGAAATTTTTGATGCGCAAAATTAGTGTTTTTTTTGCACAAATATGTTATAAAACAGAATCTATAAACCTAATATTTCACAATTACTTTAAATAGTTCATTATTAATCACCTGATTTTCATATTAAACATAATAATTCACTGAGAATTCAATCATGATTTATGATTAACCAAAAATCAAGACAACTCAAATTATAATTAAATATTCAATCAGTCAATCCATTTTAATAGGATGAGAATTTGCAATCAGCGAAAATCGTTAAGCCACACCTTATTTTCAAAATGCCAAAGATGTTTTTGCTGCTCTTAGCTAGTTATCAACTGATAACTAGTAAAGAATCAACTGATAAGTAGCAAGTTATCAGTTGATAACTTGCAAGGAACAGCAAAAAGACTTTTAGCAAAAATAAAATTAATCGAGGTTATTATAAAAACGTGAAGAATAAACCTCTAAATTTGCATATTGTAATATATTTTATATAAGGTTGTAAAAATATTGTTATTGTTGTTATTTATGTCAAAAGAAATATTGAAGAGATACATCCTTTTTATAATAGGATTGTATATCAATGCCATAGGCATTTGTTTAATTATTAAGGCAGACCTTGGGTCATCACCAATATCAAGCTTGCCATACACTCTAAGTCTTAAATATCCAATTTCGCTCGGAACCTTTACCACAGGTCTGAATCTGTTTTTTATTTTAGGGCAAAAACTTATGCTTGGCAAGTCATTTAGAAAAAGAGAACTTCTTCAACTACCTGTATCATTACTTTTCGGCGTTTTTGTCGATCTTAGTATGTTGATGCTATCATGGGTATCAGCCGAAATGTATATTACAAAAATTGCGGTATTAATCTCCGGATGTGCACTTTTAGGACTTGGAGTAAGCTTTGAAGTTATCGCCGATGTCGTGATGCTTTCCGGTGAGGCATTTGTAAAGACATTAGCATATAAAAGGGATAAGGAGTTTGGAATGATGAAAGTGATTTTCGACACCTCGCTGATGGTTATTGCGTGTGTTACATCTATGATATTATTTTTCGGAGGAATAGTAGGGGTAAGAGAGGGCACGATAATAGCAGCTGTAACGGTGGGGATATTTGTCAGATTCTTTAATAAACGATTAGCTTTTATCGGGAATTACCTTGCATAGAAAGATTAAATTCTTCCTGTTATTATCTATCACGAGCGTAGCTATATGAATCGGACTATATTAATGAAAAGAGGGAGCGCCTTTACAAAAAGTCACTCCCTCTGTGGATAAATATAGAAAACTTGTATTGCTATCTTTTTTATAGATTAGAAAACTCCAAGATAAGCTGAAGAGCTGTCGAGAGTTTCGATAGAAGCACCTACCGTGAAACCGTCAGCACTTGTGCTAGATGGATCCATCATATATATATTACCGCTTCCGCCCATTGGAGCGATTGCCATGTAAAACAATCCATCTTCACCAAGAACGCCATTCTGGTATTGAGCAAGCCACAGATTATCAGGAAGATTAAGACGAACTGCTGTTTTGTTGTACAGATCAATACGAGCTACACCCCATGCAGCAACAGTATTTGTACCAGTTGCAAGTGTTGCATCATAAAAAGGAATATATCCGATACCGTTACCAACATAAAACCATCCGTTTGAACCTACACTTGTCATATTAAGAGCTGCTGAAAGATCGAAATTATAGCTATTGTCGTAATCTTCATTACTAATTTTCATAATCTTAGTAGGAGCAGCACAGATCTGGTAAACATCACCTCTTTCATCAGTATGAGCCACAGGAGTACGATAACCCTGAGTTGATCCTCTACCAACGGTTGAAGTTATAATTTTAGGATTTTCAAGTGATGGGAAATCCACAACAAGCGAAGATGCACTATAATCTGAAGTTGAAATATTTGTGCTTGTATTAGGATCGTAACCGCGTTTGTTAAGTCCGTAATATGCCTTATCACCACAAATTACAGGAGCATCAATTCTCCATACATGAAGACTGTTGTTAATATCCTCCTGTGAACGAGGGAAATCAAAAGTTATACCACCTGTAGAATTGTCATCTTTTCTGATAATTGAAAAGCTGTTAAGATTAATAGGAGTAAGAATCCCTGTTGTATTTGTAAAAGTGTAAACATCATTTTCGAACTGATGCTCGGTTACAACATGATGAAGAGAAGCATAAGTATCGTTCAACTTTGTCCAACGAGGGTTCGTTGTACCCATTGCAAGAGATATATCAAGAGTTTTGATATCCGAATATGATTCGCCACCTTGTACTCCGTATTTAGAGATAGTACCCCCACCATAACTTAGATTATAAAGGAAATCACCTGCATTAGAAGCATAAACACGAGCTGTTCTTACACTTGGAACTTCAAAACCCCAGTTATTGAAAGAGATATGAAGATCTGTTGAAGAAAGATTTTTATATGCAGCTGCATAAGTAGGTCCGTTAGCATCAACATTAACACCAACAACAACATTGAAATATTGTCTGTCATTTCCGTTGTTATTATTGTTTTCACCGTTTGATATAAGATTTTCATCTTTATCACAGCTTGAAAGAGATAATACCACAGAGCCCATAAGAGCCAGGTAAGAGTAATTTTTAAATTTCATATTCATTATTTTTATTGTTATCTATTAAAATATTCTATAACTGATTTTTCCGTAAAAAGCACGACCTGCCTTTTGAAGTGCCCAGTTGTCGAAAACCTGTTCGTTTAATACATTCTTTGCATCGAAGCTAAGAGTGATCTTATTTTTTGGAAATGTATAAGCCACACCGAAATCGTGTACGTATTGACTTGGAATAGTTATTTTACCACTTCCGCCAAGACTTTCCCAGTTTCTGAAGAACTCATGCACATAACCGAAATTGTAGTTGAATGTGAAATGAGACTTCTTAAGGAAGAGATTTTTCTTATTGAATTCGGCACTAATATTTGAAGTGAAATAAGGCGCGTTTCTCAGACGATCGCCATAATATGCATATTGGGTTCCGAACTCATCATATTTAAGATTGAAACGAGCGTTAAAGAGTGACATATTAGCACTTAGATTTATCATTCTTTTATAACTATAGCTCATTTCGGCATCAAGACCTTTGCTAAGTACTTTTCCAAGATTTTCATAAGCATATGTTTCAGCGGTCAGACTATTTGAAACGGCTCTTGTGATCATATCCTGAATATCACGATAGAAGAGATTGACATCAAAACCAATTCTGTGATCATTAAAATTGAAAGGACCAACTATAAAGCCAAGATTGAAATTATGACTTTTCTCAGGTTTCAAATCGTATGCAGCATCTACATTGTCGGTTGTGTTACCAAGAAGTTCTGTCACATCCGGCAGACGGAAAGCCTTTTCACCCGATACCGAGATCATCAGCGTTGGCAGAACGGAGTAGGAGATAGCACCTCCGAAACCATCGGTTGTCAAAGATCGGGAATAGTCATTTGCAATGTATACCCCATTTACTTTTTCAGGATCGGAAAGACGTACACTTTGCATATAATGCTTTATGAAAGCAGACATCTTTAACTTATCATTGAAAAGAGAATTATCGTATGTTGCACCTATTATATTCTTATTTAAGAAACGAGTTTCTGTCAGATCTCTTTCAAGTTGAGAAAGCATCACATCGTCGATATCACGAGTAAATCGATTGAAAAGATAATGAGCATTTATTCTGTGATTCTTAATGAATTCATAAGTCAGATTGGCACGAGCTGCAAACATTCGTTCAGTATTTTCAGAAAGAGTAGCCTGACCAGCCTCACCTGTTGTCGACCAGGTTATCTCCGTACCATTTGGACGTCGATAAACATCTCCGCTCCAGTTATAACGATGATTTATCGTATCTACCACCCCTCTTAAGCTGTTGGAATAAGACGCGAAGGCATTTAGCGATAGCCCTTTTACTATATCTTTTTTCTCATATTTCAGATTTATCATCTGAGTACTCTGGTTTGATGTTCTGTTTCCGTAAACAGAAGCCATAGTAGCTCCATGTTGGATATCCTTGTCCATCTTTGAAAATAATCCGCCTATCGTAAAAACATCTGCCCATTTAACGTCGGTAAAACCTATATCAAAGTTTGCGCCAAACGACTGATAAGAGTCATGAAAACGTTTGGCAGTGATATAATCCATCTCTCCTGTCATCGGATCTGTCACATAAATCTGGTCGCCCCACACTTTATAGTTATTATCCGAGTAATTGTAAAAAGCAGATCCTCTTGCCGAAAAACCTGTTTTAGCCTCTCTGTAATTGAAATTCAGATCAGCACGATGAGTATTAAATGACCCGAAAGAATATGATGCGGAAAGATTTTTTCTTGCCTTATTTTTTAGAATGATATTTATTGCTCCGCCAAGTGCATCTTCAGCAAGCTTTCCCGGCACTACTCCTTTATAAACCTCCACACGTTCAATCATAGAAGATGGGATACTGCTTAAAGAAAACGAGGAGCCGTAGTTGCGAATCGGAATACCATCTATGAATACTCTGATAGAGCTGCCACTTAAACCATTGATATTATATTGTATATCGGAACCCATACCCCCCGATTGACGAAGTCGTACGCCGGCAGTACGGTCGATAAGATCAGCAGCCTGAATCGATTGAGTCTCAAGTTTTTTTAGATCTACAACCCCAACTGCAAACCCTTCAGCCTTAATTTTTCTCTCTCTTGAATGGCCACTTACCACAACTTCTGAGAGATTAATCGCCTTATTCTCTTTTAATGCGATGGGAAGGGAAACGTTTTTCTGATTTACTGTAACTTCGATTTTGTAATCAGCAGCCTCGATTGTTCTCACCTGAACAATATGTTTACCATAAGGAACATCCTCAATAGTATATTTCCCTGCATCGTCGGTCGTAGTATATTTCTTAATCTCATCAATATAAACTACTGCATAAGCAGCCGGTTCCCTATTGCTAAGTTTAACGACTCCGTTAATACTTGCAATGTCGGCAAAAGCCACTGTACAAACAGTAAAAAGCAACAACAATATCTTAAATCTCATTTATTCCAATTTTTCACAATCTATTTGCCACCTCACATATTCTTAAAAATCTGAATGGGTCAAAACTATATCACAATCCTTTTATATAGGTTTTAATATCCTTTAGGAGGCAATCAAAAAGAAGCAATTTTAATACCAATATTTATCCGAGTGCAAAATTGCTTTAACCTATGATATTTTTCAATACCTATTTTCCGGTATAAATCCGCCCTGACATCACTGTAATTAGGTATTTTTCTGCTTTGGTATCTATTTATGATTAATAAGTCTTATTTATTCCCCGAAAATGAAAATTGATATATGTGATTTTAAATAAAATGAAGATTTAAATCTAAATAAAGATTAATTGGTTTGAAGTTCCCAAAAAACAGTATATATTCGCACTCACAAAACAGATGGTGCCATAGCTCAGTTGGTAGAGCAAAGGACTGAAAATCCTTGTGTCCCCGGTTCGATTCCTGGTGGCACCACAGAAAAATAAAGAGTTACAAGAGATTGTAGCTCTTTTTTATTATATCGAGTTTCTGATATTCTATCCATTTATTAATAGCCCATTGGTAATTGTTGTTTACTATAATTTTGATAAATTTGCCAAAAAAACAAAAAAACACAAACACAAACACAAACAAGAGTAAGTGTAATATTTAAAGACATAAGAAGAATTATTCTGCATCACATTAAATGATTATCAATGACCTCTATAATTAAGAAACTACCGGTATTGTTATTACCGTTTTTAATCTCTGCTTGCTCTCCAAGAGTTATAACAAAAGTTTTTAGGAAATCTCCGGAAATAGTGAATCCCAATCAGGTACATATTGTAGAGATTGGAGATAGTATCGGCGATTCATATGAAGTCGTAGGGACAGTTAATATTACTGATAAGCTGCTGACTGCAAGATGTGGTTACGACTATGTAATTAATCTGGCAAAGAATGAAACCTCTAAGAATGGTGGTAATGCACTTGCTTTGCGAAAACATAAGAAGCCTGATATATGGAGCACCTGTCATAGAATAGAAGGCGTTATGCTTGTTCTTGATGAGATTCCGGGAAGTGAGGGTGAGAATGTAAGTGGTAAAGAAAATGTGAATTTAGCTTCATATGTATCACCTCAAAAGAAGCATCAGTATAACACCTTTTATGTCAATCTCGGGTATTCTTATATTTATAGTGACATTTATATGGCTGATGGAGCATCAGGAAATCCTAAGAATGGGTTTGAATGGCAGTTAGGTTATGATAGGGTTTTTCGTCGTGGTATGGGATTTGGGTTTCTTTGCGCAGGATATAGGTCAAGTTTCGAGATCGATGAAGAAACGGCCAAATTGGATCTTATTTATTTTGCCCCTCAATTTGTCTTGAAACAGAGATTAGGAAATTGGCAATTAAGAGAGTCTGCCGGATTTGGTTATTTTAACTATCGTGAGTCAATCGATAACCTCTCTGGAAGTATGGGTGGTGTTGGGACTAATATAAATATGAATTGTGAATATCTTGTAACCGATAATTTTGGAGTTGGAGTAAACTTCGGTTATATCACAGGCATATTTCCACAGGGACAATCTGAGCTGCCTGATGATGTCGGAATTGCCGGAATCTCTCGTATGTTTATTAATGCGGGTATAAGATGGCATTTTTAAAAAATAATATTTACTACCTCTCAAAAAAAATATAGAAAATTATTCTGTATCACATTAATTGATTATCAATGACCTCTATAATTAAGAAACTACCGGTGTTATTATTACCGTTTTTAATCTCTGCATGTTCACCAAAAGTTATAACAAAGGTTTATAAAACATGTCCCGAAATAGTGAATACTCAAGATGTATATGTTATAGATGTTGGCGACTCAATTGTTGGTTCATATGAAGAAATAGGTGAAATTAAGATTACGGATAATGGATTTTCTGTAGGGTGTAATTATGATTTGATAATCTTTCTTGCAAAAAATGAAACCTCTAAGGCAGGGGGAAATGCAATAGCTTTGACTCGACATCGTACGCCGGATAATTGGAGTACTTGTCATAGAATTAAAGCTAACATGCTTATTCTTGAAGAGATTCCGGTATATGAGGAAGTGATTAAAGTTGATGATGACAGTTTGATGGTTTCAGAATATCATGAATTTACATCTTTCCCTATAATTGAGAAGCATTATTATAATACTTTTTATGCCAATTTCGGCTATTCTAATATTTATAGCAAATTGTATATGCCATATGGAGTAACAGGAGATCCGAAGAAAGGATTAGACTTGCAGGCAGGATATGATTTGGTTTTTCGTAATAGTTTAGGTGTCGGTCTTTTTTGTGCGGGACACAGATCATCTTACTCTAACAACTATTCCGGTGATATTCCAGAAAATGGAAAATTAAATCTTATTTATATTGCTCCTCAATTTATTATGTGTCAGGATTATGGTAGTTGGATAACTAAAATGCATCTGGGGATTGGATATTTTGGCTATTCCGAAAAATTGGGTGGCATATCTGAGTACATCTCGGGTTATGGTTCCAATATAAACATGAATATTGAATACCTAATAACAAGTAACTTGGGAGTCGGTATAAACATCGGTTATATCCAGGGTAAATTTTCAGATAAACAGAAAAGCGTTAAATATGAAGATGACGAATATATCGGAATCTCTCGTTTATTTATTGATGCGGGTATAAGATGGCATTTTTAAAATCAATAATAAACTAAGCAATATGAGATTTATCTAGTATTGCTTAGTTTATCCTAATAAAGAGATCAATTATTTTCAATATACCTTTGATCTACAGCTTTCCAGTTAATAATATTCCAAAAAGATCTTAAGTGATCAGCTCTTCTATTGTTATAGTCAAGATAATAAGCGTGTTCCCATACGTCTGCACCTAAAATTGGAGTTAGATTTGAGGTAACTCCGGCTCTCCCGGTTTTGTTTATAAGAGAAGAAATGATAAGTTTACTTTTAATAATGATATATTGAGTAACCACACTTTTGAGATGGGATTTCGCTCTAAGGGTAAATATATTAAAGATGTAAATACATTGGAAGTCATAACATAGACGAAGTGGCTTGATATGTTGATAATTATCAAAAGAATAAATCCGGTAAAAAGAGCACTACCCATCCGGTAGGTATGAAGAAACCCAACGAATTGGGATTATATGATATGAGCGGTAATGTATGGCGGTTTCCGGCTTGCACCGGGAATCGACTTTATGCAGATTGATGCAAATTAAGAATCTATAACCAAATAAAAATTATATCACCATGAAAAAAGAGACTGTAATAAGGCTACTAGCCCTATTTTTGACAATAGGAATGACAGGATGTAAACAATCCGATCCACAGGAGGGGCTGCTCACAATCGATGTAACTGCCTCCTATCCCGAAAAGGAATTGATCCTTCAGGAGTTTATGGATGTGGAATATGTTCCTTTAGAAACGAGTGATGATTTTATCACGCAGGGAGTAGTTATGGCAATCGGGGATAAATTCATTATAGTAAAGAATTCGATAAACGATGGTAATATCTATATGTTTGACCGAAAAACCGGCAAAGGAATAAGAAAGATTAACCGGTTGGGGCGAGGCCCTGAAGAGTATGCGCATGTTAGTAACGTGATACTCGACGAGGAGAAAAATGAGTTATTCGTCAACAGTGTCATGAGCAAAAAGATATTCGTGTATGATCTATACGGAAACTTTAAAAGGAGCTTTAATCATACCAAAGATACTCAATATTCGGATCTATTCAATTATGATAAGGACCATCTGATTCGTTACGATATGACTGTGTATTACAGGGAGGGAGAAAAAGCCGATGGAAAAGCCTATCACGCAATTATATCAAAGCAGGATGGAAGCATTACTCAGGATATTGCCATTCCTTTTGATGTAGTCAAATCTCCATGTATAAGGAAGGGAGATATGACGTTAACATCTTCCGTAAACCCTATACTCCCGTATCAAAACAGATGGTTGCTGTTTGAGACATCTTCCGATACGGCCTATAGCTATCTGCCGAAAGAGAATAAGCTAAGTCCGTTTCTCTGTAAAAAGCCTACTTCAGATCCGGATGTGTTTCTTACAATGGGCACTATAACTGACGATTACTATTTCATAAGAACCATAAAGAGAGAGGCTGACTTCTCAAAACTTAAAGGGTTTCCTTCGACGGATTTAATGTATGATAGACAGGAGAAAGCGTTGTTCAATGCCGCTGTCATCAATGGAGACTATAAAAACAAGCAAAAAGTGGACATGATTTCATATCCGGTAGACAGTAAAATAGCCGTTTCTCGGAGTTTATCAGTAGTACAGCTTGTTGAAGCGTATGAAAACAATGAACTAAAAGGGGAATTAAAGGAGGTGGCTGCCACATTAGACGAAGAATCAAATCCAGTAATAATGCTGATAAAGTATACTTCTAATTAGTACACTCTTTAATCTTCTAACATTGCACGAATATCAAAATTTATATGTACTTTTTAATATACCCTATTATTAGTACAAATTTGGAGAAAAAATTAAAAATGTTCTGATACTCTTGAGATGAAAGTAAAATATGTAAGGGTAAGTACATCGGAGCAAAAGACAGCAAATTTAGTGTTAACCATTTTTTTATGTTGTCTTTGGAAATGCGGCATTTAAAAATTATATTGCCGTAATATTTGCGTCATTATCGCAAGCTTAATACCGCATAACTACATTATAACAATAAAATAAAATAAACAATAACCCTATTGGAAGAATTAAATATGCTATAATTTAATTCCGCCAACGTGTATATTTTACAAATTGTATAAGATGTTGTTCAAAAAAATAATGAAGATTTGGGATAAATGTCTCTTTTAGACTCAGAAAGAATATTTATAAAATATAAGAACTCTTTCTTCTTGAAATAATAATTAGAATAAGGATTGAAATAGTATTCATTATTTAAAAACATTATAGATATTAAATTAATAGCATTATTGATTGCATTTATTGGAGTTTCTTAATTGTTTTTAATTTCAATATATTGGTTAAAACTTCGTTTCTTTGTTCCATATGTCTTATAAGTGTTCAATTTTAATCAATCACTAAATATTATTTTAATGACTAAGAGATTTATTTCATTTTGTATAGCCTTATTGGCTTTGTGGAGTTGTAGTCAACATGATGAGCTGTTGTCTACTCAAGAGACTCAAAAAAAGGAGTCTTTTTTACAAACAAAAACTACCGGTGAAACGCCTATGGTTGTAGGTTATTTTCCGTCATGGTCGGAGACCTATCCTTCGACATCCGGTACCCGATTAAGAAATATACCAGAAGAGGTCACACATATCTTTCTATCTTTTATCAAACCAAATATGAGATATGTAAAAGGATCTTTTGATATAAAGAATGTTGGGATAGAGGTGCCATATGACGGACTAACATTAAAAGAAACCGTTGATATATTAAAGGCAAAGGGTATAAAAGTTATACTTTCAATAGGAGGAGAAACATATTGGGGCTCAAATGAGTCATATGATATTGATCATCAGAATATAGCAGACTTTGTAAGAGACTTTGGATTTGACGGAATAGATTGGGATTATGAACCAAACGGAGGTTTCCAAACAATCGGAGAGCCGGAAAATGTAGAACGATTTATCAGTATGATAAAATCATCAAGAGAACTTCTTCCAAGAAGTGAGGGGTATATTATAGCATGTGCTCCTGCCGGATGTGGGGCATTAGGTCGTCCAACCCCATATGCTCAGAATGATGACTCTGAATCACCTTATTCATACGCAAACAGAGCCATTATTACGGGTGATGATCTATCGAATGAATATAATTCTACATCAACGCAAGGATATACAATCTCTTTATATGGATTTGCATCAACAGGACATATGATTCCTGTTTTCAGAGCTGCGGGTGATGATCTTGATTTGGTTGCTTTTCAAGGGTATAATACAGGATCAGCTTCACAGAGAGAGATAATGTATGATTCGTATGCTTACTATGCAAATAAACATAATTTTAAGGTAGCTTTTGGGATGCATATTCCTGATGAGCCATGGGGTCCATATTATGTTTATGACGAGTCAAAACTTAGAGAATATACATCTTATGTAGCACAGGGTGGACGTCATGACAGAGCAGGAAAGGGTGATGGAGTGATGTTCTGGCAATTGCTTCAGGTCTCTTCTATTGACCGTTCGCTTGACGGGATTGAGTATTCAAAAATAGCATATTCAATTCTTGAAGATTCTGCACCTATTACAACACCTACAATAAGTATCTCTTCTCCTGTAAATAATGCATTGATAAGGGAGGGGAAAAATGTAATTTTTAGTGTTAATGTAAAGAGAGCAGAAAGAGTCGAGTTCTTCATCAATAATATCCTTCTTGCCACAGTAACAGAAGCTCCTTTTAGTGTTGAGGTTGAGAACCTTGCTGTTGGAACACATTCTTTGAAAGCAAAAGCTATTTCTATTACAGGAGAAACTGTAGAGAAAGAGATTTCAATTAAAATTATAGATAAGAATTCTGTAGAAAATATTCCTTTATGGGATGCATCCGCTATATATGCGATAGCAGGGAATCAGGTTCTTTATAATAATATTGTTTGGAGCAATGCATGGTGGACTTGTGGTGATGAACCTGGCAGATCTGATGTTTGGAAGTATGTCAGAGCTGAGGGCGAAGACGGAAATAACGGAAACGGCGGCGATAACTCCGCAGGAGATGGCGATAACGGAAACAATGGAGGAAATAACGGTGGCGATAATGGCGGAGATTCAGGAAATAATGGAGGAAATAATGGTGGCGATAATGGCGGGGATTCCGGTAATAACGGAGGCGATAATGGCAACGATACAGATGTTGAAGAATATGATCCGTCAAAAAAATATTCTACAGCCGGTACCATAGTGATATATCAAAATAAAAAATACAAAAATAAGTGGTGGGTAAATCCCGGTGATTATCCGGGTAATCCTAATGGCCCATGGGAATTAATTCTTGAGAATGGAGAGGGTTCTACACCTGAAAAAGCTCTTGATTACGATATTATGTCAACTTACCCAAATGCCGGAACATTTGTAAATTATAATGGTAAAGTTTATACCAATAAATGGTATGTTTCTGCAGGAGATTACCCCGGTAAAGATGAGTGGGGACCTTGGGAGATTGTAAAATAATAGTTTTATAAAGCATAAATTATAAGCCCGATTGGATAAAAGATTCCAATCGGGCTTTATGTTTTAAAGAGCCTTATATTCACCCGGTGTCATTCCTGTGTGGCGTTTGAAATATTTTCCGAAAAATGATTGATTAGGGAAATTAAGGGTATTTGAGATCTCTTGTATTGACTTATCAGAGTATTTAAGCAAAGACTTAGCCTCGAGTATAACAAATTTATTTATATAATCTGTCGCATTTATACCACTTATGTTCTTAATTAAAGCTGCAAAATATTTGGTGGTAAGACACAATTTATCAGCATAAAATCCTATACTTCTTTCTGTTTGATGATACTGATTTAAAAGATCCATAAACTGAATGAAAATAGTGGATGACCTTTTAGTTGTAATGTTATTTTCTTCTTTGATAGAGTTCAAATACTCATTTAAAAGCTGTCCAATCGTATAAACATAGGTTGATGTAATATTAACAAGAATATCTTTTTTATAGATGCCGGATGATAAGATGTTTTTTTCCAACAATTTAGATATCTCAATCAGGTCGTTCATATTTTCGTCAGTCAAATCAAATATCGGACCTTTTCCACATTTTAAGAAGTTTGTCATCAATTCATTTAACCTTACTCTGATATTTAATTCCGAAATAAAATCGAGAGATATTGCAATTATAATAGCTCTTCCCGATGTGATCGATCCCAGTTGTAATATATCTCCGGGTGTACATATAATCAATTGTTTAGGACTGAGAATAATATTCTGAAGGTTCACATAGCCAGGGAAAGAACCATCAATAGCAAATCCAATTATTATGCCATTAAACTTAAAGGGATGTCTGAAAGGTAAATTAGGATTATTCGAATTTATTAAAATAAGATCCTCATTGAAATTAATGAGATCAATATCTTCTTTTAAAATATGACTAATGGTCATAAGAGTTGCATCTTGCTTCATATTTCATTTTTTAGGGTAAAAAAACAAATAAAATCAGTTAAATCAATCATATTCGTTCAAAAAAGAGGCAAATAGAACATTAAAGCATTACGATAGAACATCTCATATCGGAAGTAGGGATATTACTTTGTAACCGTAAATCAAATAAAATAATAATATGAAGATGCGGTTATTTTCGTTTACTGCTGCTTTGGCTGTACTAAGTTTGTTTACTGCCTGCAATTTGGGAAGTAAAGAGAAAAAGGAGAACATTATAGGCGTGCGTACTATAAGTTTAAATAATCAATCGTATATACCTACTCTTAATTATATTGGAGTTATAGAGGAGGATGCGAAAATTAATGTGAGTTTTAAAGTTCAGGGAACTGTTAAGGAAGTGAATGTTTCAGAGGGAGAGTATGTAAGAAAAGGTGATTTACTTGCGTCTATGGATTTGTTGGCATTACAACAAAACTATAATGTGGCTAAAGCTACTTTAGCTCAAGCAGAGGATGCTTATAAAAGGATGAAGATAATGTATGATAATGAAAGTCTTCCCGAGATTAAGTTTGTTGAGGTTAAGACAGGATTGGAGCAGGCAAAATCGAGTTATATAATGGCGGAAGATAATTTGAAGAGTGCAAAATTGTTTGCCCCCGTGAATGGAGTGATAGGAAAACGTCATGTGGAGAAGGGTGAGAATGTAATGTCGGCACAGACAATGTTTACTATACTTGATATTGGTTCTGTTAAGGCGAAAATTTCCGTTCCGGAAAATGAGATTCCTCTTATTAAATCAGATTCTGAGGTTGTAGTAAATATTCCTGTTCTTGAGAGTAAACAGTTTATTGGAACTGTTACAGAAAAGGGAATTGACGGAAATAAACTGACTCATACTTACGATGTAAAAATTAAATTAAATAATTCAGATCTATCTATTTTGCCCGGGATGTTGTGTAATATCTCAGTAGAGCAAGAGAATAGTAAACCATTTATATTACCAAATAATAGTGTTCAAATAGGGGCTAAATCTGATAGATATGTTTGGTGTATAAAAGATGGAAAAGCTACGGCTGTAAGAGTTGTTTTGGGTGAATTGACGGCAACTGGAGTTACAATAAACAGCGGATTGACCAATAACGATGTTGTGATTGTTGAGGGAATGCATAAAATTAGTGAGGGGATGAAGGTTAGGGAGTTATGAAAAGTGCAAAAAGTTTTATAGAATTATGCATGCATCACAATAAGATGATGCGCATGTTTATTTATGCTCTTGTGTTATTGGGGTGTTATGCTATCTATGATATGCCAAAACAGGAATTTCCGGAATTTACCGTAAGACAAGGTATAATTTTAGCAGTGTATCCCGGTGCAACTCCTGAACAGATTGAAGAGCAGGTTGCAAAACCGCTTGAGGAGTTTATATTTACGTATAAAGAGGTTAGAAGGGAAAAGACTTATACTACATCGAAAGATGGAGTTCTGATAATGATGGTTGAACTCAATGAGTCGGTTAATAATAAAGATGAGGTGTGGTCGAAGATTAAGCACGGACTTACCGGTTTTAAGATGAATCTGCCTTCAGGAGTTTTAGCTTTGATTGCCAATGATGATTTTGGTGATACTTCATCACTACTTATAACATTGGAATCAGATGATAAAACTTATAGGGAACTTGAGGATTATCTGATAACACTTGAGGGAAGATTACGTCGCATTGATCTTGTGTCTAATTTGCGTAGATATGGTCTGCAAAAGGAGCAAATTAGTGTTTATGTCGATGCCGAAAAACTTGCGTTATATGGTATAAATCAGAATATGGTTATGTCCAAACTGATGCTTGAGAGTATGACTACAGGTGGGGCTTATGCGTCTAATCAGAATCTTGATATACCTATTCATGTTAGTGCGTCTTATTCAAATGAATATGAGATAGCAGAACAGATCGTGGCTACTGATAATGAGGGAAATCATATACGTGTAAAAGATGTAGCAAAGGTTGTAAGAGAATATGAAAAGCCTAATAGTTATATAACAAACAATGGTAAGAGGGCGGTTTTACTCTCAATGGAATCCCGTAGCGGAGAAAATGTTGTGGAGTTTGGGCGACAGGTCGATAAAGTATTAGAGCAATTCAAAGAGGAATTACCACATAGTGTGACTATGCAACGTATTGCTGATCAGCCTAAAGTTGTTGATGGTTCGGTGACATCTTTCCTCTCAGATCTTGTGAAGTCTATTGTTATTGTGGTTCTTGTAATGCTGGTTTTGTTTTCATTTCGTTCTGCAATTGTTGCC
Source organism: uncultured Bacteroidales bacterium (assembly GCA_947074145.1). GTDB lineage: Bacteria > Bacteroidota > Bacteroidia > Bacteroidales > JAUNSR01 > JAUNSR01. The sequence continues at coordinate 18,906 of CAMTOJ010000055.1, forward strand.
GCAATCTCTATTCCGATATCAATATTTATAACTATAGCTATTATGTATTTGGCAGGGATTGAGCTAAATACGGTTACTCTTGCTGTTCTTGTGATAGTTCTTGGTATGATTGTTGATAACTCTGTGATTGTAATTGATGCTTATATTGAGAATCTTGATAAAGGGATGTCAAGATGGTATGCAGCTGTAAGAAGTGCACAGGATTATTTCGGATCGATATTATTGGCAACGTTATGTATCTGTTCTATATTTTTCCCTTTCTTATTTGTAATGAAGGGGCAGGCACTTGATTTTCTTACTTTTTTACCATGGACATTTACGATAGCATTGATGGTTTCGCTATTGGTTGCTATGGTTTTTATACCATTTACAGAGTTTCGTCTTATACGTAAAGGTCATAAGTCAGAAAAGAAAGGACCGAAGAGCAAATTTGATATTTTCGGTGCTGTTCAGAAGGCTTATAATTATATCCTTTCTTTGACTTTTAAAAATTCTTGGTTTACTCTTGGCGTAGGAGTGGTATCTATAATTGGAGGTGGCATATTATTGATGAGTCTTCCTCAAAGAATGATGCCTCTTGCAGATAGGGATCAATTTGCCGTAGAGATATATTTGCCTCAAGGTTCTGCTATTGAAAGAACTGATGAGGTTGCCAATGGTGTTTATGAGATATTAAAAGCAGATAAACGTATAACTTCAATAACATCATTTATCGGAACTTCGTCACCACGTTTCCATACAGCTTATGCTCCAAATCCGGATTCTAAAAGTTATGCACAATTTATTGTTAATACAGCTTCACAAAAAGCAACGGTAGAGTTGCTTGATGAATATACGAATGAGCTTGCAAACAAGTGGCCGAATGCATATGTGAAGCTTAAGCAGCTTGATTATAGTGTGGCAGCTACACCGATTGAGGTGCGTCTTAGAGGTGAGAATCTTGTAGCTCTTCGACAATATGCAGATTCAATAATTTATGAATTAAGACAAATTGAGGGATTGGTTAATGTTCATACCAATCATGAAGAGATATTGCCTTCAATTAAAGTTGATCTTGATCCTGTGCGTTCAACTCAAATAGGAGTATCGCGAGCAATGGTTGCTTCAGATCTTTCGATGAAATATGGCGGTATGAGCATAGGTAATCTATGGGAAGGAAGTTATCCTTTGAATATTAAGTTGAAGAGTAAGGATGACTATGAAGATAACTTATTCAATGCTATTGGGGATGAGTATATATCGACAATGACAGGTGAGAGTGTTCCTCTCAGACAGATTAGCGAGGTTAAACCTGAATGGTTTTACGGCACTATTGTCAGACGTAACGGGGTAAGATCTATCACTGTTATGGCGGATCTTAAGCGTGGGTATAAAGATGGTGAGATGCTTAAACAAGTTGATGAAATAATGAAAAGCAAGATTGAGAAGATATTACCGGATAATATAGATTATGAGTATGGAGGTGTCTTTCAAAATGATGAGGAGGCGAGCGCTCCTATACCAAAAGCTTTAGCATTGGCATTTTCTATAATATTTATTTTCCTTCTTTTCAATTTTAAAAAGGTCTCTATCGCTTCTGCAGCGTTAGGTTCAATTCTTCTTAGTATCCCTGGTGCGGGTATCGGACTATGGTTGTTTGGAATGGATTTCGGATTGACATCTGTAATGGGTATTATAACCCTTTTGGGAATTAATGTAAGAAACGCCATTATAATGTTTGAACATGCAGAACTTCTTCATCATAATTCGGGATGGACTGCGCGAGATGCAGCTTTTGATGCAGGAAAAAGAAGGATGGTGCCTATATTTTTGACTTCCGCAACAACAGCTGTAGGAGTATTACCGATGATATTAAGTGGAAGTTCTCTTTGGTCGCCGATGGGTGTTGTGATATGTGTAGGAACTATTGTGTCAATGATATTGGTTGTGACTATTTTACCGGTATTATACTGGAAGTTGTATGGAAATAAATAATGATTATGAAGAGATTGTGTTTAATAATAATGATAGTTCAGGTCTGTATAGCAAGTGCTATACAGGCTCAGACAACACTTACACTTGAAGAGTGTAAAAAGATGGCAATAGAAAATAACTATGATCTGAAAAATAGTTATTTAGACCGGCAAATTGCAGAACAAAGTAGAAAAGAGGCTTTTACAAGTTATTTTCCTCAGGTTGAGGCAATGGGTGGATATATGGCAGCTAATAAGGGATTGATATCATTGCAAATGCCTAATCCCGCAACTGGTGGATTGATGGATTTATCAATGTTCAAAAATGGTAAAACGGCAGCAATAACAGCTATGCAGCCAATATTTGCCGGGGGACAGATTATTAATGGTAATAAATTAGCCAAAATAGGCGAGAGAGTCAGTGCACTTCAAATCAAACTAACGGAAAGGGAGATTGAGAAAAAAACAGAATTGTATTTTTGGCAAATAGTACAGCTTGAAGAGAAGTCAAAGACTTTAAATGAGATGCAGATATTATTGAAATCAATTAGTAAGGATATCGAAATAGCTGTCAAAGCCGGAATATCTTCAAAAAATGATTTGTTAAGAATAGAATTACAAGAGTTTGAGATTGAAACATCGCAGTTAAAAGTTGAAAACGGATTGAGAACATCGAAATTATTATTATCACAATTGATAGGATTAAGCGGATCAGATCTTTCTTTATCTTATGCGGATAATGAGTTGACCACTCCTTTAGATATTTATGTAGATCCGGAAGAAGCGGTTTTAAGATGTCCGGAAACTTCATTATTAGAACAAAGCATTGAGGCAAGCAAATTGCAAAAAAAGATGGAGATTGGGAAACAACTTCCAAACCTGGCTGTGGGTGCCGGATATATGTTTCATGATCTAATGGGAGATGATTTTAATGCCGGAATAGTTATGGTTAATCTCTCGGTTCCTGTTTCGGGATGGTGGAAAGGAAGTTATGCCATAAAGAAACAAACATTAAAAATGAAACAGGCTCAAAATACTAAGCAAAATAATATTGAATTATTGAAAGTGGGCATAGAACAGTCGTGGAATGAATTAAGAGAATCTTATAAACAGATTTTGTTATCAAAACAAGCCATCGGACTTGCTGAAGAGAACTTAAGAATGAGCAGACAAAGTTATCAGGCAGGGATAATGACGCTATCAGAACTTCTTGAAACTCAAAGTTTACTTCAGGATAGTGCAGATAAATATATCGAGGCTTATACAAATTATCAATATAAAATGACCGAATATAGATTATTGACTGCTCCTAATTAAAAATTATATAGCAGTTTTATTTGTTGATAGATCGGAAGAGCGTCGTGTAGGGAAAGAGTGTTAAGATTAGTGTA
>CAMTOJ010000056.1 GCA_947074145.1 uncultured Bacteroidales bacterium
GACCTGATGATTCAGTAGCTCAGCAGGTAGAGCACAACACTTTTAATGTTGGGGTCCTGGGTTCGAGCCCCAGCTGGATCACGAAAAAGAGCAATCTCATTTGAGGTTGCTCTTTTTTTGCTTAATAGAAAAGGTTAGCCTACCCCGGCTTAACCTTTTCCAATTCCGTAACCTTCCCATTTTCTTTGATATACTCATAAAGTTTTCTGTAAAAAGGGTGATGATTAAGAGTTTCAGCATCGCCAAGAATGATAAGTTTCATTCTTGCTCTTGTGATGGCAACATTCATTCTTCTCAGATCATTAAGAAACCCGATCTTACCATTATCATTGCCACGCACCATACTTATCATGATTATATCCTTTTCCTGTCCTTGGAACCCATCGACTGTATTTATCGATATGTTTCTTTTAATAGAGCGCAAAAGTTTACTTCTTTTCACAAGATGCCTTATATAACTTATCTGATTCTTATATGGCGAAATAATCCCTATATCTATATTTTCCTCTCTGATTTTTTCGGGTGTCAATGTTTCGACAAGATTTTCAAAAAGATTAATAAGAAGTTCCGCCTCATCTTTATTGATTCGGCTCAGTGTATCTGAATTTTGTTCCTCTTTAAATTCAAGATTTCTTGTATCATACCATTCGATAGGATAGTCAAGAGCAGATAACGTTCTGGCTGAAACAGAAGGGTCAGCCTTTAAGTCACCTTTATAAAACCATTGAGATGAAAACTGCATAATATCGCTATTCATCCTATATTGAATATTCAAAAGAGTGACAATATCGGGATATTTAACAGCCAGTTTCTCCATCATAGTAACGTCGAGTCCCTCATTTTTAGCCTCCAAACATTTTACAGTAGGAGGAAGTTGGAAATGATCACCTGCAAAAACCACTCGGTTTATTTTAGATATCGGAATCCAACATGCCGCATCAAGAGCTTGAGCCGCCTCGTCAATAAAAAGAGAATTAAAATGTTTTCTTTCAAGCACACGATTAGCAGAACCGACTAATGTACACGCTACCACCTTTGTTTCGCTAAATATATCACCGTCAATTTTTATCTCAAGCTCGGTGATTCTATTTCGGATCTTATATATTCTATTCTGTTTTGACGGTTCATTCCTATCTTTAGAGGATAGTATCTCACGCAGATTCTTTCTCAGACTCCAAAGTTCATGATAATCGGAATGTGCCTCATACCGCCTTTCATAGGTTGCATTAAGCAGAGCATCATTAACCTTAAGAGGATTTCCTATACGAAGTACCGATATCCCACGCTCAATAAGTTTTTCGGCAATCCAGTCTACTGCAGCATTACTTTGAGCACATACCATTACCTGTTCCTCTCTTCTTAGAGTCTCATAGACAGCCTCAACAAGAGTTGTTGTTTTTCCTGTACCGGGAGGACCATGCACAATTGATATATCCAAAGCACTAAGTACCTTTTGAACCGCCTTTTCCTGACTCTTATTAAGCCATGGAAATCTGACAGGGAACTCTGTTCTGAAGCGAGGTTTAAGATTCCCGCATATAATATCTCTCAATTCGGAGAGCCGATTGTTTTTTGCATTTATAGCCCTTGTCAGAGCCCCAAACATTGTCTTATAAGATGTTTCATCAAAATAAAGTTGTACGCCAAGACTATCAACATTCATCAGTGTTGTCTTTGCCGATTCAGAAGGAACCACAACCAACATTCTGTTTTCATCAATCAAACTTATTGTACCGGTTATATTACCTATATACTTTCTCTCCGATGTACCATTATCAAAAAAGCAAACCGATCTTCCCGGCTCAAGTTCGCTATCCTCAATCTCCGAAGGATTTCTAAAGATCTCTATCACATATTGATTGACAGAATTATAGAAACTCCTACCTATCCTCACCGGATACCAACAACGCCCCTTTCTTATATTTGATTCGATGGACGTTTTTTTGGTTTGCTCAATGAAACTTTCTTTCTCAAACTCATACTCAATTTTAAGTAATTCCTGTTGTCGAAGCAAAGAAAGAGCATTGAACCCGGCATTATTGTTATTATTCATCTATTAATCTTTAAAAAAATACTCGATTCGGTTAGAATCATTTTAATTCGACGATCTCTATTTCGTCGTTAATCAGAGTTGCAAAAGTTGCCGGTCTGTTTTCCTTTGGAAGAGTTATAGAACCGGGATTGCAAATCAAAATACCGTTTTCCTCCCTTTTCTCAAATAAATGGGTATGGCCATAAAGAAAAACAGACCCTTTCTCCAAAGCCGGCATCTTATCGGGATTCCACATATGACCATGCGTTGCAAAAATCGTTCTCCCCTCATTTTGAATTATAGCATAATCGCTCCTACAAGGAAACTCAAGAACCATTTGATCCACTTCAGCGTCACAATTTCCTCTTACTGCTATGATTTTATCTTTTATAGGATTAAGAAGAGCTATAACTTCTTTGGGATTGTAACCTTTGGGAATCTCATTTCTCGGACCATGATAAAGTATATCACCAAGAAGTATTATCTTATCAAATTCATTATCATTAAAATAATCAATAACTTTCTTTGTTGACAAGGCACACCCATGTATATCGGATATTATCAGATATTTCATATTTCGTTATTCTATATATTCATTAAGATTCTTAACATATCAAATCTAACTATAAAATCTTAGTATCTCCATAAAATAAATTATACTTTTAAGAATGGAACTATATGTAAAACGATTTAATGAGCTTTCTGTTGATGATTTATACGCCATATTGAAAGCCAGATCAGAAGTTTTTGTCGTAGAACAAAACATCAATTATGTCGATCAGGACGGAAGGGATCAATACTCATTTCATGTATATATAAAAGAGAATGAAAAAGTAGTAGCATATCTTCGAATCATTGATAAAGGTATTGTGCGCGATGATATTACAATAGGACGTGTTCTTTCCACCATAAGGGAAAAGGGATATGGAAAAGAGATAGTCGCAGCGGGGATAAATGTAGTGAAAGAGATGACCAATGCTCCACGTATATTTATATCTGCACAATCTTATTTACTGAAATTTTATGAAGAGTTTGGCTTTCGAAAAGTTTCGGAAGAATATATTGAGGAAGGTTTGCCTCACACCGATATGATACTTGATCTGAAAAGATAAAAAAACAACCATGATAAAAGGACAATCCTATTTTATCATGGTTGTTTTTTTATAGATTTAATTAACTACTCATCTGCAAGATATTTCCCGAATCCGCCCTCTTTCATCAGGTATTCAGCCTTCTCCAGATCTTCAGCATAGATCTTTATCTCTACCGGTATAACAATTGACCCACCGAATGTATTATTGGTTAGTCCGTCGATTGTAATGCTCTCCACACCATTGGCCTGAAGATAACTTTTTATGATACTTGCCTCATTCGCATCACTGATATAAGCTAATGTAATTAAACTGTCCATAATTTTCAGGTTTTAAAGTTAACGAACACAATCTCTTTATATAAAATTAATGAAATTGAAATATCTTGCAAGTAAACTTGTTTTAAAACAATAAAAAGAGTCTTTTAACGTCTAATATATAATTAGGATAAGATAAGAACTGAAGTTTTATCCTCTTTTTTATAAATTTGCTACCCTTACAATAAGGAGCAGACTATAATAAAACGACATTTAGTGAATAGATATATATCATATATTTCTTTTTTTCTTATATCGATGATACTTTTCTCGTGCAATACTGCAAAACTATCAACTGCCGATCAGCAATTTGATCGTGGTGAATATTTTGCGGCTGCAGCTACATATCGTAAAGTATATAATAAGACTTCATCAACAAAAGAAAGAAAACTCAAAGGAGAGATTGCTTTAAAAGCGGCTACATGTTTTGATAAACTTAACATGACAGCCCGTGCAATATCTTCTTATCAGAATGCCCTTCGTTACAATCCTTCCGATTCAACCATACTTCTTGATCTTGCAAGAAATCAGCATAAGGATGGGAAATATCGTGATGCTGAAAAAAATTATCTTGCTTATCAATCGAAATTCGGCGAGAATGAACTTTCTAAAAACGGACTTCAAGGTGTGCGTATAGCAACAGAAATGAAGGAGAATAAGACACGTTTCATCGTAAAACGAGCCGATTTCTTAAATCAAAGACGTGCCGATTTTTCACCTATGATCTTCAATAAAGATGAGGGTATTATCTATACCACTTCTTCGAATGATAAAAATCTCGGATCGGATAAAAGTGATATTACCGGCACAAAACCCTCTAATATTTGGGTAAGTAAGAAAAATGAAAAAGGAGTGTGGCAGAAACCTGAACTTGTTGAGGGAGATGCAAATTCAGAATTTGATGAAGGAACACCTGCTTTTTCACCCGACGGTAATACTATGTACTTTACAAGAGCAAGAAAATCACCCGAATCACCCGTTGCGCCGGAGATATTCACCGCTACAAGAGGTGAGGCACAATGGGGCTCAGCAAAACGATTTGAAATTACAAAAGATACACTCTCTCTTTATGCTCATCCGGCTGTTTCGCCCGACGGTCTTTATCTATATTTTGTTTCCGATATGCCCGGAGGATATGGTGGTAAGGATATTTGGCGCGTAACTCTTTCAGGTGATAATAAAGGTATTGTTGATAATCTTGGAGATAGGATAAATACTCCGGGTGATGAGATGTTTCCAACTTTCAAACAAGACGGTACTCTTTATTTCTCATCAAACGGTCATCCCGGTATGGGGGGACTTGACATCTTTAGTGCTCGTGAAGATGAATGGGGTTTTTGGCACATCGAAAATATGGGATTCCCGATAAACTCTAATGCCGATGATTTCGGTATGACATTTTTCGATAAAGAGGAAGATGAAGGATTTTTTGCATCTAACAGAAACGATGGTCGAGGCTTCGATCACATTTATTCTTTCCTTCGCCCTTCGATAAAGGTTTTGATAAAAGGACAGGTCGTTGATCATGACGATGAGCCTATACCAAACGCAATAGTTAGAGTAGTGGGGCGCGACGGTTCAAATCATAAGATTATAACCAGAAACGATGGAACTTTTGACACAAAAATTGATCGCGGTACACATTATGTGATGATGGCGGGAGCAAAGGGCTTTTTGAATGATAAGGAGGAGTTTCGATCCGATCCTGAAGAAGAAGATGCGACCTATGAAGTGAATTTCCGTCTTGCTTCAATCTCAAAACCTGTACTTGTTGAGAATATATTCTATGACTTCGATAAGGCAACATTGCGTCCCGAATCGGAAGCAGCTCTTAACGAACTGATAGAGATTCTTAATAATAATCCGACTGTAAAAATTGAACTTTCTGCTCATACCGATAAAGTGGGTTCCGAAGAATATAATCAAAAGTTATCTCAGCGAAGAGCCAAGTCGGTGACCGACTACTTAACAGCTCATGGAATAGACACGGATCGTCTTGTTCCTGTGGGTTATGGTATGTCACGACCTAAAGTTGTAGATAAAAAGATAAATGAGAGATATCCTTTTTTACCTCTTGAGCAATCTTTGACTCCCGAATTTATGGAGACGCTAAATGATGAGCAAATTGAGATTATCAATCAGATTAACCGCCGTACAGAGTTTCAGGTTCGTGGCTTAGATTTCGATCTTGAATAAAATTTTTTCTTATAATGTCTAATTTGGGTAGTAAGTTTTTCTTTTGAGTGTTTAATGTTTTGATATGTTATTTATACTCAGTGTAATGAAAAACATTTAACTGTTATGGCTGGATCCTTATCTCTTTCCCGGCATTATTAGAGTATGGTAAATGGTAACAATATAAATCTAAATAAATATTAAATTCACTGGCAATAGTTTTGAAGAGCAATCTTTTTCAATATCTTTGCACCGCAATCAGGGAAACAGAGGTTCTCCGATAAATGATGGCGAGATAGCTCAGTTGGTTAGAGCGCATGATTCATAATCATGAGGTCGGGGGATCATGCCCCCCTCTCGCTACAAAAAATAAAAAACGCTTTCCGTAAGGAGAGCGTTTTTTTTGCATTATAACAGTTTGTAATCCCGTATAATAGTATAAAATTATTATTTCTCAAAACCGGATATCTAAATTATCATTGCAATTCACTATTCTATTTTTGAGAATTTAGGCATTAATCATCCTATTTATTTTTTTCTTAAAGATAGTTTTGCTGCTCCTTGCTAATTATCAACTGATAACTAGCAAGGATGCAACTGATAAGTAGCAAGTTATCAGTTGATAACTTGCTAAGAGCAGCAAAAAGACTTTTGGCATTTATAAACAGTATAGAATTTTATATCAGCCTCTTAGAGTCTTTCTCTTATTTTTCTTTATAATTCTATTTAACCAGAAATAATAACCTGTAATAGGAAGAGTTGCTCCAATAAGAGCAGCTATAAGGGTAAGGATCTTTGAAAAGTAACCACCCCAGCTACCTACATGCAATGAAAATATCCAACCTCGTATTTTTCCCTGCTTATTTTGATTTTTATATAGATCAGAATCAGTTATCTCTCCGTTTTTCGGATTGAAAGTATATTTATCGCCGGCTCTTTGATTTCCCCAGCCACTGAAAAATACATTTGCATTTCCGTTAGACAATGTAATCTGGGTGTATTTAGGATTTTGATAAGCAAGTTCATCATAAACTTGTTGCCATTTTTGGAAATTTAAAGACGAGTTTCCTCTTTTGTTTTCACGATTAGAACTATCCCTTGTTTCCTCATTAGCACGTGTACCACGCTCTTCTTGTTTATCAGCAACAGCTGTTCCATCCTCTTTAGAGATATTTTGCTTGACTTTTTCAAAATCGGCTTGAGGCTTATCCGTTTTTCTTTCCTCTTTTTCTTTAACTCTATTATCGTTTCCTTGTTGTTTCTGTTGTGCACTTGGTGGAGGACCTGCTTGAAGCATCTCTGATCCTAAAACTTTATAGAAACCTTGACGATACCATTGGAAAGACCATGTAAGTCCTGTCAGGGCCATTATTAAAAGTAAAATCGAGATATAAAACCCGCCTGCGACATGAAGATCATAAATGAATCTTCTCCAACCTTTATTGAAGTTTATTTTTAATCGATTTTTAGTGGCCGTTAAAGTTTTAGGTACCCAAATGATAAGCCCTGTTATAATTATAAAAACGAATATCAAAGTACAACTTCCTACTATCACTTTTCCCCAGAATATCGAACCGTCAGATTTAGCACTGTCCAAAAGCCAGCGATGAAGACGGAAAACAGTCATAAAGAATTGACTTCTTTGATTATAGAATTTTATATTCCCCGAATATTGATCTACATAAACTGAAGCTCTTCTTGGTTTTGAAAGAGAAAAAATATATGCTCTTTTAGGATCGGATGGAATTGTAACTCCTGTTATTGAAACTGAATCGGGTATCTCTTTTGATACATTTGTAATAAGTTTATCAATAGGAATCGGTTTTTCGCTTACCTCTTTAATAAAATAACGATCAGGATATAAGGCTTCCATTATTTCCGTTTCAAAAATAAGAATTGAACCAGTCAAACAGATAATTGTAATTATAACTCCTACCGGTACCGACAGCCACAAATGAATATTTTTAAAAAACTTTCTCATAAAATTTAGATCTGAAATAGCCCCTTTTATTAAAGGCGCAAGTGTATGTAATGAATAATTAATTAAATGATAACATAATATATCCTGTCTTATTTACCAGAATTATTACTTGTAAGACATCTCAAAAGACAAATAGTTTAAATTTTGCTCATTTCTTTTTATTGAAAGAAACATACAGATTTAAGCTGCGCTAAATTTTGCAATATAATATTGCAAATTACGTATATCGTCAAACATCTTACAATACTTTCTTTTAGGTATTTTTTATAGGTTTTTAATAATAAAAAGGTATATAAACAGTATGACTGTTAGCCCTTATATCCTTAATTATCATGAATTGAAATTGTAATAATGTTGAGATTGGAATGTTTATTGAAATAGTTTTTGATGGAATTAAATATTAATTAAAAAATTAGGCATATAGATGATTAATTTATCAAAATGAATGTTTTGGAAAACATTTTTTTTTATGAGATGTTATAGTTCCAATAAAATACAAACTTTCCAGAATTTTTAAGATGAAAAATATAAAGATGCCTTGTTTTGTAACTTTTATAATGTTTATAATTATAATGACATCATGCAACACATTCTCAAAAACAAAGCGTTATGAAGGTAAGAATGAAGTTTGTCCTTTAAACACATCATTTCCTGTATCGGGTACAACTGAACTATTCCTTCGTCAATTCTGTGCCATAGATACTAATATTCCAGAAGACTCACTTCAAGATTTAATGAATGAATTTGCCCGTATGTATAATCTTAGAAAGATTGGCGATTCATGCTATTACTTATGCGGATTTATAAAATTTGATACTCTTTTTAAAGCAGATGAAATGAAGAGAAAGGGAGTATTGATAAATACTACTATAAAAGATATGCGTTCAATCTGTATCCCGATGAAGTATATTAAAGAGTTTTTCCTTCAGCCCGGCGTAAAATATTTTGAAGCCGATCTTCCTGTATATCCACTTAATACAAGATAATTACTACTAACCTCTTTTTAATTTATAATCCGTATGAGAAAATTTACTCTATTTATCATTGTCTCTTTATTATTGATTAGCACAAACTCTTTCGCTTTAATAGAGCTTAAAAGTGATATGACATATCATGAAAAATTATCTTCTTTTACTCAGTTGCTGATTTGTAATAGTAATAAAGTCACAAAAGCTCAAAAGAATTTAAAGCATATTCCTGCACTAATACAGAGTAATGAAAAGCAATACATTTCATGTTTTGTAGAATTAAAGGATAGCGATGATGGTGATTTTTTTGAAAATGAGAATGTTATTGTTCAGTCGCAGGTTGGGAATCTTTTTACATGTCTTATCTCAATTGATGATATTTTGGAGGTTGCTCAATTGGATAATGTGATAAGAATTGAGGTTGCTCATAAAGCGAAAAAAAACCTTGATGTGGTAAGAAATTGTTCTCAAATTACACCTATTCATACAGGAGAAAATAGTTTTTCTAAGTCTTTTAAGGGTTCCGGAGTTATTGTTGGTGTTGTAGATGAGGGGTTTGATTTTACTCATCCTAACTATTATGATGCATCAGGGGAAACTTATAGAGTAAAATCTATATGGAATCAGAATGTTACAGGTACTTCTCCATCCGGTTATACATATGGTACAGAGTATACAACAAAAGCAGAAATGCTTGCTGCTGAGACCGATAATAGTAGTGAAACTCATGGAACACATACCAGCGGAATAGCTGCAGGTAGTGGATATAATACTGTTTATAGTGGTATTGCTCCTGAAAGTGATATTATTTTGGTTGGTACAACTATGACAACAACCGGTATTATTGACGGAGTGAAATATATAATTGATAAGGCAAAATTGGCATCACAGCCCTGCGTGGTAAATCTTAGTCTTGGTTCAGAAATAGGACCTCATGACGGGACAGGTATGGGTGACAGGATGATTGATGGTATGGTGGGAGAGGGCGCTATTGTTGTGGGTGCGGCAGGTAATAGCGGGACTGATGCAATTCATATCCGCAAACAGTTTGCATCAACAGGTAGTGATAGTTTGGCAACTTTTATTGTTTCTGATAATCTGACTTCCGGGTGTTATATCGATATCTGGGGAAGAGAAGGAGTGAAGTATTATGTAACAATCTCTATCTATGATAAAACAACGAAAAAGTATAGTGAAACAATAGCTCCTATTTCTGTTGCATTTGAGAGTGTATCTGGTGAAATTCCTACATCTGAAAATACTTATTATGTCTCTTTGGCTAATTCGCTTTATACTTATAATGACAATTATAATTGTACGGTTGAATTATATTCTGAAAGTGAAGTTACAGATGAGATGGTTGTGATAAAAGTTACTATGGATGAGGGTACAACCGGTATCGTTGATATGTGGGCAACAGACGCAACTTTGGGCAACAATGATCTTTCAGGCTATTTAAGTGGTGATACTGATTATACAGTTGGTGAAATTGGGGGAGTAGGGAAAGAGATTATAAGTGTGGGGGCTTATTGTACTAAGAATACCTGGCTACCATTAAATAATAATAATAATAATAATTATTGGGAGAAATATAGTAATAATCCGACATTATATTCTATTGCAGATTTTTCGAGTAAAGGTCCTACAGCAGACGGAAGGGTAAAACCGGATATTACGGCTCCGGGTTTTGGGGTTGTCTCGGGTTTCAATAGTTATAATTCAAATTATGGTGCTTCTTGTGTACAAACAGTTTCAACAGCTACCTTTAACAATCGTAGTTATTATTGGGGTATAGAACAGGGAACATCAATGGCTTGTCCGGTGATAGCAGGTTCGATAGCTTTATGGTTGCAGCTTAATCCAAAACTTACCCCTTCACAGGCTAAGTCTATTTTTGAATTGAACTCATTTGATCCTTCTGTAACAAGGAGTCTTAAAACACAAAGTAATACATGGGGATGGGGAAAACTTGATGCTCTGTCGGGATTGCAAGAGTCTTATGCTTTATCTACAATAAAGTTCTCGGGTGAGGATATTGCGAAGTTGATATCAATTGTAACGTATAATAATAAATCCTTTAAGGTAAGTTCTGAAGCAGTCATTGAGAGAGTTATAGTTTCAGATCTTTCAGGAAGAAATATTAAGGAGATTATAACTGAAGAGATAAGTGAGATAGATTTCGATCTTAAAGATATGAATAGTGGTGTGTATCTTGTAAAATTGTTTACCAAAGAGGGCAATGCTACTTCTAAAATTCTTGTAAAATAAAGAGTGTCAGTACTCAAATAAAGACCGGCTTTTATAATCGATGATTCGATTGATAAAGGCCGGTTGATTTTTTTAATATAATATTATAGTTCCGACTATCTCATATATAGTGTCTCCTCTTTTTGGGGTTATAAAAGAATTTGTTATTTGGAGTAAATAGGGGCTATTTTAGAGCCTATAACTCTTTCTGTTGTAAGTCGTGAACTGATAATAGCCATTGGAAGCCCAATGCCTGGTTGAGTGGAAGAGCCGGTATAGAAAAGATTCTTGAACTCTTTGTCTACATTGGAAGGACGTAAATAGCCTGTTTGGTTCATCGAATGGGATAATCCAAGTGCTGCACCTTTATATAGATTGAACTTTTTCTGCCAATCAACCGGGGTCATGACTTTTAGAGTTTTTATGTGATTTTTCAAATTAAGACCAATCCTGTTTGAAAAGTCCTTAATTATATTGGATACTATTTCATCTCTGTCCGACCAATCTTGTTTATAAATAAGATTTGGTACGGGAATAACAAACATCAATGCTTCACAACCTTTAGGTGCTGCCGTATCGCTGTAACGTGATTGTATATTAACATAATAGTATGGTGTCTCAGGTAAATTATAATATCTGAAATTATTCATTTCATGTTTAATGTTTTCTTTACCTACGAAATAATTATGTATACTCTCAATGTTTAATTTGAAGTCAATCCCCATATATATTGTTAGCATACCCATTGACCATTGTTTGCGATCAAGAATTTTATCCATATAATTTTTTTTATGGAGAATTTTATTTCTAAAAACAAGAGGGTCTATATTTACAATAAAAGTATCAGCATCATATTTATGTCCCTTTTTATCTATCACGCCCGTTACGATTTTATCTTTTCTTTGGACATTTACGATCTCGGAATTGTAGGTTATTGAAACATTTTCCTTTTTCAATTCCTCGATTATTCCTTCGATTATTTTATACATTCCTCCATGTACATAGTGATAGCCGTCGTCTACAAATTCTGTATGTGATAGTAAAGAGTAAACGCCGTTTGTTTTATGGGGAGTATTTCCCAGGAAATAAGCAGAAAGTGATAATATCTGCCTAAGTTCAGGGGAGGAAAAATACCTGTTTACATGATTTTGATAGCTGGTGAATAAAACCGGGATATGTCGTTTATTGATTTTTGAAAGAGCCTGGATATAATGGGACAAAGAATTAAAATTCTGGCGTACTGCAATATCTATGGTATCATTGAATAGAGCAGAACCATATTTCAGATATCTGTCTAATTTTGATAGGAAATTTGATTCCAGCTTACCGAACTGATTATTTAATTTTTCTCTGTCGTTATATAGGTTGAAAGTTTTTCTGTCTTCAAGAAAATTGACCGAAAATATTGGATCGAGAGTTGAGTACTCGAAAGGAAGAGATATGTTACAATCGTTTGCCAGTTCATCAAATTCATAGGTCATGGTAAAAAAACTCGGACCTAAATCAAACTTAAAATCATCAACACATAATTGATTCAGACGACCGCCGGCACAAGGATTTTTCTCTATTATTTCAACTTCATATCCTCGTTTGACCAATCGTAGGGCTGAAGCAAGACCGGCAAGTCCCGAACCTATTATGCAAACTTTTTTTCCATTCATTTCTTATTTTCCTCTTATTGTTTTTATAACATCACTGCTTATAGATGGTTCTTTCAATAATAGTTTATTTATATATGTCTCAGATGACAGAAAATCTGATTCCTGACGATAAAGATCTGCTATATCAATAAGTGAATTTATATACATCCAGTTATTGGAATCTTCACCTATTCCTTCCATTAATAATATTGCTTGCTTGAGGTATGATATCGCTTTTTTTCTTGATCCACCTAATGATTTGGGCATATTCAAGACAATCTTGCTCATGAGTATTTTAGCGAGATAATTGTCGGGATTTTTTTCAATAAGGTCTTTTGTCCTGAAATAAGCTTTACTGCCATTTAATGCTGAACTTTTGTTTTCAATCAATATTGAATAACATAAAAAGGCATTTTTATATATGTCGATATCACATCTGTTTTTTACATCCGATGTATTGTTATTGTCTAATATTTCTTTAAATCTACCAAGCCAATGTTTGGCATCATTGTTGGCACTTTCGTTAAGACACCAACCGATATACCCGAATGCATATTCGAGTTTTTTTAATTGAGAAGAATCTGAGTATTCCTCTTTTTCATCAGCGGTAAATAGCTCTTTAAGTTCTTTTTCACACTGTTTTATATCACCGGAAATAAAAGCATTATAGAACTTATTATTATCATCCTCTTTATTGTCATCATCATCGTAAGAAAAAGCCAGGAATGAGAATATTAATATTGTCAAAAATGTAAAAAAAGCCTTCTTCATAAATGTTCATTTATATTCATGGTTTCAAGTCTTTTCAAGATCATTTTAAACCAAGGAGTATAACTTTCAGAATTTTCAGATATATCTTTTAAAAGAGATTCATAAGATATATATGCGTAGTCTGAAACCTCTTCGGTGTTTATAACAGGGATATCATCGCATTGTCCGAAAAAGACAGTATCAAGTTCATGCTCTATCATATCATTATCAAGTTCTGCTTTATAGATGAATTTGAATTTTTCTGTCAGTGTAGTTTCTATGCCCATCTCCTCTTTTAGTCTCCTGGTAGCAGCATCAAGATATGATTCATGTAGGACAGGATGAGTGCAGCATGTATTTGACCATTTTTTAGGGGAATGGTATTTATGAGCAGCGCGTTTTTGAATAAGCCAGTCTTTGTTTTTGTTAATTATAAAAACAGAGACGGCTCGGTGGAGTACCCCTTCGATATGAGCAAGATTTTTATCCATAGAGCCGATGACATTATCTTTGGCATCTACTAATACGACATTGTTGTATTTGTCCATATCATTTTATCGTTAAGTGTTATAAAGAGAAGGCGAAATATTATTTACATCAATCCCATCTTACTGGTAAAGAAAGTTTGCATCAGAAGCCCCATTTTTGCAAGGTCGGAAATTCGTATTCTTTTGGATATCAGTTTGGGAGCAGGTGTTTTCTTTATCTTTTCAAGGAGTTTGGAATAATAAACATAAGCGGTGTAAACACCGAGCCGAGAGTTCTCGGGCAATAACTTTATTCCAACAAGAGCTTCAGTAAACTCCTCTTCAATATCATTTATGATCTTCTTTTTTTGAAATTCATCAAAATTATTTCTGTTTATTCCCGGAAAATAACATCTGTCAAGGATCTCCATATCTTGCTTCATATCTCTGAGAAAGTTTACCTTTTGAAATGCCGAACCCAATTTCTTGGCATATTTTTCTAACTTATCATATTCTTCTTGGTCGCCCTGAACAAAGATCTTGAGGCACATAAGTCCGACACTTTCAGCCGATCCAAATATATATTCACGTGCTTCTTCATCAGAAGTATATATTTTTTTGTTAAGATCGGCTCTCATACTTTTAAGAAAACTATTAATTATATGCTCTTCGATTTTATATTTTGAGACTACTTTTTGAAAAGCATAGATTATTGGGTTAAGACTGAAACCGGTAAGTTTACACCCTGAATATTCATTTTCAAAGCGATTGAAAAGAGCTTTCTGATCATAAAAAGAAAATGTATCTACTATTTCGTCAGCCAACCTGACAAAGCCGTATATCCCATATATATCGTCTCGTATAGATTTGTCAAGTAGATTAACCGCAGAATAGAAAGAAGTACTGTAATTCTTGGTAATGATTTTGCTTATTTCAAAAGCTGTTTGAGTATAAATCGGATCCATCTTCGAACAAGTTTGTATTATAAACAAAACACATAATTATCATGCTTTGTTTATTAATATCCCGATTGCTATTTAATTATGATGGTTCTTTTTGCGATTTTTTATTATTTATAATATAAGAGAAATTAAAAAATGAAAAATGCATCTCATAAGTCTAAATAATGACTTTTGAGATGCATTTAAATATTGCTCTATTTTTTAGAACATCGTAAGATTAAAACTAATTAGTAGATCTTATTGAGTTTTTATTTTATTGTAATCATTGTTGCTCCATATCCGTATTCACGGAAAGAGGCATCCTGGACAGGGTATTTTTTATATTTATGGGAAAGGAGTTTGAGAAGTTCCTTTCTTAATACACCTTCACCTTTACCGTGTATGAAAACTATACGAAGACCCAGTTTGGTTTTATTGCTTTCGATTATCTTTTCAACTGTTTCAAGCTGATATTCAAGCATTGCTCTGTTGCTCATACCGGCTGTTGTTTCAATAAGATTTTCGATATGGAGGTCTATTTCAAGTAAGCCGTTTTTTTCTCTTATTTGAGAAACCGGTTTTTTAGGGCGGACGATATCTATTGTTTTTGGGTTTAAAGAGTTTTCAATTTTAGAATGAAGAATCTTTATGTTATCATTGAAAATATCATCTTTTACAACAGGATAAACGATAGCATCCTGATCAAAATAATCGTTTTTGACAAAACAGTTTATCTTATAGAATTTAGTTGTATCGATTCTTATTTCAACATCACCTGCATGTTTTTTATCAAAATCTTTATCCTTTTTAAAAGCGGTATATTGGATGGCTACTCTTTCAAGCTCGTTAAGATCCTCTTTTGAAATACATTCCATGTGATATTTCATATTAGGTTCTGCAACTCCTGCATGACGAAGTTTCCATTTTCCGTTATCGGAAAGACTCATGTAGGTGTACATTAACCAGTAGTTGCTGTCGTTAACGATATATGTATCAGCCTTTTTGATGTCGATTGTTTTTGAGTTGTCGCGAAGAAACACAAGAGCGATATTAAGCTTGTCGCCATTTTTAGTTTCTCTTATCATCGTAGGTTTATCGGTGTCGATAACTATATCCGGACCGGAACTTTTATCTTTAAGAGATGAAGAAATATCGCCGGCAGTTTGAATGATAACGCACTCTCTCACAAGAACAGGAGTTTCAAAACCGTCGTCTTCTTCAACATAAACGGTATCCTTATTCATAAAACTTCTTACAATGCCGCCACCTTTTGCGTTTAGGAAACGGACTCTGTCACCTATCTTAACCATTTTTATTTACTTCTTATTTATTTGAAAACAAAGTTCATCTTTTTAAAGGTCATAATCAAGTAATAAACAATTTTTCAGTTATTGAGGCTTAGAAAAACGAAACATTAGCGGTAAATTTGTCGTCATTTATATTTTAATTGATGGTAAATACAAAAGAAATAAAGATAGAAGAATACAATTATCCGCTTCCTGATGATAGAATTGCAAAGTTTCCGCTTTCAGAGCGCGATTCTTCTAAGCTTATGATATACAGAAAAGGGGAGATCAGCCAAACTTATTTTTCGGATATTACAAATAATATTCCACAAAACAGTATTATGGTTTTCAATAATACTCGTGTGATTCAGGCTCGATTGAACTTCAGAAAAGCAACAGGGGCGGCAATTGAGATATTCTGCCTAGAACCTGTGTTGCCGGCTGATTATAATATGGCTTTTCAGAATAAGGGTGATCTTGTTTGGATGTGTATGATAGGTAATCTGAAGAAATGGAAAGAGGGGAAACTGGAGCTTCCTATTTCTGTTAAAGGTCATGAGGTGATTCTTAGAGCTGAAAGAGTTGATTCTTCCGGTAATACTCATCATGTTAGATTTACATGGGATGACGATTCTTATAACTTTGCTGATATTCTTGATGCTGCGGGTCAACTTCCTATTCCTCCTTATTTGAATAGAGATACAGAGGAGAGTGATAAAGAAACTTATCAAACTGTTTATTCTAAGATTAAAGGATCGGTAGCTGCTCCGACAGCCGGACTTCATTTTACTGAAAATGTACTTCAGGGATTAAAATCGAAGGGTGTTTCCTGTCTTGAACTTACTTTACATGTAGGAGCGGGGACATTCCAACCTGTCAAGAGTGAGTCGATTGACGGACATAAAATGCATACCGAATTTATAAGGGTTAATCGTTCTTTGATTGAAAGTATTAAATCGCAGGATAGATTTCTTATTGCAGTTGGAACTACTTCAGTCAGAACTCTTGAATCACTTTATTATATAGGTGAAAAACTAGAACATTATCCTAATGCTACGGCAGATGAGATTAAGGTTCTTCAATGGCAGCCTTATGAAAAAGAGTATACTCTTTCAGTTGAAAAGGCCTTGCAGAATATTATAGATTATCTTGATCGAAATGGGATTGAAGATCTTTTGACTTCTACTCAGATAATGATTGCTCCTGGGTATACTTTCAGGATTGTAAAAGGAATAGTAACCAATTTTCATCAACCGCAAAGTACCTTGCTACTCTTGGTGTCATGCTTTGTAAACGGCGATTGGAAGAGTATTTATGACTATGCCTTAGATAATGATTTTAGATTCTTAAGTTACGGAGATAGTTCGCTTTTGCTGCCTTAACAAAAGAGCCCGGCAAACAAAATAAATTATCGATATTCGTTTTTTAGAATTATCTTTAAGGTGAATATTTTGATGAGATGCAGTTTTGCGATTCATCATTTAGAGAAGAAAAAAATAACAGATATTTAAAATAATCAAAATTAAAAATGGAAATAGAAGGACGCATAATTCAGATTCTTCCTCTTCAGGAAGGCGTAAGTGGAAACGGAAACTGGAAAAAACAGGAGTATATCCTTGAAACCAATGCTCAGTATCCTAAAAAAATATGTTTTACAATTTTTGTAGGAGCAACAAGTCGTGAAGATAGAATCGCGACATCAAATATTCAATTAGGTGAAGAATTAAGAGTATCGGTAGATCTTGATAGCCGTGAGTATAACGGACGTTGGTACACATCTGTTAATGCATGGAAAGTTGAGAGATTACAAGCTGTAGCTCAACAGGATATGGGCCAGGGAGGATTCGCAGCTCCTTTCCCTCCGGCAGATCCTTTTGCAGGTTCAGATAACGGAAACTCTGCTGATGATCTTCCATTCTAAGATTCCATTCTTTGCAGTTTCTTATAACAGACGCATGAGATATACTCTCTCTTTTAAAGATTAAAACCTAAGCTTGAACAGATAAAAGAAGTCGAGGGAAGAACATCTTTTTTTAAGATTACGTCTTTTACATAAGATAAAAAAGTGAATCGTTTCACTGATAAAAAGCATACAAAAAGTTAAGTTATTTGACTTTTTGTGTGCTTTTTTTATGATATTTTTTAAAAGTGAAATATAACATTATCATTTTCTGAATGTTTTATAATAAAGTATGATTATTCAGCTTTATTCATTAAAAAAGAAGATTATGAAAATTACAGATTTTTCTCATTTAAGGCTAAACCTTAGAGAATACATAGCAGAAGTAAATGATGATTATGATACAATAATTGTTGATTGTGGAGGGGGGAAAGCAGCTGTATTAATGTCGCTTGAGGAGTATAACTCTCTTAAAGGGGCATCTTATAATATAAATAGTCAAAAAGAAATAAAACCTGTTGCATCTAAAAAGAGATGCAGATAAGAATCTTGCTTTATATATTTAATAGTTTTAGTAGAAAAAAAGCTAATAATAAATATTGTTTTATTCATGATAGGGAAGTCGCCAAACACTTTTTCTAACTATAAATAAAGCAAAAAACTCATTTCTTACTATTAATAAGGATTGACTGTAATTATCTCGTATTATTTTAAATCAAATAAGGATTTCGATTATTCTCATAGCAAAAATATATGGGGAAAGTTTTAATTATCAATAATTTGAAGCCTATGCAGATATTATATTTACCAAAAGCAGAAAAAGAGTTGAAAGAATGGAATAAGAACGATCCGAATATGTTGGAGAAAATAAATAAACTTATCGATGATATTCGAGAAAATCCTTATTCTGGAATAGGTAAACCGGAGGCTCTTAAAGGTGATCTTACAGGGAAATGGTCAAGGAGAATAGATTCAGAAGACAGACTTATATATTCAGTAGATGAAAAGAATAAAATAATAAATATCTATTCTTTAAGATATCATTATGAATTGTAAAAGTAAATTAGGTGACAAAATTTTCAATTATGATGTAAATAAAAAACAGGAGTGAAAATATTAATTACTCACCCCTGTTTTGGTTTAGATATAAGTATGAAATCTAAATGTTTATTATTATTTTCCTTTTGTTTAAAAAGATAAAAATCTACTATTTATTTTATTTTGTTTAATATACGAAAAAAATTTAAAATATTTTCATTTTTATATAAATAATGAAATAAATAAATGCTTTTAATCCTTTTCATTTATATAAATAATTGAATAATAGAATTCATTTCATCTGATATAATAAGTTTTTAAATTACTATTATCCTACTTTCTAACTAAGGAAAGATATAAGAACACCAGCCGCAACAGCGGAACCAATTACACCTGCAATATTGCTTGACATAGCATATTGAAGAAGATGATTCTTGTTGTCATATTTTACAGCTACCTCATTTGCGACTCTCGAAGCCATAGGAACAGCACTTAAACCTGTTGCTCCAATAAGCGGATTGATTTTCTTTTTCGAGAATAGATTGAAAATTTTCACAAAAAAGATTCCTCCTGCGATTGAAAGAGCAAAGGCAATGAAACCGCCAACAATTATGCCTATCGTAGTCCATTCAAGGAATTCATGAGCAGACATTGTTGCTCCCACACAAAGGCCAAGAAAAATAGTTGCAGAATTCATTATAGCCCCGGTTGCAGCATCTGAAAGTCTGAAGGTTGCCGCACCAATCTCCTTAATCAGATTACCGAACATCAGCATCCCGATAAGAGGAGCAGATGAAGGAACTATTAAAGAAACAACGACTCCAATTGCGATTGGGAAAATAATTTTCGCCACTCTCATATTCTTTATCTCAAGTTTAGAAGGGAAAAGCTTTTCCTGCTCCTTCATATTAATTTTAAGTTCCTTTTCACTGCAAAGACATTTAACAACAAAAGGGATAATAACAGGAACAAGAGCCATATAAGAGTAAGCAGCAATAGCAATAGGTCCTAATAAATGTGGCGCAAGAAGAATCGTAGTATAGATAGCTGTTGGTCCGTCAGCACCACCAATAATACCAAGTGAAGCAGCCTCTTTCAAAGAGAAACCCAAAAGAACGGCACAAAGCATTACCGTGAAAATACCAATCTGAGCGGCTGCACCAAAAATAGCAAGCCGAAGATTTCTCAATAATGGTCCGAAATCTGTTAATGCTCCAACGCCCATAAAAATGATAGGAGGAAGAAGTCCTGTTTTTATCAAAGAATAATAAAGGAAATTCATTATACCATAGTCATGAGCAATCTCCAAAAGAGTCATATTCATGATCCCATTTTCATCCGTTGCCTGAACAACCTCCATTCGTCCTCCGGGAAAATTGGCAAGTAAGATACCAAAAGCGATAGGTACTAACAGCAGAGGTTCATACCCTTTTTTGATCCCGAGATATAATAATATAAAAGCAATGACCAGCATCAAAAGAAAAGAGGGATCGTGAACCATGTCACTGAATGCTGTCATTTTATATAGGTTTTCAAAAATATTCATAAAGCATAATCTTTAAGGTAAAACATTCAAATCAAACTATTTTATTCTCATAAGAACATCATCCTCAAAGACTTTATCGCCCGGATTAAGCAGAATCTCAGCAATTATACCATCGCGAGGAGCCATGATAGCATTATAAGTTTTCATTGCCTCGATGTAACATATTGTTTGCCCTTTCTTAATAGCATCTCCAACTTTTAAAGGATGTTCAGTTCCTTTTATAAGGAAGAATACACCCTCAAGCGGAGCAGTTACCTCTTCAAGATTACCTCCCGTTACAACCGGTGCACCAGCTTGAGTAGCATTTGAAGCCTTTGTAGCTACATCACCCTCAGGGCTTATATCAACACTATATTTAGAGCCTTCAAACTCAACAATAATTGTTTGAGGTTCGATTTTTGAAGGAATATTTTTGATTTCTGTTTCAGCCTTTTTCTTGGCAATATCTGCTTCAAAATCAGCCTTTGCTTTTCCTGATTTATAATTTAAATATTGAGCAGGATGCATTGCATATTCAAACAACTCTTCGTCATCCAGACCTAAATCCCAACCTTTTTCTTTCATCTGGTCGCGATATTGAGCCAAAGCATCAGGATAAGAATCTTGCGGGTTACCAGTGAAGAACACTCGACCTTGTTCCTCTGCCAACTTTTTAATTTCAGGAGCAACCTCTCCCGGAAGTTTTCCAGCTTTACCAAGAATCATATCCCAGATATCATCTGCAATCATTGACCAACGCTCTTTACCTTTTAAAAGCTGAGTAACATTCATCAATGCAACATTCTTAACATACTGACTAAAAGGAGTAACTAATGGAGGATAACCGAGTTTTGGCCAAACATAAGCTACCTCATCGAAAAGTTTGATAAGTAATTCATCCTGATTTATTTCAGGTTTATTATTCTTAATGAAATATCTGTTAAGGCCCTCAAGATTAGTATCAAGGTCAGCCATAAGACTACCCATCATACCTCCAGGAAGACCGGGACCGATAAGCAAAGAGTTCATCAATCTGTTTTTCGGACTAATATAAAAACCTAAGAAATCATCCATAAAGCTTTGGGTAAGACTTCTTACTTTCATATAAGCATCCATGTTTATTTCCGGAACAATGAAACCTGCATCTTTTAGCATCGATTGCACTGTCAGAAGATCGGCATGACCTGTACCCCAAGAAAGAGGTTCCATGCCGACATCAATATAGTCGCACCCCGCCTTACAAACTTCAAGAATTGAAGCAACCGAGAAACCGGGACCGGAATGAGAATGATATTGAATAGGAATATCAGGATATTTATTTTTTATTGCTTGTACGAGTTTTCCAAGTGTTTCGGGACGTCCGATACCTGCCATGTCTTTTAGACAGATTTCATCCGCTCCGGCCTCTATAAGAACAAAGGCCATATTGGTGTAATATTCTACAGTATGGATAGGTGAGTGAGTTATTGAAAGGCAAGCCTGAGAAATCATACCGGCTGCTTTAGCATATTTGATTGAAGGTATAATATTGCGAGTATCATTTAGTCCACAAAAAGTACGGGCAATGTCTGTCCCTTGAGCTTTTTTTACTTTATAAAATAATTGACGAACATCATCGGGTACCGGGCTCATTCGTAGACCGTTTAAGCCACGATCAAGCATATGTGTTTGGATTCCAACCTCATGAAAGGGCTTTGTCCATTCTCTTACGGCTTTATTAGGGTTTTCACCAAACAAAAGATTTACTTGTTCAAATCCGCCACCGTTGGTCTCGACGCGCGCAAAACAACCCATTTTAATAATTTCGGGCGCTACCTTGATTAGTTGATCAACGCGTGGCACATACTTTCCTGCCGATTGCCACATGTCTCTGTAAACAAG
>CAMTOJ010000057.1 GCA_947074145.1 uncultured Bacteroidales bacterium
CTTCGTCAACAAGGAAATATTCTTGTTCCCAACCAAGATAAGCAAATACTTTCTTTACATTAGGATCAAATAATTTACATACGTCTGTTGCAGCTTTATTTACAGAATCCAAAGCTTTCAATAAAGGAGCTTTATAGTCAAGAGCTTCACCTGTATAAGAGATAAAGATAGTAGGGATACAAAGAGTATCACCCTCTATAAAAGCAGGAGATGTTGGATCCCATGCTGAATATCCGCGAGCTTCGAAAGTATTACGGATACCACCATTAGGGAAAGAAGATGCATCAGGTTCCTGCTGAACAAGAAGTTTGCCGGAGAATTCCTCTACGACTCCACCTTTTCCGTCATGCTCGATAAATGAGTCATGCTTTTCAGCTGTACCTTCAGTCAATGGCTGGAACCAGTGAGTATAATGAGTTACACCCATCTCCATAGCCCATGTTCTCATTCCGTCAGCTACTTTGTCTGCTGTTGCTCTGTCAAGCGGAGCACCATTATCAATACAATTTACAAGAGCATCGTATGTTTTTTTGTCAAGATATTTAAACATCTTCTGACGGTTAAATACATACTTAGCATAGTATTCTGAAGGACGTTCTTCCAATTCAGGTAATTCTAATGCTCTTTTCTTAAAAGCTTCTTCAACTACTTTAAAACGTAATTCTGCCATAATGGTAATTAAAATTGTGTTATAAACCGTTCTGATAACTCAAATAAAATTTCTTAGCACCACAGTATGTGATAAATAATATTTTGATTGAAGGAAATAGCAATTTACAACAAATTAATATTATATGTTTTTTTATTATTTTCTAATTTAAAAATGTGCTACAACAAGAATATATTGTTTTCTGCACATATTTTCATTTGCTCTTCCGGCCAAATACTTGCCTGTACCTCTCCGATATGAGCTTTTTGAAGCAAGAACATACAAAGTCTCGACTGTCCGATTCCACCACCAATTGACAATGGTAATCTCTCTTCAAGAAGAGCTTTATGAAACTCAAGATCTTTGCGATCTTCACATCCTGCAATCTCCAACTGACGTTTCAAAGCTGTTTTATCAACTCTGATACCCATTGAGGATATTT
Organism: uncultured Bacteroidales bacterium; assembly: GCA_947074145.1. Classification (GTDB taxonomy): domain Bacteria; phylum Bacteroidota; class Bacteroidia; order Bacteroidales; family JAUNSR01; genus JAUNSR01. The sequence goes on from CAMTOJ010000057.1 coordinate 1,092, forward strand.
CGAATGCTGTTTCAAGAATTGGATTCCAAAGCATAATGTCACCATTAAGACCTTTATATCCGTTTTCTGTCTCTGTTGTCCAGTCATCATAATCAGGAGCTCTTCCGTCATGTTTTTCTCCATTTGAAAGCTCAGCTCCAATTCCTATGATAAATACAGCTCCATATTTTTTTGTGATTTCATTTTCCCTTCCCTTAGGATCAAGATCAGGATATAACTGAAGAAGCTCCTCAGCCTGAATAAATTTTATCTCTTTCGGTAATGTTGGAGTGATATGAGAATGTGATTTATACACATAATGCTCCATCTCTTTAATTACTGAATATATTTTTCTTACAGTATCTTTAAGGAATTCAAGATTTCTGTCCTCTGCTGTGATCGACTGTTCCCAGTCCCACTGATCAACATAAAGAGAATGAAGATTATCAAGATCCTCATCCGCTCTGATAGCATTCATATCGGTATATAGTCCAAAACCCGGAGAAATTCCGTAAGCACCAAGTTTCATTCTTTTCCATTTTGCCAATGAATGCACAACTTCCGCTCTTCTGTCTCCCATACATTTTACAGGAAAATTTACAGCTCTTTCAACACCATTCAAATCATCATTAATACCCGTACCCGACAAAACGAATAGAGGTGCTGTCACTCTGCGAAGGTTTAACATTTCAGCCAGGCGATCCTGGAAATTCATTTTAACTAATTTTATAGACTGTTCTGTAGTCTCTGGCAAAAGTTTTAGTTTATACCCTTTTGGAATTATCAAAGCCATGATTTCTTACTGTTTTTTGTTTTTTATTGCGCAATTTATCAAAGCTTCCTCTTTAATTTCATCTTTATTATAAGTAGAAAACTTAGATTAAGTGCAAATATATAAACAAAAGTTAGATTTCCAACAATATATATATCTTTTTGCTACTCAATCAAAGTTTTCTCCTTACAAAATATCACTTATGAGTTATAAGCAGTTTCTCCATGTTCATAAATATCAAGACCTTCTTCTTCGATACGACGATCAACACGCATACCAACGATAGAATCAAGAGCTTTAAATAACACGAAACCAGTTGCTAATCCCCAGCCCATATAAGCTACTGCACCTAAAGCCTGAATACCAATCATCTCAAATCCGCCTCCATAAAGAAGACCACCTTCTAAAGCGAATACACCTGTTAAGATAGTACCCAAAGTACCACAAACACCATGTACAGAGATAGCACCAACCGGATCATCAATTTTCAATACGTTATCAAAGAAACTTACACCTGCAAGCATTGCACCACCACAAAGGATACCGATAAACAAAGCTCCCACAGGAGATACAAGATCACAACCTGCTGTAATACCTACAAGACCGGCAAGAACACCATTCAAACTAAGTGACAATGATGGTTTTCCATAAAGTAACCAAGCAAGAATTAAAGTAGTAACACCACCTGCAGCTGCAGCAATATTTGTTGTCATAAATACATCTGAAATAACCTGTGCGCTTTCACCTGAAGCTCCTAACTGAGAACATGGGTTGAAACCGAACCATCCGAACCATAGAAGGAAAACACCAAGAGTTGCCATTGTAAGGTTGTGTCCAGGAATTGCATGAGTGCGACCTTTACGATATTTACCAATACGAGGTCCAACTATTGCAGCTCCGGCCAATGCTAACCATCCTCCTAAAGAGTGAACGATTGCAGATCCTGCGAAATCATGGAAACCAAGTTCAGCAAGCCAACCGCCTCCCCAGCCCCAGTGTCCTGAGATAGGATAGATTATACCGAAAATACAGATAGAATAAACGAAATATGCTTCAAATTTTGTTCTTTCAGCAACAGCACCCGAAACGATAGTTGCAGCAGTTGCAGAGAACATTGTCTGGAACACAAGGAAAGCCGTATCAGGTATATCACCTTCCCATCCTGCCATTCCGAAAAGATCTATTGATCCAAATAGACCCCATTTACTCTGACCGAACATAAGACCAAATCCGATTGCCCAGAATAATATACTTCCAACACAGAAGTCCATTAAGTTTTTAGTAAGAATATTTGTTGTGTTTTTTGTTCTTGCAAATCCCGATTCCACTAAAGCAAAACCTGCCTGCATAATAAACACTAACATAGCTCCTAAGAGTACCCAAACCGTATCAATGGAACGAACCAATGATGCTATATCGGCAGCCATCGTTGCCTCTCCCTCAATCGGAGCAGCTGCTACCAATTCTGATGTTGCCGCAATTGTGTCGGCAGCAACTGATAATGTATCTAATAAAACATCAGCCATAACAATTAATTTTTAAAAGTTGCAATTTTATTTGTTTTTAAAATTCTCTATTTTGTTGTAACTGTTGATTTTGCAGTTTCTTTAACCGCTTCCTCTTTTGTTGCAACTGTTTTTGCTATCTCTTCCTGATCCGGATTATAAAGTGAGATATCACCTTTTTCACCTGTTCTGATTCTATAAGAATCGTCGATTGGCGAAACAAATATTCTACCGTCACCAACTTCACCTGTCTGAGCCGCATTAAGTATTGCTTGGACTGTTTTGTCTACATTAATATTTCTGACCACTATTGTCAGCATCAGTCTCTCGATAATGTCTGTTCCGTACATCACACCACGATAAACTCGATCCTGACGGCTTTTACCGATACCTCTTACATCACAGTAAGAAAACCACTCGATACCAACATCAAGAAGCGCTTCTTTCACATCCTGAAATTTGGTTTTTCTGATGATTGCTTCAATTTTTTTCATTTTATTTTCCGATAGGTTTATATTACTTCCGCCGGTGAATGTGCCGACGGAAGTTGTTGTTTATATTCTTTATATATTTTAGAACGATATTGATGCCACGAAATACAATTTATCTGTATTAGGGTTAGCAATCAAACTTGCTGAAATAGGAAGAGAAAACGAATCTGTTATCTTAATCTCTTTTGTTGCACCAAGTGATACGTTTATAATTTTAAATTTATCTGTACCATACATTGCTGATTCTGAAACTGATGCCCCTATTGCTGCCGACCAGTCGATTCCGCCAACTGTAAATGGCGCTGAAACTTCAGCATAACTTGAATAAGCTCTCTTTCCATCTGCTTTGTAATCACAACCTGCGAAACATGTACTCCAACTTACTCCGATGATTCCAAGATCTGCGCTTACAGTACCTTCAAACACATGAGCTGTTTCTTTATCTTTATAATTAAAATATGGTATCTCTATAGTTTCAAGAAGTTCTCCATCATCATCAAGTTCTTCTGTAGCTCCTGCATCAAACCAATAGTCTGTAACAGAAATGCTCAATGGACCAACAGAATAACCTAAAGTTAAATCCACTTCTTTTGTTCCTTTTCCATCCCATGAACCCCATGCTCCAAGGCTAAGACCTTTATATTCTACGCCAAGTGATGGCTGAATGCTTATACCTCCGCAATCGGTACCACGCCAGATGTACTGACTCACGATATCTGCTCCGATTGTTGTTTCTACTTCACTTTCTGCATGAGCAGAAGTAACGTTTGCTGCTAATAATACTGCAGGAAGAATTGCCGTTGATACTAATGTTTTTATTGATTTTGAATGTAGTTTAGTTTCCATAACTTCTAATTTTTTTGATATGTGAAGCCCCATGCCGACCAAAACATCTGTTTGGGCGCACCACAATAAATTTTACTTAAATAATTCTTTCTAATTAAACTTTCGCCTCAGGATGAGACTATTGAGTGTGATAAAGAAGATTCATATCCCGTGAGCTCTGAAAACCTTAAAGTTTTCTGGGAAAGATCCTTTTTTGAAGATCACACTAAGAATGGAGGGTGTTGTCCTCAGTGACAACATGTTTAATTCCACTGTCGCGGATAAACATTTGAAAAAATTAAAGTGTAATGATTTTTCGCTTTCATAACATTTCGAATCTAAATTACTCTGTTTTTATTCCGGAAAACATTCGTAAATCTTGTTTGTATTTAATTTCTATTTCTCTTCCTGTTATGAACGGCGGGGTGGAAACTTTTTTCGGGTCTCTCTAACCAATAAGAGTAAACCTTCCATTTAACAATGTAGATGAAGCCCAGCTTCTAAAATAATAATGGCCTCATCTACACCATATTTTTTCTTAGTTTTCTACAATGTACCGCGTTTAATACGCTCCATTGCTTCCACTGTCTGATCCTTATCTCCAAAAGCAGTAAGGCGGAAATAACCTTCACCACTCGGACCGAACCCGACTCCCGGAGTTCCAACTATATTCAGTTCTGTCAGCAACTTATCGAAAAATTCCCATGAAGTATATCCTGCTGGAGTTTTCATCCAAAGATACGGAGCATTTATACCTCCGAAAACTTCATATCCGGCCTCTTCCAATGCCGCTTTCATCACTTTAGCGTTCTGCATATAATATGATAACATCTCCCTTACCTGAGCTTTTCCCTCATCCGAATAAACCGCTTCGGCTGCTCTTTGAATTATATATGCAGTACCGTTGAATTTCGTACATTGACGTCTGTTCCATAGACGATTTAATTCCACTCTTTCTCCGTTTTCTTTTTTAGCAGTTACGGCATGAGGTACAACAGTGTAACCACATCTTAAACCTGTAAAGCCTGCTGTTTTAGAGAAACTTCTGAACTCAATTGCACATTTGTCAGCACCTTCAATTTCATAAATAGAGTGAGGAACATCATCTTCGCTTATAAACGCCTCATAAGCTGCATCGAATAATATAAGAACGTCGTTTTTAAGAGCCCAGTCAACCCATACTTTCATCTCTTCACGAGTTAATGTAGTTCCCGTCGGATTATTTGGGTAACACAAATACACTACATCTACTTTGCTCTGAGGAAGCGCCGGTACAAAACCATTTTCTTTTGTACATGGCAGATAAACCATTTCACTCCATTTACCTTCGACAAGTTCTCCTGCTCTTCCTGCCATCACATTTGTATCAACATACACCGGATAGACAGGATCTGTCACTGCAATTATATTATTTTTTCCAAGGATATCTCCAATATTACCGGTATCACTTTTTGCGCCATCACTAACGAAGATCTCATCTTCTTTAATGTTAATACCCTTAGATTTAAATTCGTTTTCCACAATTGTCTTTCTCAGGAATTCATAACCCTGTTCCGGACCGTAACCTCTGAAACCCTCTTTAGTTCCCATCTCTTCAACCGCATCATGAAGAGCAGAGATTACCGCTTTTGGCAAAGGAAGAGTCACGTCGCCGATCCCCATTCTGATTATGTTTGCTTCAGGATGTTCTTCCTTATATACTTTTACTCTTCTCGCAATTTCACTAAACAAATAACTCTCAGGGAGTTTTAGATAATTTTCATTTACAAGTGCCATTGATATTTTGAATATTTTTTTTGTTAATTATTCATCCCATTTATTAGGGATACTGTTTTTTGTTTCCCGAAATCTTTATTCCGGATATTTTTTATATCTAATTCGAATGTGATTAATTTTCCCAGTCAAGCTCTCCGTCAAAGACGGTTTTTGCACCTCCGCTCATCAATACATGACCGGTCTTTTCATCCCATTCTATCTCCAAATCGCCACCAAGCAATCTGATCACTGCCTTTCTGTCGCTCTTATTATTAAGAACACACGCTACAAGAGTTGCACAAGCTCCGGTTCCGCACGCAAGCGTTTCACCTGCACCTCTTTCCCAAACTCTCATCTTAACAAGAGAAGGAGAAACAACCTCTACAAACTCCGTATTCGTTCTTCTTGGGAACTTAGAGTGATTTTCAAACCCGGGACCAATCTTTTCTATCTCCATATCATCAATTCCATCCCAAAAAACCACCGCATGAGGATTCCCCATCGAAACGCAGGTCATTTTATAACTCTTACCATCTACCTCAATATCTTCATCAACTACAGGATGCATTGTGCTTTCAACAGGTATAAGAGCACTTTCAAGAATCGGCTCTCCCATGTCAACTGTCACTTTGCTCACCTTATTATCGGTATCGGTAAACATTGTCAGATATTTAACACCCGCTTTAGTTTCAAGACTTATCTCCTTTTTATCTGTCAAGCCCTTGTCGTAAAGAAACTTCCCTACACATCTGCTGGCATTGCCACACATCTCGGCTTCCGAACCATCGGAGTTAAACATCCTCATTCTAAAATCGGACTCTTTAGAAGGCATTATAAACACCATTCCATCTGACCCTACTCCAAAATGTCTATCGCTCACATACTGAATCAATTCGCTTATCAATTCAGGATTTCCGTTTACAAAATCAGCTACTGCATACTCCGTATCGGGAAAATCTGCTTCCGGTGAGCTTTTGTCTCCGGATTTAAAATCCGTTTTTTGAATTGCTCGGGAACCTTTTGTACAATCTACGTAAACGTAGTCATTACCGGCGCCCTGCATCTTCGTAAATCTGATTTTTAAATTCATTTTTTACTTTAGTTTGAGTACTCTTACTATCTTTTTGTTGTAATTACACTACAAATGTAATGCAATTTGCTAATAAAACAAATCTTTTAGTAGATATTTTTTATTATTTCCTAATTTTCTTTCGCATTATGCTTGAAAAGCACGTTTAAAGATTGCAATTTGCTTTTACGAATCCTATAATAATATCATTTTGATACATTTCAAGCCCATATTTGTATAAATTATTGATTAATTTATTTTTTTAGCTTATTTTCTGACATTTTGTTGTTTTTATTGTAATTATCGTTGACTGCATTGTTTTGAGGTTTATGCTTCTTTTAATATAAACTATATCATATAATAAATTCTAAATTCATTGGGTATACTATTACCAACTTAGATGTTTTATAGTTTATTTATAAATTTGCACATCCTAAGTCTTTTCTAATAAAAGAAACATTAATTATTATCGAAATCATCCATTATTTAATAACTATTCATCATTTATTTATTCATGAATAAATTTTATTTATTATTTGTATTAATTACGCTGCCATTATTCAACTCCTGTGAAAAGGCAGATAAAAGCATTAACAGCAGTAAAAGCAGTATTCCAAAAAAAATCAATATTACAGGAGCTCAATCAATCATTAAAACCTCTTCTACGCAAAGTTTAACAAAAAGCCAGGAAAGTTCCTTTTATATTACCTATGCAGAAGGTGACCCACAACCTTTAACTTTTACTGATAATACAGGTGAAATTCAAGACCTAAGAGAAATTTACAATCTTATTATAGGTGATATTACTGAAATTGAAGATAATTTATTGCAAATAGATGCATATTATACAAATGCAGAAACACAGCAAGAAAGTGATTTAAGAGGTTTCTTTGTCGAAAAAACAACAGGTGCTTTATACCCTATATATAATTACAATTATACACATGTAACATCCGGCAAAAAAGGTGTTATATATGGTAGTAGTTATTACAATATATTAAAAATAGATTTTTCTGATCTGAACAATGTTACTGTTGAACCTATATTGAAAGAAACAGGAATTACCCTTAACAAATTCTATGTCAACAATATGGGATCTGTAATTTATAGGGATAACAACAATAATATGAAAATTCAATTGCCAAACGGATCAGTGCGTTTTCTAAAAGATATTGTTCCCGATTTTACGTATTATGATAATATTTTCGTTCTGGAAAATCGTTTCTTTACTCCATATTGTGAAATAGAAACATTAGAAAACGGAGAAATCATTGTTACTCCATTCACTGAGAAAATATTTATCTCTGAATCTGAACCTATAAAAAATGAAGTAAGAAATACATTGATTGTTTCCGGATATCATATACCTTCTGAAAATGGAGTATCTTATGATATGCTTGTAGAATATGATTTAACAAACAATAAATTTATAACTACCGAAATATTTGATCATGATCTATACGATATCTCGAAATGGAAATACCGCTCTTCCGAATATATGTATTCTGAAACAAGGAATGCCAATAATCAAAAAACAATTAAAAAAGCTGATTTAAGAGAATACAATACTTCTATATGGGACCTTTCCGGTCAATCTCTCGATGTAAAAAGTATCTCTATTATCCCTTCATCCGCCATAATTCATTTTACAGCCTTCAGAATGACTGATGCTAAAAATGTTTACGGAACAGCAGATTCTCAAGGAAATATCATTTCAATAGATGAAGCTATTGATAATAGACAAACTGAAATTCTTGTAAGATTGAATTAAAAAAAGAAAAGTTCGATAACGCACCTAAGCAGTGCATTATCGAACTTTTTTTATTGTGATCTGTAACGTCTAAAAAATCATTCAAACTTGCTTTTAAATAAAGATGTCCGTATTAGCAACTATAATTATATCATTCTAAAGATCTTTAGATTCATTGCAGCTTTTTGAGATATCAACCAAATTATTTATTTACTCTGTAGAATGTAAATCAACTGATTTAACAGTGTAACCCTCTTTGCGTAATATATTTATTAATCCATGCTTTCCGGGTAATCTAAATACATTAACAGTGTATAAGCATGATTTTTTATGAATTTTATCTTTAATTGAAGGCATCCATTGATAATTCAGATCTATGTAACAATCATCTATCAATTTAGAAAAGTGCGGAGTGGACATTATTTTTTTGTTTCTTTTTACACTTTTGTTGTATACTGAATACAGACGCCTCATATTTCCCTTTTTATAATACTTATCCACTTTCTTTGAATATGATGGGGAATAACTCTTACAAAATTTATATAATCTGTTTGCCTGCTCCGAAAGATCCATAATTGAGAAAAAACAAGAATCCGCTTCATAATTAATCTTCTTCCAAAGTGCTCCGGCATATAGGTAATCCATTTTTTTATCCATTTTATTAACCTCATGATATATGCCATTATACATACTGATAAAATTTTCCCTTTTTGCCTTTGCGGATGCCGCCTTGTTTGCCTGATACTGAATTAGATTGATAATAAAATTAGGTTTTAACCGATCATGATTAAAGGAACTTATATCTTTATCTTTTTTAAACTCCTCCAAAAAATTGTTCACATAATTATATTGTGAAGATTTTTTAAACAATGAGGCAAAATCTGTAACATCATCCGGCAGATATGCATATTGAGGATATTGTTCGTACCTCTTAAAATGACTCCCCCGTTCATATAATACGGTCCTATATGAAGTGTCATAACCATCATAATCAAATACTACAACATCTACATATTGTAACACCTCTTTATACTTTGGCATAGTATCTAAAAATAGATAGTCAGCACAATTATCATAATTGAAATGATATGTTCCAAGAATATAAGATTTTTTGTCATTACCCTCTTTTGAAATCTCCCAAAGAATACCTTTTTTTATTATTGACTGAGAGCAAGAACTATTACAAATACATATAACAGCAAAAGAGATTAAAAGAATAAAATTTTTAATTGGTAGTGAGCATAATTGTTTAATGTTGGTTTTCATTTTTTGTCTATTTACATATTATTTTCTTAAGTATATATCTTATTCCTATAAACCAAAACGCCATGTAATATATATATTTGCATTTATTTATCTTTACTTTAACACATTGTGTTTATTTTATTTAACACAAGGAGAAAGAGATTAAAGCATATATATCAAATTAAAAAAATGACAAATCACCTGAATAAGAATACTGATAGATGGATTTTATTTATTTTATTGATATTGCAAATTCGACACAATATCTTTTTAAATAAACTATTATTAACTTAACACCACCACTAGAGAATACAGCATCAGAAAAATACATGGTTCTTCAATTCTTAACTATTTCTTACTTATACTCTCTGAAGTTTTTATAACTATTATATTAGTCGCGATTTCAAGCATTGTGATTACAGAGTTGGCAGGCAGGTATATTTTAAGTTTTTCTCTTTTCACCCCTTCCCTTTCCGGTTATTCTGAGATTAGCAACCTTATATATCCCGTAAAAATCAACGCACTAATTTCTCTTCAGCTTTCGTATCTGTTTTACGCAGTGATAATCATAACTATTGTTACTGCCCTTATCGTATTCAGATTAAGCAAATATCAGATTACAGCACTGCTCCCGGGTATGACCATGAAACTCAGAAACATTTTCTTAGTTGTCCAGTTCGTTACCTGCTTCTTTTTTCTTACAGGCGGAATGATTATGTATATCAGAATATCTAAGTTCGAAAAGCAACTTTACCCGAGCCTCAGCGAGAAAGAAAAAGAAAATATATATGTTGTGAATACATTTAGGAGCGATGGTTTTAATGGGGAAACCCAAGAGGCCCTTCGACGATTTCGAGAACTGCCGTTTATAACCGATATACTTTTATCGCAAGCTCCTATTTCTATTTCGAATCAGCTTCCTTATTATAAAGATAATAACCCATATACACATAGCTTCAATAGCGTCTCGTCTAATTTTCTTTCTTTTACCGGAAACGGCATATCGGAAGGGTATTATAATGAGGGACAAAATCATATAATCGCCGATCTTATTTCAAATAAGGCAAAATCGCATATCAAAACAGGTGATATAAATTCGACGAAAAAGAGGGACTATACTATATCATGTATTACATCATCAGTAACTATAAGGTCATTATTTAGATATGAGTCGGATATGAATCTTTTTTACCCGCTACAGGAAGAGGCCACGCCCGGGTTATATCTTAAATTTGATCCGGGATATAAAGGCGACAAAATAAAAACCATTAATGAGACACTCTATCAGATATTCCCTGAAACAGCCATTCCGAAAGTTTACTCTTTTAATGAAGAGATTAAATATCAAACTGAGTTTTTTGAATTTCTTAAAACCATTATGCTTACTCTGGGATTAATATCTCTTATAATATCTCTTACAGGTATATTCACTTCTATTGACAATGACATCAGGCAAAGGACAAAAGAGATCGCTATAAGAAAGATAAACGGTGCTTCATATTTTGATATAACAATGATATTCAGCAAGATGTATTATAAAATGGTCCTTTTATCTCTTATCATCATCTTCCCTATCTTATTTATATGCAATGAGATACTGAGGCTGACAAAATCTTCGGCTATTCTTAATCCTATATTATGGATCTCCGTCTCTCTTTTTGTTTTACTATTTATATCTCTTGTAATGTATATTAAAATAAGACATATCGTAAGGCTTAATCCTTGCCTTTGTTTAAGAAGTGAATAAGATCAAAATTCCTGATTCTCGGGGAAAACAACATCTCCCGGTCTCTTAATTATTCTGTAAATTAACTTCACAACAGATACAGGGTATTTAAGAAAAGTCTCTTCATTCTGTTTTTTATGTTCGAGATATTCTTCATAAGTCATTTTGAAACCACTTGGAGCATAAACAATTCTTATGGAATCTCCTTTTTTTGTCTCCTGCCCCGGTCTGCGAATCCCGGCCTGTGGCCGATCGGATTCCGGCCGGAGAACATTCGGGTTCGGCAAGGGGCACGAACGTGTTCCGGGAAGTGATCGTGAAAGTGGTCGGGGGTTTTTACAATCCGGTTTATATGAGAATTAAAACATATCTTTTATTTTCTGTTATATCATTTCTATATATTACCTTCATAAAATGTTCGCAACCGCACTTCAAATGTGCGTTAATGAACACCTTTCAAGCTTTGAAAAACAACAAACACACTAATACACAAAAAGTTAACACAATGGCATATTATTTGCGTATAATCTCTTATAATCATAATAAAGTATCAGTTATATGAGTTTATTTTTATTCAACCTTAAGATTGCCCTCAGAGCACTGAAAAAATATCCGGCACAAACATTGATCTCAATATTTGCTCTATCGGCAGGTATAATCATATTCGTATTATCGGCTTTCTGGATTAAATATGAAAACAGTTATGACAGTTTTCATAAAGATGCTGACAAGGTTATTGTCGCATCTCGATTATCTAATGATAATGAATCCGGGGTTCAGTTCTATTTATCAGGACTTGTAAAGGATTATGTTATTACCAACTTTCCTTATGTTGAAAATGCCGCGCTTTACAATTTAAATGCTCTTAATTATACAGATGCTTCGGAATCGGAATATATATTATCTATAGACAAATCTTTTACTGAGATTCTGAACTTCGATGTTATAAGTGGGGACCTTAATGAAATATTCTCCGATGATAAAAAGGTTTTAATTACCGATCGTATGGCAAAAGCCCGCTTCGGGAAGGAAGATCCTGTGGGTAAAACCATAAAGTCGTATAATAAGACCTATTCTATTTGTGGCATTATAAAAGATTGGGGAGAACATACATCATTCCCTTTTGGAGTTTTGGGTGAGATAGATATGAATGATCGTTATTATAATGCGGAATGGAACAGGTCTAATGTCGGTGTTATAATGAAAATCAAGGAAGGAGTCAGAGCAAAAGATCATTATTATGCCAAACATGATATCAGGGAAAATGACGAAACTTTATATAATGTTCCACTGAAGGACCTTAATATTGTGAGACGTGGCGCAAAGAATATGAAATATGGTTATATAAAACTGTTTTCATTGATGGGTATTGTACTTATTTTATGCGCTATCACCAATTATCTGATTTTGTTCCTCAGCAGATTGAAAAACAGAATGTCCGATGTACTGCTTTTAAAAGTGAACGGAGCAAACAACAGTTCCGTATTTTCTTTATTCTTTATGGAAATTATTATCATCCTTCTGATATCCGTAGTCCTGTCTCTGATATGTATGGAGATTTTGATTGATTGGTTTAAAGATGTGGCGGTCATACATGAGGCATCCGGAAATGTATTCAGAATGATAATGCTTTACTCTATGCTGCTTCTATTCAGCATATCTATAATAATATCTGTCCCTTTACTCATATACAAGAATATATATTACAAAGAATATATCTTGGGGAAAGTATCAGGATTCTCCGCATTAAGAAATATGAAACTATCGTTCAATTCGGGAGCATTCATGTTTCAGGTCTTTTTCTCTTCAATATTTCTTTTTATCACGATTGTTTTTCTTCTTCAAATGAATCACATGCTTAACGGTGATCTGGGATATGACAGAAAGAATGTATGTACATTATTTCCTTACCAAGAATATGATGATGTAAAAAAACTTAGTTTGCTATTGGATAAAATTGAAAACTCGTCCTATATATCTGATATCACGATTACAAACACACCTTTTCTTCCGATTACAGGATATACGCGTGGAGAGCGGACCTATAATGATATAACTTTAAATGTAGATTTTGTAAATGTAAAATCAAATTATTTTGAGGTGATGAACAATAAGGGTGCATCATCATTCGGAAAATTTCCTGATGCCGAGATGTTAGACGAATTGAGAGAACTATCAACAGAAAATGAAAGGTGCATTGTCATAAATGAAACCGCGGCGAAATGTTTCGGTATTTCCGATTTATCGGAAACTGTCTTTATCACAGAGTCTAATTCATTTATGAGAAAAAACAGAGTTGTCGGTATCGTTCAGGATATTTCTCACTCACCTTTTTCAGAAGTAAGACCTATAATCTATTTTATCAGTGAATTGGATGATTTATATGCATATCCTATACTTGTTTATAGATATACAGACGGGAATAAGAAAAATGCGGAAGAGTTTCTTAGAGCGATAGCCGACTTTGATGACAACTTTCCCGGTTTCTATGATATGGAAAATGAGTATCGTGAATATTTCCGATCGGAAATTCTTCTTACAAAGATCATTTTTTCTGGCACATTGATATCTCTTCTTATTTGCGGATTCGGGATATACAGCATTTTGATGCTTTCCTGCGAACGACGTCGAAAGGAGATCGCAATCAGAAAAGTGAACGGAGCCGGAAGATTAGAGATCATCCGACTTTTCATCTCTTCATATCTGATCATGTCAATCGTCTCGCTTATCTTCGCTCTCCCTTTAGGATATATCTTATCGGAACATTGGCTAAGTACATATAAGGTGCGTATCGATCAGGGATTCTATATTTATCTGATGACGGCATTTATTGTTGTCGGGCTGATTATCGTGGTTTGTTATGATAAGTTGAGACGTATTTCGGGGGTTTCGCCGGCGAGGGAATTGAGGAAGGGGTAAACAAAACAGGCAACCTTCCCTTTACAAGAAGATTGCCTGTTTATTTATAAAGAATTTAAATCCTGAGTTCCAGTTATTTAATCATTATCTTTATCATCTCTGAATATCCATCCGAATTTACTTTAACGATATAAATCCCTTTATTAATTCCTAAAAAAGAGATGTAAGAAGATTGATATGAATATCTTTCCAACTTACCGGTAATGGAATATATTTCGAAATCAGCATTTCCGGGCTCTCCTTCGAAATATAAAAGCTCATTATTAAAAATAAGTTTTTTAGAATACTCCTCTTTTTTAATAGACAGAACATCATCTTTAGGAATATTCAAGCATCCTGGTGATACGGATAATTGATCATTTCTATTGATTAGCGCTGATGGAAATACAATAGGATATTTATCTTTTAAATTTTCTTTGGAAAGGAATTTCATTGTCATAAAACAAATTATACCCTCATTTCCTGTTATTGTATCGGTATCTGATGAAGCTGAAAAATATAGTTTTCCATCTCTTATTTCCGATTTAGTATCAAACATATTTAATCTTCCTGATGGTTCAACATCTTCTAAAATAATATTCTCAGGAATATCAAATTCAAAATCAATTGATTTTACTTGATAATTTTTATTTACCAGATGCACCGGATAAGAAATTGCAGTCTCGGGATCTACATCAAGATCGGGAAGAAAGAAATAGCTAATAGATTGAATATCACTATCGGGGTCATTTGGATTTGTAGGATCAAAAACAAAATTAGCTATTACGGTTACTTCTTTATTTTCCGTTGTGTAGTTATAACTTCTGGATTGAGAAACTATTTCACCATCAATACTCCATCCTTCAAAACGAAATCCGGGGTTTATATAAGCATAAAGACTTACAACTTCTCCTGATTTATATTTTTTTGAACTCAGATTCGTATAGCCACCGTATGCAGGCAATGATACAATATTCATCATATACTTAGGATCTTCAGGTTGCGGCTCTGAGGGAGACGATGGATTAAATCTAAAACAAGCAACAAGTTCGGTATCCTCTTCCGGAGTATAGTAAAATCCGGATGAAGTAGAAATCACTTCATCTCCTTTTTTCCAACACTCGAAAGCCATATAAGAATAAGAATATGTATAAATATAAGTAGAATTACCTATTTTTATATTTCCACCGCCATATGTATTTCCCCCATTTGCAGGATAAGTACTTAAAGTCAGTTTATAATAACTTCCGGGCATTTCCGGTTCAGGAGGATTTGCAGGATTGAAATCGCCGGTAGCCAGTATAGGGAATATGACATTCAGCATTACAATCATTATAATTATATATCTTTTCATATCATTTTATTAAGAGTCTGCAAATTAATAAACAACGCAACGGTAACTGTCCTCACCTATAATCACAATATATGCTCCGGCTACAGATTCAAATAATTGATTCGTTCCTGTCGCAATACTCTCCTTAACCACAACACCTGCAGTATTGATTATTCTTATCGGTGCTCCTTCATTGGCTTTAATAATGATATTTCTATTTTTAACATATACCACATTTTGTAACTCTGTGTATTCTAAAGATGTTGCCGCTTTATTTATTCTTATTGCAAATCTATCATTATCAGTTCCTTCAAGAGATTCAAAAACATAGTCTTGAGAGCTTAAATCTACAACTTTACCAAGTTTCTTATCAATAAGTAAAACATCCTCTATGTTGCCGTTTGCGGAAATAGTAAATTGTCCGGTTTTGCCAAGCAATATTCCAAGAGAGATATCTGATCCATCGTTCGGTCGTTCATTAATTGAATAAAAAGTATCATCAATAGAATAAATCTGAGATATTCCTGCTTCTACACTCATAAACTTAGAAGCATCGCAATTCATTTCATACAATCTTGAAGCTTGTGAATTTATTACAATACGACATTGGTCTTTATGCTGTCCGTCGGAAAGAGATAAATTAATTAGTTGTCTTTCTGAGGAAGTTAAATCGAAAGCCTTAGCATATTTTACTACATTTAGAGTTTCACTATATAGTTTTTTGCCATCTTTCTTAAATTCAATAGAATTGACTCCATCAGGTTTCTGAACGAAGAAAGTTTGATATGGAGAAAGAAAATAATCATCATCTTTTGGTGATAGTGCCTGATATGTATTGTTTTTAGCATCCCAGATTGTAATAGGAGAATCAAAAGAAAGTTTATTTATATCATAAAAGCATGTAAATGGATTTCCTATAAAATTCCAGTTTCTATTAGCGGCAATTGCTGAATTATATTCATTCAACGTAATTTTTGCTGAATTTTCGAATATCTTTTTCCCGTTGGCAATTGATGGACTTAATATTAAAGAGTCTGCCAAACTAATTTGAATAATATAACCTTTTCCGGATTTTATCAACTCATTCTGTGGTACATCTTTCCAGCTTTTGCCTGTACCATTTGTAGCACGTTCATCTCCATCGTAATATCTTATAACATATTGATTATCCAATAATAACGAGAACTGATCCAATGTTAGATCAAAAGGAGGTGTAAAGAAATACCAACTTTTCGCTTTTAACGGATTAATCATCTCTACTTTTGCAGCATTAAAATTATTTGATTCATTGATTAAAGTTCCGGTATTATTACTAAAATCATTATAGATATTAAATTGATCTGCAATTATAGCTACTCCGCTTTCAACTTTTAATTCTCCTGATGAAAATAAATCTATTATAGGTGTACCTTCAGGTGCTGTAGATTCTTCAAGGATAAGCTTTCCATTGATAGGCAAATAATCAAGTTTATATTTGTCCATCTCTTTTATTGAGCCAAATGAACCCCAATAATCTGCAAGTTTATATGATTTAATAGACCATCTTGGGACTATTAATTCTGCGTTTGATCTATCAATATTTGTGAAAGGATCAGCAGTAAGACTTAAAGGCATAGGGATATTACACTCAATCGTTTTAAGAGTTTTTAAACTGAATGCATTTTCTCCCATATGAGTAATTGTCGACGGTATGGAAATTTTTTCCAATTTAGTATCAATGAAAGCTTCTGTTCCAATTGATTTTAACATATTTGGCAAATTTACTTCCTTAAGATTATTACAACTTCGGAAAACGTAATTTCCAATTGATTCCAGTGATTCCGGCAGTTTTAATGATTGAAGATTATAACAGTAATTAAAGGTATAGCTTTGTATAGCCTTCAATTCACCTAAGAATTCTATATTAGAAAGGCTCCTACAATTATAAAATACTTCATTTGCTATTGTATTAATAGAACCTGAAAATATTACTGAGATTAGATTATTACAATTGTTAAATGCTCGAGCTTCTATATTTCTGACTTTTTCAGGAATAGTGATTTCTTTTAGATTAATACAATTATAAAATGAATTATAAGGTATATTAGTTAACTGTTCAGGTAGATGAATCTTAATAACTTTGTTGTCTTTGAATTGATTAGAAACAAAGGTTGTAATATCTGTTTTAGAGATATCTATGGATATCAAACCTGACATTGATTTCGAAATCAAATCTAAATCGTTTTGATTTAAATTTCCTTTTACTTTCAAAACATTTATATCTCTTAAATATTCAACACCGGGTATATCAAGTAATTGTTCTCCTAATGTTCCGGGCTGGGTAATTTCTAAATCGGCAATTATTCCCTCTTCCTCAATGATAGTGGTATTATCATAATATCCGGAATTCTTATATGCGGTTTTACAACCTTTAGGAACTGAAATATATTCATAATAAGCATTACCTGAAATTAATGGAGGGGTAACGGAATTTAATATTAAATATCTTGACATTCCGAATATATTTATTCCGATATTTTCTATTTTGGATGGTAATGGTGTTAAACTATTTATATTAGTATATGTAAAACAATTGGCACCAATCGAGGTAAGAGATTCCGGTAAATCTATGGTATTTAAAGAAATACAATTATAAAAGCAGTTTGAGCCAAGAGATGTTAATCGTTTAGGTATATTTATTGTTTTTAATGCGCCACATTCTGAAAAACAATTAGAATCAATTGAAGTAATAGTCTCGGGTAAATTGATTGACTCTAATAATTTACATCCGTAAAATAAACTCGAAGCAAGAGATGTAATACTTTCGGGTATATTGATTGTTTTTAATGATGTACAATAAGAAAAACAATTGTAACCAATAGAAAGAAGACTTTCCGGCAAATCTATTGTTCTTAATGATTTACATTCGTAAAAACATTTATAACCAATAGATGTAAGGTTTTTAGGTAAATTTATCGACATTAATGATGTACATCCATAAAAACAACCAAAGCCAAGAGATATAAGACTTTCCGGTAAATCTATTGTTTTTAATGATGTACATCCGTAAAAACAATTGTAATCAATAGACGTAAGATTTTTAGGTAGATTTATTGTTTTTAATGATACACATCCGTAAAAACAATTGGATTTAAGTTCGCTCAATCCTTCCGGTAGAGTTATTGTACTTAATGAACTACAATTGTAAAAACAGTTTGAACCGATTGAAGTAATACTTTTAGGTAAATTGATAGTAATTAATGATGTACATCCATTAAAACTACCAGTATTTATATTAATGATATCTTGAGGTAAATCAACAGAGTATAAAGATCGGAAATTATAAAAACATTGAGATCCAATGGTTGTAATACCTTTTGGCAACACAATAGTTTTTAAAGAAGTATTTTCATTAGTATCATAGAGAGAAAAGGTAGAATATGTTGAGGTAGCATCTCCCATATCAATATTCTCAAGATTTACGGTTTTTAAACTATTAATATCATTAGCATTAATCGTACCGGTGATTTTAATTGATTTTAAGGAGTTACCCCCTGCTTCCTTCAATAAAGAAGAAAGTGTTCCCGATTCTGAAACATGTATCAAAACATAATCGTTTTCATTCGAAGTAAAAGCATTAGAGATTCGTGAAACAGATTGATCTGGTTGTAATTGATCCGGATTAAGAGCATATCCTGCATTTATACTCATACTTGCCATTAAGACAGTATTTACAATAATTGAATTTCTTTTCATAATAACTCGCAATATCTTATTTGTTATACTTCTACTTTAAAGTAAATAATGCATGAATGTGTTAATTCCCTTCAATGTTTTGCATTAATATCACGCTAAATTAACACATAACGCCCATTATTTAGTTAATTTAATTATATATATTTCCTAATCTACCTCTTAAATAGATTATTATAGATTTAATTTTCTCCAAATCATTAATCCTTCTGATATTTTATTATTTCCCAATAAGGATTTATTCGATTGCCATCCAAACAATAACTTTTTAGCAGTTTATATATTATTTGATCCGAATAAAGGGTTATAAATGTGACAGTTTTAAATTTCAAATAACCAGTATTATTTGATAATTTATTTCATTTTGAATTGTTTTTATTCATTTTGCTATCTTTTTGGAATATTTTTTTAATTTTTTGTGTCATTTTGTTTTGTATATTAAAATAATTTGTTTCCTTTGTTTTGAAGTCGATCGATGCAGTTCTTTTAATACTAATTTTAAACAATATTGAAATATGAAAAGAGTAACTATCACATTACTCTCACTTGGATTCGGAGCATTTGCACATTCAATAACTGCTCAGACGAGTGAATCGTTTAAACCGAGTTTTAATGCAGGAGTGCTAATGCATGCTTATGCAGGAGTTCAACAGAAAGGTTACGGCAGCAATTCAGAGGTTAAGGATGCTAAGGATTGGGATTATGATGCTACGCTTTACAGAGCAAGAATAATGCTTGAAGCTCAATTGTCTAAAAAAGATTATGTATTTATCGAAACGGAATTGACCTCTCCTTTAAGTACGGCGAGTTCTGGTAGTGATAAAGCAGCGGCAATAAAGATACTTGATGCACAATGGGATCATACTTTCTCTAAAGAGTTTGTTCTATCGGCAGGTAAAATGCTTGTTTCACATAATAGAAACGGTCTTCAAACAGCCTCAACACTTATGGCAAATGATTTTACCTATTATCAATATCCGTATAATATGAGTGCTTCATCACCTCTTCAGAATGATTGCGGACGTGATCTCGGTCTTTCTTTAAAAGGGTATGTTGGAAATGCTTTAGGATATAGAATCGGTGCTTTTCTTGGTCGCAATGACTGGGGAGGAATTGATAATAATAAACCATTGAGATATGTTGGACGAGTAGAATATAACTTCCTTGATCTTGATAAATATTCAGGAACAAATCTTGGAGAAGGGAAAACATTTACTGTTGCAGCAGGATTTGACAATCAAGGAACTTACAATGCTACAGGAGCAGATATTTTTATCGATTATCCGACAAGTGCTTCCGGTTCTGTAACTATGAATATGGCTTACTCTTTCATTAGCGGAGGAAATGATCCGGAAAAGAAAAACAGTTTTTGTACTCTTGTTCCTAAACAGAATGTCTATTTCGCAGAATTAGGATATTATTTCAAAGAAGCGAAACTTCAGCCTTGGGTAAAATATGAACGTCAGGCGATTGATGCTTTAGATAAACAAACAGACGGTATGGAGATTGATACCTACAACAAGTTGAATTCAACAACAGTTTTTGGTGCAGGTCTGAACTATTTTTTCAATGGATATATCACGAATGTAAAACTCTCTTACAATGCTATGAAAAAGAATGTAGCAATGGAATCGGGAGAGATATCCAAAAAAACTTACGGTCAGGTTTGGTTACAGGTTCAATTATGCCTGTTTTAATATAACAAAAGAATAATTTGAAAATTACGTCCTATCGGACTACATCTACAGTAATCGGCAACCAATATTCATGGTGCCACAAATTAAACAGATATGAAAATTACAAAGATTTTTAAGGCAACGGCGTCAGTCTTATCATTAGGTTTAGTATTATCAACTACATCTTGTAGTTCATCCGGGAAAAAAGCAGAAACAGTAAAAGACGAAAATACAGTTGAAATAGGTATCCTTCATTCTTTGAG
>CAMTOJ010000058.1 GCA_947074145.1 uncultured Bacteroidales bacterium
TACACTAATCTTAACACTCTTTCCCTACACGACGCTCTTCCGATCTCAGCAAATGGATAATACCATCGGCAAGCCCAACTTTAGGAACAATAATCTCATCTGTTTTACAAAGTTTGGCTACTGTAATAAAAATCTTCAAAGCCGGCATAATAACATCTGCGCGATAACTATTTAACCCAAGATTTTTCATCCTTTCTTCGAAAGTCATATTTTTAAGCTCCTCATAAAGAAGTTTTATCTCCACAAAACGAAGAGTTTCCCTGGCTTTCTTACTCATCAGTTTATGCACCTTATTTATATTACCGCCGGAGCCCACAATAGCAGATGGATTATATAATTTTGCGATATCTTCGAGCCAACTCTTAAAATTCTTCCATTCTTTCTTATCCACTGCATCGCTCAACATCCTGACAGTTCCTAAAGGAAACGATTCGGAAAGTACTTTTTGCTGATTTGAGTATATCGTAATTTCAGTACTACCACCACCCACATCTACATATATATAGCTTTTGTCGCGACTCATAAGTTCGGCAAAATCACCCGCCTCGAATATAGTCTCAGCCTCCTCTTTACCCGAAATAATCTCAATGTTAAGTCCGCTTTTATCATATATGAAATCAAGAACCTCTTTTCCGTTCTTAGCCTCTCGCATTGCACTTGTCGCACAAGCTCTGAAGCTCTTAACATTAAAAGTTGTCATAACATGAGTAAAAGCAAGCATTGCCTCTCCCAGCTTTTCCTTTTTTTCATGACTTACATATCCCGATTTAAAAACATCCTCGCCCAGACGTATCGGAACTCTTATGAAAGCTGCCTTTTTGAAATCGACGCTTGCATTTTCTTCAACATAATTGATCAACAATCTGATAGCATTAGAACCTATATCGATTGCTGCAAGAGTTTCACGGTTCATACTTTAAATTTTCAAAATATTTATACAACTCATCCTGACTTCTGAAAGGATACGGTTCACCTGTATGTCTGACATATTTATTTTCATAAGGTGGCACTATATTTCTTGCCTTAACATTGTCATTCCACTCAATTTTGAAGTAATCTATTAACGTGTCGTGTATCTTACGATCTTCAATAATTACTCCCACTTCAACTCTTCTGTCAAGATTTCTTGTCATAAGATCAGCACTCATTATATGACATTGAGGATTGTCATCATTGCAGCAGATAATCATCCTGGCATGCTCAAGATACTTATCTATAATACTTCTAACCTCAATATTCTCGCTCAAGCCTTTTATTCCGGCCTCAAGGCAACATGCGCCCCTGACAAGCAATCGCACTTTTACTCCATATTTAGATGCCTTATAAAGCAACTTAATAATCTTCTCATCAGTCAGAGAATTAAATTTTCCGTAAAAATATGAATTTAAACCTTTCCTGGCGTTTTTAATCTCATTTTCTATTATTCCCTCTATCTGTTTTCTCATATAAAAAGGTGAGACCATCAGTTTCTTAAAAGAATAATGTTTATGCGGATTCTGAAGAAAGTCAAACAATTTCCGGGCATCCTCTACAATGATTTGATTATAAGAAAAATAACCAAAGTCACTATAAATACCCGTCGTATCCTCATTAAAATTACCGGTACCTACATATATATAACCTTTAGTGCTCTTTCCTCCCTCATTTCTCTCTATTAAGATAAGTTTCGAATGTACTTTAAGTTCATCGGGACTATGTATCACCTTGACACCGCCATCCTGAAGTAAAGTGGTATATTCCAGATTCTGCTCCTCATCAAATCTTGCTTTGAGCTCCACCAAAGCAATAACATGCTTTCCGTTTTTAGCCGCATTTATAAGCGCATTTATAACTTTTGAATGAGAAGCCTCTCTATATAAAGTGATATTAATAGCCTGAACTTTGGGATCAACGGCCGCCTCTCTTAATAGATCAATAAGATGATTAAACGTCTGATAAGGATAGCTAAGCAGTATATCCCGCTTTTTTATAACCTTTAGAAAACTTTCAAATGGTTTTATTAAAGGGTGAAGAAGAGGTTTTTTATTAGAATTCTCAAGATCGGGTCGAACAACAGGAAATTTCATCAAATCTCTCATTAGATGATATCTGCCACCTGCTTCAATCTGTTCAGAAGATTTGAACCCAAACTTTCGGGCTATCGTATTAAGCACATCAAGAGGCATATCCCTATCGTAAACCAAACGAACAGGTTTTCCTTTTTCCCGTTTACTGATCCCCTGACACATTTTTTGAGTAAGACTTTTAGAAACATCATCATCAAGAGTCAACTCTGCATCACGAACAATCTTAAAAGTATTGGCCGTTATCTCATCATAGGGAAACATAAAAAAAACGTCATTAAGAAATAACCTTATAATATCATCAAGAAAGATTATATCTATTCTTCCATCCTCCTCTGAGGGGAGTTCCACGAATCGCGGGCAATCTCTGCTTTCCGGTATCTGAATGATGGCATATCTTGGCGTTTTTCGATATGTCATCTTCACTGCAAGATAGATTTTACCGTCAGGTAGAAAAGGCAACTCCATACTTTTTCTAATCACTATAGGCACAAGTCGTCTGCTTACCACCGATGTAAAATAATTAAGAGCAAACTCCTTCTGTTTCTCAGAAAGCATTGTCTCGTTTATCATATATATACCCTTAAGTTCCATCTCATTGATAATCTTTTCGTAGGTTGCCCTGAATACATTTTGAGACGATTGTACTTTTTGGTTTATAAGGGGTAATAACTCGGCTGGAGTGTAGCCGCCGGTCATTTTCATTTGTTCTTTGTTTTTTAAACAATTATATCTTATCAGATTAGCTATTCTGACCTTTATGAACTCATCCTGATTATTGGAATATATTCCAAGAAATCTCAGTCTCTGCATAAGAGGGACGCTCTCATCCATCGCCTCTTGCAGTACACGATCATTAAATTGAAGCCAGCTCAGTTCTCTGTTATATATCTCTTCCATCTATATACAATGATTTTTCAATGTCTTATTCCATAAAATAAAACATTGAAATATCGACTATGGTTTTATTTTATCGTATTCTTAGGTGAATGATTTAAACAATCTTAAACCAAGTTTCAATCTATATATTGATAGTTAGTTTTAGTTTTAGCTTATATCCTTTTAAAAGATGTAACTGATAAATAAATCAAAGAGAATCATTTTAATAATTAATCTCATTTACATCTATTTTTTAATTCCTAAACCAATTTTTAAATACTCGGGAGTCTTTTGTCTTACCATTCCAATCATCGCACAAAATCAAAGCTATGACCGAAAACACCTAAGCTACGACCGGCTTTGTCATTAGCTAATAAACATAATGACCTTAGCATAGGGGTTTTTGGTCACAGCTTCTTTCGTTATTGGCGATAGTGGTGGCCATTAAAAGTATCAAGGGGAAAAATAAAAGTGTCAGAGAGAAAATTAAAACAATCTTTAAAACTTAGTATTATACAAAAAAAATACCCGTTATATAACGGGTAGTATAAATTAGATTATAATCTTGTAACTATTCTTTCACCAAGAATGAAAGCAAGTTTTTTTCTGTTTTCATTGGCAATCATCAAAAGATTCATTAATTCGCGAATCTCAGGCTCATTCCTGTTTTTTGCGGCATTCTTAATCCCTTCGTTTAGCGATTTAATCTTTCTCTTAAGTATTGCATCCTGCATCTCAACCATTGCCCTTATTATTCTATCCTCAAGGACATCCTCTTCGGTGGTAACGGTGGAGTATTTTGTGTAAATCTTGCTTAGAGAATATTTCTCTATTATAAGATCGGTTGAAACCTTACTTATTTCAAGATCTGAATTATTGACAAATAATGATTGACTTTTGAAATCAGGATTCTCTTTTGCCACTTTTACAAGCTCAATCATTTTGCTATAAATAGGGTGAGAGAATATGATGTTATATTGCTCAAGCGTATTTAGAATAAAATCTGCAACCGATTCTTCATAATTCTCATTCGTTTCATTATCTGTCAAAACAAGTTTTTTCTCACCGTAACGTACCAGATATCTTATTATATTTCTTTCAAATATATCAAGAGTAGTGTCTCGCTTTATTTCCTGATGAGGTTGTGGCTGAGAAGCATAGCCATCGCTATTCGGGAAAGGTGGCTGAATCTCGGGTGGCATCTCATCTGGATTGAACGGAGGAATATCCCCGATAGGAGGAGGTGCAAATTGAGGCGAAGGAGCCGGTGAATCAGAATAAGCTGCCGTATTAGGGTCAGAAAGATGTTTCTTAACCTCATGAAGCAAAACCTCTTCGCTTATTTCAAGCATCCTTGCAGTTTCCTTAACATATACCGAACGAACAATAAGGTCGGGAATAATTGCAATGGAGCGAACGATATCGTTGATTACTCCGGCCTTTTTTATAGGGTCGTTTTGTATCTGTTCGATAAGAAGCCCGGTCTTGAATTTAATAAAATCCGTTTCATGCGATTTTATATATTCAGTGAAAAATGAAGCGCTATTACTTTTTGAAAAAGAATCGGGGTCTTCACCCTCGGGCAGAAGTACTACTTTTACATTAAGTCCCTCTTTCAAAATAAGATCAATCCCCCTCAAAGAAGCTTTTATTCCTGCTGCATCACCATCATAAAGAACCACAATATTTGAAGTAAAACGGTGAATCATTCTGATCTGCCCCGGTGTAAGTGCGGTCCCGGAGGACGCTACCACATTTTCGATCCCAGCCTGATGCATAGAAAGCACATCGGTGTATCCCTCCACAAGAAAACATCTGTCTTCTTTTATTATAGCTTGTTTGGCAAAGTAGATACCATATAGTTCGTTGCTTTTATGATATATCTCAGATTCGGGAGAATTGAGATATTTAGCCATCTTCTCATTCTTTTTGAGAATACGCCCTCCAAAACCAAGCACTTTACCTGAAAGAGAATGGATAGGGAAGATAACGCGACCTCTGAAACGGTCAGCCATCATTGAGTTCTGACCTAAAGTGCTAAGACCTGTACTAAGAAGAAAATCTTTATTATATCCTGATGATATTGCCTTTTGAGAAAAACTATCCCTTTGCTCGAAAGCATAACCGAGTTGGAACTTCTTTATTATATCCTGGCGAAATCCGCGCTCCATGAAATAAGCCAATCCAATGTTTCTACCCTCTTCGGAATCAAAAAGATTGGATGCAAATTCATTTTGAGCGAAACTATTCAGGATTAACATTCCCTCGCGAGCTGTCTGCTTCTGCTTCTCTTCATCAGTCAGTTCCCTCTCTTTTATCTCTATATTATATTTTTTTGCAAGATAACGAAGCGCCTCAATAAATGACATCTGTTCATGTTCCATTATAAAAACAACCGGATTTCCACCCTTACCACAACTAAAACATTTACAAATGTTTTTCGAGGGGGAAACACTGAATGAAGGAGTTTTCTCATTATGAAAAGGACACAAACCGGAATAATTTGCGCCTCTTTTGCGCAAAGAAACAAAATCGGATACGACATCAACTATTTGTGCCGTTTCTATTATTCTGTCAACCGTCTGCTGATCTATCATTTAAAATCCTTATTTATAGTGGTTTGCAATTAATGGAAATATGCAACAAATATATTTATCGCACATAATATATGCGAAGATAACTATTCTATTTTTATTCATAATAAGTGCTTCTTTCTATTTTTTATTCCTTAAATATTATTCTGCCATTTCACGATTTTGTCATAACAATTATATTATAAAAAGTACAATATGTAAAATATGTTAAAAAGCAGCTTTTTTGATGAAATATATTCGAAAGCTATTGCAGGTAGAAAAAATATCCCTATATTTGTACTGTGTTTTTCATGGTATTAGATTTAAGGTTAAGAAGAAGGGTTGTCGTGATGACAACTCTCTTTATTTTTAGGTTTATGTATTATTGGTTTTAAGTATTCGTTCTGAAATATCCAATCGTGGATAATCGGAGCGATTTTTTTGTTTTAGGGTGATTGATGATTCATAATAATAAAGTGACCTCAAAAAGTGGGATAATTAGAATGCCGACTTTTTGAGGTCATCTCTTTTTTGCAAACTTTTTAACCGATTAATTGTTATTTTAAATTATATATCATTTTTTTTTAAGAATATAATAATTAAACAAATAATATAACTCATTAATCGTTAAGACTATGAAATCAATCAAAGGAACACGCACCGAACAATGTTTAATCACTTCATTTGCGGGAGAGAGCCAGGCAAGAATGAGATACACCTATTTTGCAAGTCAGGCAAAAAAGGATGGATTCGAACAGATTGCCGCTATATTTCTTGAAACAGCAGATCAGGAGAAGGAGCATGCCGAAAGGATGTTTAAATATCTTGAAGGGGGAGAGGCTGAGGTTAATTATAAATTCCCGGCAGGTGTGATAAGTACAACATTACAGAATCTTTTGGAGGCTGCTCATGGTGAATATGAGGAGTGGGCTAATGAATATCCGCGATTTGCGGATATTGCAGAAGAGGAGGGATTTCCTCAGATAGCAAAGATGTATAGAGCAATATGTATTGCCGAAAAAGGTCATCAGGAGCGTTATTTGGCTTTTGTTGATAATATTGAAAAGGCTCAGGTATTTGCCAGAGAGGATGAGGTTGTATGGCAATGTCGTAATTGCGGATATATTCATGTTGGCAAAGAGGCTCCATTAGCATGTCCGGCATGTTTGCATCCTCAGGCATATTTTGAGATTAAAAAGACTAATTATTAGTTTTGATATAATTGATTTCATTAAATCGATGCAATCAAAAAATATAGATTTTGATGATTTATAGCTACATGGTTAAACGGTATATGAAACTCGATTCATATGCCGTTTTTGTATATTGTAACCTTTTTCAATGTTATATATTAATAAAAAATATGTTAATATAATGGTTTTGATATGTGAATAAATAGTATTGAAAAGCCTATAAAATAGACTGTTTGCAAAGTGTGAAAATTAATAAAATAGAGTAATTGTTTTATATAGTAAATAAAATTTTTACATTTGTGGCAATTAAACATTAAACAATTACTAACTATACAGAAGAAAAGATATGAAAAAACACATTCTTTTATTAGCATCTATTATTTTGCTTGGATACTCATGTAATGAAGAGTATGATTATTCCGAAAATATTGACAAATCCCCTAAGGTTAAATTGAATATTACTACTAATGAGGTGGCGAAGAATCTACCTTTGTTGACTTCTATTGATAAGTGGTTTATTTCCGGTAATACAAGAGTTGATCTACTAACTCTTATTTATGATTCAAACGGCAATCTTGTTACATCAGAAAATAATTGTTTAAAAAATCTAATGACAGAGGTTTGTGTAACTCCAAAACTTGAAAAAGGGAAATATAAAATAGTTAATGTTTCTATTAATTATTTTTATGATACCAAAGATGAGTCAGTTACATACTATTCTTGGAAAGTTTCCGGAATTGAAAAATATAGTACTTTAGAAGTAAAAGATAGATCATTTTATGGTTCAGGACAAATTGTAGGTTACGATGAAAGAGATATTGAAGTAACAGATAAAGGATGTTCTGAATTAATATATTTACAATCTCAACAAGCCTCTATTATAACATCATTCTCTAATCCGAAATGTGCTCCTTCTGATATAGAGTATTTTAATTTTGTATTATTAGGATATTCAAATACGATAAAGTGGGATAATAATAGTTGGTTTTTCCCCGAAGATAAAGAAAAAGATTTTGTAGATGGATATATTCAAATTCCTTCTCAACAAACATATCTATACAGATATTATACTTATTGTGTCAACCCAGGTAATCTAACATATAGATTATTCCAGAAAAAATTTGGAGAAGAATATACTCAAGTTGGAGAATATCCTGTAACAATAGAACCTGGAAAAGAGTATCATTTTGTATATGATTTTGCAACAAATACATTTGGCCCAGCTCCCGTTCCGTCAAGTTATGATATAATATTAACAGAGGATGAAGGGGTTGAAGAAGAGCTAATTATGTCGGTGAAAAACAGACCATTTACCATTAAATAGCAATAAAAAAATATATAAATAAAGGGTGAATTCAATTAGAGTTCACCCTTTGTTATTATAATAAAGCTAATGAAAATTATTGAGATAATTTTTTAATGAGCAGCAATGCTTATTTGTTGTTGATTTTAATGAAATATGTTGATAAATAGATGGCTATAAATGGTTTGATCAAACCTTTAAAGACTTAAACTCATTCTCGAAATTAGGGGTAAAGATATTATTACCGATATTAAGATTTACATCTTCAATATCCCAAAACCGTCCGAAATCAATCTCTGATTTATCAGGTTTTATCTCACCGTCAAATATCAAAGAGAAAGTATTAACCATCTCTTTTTCTATTTCAGATTCGAAAATATAGCTGAACAGATATTTTACATCCTCTTTTTCTGTAATCATAATACCGAGTTCCTCTCTTGCTTCACGGCAAAGAGCCTCAAAAATCGACTCTCCGTAATCCACATGACCTCCAACAGCGGTATCCCATTTGCCGGGCTGTATATCTTTGTTCATTGATCTTTTTTGAAGATAAATCTCACCTTTGGAGTTGAATACCTGAAGATGAACCACCGGGTGAAGTATTTTAGACCCGTTATGACAATTTTTACGGCTTTCGAATCCTGTCACATTACCATTGGAATCTATGACGGGGAAATATTCATTATTATCGGAAGGGATATTCTCTTTGATATCGTATTTAAGTTCCATTTTGGAAATGTTATATCTATTATTTTAGTGACAAGTTATATTTTTCTTTTGGTGACAACTCTATGGTTCGGGTGCAAGTAGATTTTCAAGATCTGTAGCGGAAAGATTACGATAGAATTTTCCATTATGAGCCATCGTTATCTTACCTGTTTCCTCACTTACCACTATAATCTTAGCGTCAGTCTCCTGAGAAGCACCTAAAGCTGCTCTGTGACGAAGACCGAAAGCTTTCGGAATGTCAGAATTGTGAGAAACGGGAAGGATACAAGCAGCAGCCATTATTCTATTATTGGCTATCACTACCGCACCGTCGTGAAGAGGTGAGTTTTTAAAGAATATATTCTCAAGAAGACGTGAAGAAACCTCGGCATCTATCTTATCGCCCGATGTTTCATACATTCTGAGCTCCTGAGTTTGTTGAACCACAATAAGTGCACCCGTTTTGGTAGCAGCCATACTTTGGCACGCTCTGGCTATGGCACTTTGGGTAACACGAGAAGAATCGTCAATATCGTGGTTTGTAAAGTGTCTGAAAAGAAATTTCCAACGTTTACGAGACCCCAGATCAAGAAGCATCTTTCTGATCTCATCCTGAAATATAACGACAAGAGCAATAAGTCCCACGCTTATAGCTTTATCCATGATAGCACCCATCAGTTTCATCTCAAGAACCTGAGTTACGAGTATCCAAATTGCAATGAAGGTCAGTATGCCGACAAAAATGCTTATCGTGCCTGACTCTTTCATCATTTTGTAGACATTATAAAGAAGGATAGCTACAAGGATGATATCTATAGCATCTTTTATTCCGAACTGCCACATATATTCCTTTTTTATGAATTGGGATTATTGATTTTGTTACAAATATTTATTGTTTCAACCGCCTCTTTTACATCATGAACTCTTAATAGGTTAGCTCCTGCTCCGACTGCATATGTATTAAGTATGGTAGTGCCGTTAAGAGCCTCTTCCGGACTTGTTCCGGTAAACTTATATATCATAGATTTTCTTGATATACCAACAAGTAAAGGGCGATTGAAAAGATCAAAGTTCTTAAGATGCTTCATTAAAAGATAGTTCTGATCGATTGTCTTACTGAAGCCAAAACCGGGGTCCAGAATAATATCCTTTACACCCATAAGACGTAGTTCATTGATTTTTTTAGAGAAATAAAGGAATATCTCTTCAATCAGATTGGAATACTTAGTATTTTCCATCATCGTTTGAGGTGTTCCCCTCATGTGCATTAGGATATATGGCACATTAAGGTCTGCAACTGTCTCAAACATCTTTTTATCAATTTCACCGCCTGAAATATCATTAATAATATCAACAGCAAAATCTTCAACCATTCGGCGTGCAACTTGCGAACGAAAAGTATCTACCGATATAATGGCATCGGGAAACTCTTTCTTTACAATTTCAACAGCGTTAGAAAGACGTTTTATCTCCTCTTGCTCTGTAATATCTACACATGAAGGGCGTGTAGAATATGCCCCGATATCAATAATCTCACCACCTTGAGAAAGTATCTCTTTGGCGCGATTTAAAATATCTTCATCTGCATCGCATCTGCTTTTTGAATAGAAAGAATCGGGCGTGGCATTAAGGATTCCCATTACGCGTGGACGGGAGAGATCAAGAAGTTCTCCTTTTACATTAATAAACAGAGGGATTTTATTCTCTTTAAATATCATTGTTGAAACATATTCGGTAATTGATACAAAGAAAATAGTAAAAATTAGCAATATCAACATTTAACCGCTAAAGTTTAACATAAACAGAATGGTGTAAATAATAGTTTTCAATTATAGTAAACATGTTTAATCAAGGTTTTGAAAGATCAATATAATGAGATATCCTTTTGAAATCAACGTTAGTAAACTCTTCTGAGAATCTTAATTCGTGAATAGAATCGATATATTTTCTCTTTCTAAAATCGGAGATACATTTAGCTTGATAAAAATTTATATACGGATGTCGTTTTAATAAGGGTATAGAGGCTGAGTTTATTTTTATCTTTTGAATAAGAGTAGTGTCGGCATAGAGATATTTTTCAATATTGATCAATGTTGAATCGGCTATGAAGGTTAACTCTTTCACCTGACAAACAGAATAATAACCGCCCAGTTTATCTCGGTAATTAATAATAGCCCTTGCGCCAACAGATCCAACTCCGGGTATTTTCATCAATGTAAGAGAATCTATAGTGTTGATCTCAAGACGTACAACTTTGTTGAATTTCTCCGTATATAAGTTTTGTCTTATAGTTGTATCTTTGAAATCCTCTTTTCTCTTTTTTCGGGAATTTAAAACATCTGAAATGAATACTGAATCTATTGTAATATAATCTTTCAATTCTTGAAAATACTCATCTTTCATTCCGTAAACTGAGGCAAACTTATCTTTTGTTTTAAAAATGCCCCCTTTTCTTCTATATGCAAGTATATTGGAAACAATATAGAGAGGCAATCCTGTTTTTATTAACTCTAAAGAATCGATTTTGTTGGGATCAAAATAAACAGGTTTAATTATAACCTCCTTTTTTTGATAAAAGGTCTTTCGTCTATCTTTTTTCTCATCTTTCAGCTTTGCCGTAAAATCAGCAAAAGCCTCACTGTATTTTAAGTTTTTTTCTTTGGCGTAGTTTAAAGCTTCAATAGAATCTTTTTGTTTTTCAATAATTACAGCTTCACGTAATAGGATTAAACCGAAAATTACGACGCATAATATAAGTATAACGATCTTTTCCTTTTTACTGTAAAAGCGAAGATATCTCATGTCATTAATAAAGATTTTTTATAATAACAGATTAGAACTCCATTAGATATAAGATTTAAAAAATTATAAGAGAATTTAGCCTATTGATGAGTGAAATATTAAAAAATATATTATAGTACTGATTATAATTTTGTTAGATGATTTTCTTCTTTAATTTTGTAATCTTAATAATAACGATAATAATTATCGCATTAATAAACAATTTAATATGATTTTACCCGCCGAATGGCACTCGCAAAGTGCCGTACAATTGACCTGGCCTCATAAAGATACAGATTGGGCTTATATTCTCAAAGACGTAGAGGCTTGCTATATTAATATAGCAAGAGAAATTTCAAAAAGAGAATTACTTCTAATAGTAACGCCAGATCCCGATTATGTTGCTGACAGAATTAGCGAAGATGTCGATTTGAGTCGCGTGAGATTCTTTAAATGTGATACTAATGATACTTGGGCAAGAGATCACGGCCCTATAACCCTGATAGATAATAAAGGGAATAATCATATACTTGATTTCAAGTTCAATGGATGGGGGCTTAAATTTGCCTCTAATTTCGATAATCTTATTACATCAAAATGTGCAGATGCCGGAATCTTTAATGCGGTTTATCATAATAAATTAAACTTTGTGATTGAAGGTGGTGGAATCGAATCGGATGGAAAAGGAACTCTTTTGACCACCTCTGAATGTCTGCTTTCTAAAAACAGAAACGGGCAATTCGGGAAAGAGGAGATTGAGACCTACCTGAAAACTGTTTTTGATTTAGAACAAATATTGTGGGTCGATCACGGATATCTTGCGGGTGACGATACAGATTCACATATAGATACGCTTGCACGATTATGTCCTAACGACACTATTGCTTATGTAAAATGTGAAGACCCGATAGATGAACACTTTGAGGAGCTGAGCAAGATGGAAAAGCAACTTATGTCATTCAAAACTGTTGAAGGGAAATCATATCGTTTGATAGCCCTGCCAATGGCGGATGCAGTATATGAGGATGACGAACGACTTCCTGCGACGTATGCGAATTTTCTTATAATAAACGGAGCAGTTCTGTTTCCAACTTATAATCAACCTGACAATGATGCCAAGGCAAGAAAAGCTCTTGAGTCTTGTTTTCCGGGATATGAAATAATAGGGATAGATTGCAACTCTCTTATTCGTCAACATGGATCATTGCACTGTGTAACAATGCAATTTCCCGAAAGAGTGATAAAATATCAGATTTAACATAAAACTATTTTTTTATATAAACTGATGTTTCTCTTTGTTGTAATTTTGTGATATAAATTTACATCGAAAAGAAAAATAAAAATATATATGGCAAAAACGATTAAGGCAGGGATTGTGCAGCAGTCATGTAGCGGTGATCTCGAAGCTAATCTAAAAAAACTTTACGATAATATTCATGATTGTGCATCAAAAGGTGCCAATCTTGTGGTTCTTCAGGAATTGCATAATTCATTGTATTTCTGTCAGACTGAGAATACAAATCTTTTTGATTTGGCAGAACCGATACCGGGACCATCAACAAGCTTTTATTCAGATATAGCCAAATCACTTGGTATAGTGCTTGTTACATCTCTTTTTGAACGTCGAGCACCGGGACTTTATCATAATACTTCAGTAGTATTTGATACCGACGGTTCGATTGCCGGGAAATATAGAAAGATGCATATTCCTG
Source organism: uncultured Bacteroidales bacterium (assembly GCA_947074145.1). Taxonomy (GTDB): domain Bacteria; phylum Bacteroidota; class Bacteroidia; order Bacteroidales; family JAUNSR01; genus JAUNSR01. Next base: position 13,213 of record CAMTOJ010000058.1, read on the forward strand.
ATGATCCGGCATATTATGAGAAATTTTATTTCACTCCGGGAGATCTTGGGTTTACTCCAATAAAGACATCATTAGGGAAATTAGGGGTTCTTGTATGTTGGGATCAATGGTATCCTGAAGCAGCAAGAATCATGGCTCTTTCAGGAGCAGATATTCTTATTTATCCAACAGCAATCGGTTGGGAAAGCTCCGATCCGGAAGCCGAAAAAACTCGTCAGCAGGATGCTTGGGTTATATCTCAAAGAGGACATGCCGTGGCTAACGGATTGCCTGTAATATCAGTCAACAGAGTAGGCTTGGAGTCTGATCCTTCCGGACAGACAAACGGAATTACTTTCTGGGGGCATAGTTTTGTAGCCGGGCCACAGGGAGAATTTTTGTATAAAGCTTCATCTGATAAAGAGGAGAATGTCGTAGTCGAGATTGATATGGAAAGGTCGGAGAATGTGCGACGTTGGTGGCCATTCCTTAGAGACAGACGTATTGATGCTTATCAGGATATACTGAAAAGATTTAATGATTAACTATTATAGATGATCCGAGGAGTTTTCTTCGGATCTTTTTTTTAACAAAATGATGTGGTTTTAATATTAATCGTTGCTTTTTTAATTAATAAATGATACTTTGGTCATGATTTTAAACAAATTACATTAACCATTAAATTAAAAGAGAAAATGAAACGCACATCTTTCAAAATGTTTTTAAAACCGGGCTGTGAAAAAGAATATGAACGTCGTCATGCCGAAATATGGCCGGAACTAAAGAAAATGCTTAAAGATCAGGGGGTATCTGATTACTCTATTTTCTGGGATAAAGATACGAATATACTTTTTGCAGTACAAAAGGAATCAGGAGCAGGTAGTTCGCAGGATATGGGCGACAATCCGATTGTTCAAAAATGGTGGGATTATATGGCTGATATTATGGAGGTAAATGAAGACAATTCACCCGTATCAATACCACTCCAAGAAGTGTTTTATATGGAATAAATATAGAAACAGAATTTATGTAGATTTTGATTACTACATAGAGTATGAAGCGGAGATATATCAGATTTATTGATATATCTCCATTTTTATTATAATAACTATTATTTTAATGAATCTAAATTGAAATAATGTTAAAGTTCATTGGCTAAATGATCTGTCTGTACTAAAATTTATTTATTTTATACTCGCAAAAATCTCAGTAATAATAATTTTCAAAATTAAGTTCATTACATATACATTTGTTTCTCAACTCTATTCCATAGATAAAAAATATAGAATTAATAAATACACATTAACAACTAAAAACAACTTTTATTAACATGAAAAAAGCCTACTCATTTTTTCTTGCCGGAGCAATATCGGCAGGGGGATTCTGTGCAACGGCGGAAGAATCAACAGATATAACTGATCTGTTATTGACCAATGCAGGGTTTGATCTCAATTTGAATTATGATGCCACCTATTCAGGTAATGTTGCAGGAGATTTAATTAACGACGTTTTTGGATGGGAAAAGGATATGTCTACAACCTATACCGTGGCAGGAACATTCGGTTATGGCTCAAATGCAACTTTTAATAGTAGTTCCAAGATTCCGGCCTCCGGTTATGAAGAATCAGAAGGGGGTGCTTTGGCACTTACAACAGGATGGGGAAGTACATTAAACTATTCACAACCTATTAAACTTGTAAAAGGAAAATACTCTTTAATTTCTGCTTATTATAATGCCGGAACATATACCGTCGGATCAAGTTGTCTTGGTTGGATTCCTGAATCAGGAACATCTGCTACATCGAAAATAAAATCATTTCCTGTTAAACAATGGATTACCGATCAAGTGGATTTTACTATTGAAGAAACTACTTCCGGTAAAATACAAATTGGATTTGTTTCAACTAATGTTACATCAGGTAATAATGCGAAAGTTCTTGTCGATTATGTAAAGCTTATTTATCATGGTTTGGATAAAACTGAATTATCATCAGTTATAGCTGAGGCTGAAGCACTGTATGGTGACGGAACGGGGGCTTATTCTTCTAATTTACTTGAAACTATTACAAAGGCTAAAGCGGTTTATGATTCAGAAGATTCCAATATGTCAGATGTAATTGGATATATTAATCTGCTAAATCAGGAGATGTTTAATTATACATTGAATAATGCTACACCTGAATCACCATTGGATTTTACCTCTTATATATCAAATCCAAGTTTTGAATCAGGATTTACAGGTTGGGAGAATAACGGATTTGCAACACAAAGCAACAATTCTTTTACTTTGAAGAAAGGTACATATTATATAGAAAAATGGACTAATATAGGAAGTAAGGTTGCTGATGTTTCAGTTGCTCAAACAATAACAGGCATTCCTAATGGTAAATATATTGTTTCTGCTGCCAGTGGAAACATTCAACAATCGGGTTCAGGTAGTACTGTGAATTCAGGAACAACACCTCAGACAGGAGTTGTTCTTTTTGCCGATTATTTTGAAGAGAAAGTTAATGCATTCAGAAATCGCTCATTTGAATGTTTCGTTACAAATAATCAGATTACAATAGGTATAAAGGCTGAAAATGCAACAGGTAACTGGGTTGTTTGTGATAATTTCAAATTGGAATATATTGGCAATGATATTCAAGGATATGCCGATATTGTAAAAGCGAAAATTGCAGAACTTACAGAGATAGGGAATAAAAAAATGCAAAATGACGTTCGTTCTCGTCTCGAGGAAGTTCTTTTGAAAGCACAAGCAGCAGTGGATGCGGCATCTCTTGATTTGAATACTCTTGGTTTATCTATGACAGATATGATTGCAGTATCTGAAGAGGTGAATATTTCGATAGCTGCATTTGAATCTCTTGAAGCAGCTCTTGAAATCTCTAAGAATATTTATGGAGATGGAAATGGAAATGATGCGGATATTTATAAAGAAGTTATAGACTGGGCTGACCTTGTCGCGATTAATACTGCTGTTGAATTATCAGAATTAAGAGACGCTGTAGTGAAACTTGAAAAAGCCGATCTGGCTTATAGAATTGCAAATGGTTCGGGTACTGTGCCAACTGTTGTTACGGATAAACGTTTTGCCAGAGGGGCTACTAAGGCATATGGCCGCTCAACTATATCAGGTGTTACAACATCAAATCTTTTAGAGTATGGATTCTGTTGGAGTACAGAACCGGGAGCAACAGTTTTTGACAATAAGTCAACAAGATATATGTCAAATAACGGAAGAATTTTTGTGCTTGAGGAGCTGACACCTTCAACTGTTTATTATGCAAGAGCATACGCTATCTCTAAAACATATGCTATTGGTTATGGTGATGAGATAAAAATAATTACTACACCTAAAGGTAAAATTACATATACTTTAAATGCAAGTGTTACTAATGCAGCAGGACATCACGAAAGAATTGCAGAGGCGATGTCTACAGCTGTTGATTATTGGAATAATCTTACAAGTATTCAAGGACATCATCTATCTGTAAACTATAATTCGGGAACACCGACTGCAGAAGCAAGTTATGGCGGATATATGCAATTTGGAGCAAGTTCATCTTACCAGAAAACAGGAACAGCAATGCATGAGATGAATCATACAGTGGGAGTAGGACAACATTCATTATGGTACGGACCGAATTCGCCATTAAGAGAAACCGGATCCAGAGGAAATTGGTTAGGAGAGCGTGCCAATGCAGTGGTACGTTTCCTTGATAATAATAATTCAAGTGTTCTTACCGGAGACGGAACACATATGTGGCCATACGGAATAAACGGAGCACAAGAAGATAATGGAACAGAATTAACATATTCAGGGAATGCGCTTGTGACACAGGCTTTAGGTGAAGACGGACTTCCTCCTACAGGTGGATTTGCCACACCTTCATATACTTTCCCTTCTGATTCTCAGACAAAGTATTACATCAAAAATGAGAGTGATAAAAGAGGACTATATACATCTTTCATTGCTGAAAATAATGGTAGAATTGCATTGAAATCGCTTACTACAGAAGAGGTGCTTGGCAATGATAGTCTGGCTTGGTATATAGAATTCGATCCGACTACGGCTTATTATAGTATAAGAAATGCAGAAACGGGAAAATATTTCACTTATAAATCTTCAGGTACTAACGGAATGCGACTTGAAGAGAAAACTCCTTCCACAAATGAATATTTCCAGTTTATGGGAGCAAGAGAGGATCTTTCCATAAGTTCAGGAAGTTCTTCATTCTCTGCAAAAGGATATTGGATCGTACGTCCACAAGCGACTCTTACACCTTATTGTTTTGGTGCGCCAACTACGACAAGTACAAATACCATAGCATTTAATTTTGCTAACAATGCTTCTACTCAAAGATGGTTGTTGTTGACTGCAGAACAGTTGCTGGAATTTGAAAAAGCAAATCCTGTTGTAAATTCTATCTATCAAATAGATACTGATGAGTCAGGAATTAAAATTAATACCTGTAAAGGTGGTATTATGATATCTTCTCAAGCAGAACAAAATATATCATTGTATACGATAGATGGAAAAGTTATTACTGATATTCAAGTTTCTGTAGAACCTCAGTTTGTAGCACTTGAAAAGGGATTCTACATTGTCGGTACTACGAAAATAATTGTTAGATAATAAATTCACTTTTTGGAATTTATGTAGAATTAATATTTAGTTGCAAATACGGATATGTCATAAAATAAGATTTGACATGTCCGTATTTTTTTAATATTTATATTGTTTATATATTTACGGATTGAAAATTTCATGAAGTTTATCGCATAATATTTAATAAATAATAGAATCGCATTATGAATATTAAAGTAATTATAAGAACTGCTATAGTTGTAGTGGTATTGGTTGCAATCGGTTTAATTTTTTCATTTTTCTTTAGGATGGAACGAATTGATGCCGGGCATACAGGTATAAGGGTAAATCTTGTAGGGGATAATAAAGGAGTTGATGATATCACAGAGGTAACAGGTTGGGTTATGTATATGCCGTTTATTACAGCCATATATGAATTTCCTATATATACTCAGGTAAAAGATTATGATCCTTTTATTGTTAATGCAAAAGACGGATCTGAGTTTAAAGTTGATCCCACATTAAGCTATTATGTTAATCAGAATAGTGTTCCCCAAATTTTTCGACAGTATCGCAAAACATTAAAAGAGCTGGAGAATGGATATTTGAAAAATGTTATATATGATTGTTATCGCCTTACCGCAAATAGATTTTCATCAGATTCTTTGATGAGTAATCGTGGAGCTTTCGAAGAGGAGGTTCAGATGCGACTTGAAACAACATTAAAAAAGGAGGGATTTATCTATCAACAATTAACTTCAAATATTACACCTCCACAATCACTAAAAGATGCGATAGATTCTAAAAATCGTACTATACAGGAGGCGATGCAGGCTGAGAATAAAGTGAGACAGGCAGAAGCGGACGCAAAGATCAGAAGAATTAAAGCGGAAACAGAGAAATATGAAAATGATCTAAAATCCTCTACGCTTACACATATGATTTTACAACAGATGTATATAGAAAAATGGGATGGGAAATTGCCCGTTTATGGTACGGTACCACAGATTTTTCAGGATATTTCGAAGAAATAATATTTTAATATAATATCTCAAAGAGTGCTCTAAAAGTTAATATGCTTTTGGAGCACTTTTTTTTATTAAATAAATTGTCATATTAATGTATTTTATGTGTCATGTTGTTGTAATAATAGATTGGTTTCTTTGTGAAATTGAAGATTTAATATTGTATACTCATTTTTAAAGAGAGGAGATCACTTAATGGAAAAAATAAAAATTAAGGGCTATAGTATACTGATTATGTTATTGCTTTTTGTAGTAATAATGTTTATTAACCGACCGGAGAATAAACATATAGTTTGTTATGGTATAAATTCTGATAAATTAACACCAAAGCAGATATCAGAGCTTTCAAACCTTCTATCGATGAAAGGAAAATCGATAACTATCGTTGATATGGATACAAATATAATCTGGGATTAAAATTATAATTATAGTATTAAATACAATAAGTCCGGTATAATAAAAGTTATATCGGACTTGTAGTTTTTTAGGATTTTTGTAGATATAGATGATCTATTTTGTAATAAAACAGATTATATTCGCAGAATAGAAATAAAAATTAAGAAAGAGACTGAGAATTAATAATTTTTTATGCTGATAAGTTTATCACTTCTTAAAAAGTGCTATCAATGAATTGTTCAGAGTCAATAAAAAAGATTATGAGAGCTTTTCTTATACCAAAGAAAAAAGAGTAAGACAAAAGAACTAACCGTTAAACAAAAAACACTATATATTATGAAAATAATGAAATATTTTATTCTGCCTATTTTATGTGGAATTTTTGCTCTAAACACAATGGCACAATCATTTGCTGATTTGGCCAATGCCGGGGATCAGGCTTTAGCAGATGGCAACTTCCCCGAAGCAATAGATAATTATCTTCAGGCTCTTGAACTTGATACTGCAAAAGTTGATTATACAACTGCGTATAATCTTGGTCTTGCTTATGAAGGAGTGACAGATTATAAAAATGCGGCAGAATCATTTAAAAACTCAATTTTAATGGGTAATGATGAGAGAGCAGCATTTACAAAACTTAAAAATAATACTGACGCTTTAAATTGTAATGAATGCCTTGAATCTGCATATGTTGAGATCGCTGAAAAAACTCCGGATAATGCTCTTTATGTAAATGAGCGACTTTTTTATATTTATATAGGAAAGAAAGATAATGAATCAGCACTGAACAAGGGGATGAAAGTTCTTGCCCAAACTCCGGAAAACTTTACTATTGTAAAAAATATAGGTCTTATCTATTCATCGACAAATAAGATAGATTCTGCAATTTGCTATCTTGAAAAAGCAAATTTGATTAAGGATACAGATGCTACAGTTAATAAAACACTGGGACTTATATATTTCAAAACGTGTGAAGCAAAAGTAAATGCAGAAACAAAAAAATATGAAAAAGGAAAAAAAGATTCCAGCTCATATAATAATATGATGTATAATCGTCAAAATCACGAAAAAAACTATTATCCTAAATCAATTAAATTGTTAAGTGCTGCAAATGCAACTTTGAATGATCCTGAATTAACAAAACTAATATCTAAGATGAATTCAGTGATGTCTGCATATTCGAAATAAAATATTACACATTGAGGGGGGATGTTTTACGACTCAGTAGATATCTCCCAATTACTTAAAAATAAATCATGAAAATGTTCGGGTGTTAAAACAGCCTTAAATTAAGTTTTGATACTAATCTTATTTGACACATTGGTTCGTGATAGTCGTTTAAAAAATAAAATAATTATTTACAATAAAACACATTTTAATTCATTAATTGTACAACTAAAACAATTTTTAAACATAAATATGTTTCAGCTTATTTTATTAATATAACTGTAATAATATTTCATAATATTTTTCAGATTAATTTAAATGATTATATTTGCACTAATAACACGTTAAGAATCACATTAAACAATAATTTTTATTAAGCCTTAATTCTAAGATGAGAATTAGTAGTTTAAATAATTTTGAGAAACCAAATCGTTGGATGTCTATATTAGATACCTTATATCTAAATTTAAAGCTGTTAAAAAATAATAGTCCTAAATCTTGCGTGACCATCTCCCATAACGAATTTAATAAAAATCAATATTTTAATGTGAAAAAAATCGGCCGGTGTTTGGCTTGATTACTGTGTTGTGTCAATTTGTCTAATAGAAGACAAGTTGCATTTTTTTATGTTTAGCTGAGAAACAACAACAATGAATATAAATTCAAAATATGGAAAAGAAAACAATTGCTACAAAAATGGCATCAAGCCGAAATCCTGGTTGTTTTTACGTTTTTTGAAAAAAATTGCCATTC
>CAMTOJ010000059.1 GCA_947074145.1 uncultured Bacteroidales bacterium
GTTATATCTATTCTTCTTTTTGCTAGTGTACTATATAAAAAGAAAAAATAATATACGATGTTTATTAACATTCTGATGCAAAAAAATTGAAGGTGAAACTGGAAAAGAATTAGTGATTAATCTTTCCTACATGGAAGATATTATTAGATTTATTCGGGAAAGATCTGGCATTGAATAGTAGTTATTTTTTTGATGAAACATTTGAGACACCTTGAATCCTATATCTCCTTGTATATTTAAGGAACTATAATTGGACGGTTCTTACGCAAACCGGAAAGAACCCGAGAGAATAAAAGTTGAGTGTTTATCAAAAAAGAAAAAAGCATAAACTTTTCTGTAAAAGAGCTATGAATGCTCTTTTATTTGTCAAAAATTTAATATTAAATTGCATGATAGATTTTGGACAACGCAGGGCTTTAATAATTGCTGATATTACAACAGAACATAAAAAACAAATATTAGAAGAAGAATTATTATCAACAATAATATCATTGCCAATGAAACGTAAGATTGCGACAAATGCTGCGGAGGCTTGCGATTTAGCATTTATTTTATATAAAGAAACTCTTGAAAAAATTATAATAGAAAAAGTGATATAAATAGTTTTTCTTTAACAATAAATCATTTGCAAAGTACAATGGATTCATATTACACAGCAATGAAAGACTTCTGGTTAAGTTATTCAGATCCCAGACCAAATGAAAAATTTAAAGAAATACAAGAAAATATATCTAAAGCACAAGATGAAATTAACAATAAAAAGTAAAATAAAATCAATAATAAAAAGAATAATTATGTTTATTGCCGCTATATGCTGTATATTTTGCATATACGTAGGTTATGAAATATACATATTTGATACAGCAATAAATAAAGAGATAAATCAACGGTTTGAGAAGGAGATGCAATATATTAAAGAAACCTCATTGCAAGGAGTTATAATTGATAAATATGTCCATGATCATAAAGAAGAACGACATAAATATCAGATAGTAATTAAATGTAATGAAATAGGAAAGAAACCTATATTGTATTCCTATGGTCGTGAATATAGTTTTGATAATGATTCAATATGTAACTTTAATGTACCTAAGAGTATTTTCAACAAAGTCGAGGTTGGTACTAGTATTTTTAAAGAAGCTAATTCTTTTTATATAAATATTGATAGTGCCAAAATACTTTTTGTGAATTCAGAAAATCAATGGTTCCCCTTAGTCAATGAATCAAATTAGGTGTTTTTGTCTAATATGAAATAAATGATTTTGGCTATTTAGATGATTACTCAAATCGAGGATTAGATTATTGTTTGGATTATAATGCAACAGATAATCAATGTAAAATAAAAGCATAATTGAATACAGGCTAAACTATAAGAAATAAAGCTGCTTATTTCCATTACGGGATTGATGTTAATATATCATTCCTTGAGTATGCATATAATGAAAAGAGAAAATAGAAACTCATGGATTTAATATAAAACATCATTCTGATTCAAATTATAAGATTCAAAGCAAAACCTTACAGTTAAGTCAGTCTTAATACTTTCATTCAGGGGAAGCAAAAATCAGATAATAAAGATAACAACCCTAAAAAAGATAAAATCATTATTATATTAAGTAGGGTTTTTCGTAACTCTTTCCTATTGTTTTTATTCTATATCCTATCTCTTTTTTGATGAAATACTATGATCAGCATTTATTTATAATAATTACCTTATTTTGTGGATAAATGTGATCGATCCAGATGGACGAGATGGCATATATATAACATTCCCTGATTATAAGGTAAATACTGAATCTGTATTAGGAAAACAGCCATTAGGGCATTCTGGGGTGTTATTAATTGATAACAAATCTGGTTTAACAAAATACTATGAATATGGCAGATATCCAACAGAAGATGGAACCAAAGGACTAGTCAGGAATGTTGCAGTACTTGATGTTGTTATGGGAACGGATGGTATGCCCACACAGGAATCTTTAAATAAAGTTTTGAGCAAAATTTCGGAACAATCAGGACATAGTGGAGATATAAATGGGGCTTACATAAAAAGTGACAAATTCAAAGAAATGAACGATTATGCTAAAGAAAAACTAAATGAAAGTTTCTCTCTGAATCCCAGAAATCAAATTTGACCGGTTTATTAAAGAGTCTATCATTTAGTATAACACCTTGAGATGAGTCCTTTTATCCGGTATTGTTCACAAAAAGGGCCGTTGATACACCCAGATCCACCAGATAAAGCAGTGATTCTTCCATACATGTTACATTAAGCGGATAACTGTTAAGAAAAAGAGATCTAAGAGATGCTCCTTTTCCGACATGCGGAACAAAGTCAAGAGAACGAAGTCCTGCCTGAATAACTCTTGAGGCACGCTCAAAGTCAGACTGCTTATCAGACCAATATATAGTCAATCCTTAAAAAGGCAATATTAAAAATTAGATTCATGATAGATTACTCTAAGATCAAATAAGATTTTGTTATCCATTATGGATTTTTAAATTAAATCTTGGACAAATAAAAGAGCGTTCATAGCTCTTTTTAAATTATAAGCTGCAGCAGCTAACATTAAGTTCACAGCATCTCCAACCGTACCCTTATAGAAGTTACGGCCAAGTCTATAATCTCTCTTTAAATGTCCTATTGTTGGTTCTATTCCGGCTCTTTTGCAGAAGAGTTTATGCTTCTTTCTCTTTTGATAAACACTATCTTTTTTCTTGGGAGTATCGGGTATAAGAATTTTTGTTTCTCTTGATTATTTTTGTCCTCTGTATCCTCTGTCTCCGGCAAGTTCTTTTAAATGAATTCCGGTTAAATCAAATACATGGTTTAAAGATTCACATATTGTATGTCCGTCATATTCATTTCTAAATGATTTAGCTCCAAGAATAACTCCATTCCAGGATCTTATTATTGACACTTTATTTCCAAATTCATATTTCTTAGGTTCTTTACCTTTGCTTATACATTCAACATTAGGTTCGTGAAGAGAATAGATTTTGTTCTTTGATTTTTTAGTTTGCGATAGTACCTTATGGTATAACTCTAATAACTCTTTAATACGGATTTTCATCTCCCGGATTTCTTTCCAGTTCGCGTAAGAGCCTTCCGGCTATAGTTTTTATTTTTTTATCTGCTTTTATTGCCTTCTTCTTATTCTTTGGATGGTTTCTGAATCGTTGGTCCCTATAGAGTTTTTTAAGCGTTTAACTGTAACTTTGGCGAAGAGGCGGTGATAGGTCAAATACTATTTTAAAGCATTTTTTTATAATCTTTTTATGCAATTTAGAGTCAGTCGGATAAGTAATGTTCTTTTCCTGAACCGTAGAATCGATGAAAGCCGGTTTTTTATTATTTTGATCAAGATCATCATCGTTTAAACAGATACTTTCTTTGAGTATCAATTCTATACCTTTTTCGCCTATTCTTTTACGAAAATGAACTAATTCAGTCGGGGTGCAAGGGACATCTATTGAAAAATTAAATTCTCCACAAAAATATTGATAATAAGCACTTTCGCTCCATTAAGATACTATGCTCTCGTCTGAAATATTTCGCAAATGTTTTAATATCAAAAGACAGCACATTAACCTTATAGGCTTACATGGGCGACCATTATTTTCACAATATAATTTCTTGAACTCTTTTTCAAATAAACTCCAGTCTATTTTATTTGCTAAAATATACAAAGGATGTTTGGGGTTCAACGTATCTTCCAATGAAAAGAATAATCCTTTTTGTGTCTCTTTTTGATGCTCTATATACATAAGAATGGTTATACTACTGGATTATAGTATATTGTATACTTTTTGATGGTAGACTACATAGTGTAAAGAGGGGACAGTATCTGGAGACATTTTTAAATTTTTGTACAAAAAAAGAACTTTCTATCAATCAGTCATTATTAAGCAAAACTCATAAATAACTGATTAATAGAAAGTTCAAATTAAATATCTTGTTTTAAAAAATTAAAATCAGATATATTACTATTCCCATTCGATTGTAGCAGGTGGCTTAGACGAGATATCGTAAACAACGCGGTTAACGCCTCTTACTTTATTGATAATTTCGTTAGATACCTTTGCAAGGAATTCATAAGGAAGGTGACTCCAGTCGGCTGTCATACCATCAGTTGAAACAACAGCACGAAGTGCTACCGCATTTTCATAAGTACGTTCATCTCCCATTACCCCTACCGATTGTACAGGAAGAAGCATAACGCCTGCCTGCCATACCTGATCGTAAAGGTTATTGTCGATAAGTCCCTGAATGAAGATATGATCTGCTTCCTGAAGGATACGAACTTTCTCTGCTGTTACGTCTCCAAGGATACGTACACCAAGTCCGGGACCAGGGAAAGGATGACGACCTATAAGGTTGCCCGCAATCTGAAGTTCACGACCTACACGGCGTACTTCATCTTTGAAAAGAAGACGAAGAGGTTCAACAACTTTAAGATTCATTTTTGCAGGAAGACCTCCTACGTTATGGTGAGATTTGATCACCATACCTGTTATATTTAGTGACTCGATAACGTCAGGATAGATAGTACCCTGAGCAAGCCATTTGATATCTTTTAGTTTTTTTGCTTCCTGATCGAAGATGTCGATAAATCCTTTACCGATAATCTTACGTTTTTGTTCAGGATCGGTTACTCCTGCAAGTTCTTTATAGAAGTATTCTTTTGCATCAACTCCGATAACGTTAAGTCCCATGTGTTCGTAGTTTTTAAGAACTGTCTCGAACTCATATTTTCTAAGAAGACCGTTATCAACAAAGATACATGTAAGGTTTTTACCGATTGCTTTATTTAATAGAACAGCAGCAACAGTAGAATCGACACCACCCGAAAGAGCAAGTATCACTTTGTCGTCGCCAAGCTGCTTACGAAGAGATTCAACTGTAGTAGAGATGTAAGAAGCAGCAGTCCAGTCTTGCGCACATCCACAGATATCTTTAACGAAATTGTTTAGAAGAACTGTTCCGTCTTCACTATGGTAAACTTCAGGGTGGAATTGTACTCCCCATGTTTGTTCTCCAACAATTTTAAAGGCAGCAAACTTAACTTCCGTTGTACTCGCTACAAGTTTAAAGTTATCAGGAACCTGAGTGATAGAATCTCCGTGAGACATCCATACTATAGAGTTAAGACGAACATCTTTAAAAAGTTCGTCGTTTTCTTCATGCCAATCAAGATGAGCACGACCGTACTCGCGGCTTGCACACGCTTCAACTTTTCCTCCTGCAGAATGAGCCAGATACTGAGCACCATAACATACACCTAAAACAGGAAATTTTCCTCTGATGTCTGTAAGATCTATCTGTAGAGCATTGGGGTCATTGACTGAAAACGGGCTACCCGAAAGGATTACACCTTTTATACCTGTTGTATCTTCAGGAAATTTGTTGTAAGGAACAATTTCACAGTAAGTACTTAATTCACGAACGCGGCGTGCGATAAGCTGCGTGTATTGTGAACCAAAATCAAGAATTATAATTTTTTCCTGCATAAATGTGCTTATAATAAGATTTATTTAGCTGTGCAAATGTACGACTATCAGTTTAATACTACAAATAAAAAGTCTTTCCCAATTACCTTAATTAACAGAAATGTGAGATAAGAGTCAAATAAAATAATATGTGATAAATAACATTTTTTATTCGAACTAAAAATTTTACAGAAAGTTATAGTTAAAAGCATATTTTATTATGCCAACTCTCTTAATCAATCTTAATTATTAAGAATTTTAAATATTAACGTGTTTTATGAAGGCTATTTTGATGCGGGGTTATGGTTATTCAGATGTTCTTTCTTTCGAATCTATTGCAGTTCCGAGTATAGAAAAGAATGAATTATTAATAAAGGTTCATGCTATTGGTATTAATTCATATGATCTGAATCTGTTATCCGGGAAGTTTGTCAAAGATATTGATGTCAATATTCCTTTTATTTTCGGATCTGATTTTGCAGGAGAAATAATAGAAACGGGATACGAAGTAACGGAGTTTCGCAGAGGAGACAAAGTTTATGGTAGCGGTTCGGTTCTCAAAGGTGGTTCGGGTGCTCTTTCTCAATATATAAAAGTAAAGAAGAATAATGTTTCAAGGATGCCCGATGATACCGATTATATAATGGCGGCATCTGTAGTTACTGCCGGATGTACGGCACAGGAGGCGATAAACGTGAATATCAATCTTAAACCGGGAAAAAAGATCCTGATTCATGGAGCAGGTGGCAGCGTTGGTTTTCTTGCTGCTCAGCTGGCTTTAAGCATAGGAGCCGAAGTGGCTGTGACTGTGGGAGAAAAAGACATAAAAAGGATGAAAAATCTTGGAGTGGATTTGATAATCAATTATCATTTACAAAACTTTGAAGATATAATACAAAAGTATGATGCTGTGCTCGACACTCAAGGTGGCGAAGTTCTTGAAAGAAGCTATCAGGTTTTGAAGCCCGGCGGTGTATTGGTATCTCTTATTTCCAAACCTGACGAATCGGAATTGACAAGAAACAGAATTACCGGAATTTATCAAAAAACTACGATAAATACACTTCGTCTAAATACATTATCATTTTTGATAGAGGAAAAAATATTTGTGCCACGTCTGCCCGACACTGAGATTTTTAATAATGCAATTGTGGCAATTGAGAATAAAATAGCAGATGGTACAAAAGGGAAATTGGTTGTGGTTGTACCAAATAATTAGGTGTTTTGTAATGGTTAGTAATTTTATGAATAAAAGGTGATACATGTTTATTTAAAGATACCGGAACGATTCAGTCTTAATGGCTGTTCGTTCCGGATAATTGTATATTAATGGCTATATTTCTTAATTAACTTGCTAAATTATGGGTAGTAATTCTGTAATCTTATTGCTTATTAAGTGATTTATGTTTTAAATTTGCTTTCATAAAATAAAAAAACATCGTAATGAAATTTTGCAAAAAAGAAGATATCATTTTTACATCATTGCTTATTATAGTATTCGCATTAGTTTATTCATATATATTCAATCCCAAAATAGATCTTAACGGAGATAATTGTGATTACTATATGGGAGCTACCTCTATTGCTGCAGGTCATGGATATTCAGATATTTCGGT
Source organism: uncultured Bacteroidales bacterium (assembly GCA_947074145.1). Lineage (GTDB taxonomy): Bacteria > Bacteroidota > Bacteroidia > Bacteroidales > JAUNSR01 > JAUNSR01. The sequence goes on from CAMTOJ010000059.1 coordinate 7,107, forward strand.
AGTAACCGAATCTGGTTACAGACCTATTAATACTTTTCCTATAGGTTATCCGTTAATAATGTCGTCTGTAAGGTTATTTACAGATAGTATAATAGCACAGAAGGTACTTAACGGAATATTTTATTTAGTATCCGTCATTTTGCTCTATTTCTTAATGGCAAAACTTGGTATAAGTAAGATATTGGCTTTTATAATAGGTATTTTGATGTTACTCAACGAAAGAGTATTGCATTTCTCTACAATGATGATGAGCGAAATGTCGTTTTTATTCACATCGGTAGCTGCTATATATTGTATATATAAAGGTGAGCAATCGAAAAAGATATTTTTTAAAGATATATGGTTTTACCTTTCGTTATTATCCCTTGTTCTTAACTATCATATCAGAACTCAAGGCATAACACTTATCGCAGCTGCTGTTCTGTTTTTCCTAATCAGAAAGGATTGGAAAAAAACCTTAGGTTATATTGTTGGTTTTATTTTGGGTTCTCTTCCATATATGATAAGAAATAAAATGGTAGGATTAGGACAAAGCAGATACCTTGATACTATTGCTATTGCTAATCCATGGCGACCGGAAGAGGGTACTTTGACATTTTCTGAAGTTATAGCAAGATTTTTTGAAACATTGGGTATGTTGATCTCTAAAGCTGTTCCTAACTCTATATTTCCTTTTCAAAATATAGATTATAATATGCCCGCTTCTTCAGAGATGTGGGCTATGGGGATTGGACTTATCATAGTGATAGTGATAGGATATTGTCAGCTTAAAGAGTATAAATGGATATTTATTTTTTATTCGATATTCACTTTCGGAATTATATCAATATTCAGTACACCAAGTGGAAATAGATATATCACTTGCATATTGCCTATTTTTACAATGGGACTTGGGCTTGGAATATTCACTATAATAACTTTCTTGTGTAAGAAACTTCAGGTTTCAAATAAGTTTATCCCTTATTTATTGATTATTCTTGCTTTGCCTGCAATAAAACCGATACAGCAGTTAAAGGCAATGAACAGTCAGCAGTTTCCTGCTAATTATTCTAACTTCTTTCAGATGGGAAGTATAATCAGAGATCAGCTACCAGCCTCAACAAAGATAGCTTCAAGAAAACCGTCACTTTTATATATGTATTCAAGAACTGCTGTTTGTGGTTATCCTTATACGAGTGACACAAAAGCATTTATTGAAGGTTTGCTTCGTTCGAAAGCGGAATATGTAATATTAGATCAGCTTGGATATAGTTCGACTTCTCTTTATTTATTACCCGCTATCCAGGCTCATCCTGATGTATTTAAAGCTGTAGGACATCTGCCTAATCCTGATACTTATCTTTTTTATATTGATAAGAATAAGGCGATGGAGATTGTCGACAAAAAGTAAAATTGGAAATTTGGTCCTACTGAATCTTTATTTATCAGTTTTTTTAATTAGACCATATTCGGTCCATCCTATATTATTTTTATTATTGTGTTCAAACAATTCTATACTATTACGTGAAACAGGACCAAGTCGATTATGCTTTCTATGAAAAATGGTAAGGATATGTTTTTTTTTCACAGGTGTAACGCCAACCCTTCTTAATCGAGCTTCAATATCGGTATCTTCACCTATAAAAGGGAAAAGAAAACGTTCATCGAATCCGTTTATTAGCAAAAGGTCCTGTTTATGGATAGAGAAATTACACCCTAATATCTCCTTTTCTTTATCCTTTAAAAGTAGAGAGCGCAAAAATGGAGAAGTGATACGAATACAGTTTTCAACATGTCGTTCCTCCTTTTTAAAACCGGCTTTCAATAATTGAAAATGCAGATTTAGATATTTGTTATTGCGAATCATATCAACATTTAAAGAATCAGAAATTTCAGATGTTAATTGAACTCTTCTTCCGGCAAGTACTCTCTTTTCCATCCTGTATTTATAATGTTCCTCAATAAACTTTGAATGAGGAATACAATCACCATCAATAAAAATTAAATAAGGAGATTCTGAAGAATCGACTGCACGGTTGAGTATTATATTTTTTCTCCATCCTAAATCTTCATGCCATATATGTTTTATTGACAAAGAAGATTGCTTCTTAAATTCATTAATATTTGAAACAGTTTCATTATTTGAGCCATCATCGGCAATGATAACTTCAAAATTTGTAAAGGTTTGCTTCTCAAGTGCTACAAAAATCATTTCCAGTCATTTATAATTATTATATACAGCTATAATTATTGATACGGATTTTTGAATCATAGATATTTAAATTTTTTACAGCAACACTAATTTTATATTTTTACACAAAAAGACGTTAAAGTTAATTTAATTAATTAATTGTGCAAAAGAATGTCACTAATAGTGGTACCGATGCATCAACTATCACACCGTGCATAATAGCGATTATCACGAATTCACTACCGGAATACTTTGTTATCACAGGAAGTGTGCTGTCCATTGAGGTTGCTCCTGCACAACAGATTGGTGTTATTTGTGAGAAATATTTTACAAGAAGCGGTGCAAATATTAAGACAACGACCTCTCTAATTATGTTTGCCATGAGTGCAATGATACCTAATTCGGCACCTTTAATCTGGGTAATTATAACGCTTGACAAGGAGTAATAACCAAAACCTGCTCCTACTGCCAATGATTCGGAATAACTGATACCTGTTGTCAAAGGTGTGAAAAGGAAAGCCCCTATAAGAGTTCCTGTTATAGTGATAATGGGAAGTAAAAAATATAGTGGAGAAAGCGTCTTTACCTTAGTAATAAACTCTTTATCTGACCCTATGCTTATTCCGACAACAAAAAGAAGAGCGTATAATATCCATTGATTGATTGAGTCAATATCAAGAAGAGAAATATCCTGATAAAAATAACCGGTAAATCCGCCCAAAATAAGAGCAGATAATATTAATAATGTTCCTTTCATCTACTTTGATTCTTCAATAGTTTTCGTTTTAGGACTCTGCCAAATATAACTGAAAGAAAGATTGTACCTATAAGAGATCCAACTACAATAATCATAGCATTTGCTCCTAATGTGGCAAAATCGGCCAAAAGAGTTTCGTTTGCACCGGTTAAAGCACCCATGAAAAATAAAAGTATTAGCACAATAGGTGTGATAAGTTTTCCGGAAAAACGGATAATGGAATTATCGGAAAATACTCTTCCAACAAGAAATCCGATAAATAAAATTAAAATAAGCACCGGCATAATTAAGTAATTTTTTAAATTTGAAAAATAAAACAATATTCAGATAATCAATGTTATATTATAAATATTATAATTATGGCATTAAGAATAATCTGGATCATTGTTTGGGTAATAATAATAGCGGTAGTTGTAAGAAGAGCTGCCACTCTTGGTCGTAGCCAGCTTGGCTGGGGGATTTTCGCAGCGTTCCTACCAATAATCGCTTTAATTGTAATATTCTTTATGAAACCAAAAAGCTGATTCTTATGAAGTTTCTACAAGCTTTAATATCACTTATCCTATTAGTTGTAACATTATCTCTACTCAGCTACGGAATGACTCCCGGTGAGCAGGATATGTTTGTTGGTCAATTTGATCCATTGAACGGTATAATGAACATACTTTATCTTTTAATCTATAATATAGGTTTACCAAGAACCGTGTCTGTCGCTGTTCTGATTATAGGTATGATATTTGTGTGGATGGGATATTATTGGGTTATAGGTAAGATTTTCTTCAAACGAAAAGCAAACAGATATAGTAGTGAAAGAAGAAGATATTAATCCTCTTCTTCCGATATTCCTACCTTACCCCACTGCGAGAAAGCTATAGCTACCGCAGATTCGTATTGAGAGAGTTTTGATGCCTTCTCAATCTTTTTTCTTGTCTTCTTTTCAAGTTCATGGGGCATATATTCCCAGAAAGGTTTCATCTTCTCAAGTATTTGTCGTTCTCCTTGCAGATAAGAAGAGTATTCTTCAAGTATTGAGTCATGAAGTTGTCGCATCTTTTTCTTTTTATCGGCGGGTTGAAGCGGTCCGTTTTTGTATTCAAATGCAAGTGCAGGGTTAGCCAATATTCCTCTACCTATCATTATTGCATGAAGATTTGGAAAACGATTTGTTATATTTTCAATATCTTCTATTGTCATGATATCACCGTTATAGATAAGCGGCTTTTTGCATTGAGAATAGAATTTCTCAAAGGAATCAAGATCAACTTCTCCTTTATATTGTTGTACTCCAAGTCGTGGATGAAGTGTGATATGTGTGATTTTCGATTCGTTCAACATACCCAGAAGTGCCAATGATTCCTCCGCAGAATCAAGACCAAGACGCATTTTTACCGAAAATTCAAGTTCTTCAATCTCTTCTATTGCTTTTAATAAAGCTTCCACTTTTTCAGGATGAGCAAGTATGCCTGATCCCTTCTGACGTCGTACAAGTAAAGGGAAAGGGCATCCCATATTTATATCTGCCTTTTTATAACCTTTATTTATAAAAAGTTGAGCTATACTTTTAAGCTCCTCCGGTGTAGAGGCTATAAGCTGTGGAATAATATTAATATCTTCGTTGTGCTCGGGTGCTATATCTCTTAATTCTCTTGTTCTGAAACTTTCTCCTTTTTCAAGACGAACAAAAGGAGTGTAATATGTGTCGACACCTCCGAATATTTTATTGTGAGCATTACGGTAAACAAACTCAGTATGTCCCTGTAACGGGGCAAATTCTATTTTGTATTTATTATCTGACATTTTTTAGTTTGATATTTTTTTGTAAAAAAGATTTTTGAATTGTCTCTTATTTAGCAACAATTCTTATAAATAAAATAAAGAGAGTGAATAATTTGCTCTTCACTCTTTTTACACCTTCCTTAATATGTTTGACCTTAGAAATTGAAATGATTAATTACCATTCTTTAAATGGTTTCAAAGATAAATTGGAATTGAAATATTTAGGATCATGTGAAACCTCCTCTCCTAACCAATCAGGAATCTCGAAATGTTCATACTCAGCTCCCAGTTCAATCTCTGCAATTGTTAAGCCTTCATTATCGCCTTTATATTGATCAACTTCCCAAATATGATCGGCATAAAAGATTTTATATCTTAGTTTTTCAATTACACCCTTAAGACACAAATCTTTGAGAAGTGCCTTAGCATCTTCTAATGGTATTACATATTCAAATTCATCTCTGACAAGACCTTTATTCTTTCCTTTGATAGTGAGTTTCCCATTCTCACCCTCGATACGTACTCTTACTGTGCGTTCGGGATCGGTAGATATATATCCTTGAATATACAAAGTGGGGATTCCGTGAAGTTTATATGAATCGTTCTTCACAAGGAATTTACGTTCTATTTCTTTTGCCATGATTTGGATATTTTATGGGTTCAAAGATAATCAAAGCTATTTAATATATCATATTTATAAATTTGATCAGATAATAGTATTTGATCGGAGTCGTCATAAATAAAACATATAATGATTAAAGTTTGATCATATTTTTCTGATTATTAGAAACTTTAAATTCTATATCAAAAAAAGACAGATATCCCTCAATGAATTGCCATCCTTACAATTTGTGCGAAATAGCATAAATATTCTTTTATTTTATAGTATTAACTATAAATTTACTTTCTTTGTGTAACCTAATTAATAATATTAAACAAATATAAAATATGATCTGGAATCAGTCGTGCGAATGCATGAGCCGTGAAGAGCTTAGAGAATTGCAGGGGAAAAGATTAAGAGAGGTGGTAGAAAGAGTTTATGAGAACACACCTTTTTATCGCAAAAAAATGGATGAACTTGGAGTAAAACCAGAGGATATCAATTCGATAGATGATATTGAGAAACTTCCTTTTACTACAAAAACAGACCTTCGAGATAATTATCCTTTCGGACTTTGTAACGTAAATATGAAAGAAATAGTTAGAATTCATGCCTCATCAGGTACGACAGGAAAACCGACTGTTGTTGGGTATACTAAAAAAGACCTACATGATTGGACAGAGTGTCTTTCAAGATGTTTTACCGCTTATGGAGCCACAAAAGAGGATATTTTTCAGATTTCTTATGGTTACGGACTTTTCACAGGTGGACTTGGCGCTCATTACGGAGCAGAGAACATTGGTGCGTCTGTAATTCCGATGAGTAGTGGTAATACAGATAAACAGTTGCTTTTGATGCAGGATTTCGGAACAAGCGTTTTGTGTTGTACCCCTTCATATGCATTATTTATGGCTGATAAGCTTAATCAGATGCAAATCGATAAGAAATCGCTTAATCTTAAAATAGGTGTTTTCGGTGCTGAGCCTTGGACTGAAGAGATGAGAAAAGAGATTGAGGAGAAACTTGAAATAAAAGCTTATGATATTTACGGGTTGAGCGAGATTGCCGGTCCGGGAGTTGGATTTGAGTGTCAATCACAATGTGGAACTCACCTGAACGAGGATCATTACTATCCTGAGATTGTAGATCCGGCAACTTTAAAACAGGTTCCTGACGGAGAATGTGGAGAACTTGTGTTTACCCACCTAACAAAAGAGGGTATGCCGTTGTTAAGATATCGAACAAAAGACCTTACCAGCATTACCCATGAGAAGTGTGATTGCGGTAGAACATTGGCAAGAATGGAAAAAATTCTTGGCAGAAGTGATGATATGTTAATCATTCGTGGTGTAAATGTTTTCCCATCTCAAATAGAAAGTGTAATTTTAGGGATGGAGGAATTCGCCCCTCATTACAAAATATTTGTTGATAGGGTGAATAATCTTGATCAAATGGAGGTATGGGTTGAAGTTCGTGAAGAGTATTTCTCTGACGAACTTGAAAAGATGCTTGCATTGAAAAAGAAACTTTCCGCTGCTATTCATAGCGTTCTCGGAATAGCTGTTCCAATTAAACTGGTAGAGCCGATGAGCATTGAAAGAAGTGAAGGAAAGGCAAAAAGAGTATTTGATAAACGTAAATTAAAATAACCTCTAAATCAAGCGGCTATGATTATTAAACAATTATCGGTCTTCCTTGAAAACCAGACAGGAAGAATCAATCAGGTGACAGACGTACTTGGTAAGAACGGAATAAATATGTCGGCATTTTCTGTAGCCGAGGGTTCAGAATTCGGAATTCTTAGACTTATCGTCCCCGACCCCGAACACGCAAAGGATATATTGAAAAATAATGGTTTTATGGCCACAATCACTGATGTGATTCGTCTTGTAACTCCTAATACTCCGGGATCATTAGCCAAAGCTTTGAATATTTTGGCTTCTGAGGGCGTTTTTATTCAGTATATGTATGCATTTTCTGCAGGGGAAACGGCTAACGTTGTAATTCGACCTAACAATATAGAAAGATGTTCTCAAATTTTGAAAGAACATAAATTTGATCTTTTGAAAGCTGATACTTCTTATCAGATATAATAAAGTAAATCTAAAATAAAATAAAGGGATGCAAAATTTTGTATCCCTTTTTTATGGTGAACCAAATAGATAGGTATGATTGTTATAACTTTTTAAAGAAAAAACATGGTACCTACTCTATTATTCGTAATTGTAATGGTAATCCGGTTTATCGTATTTTATGAAATATGATAAACAACAATTCGATTATTATCAATTAAAGGAATCCTTAAATTAGATAAATTTCACTATATAATTTTATATATTAAATTGTAAACATTAAATTTGCGAATTAAAATAAATAAGATGATGAAGAAAGGCTTGATTTTTCTGTTTTCGTTAATGTTATTGACTTCATGTGGAGACTATAATAAAATCCTTAAGTCAACAGATTACGAAATGAAATATGAATATGCTAAGAAGTATTATGATGAAGGAAAATATACGCGTGCATATACTATCCTCGAAGATATACTTCCCGTATTCAGAGGAACATCAAGAGCTGAAGAAGCCTTGTATCTGATTGCTCAGTCATATTACGGTGCAAAGGATTATGAAACTGCCGGTCAGTATTTCACAACCTATTATACTTCTTATCCAAGAGGTGAGTTTTCCGAACTTGCGAGATATTTTACCGGATATGGTTACTATCTTGACTCTCCCGATCCAAGACTTGATCAGGCAGGTACTTACAAAGCGATAAATGAGTTTCAGCTTTTCCTTGATTATTATCCTAAAAGCGATAAGGCCGAGGAGGCTCAGAAAATACTTTTTGAACTTCAGGATAAACTTGCTGAAAAGGAGTTGTTGAGTACACGCCTATATTATAATCTTGGAGATTATCTTGGTAACAACTATGAATCGGCTGTAATAACTGCTGATAATGCGTTAAAAGAGTATCCTTATACTAAATATAAAGAGGAGTTTCACATCTTAATTCTTCGCTCCAGATATGAAGAGGCAACCCGAAGTGTGGAGGAAAAAAGAGAAGAACGTCTTCGTGAGGTAATTGATGAATACTACACATATCTTAATGAGTTTCCTGAAGGAAAACACCTGAAAGAAGCTAAAAAGATTTACGAATCAGCATCTAAAAAAATAAACGACTAAAATAAAGATAGAAATGGATTACAAAAAAACCAATGCTCCTACTACGACCGTTACGCGTGATATGATCACTTTGTCGGCGGATTCGGGTAATGTTTATGAAACTGTAAGAGTTATAGGAAAAAGAGCTAATCAGATTGCATCTGAAATGAAAGCTGATCTTGAAAAGAAACTTCAGGAGTTCGCTTCTTTTAATGATAATCTTGAAGAAGTTTTTGAAAACAGAGAGCAAATAGAAATCTCTCGTTATTATGAGAAACTTCCAAAACCAACTTTGATTGCAGCTCAGGAATATCAAGAAGGTAAAGTATATTGGAAAAACCCAATAAAAGAGAAAGATAAAATGTAATTTTTCTCTTTGATATAAAACAAGGGAGTTCGCGTTTTCGGATTCCCTATTTTTTTATATGATAATTGATATTATAATTAATTTATAACTGACCCTAATAAATCATTTTCTATTATGATTCAAAGAATACAAACATTGTTTCTTATTGCTGTAACAATATTGATAGGAATACTTCTTTTTGTACCTTTTGCCACTGTATCTTTTGAAGATATGTTATATCAGTTCAAAGCTGATTCTCTTGCCGGATTAACAGAAGGCAGCGAAGTGAATATTATGTTTTGGCCACTATTTATCCTTATAGTGATAATGATGCTGATTCCGTTCGCAACTATCTTCCTTTACAAAAAAAGACTTCTACAGGTGCGACTTTGCGTTTTCAGCTCAATACTTAATGCATTATTTTATGTGTTGTTTTATTTCGAGTTGTCGACAGTACTAAAGGTTATGCCGGGTGCTATTGTAAACTATTATTATCCTGCTTTAGCTGCACCTCTTTGCTGTATTGTGTTGAACATAATTTCAATCAAAAAGATAATGCAGGATGAAATACTTGTCAAATCTTATGACAGAATCAGATAATATTTCTCTAAAGAAGAGATTTTCTACTTTTTAAATAAGTTCGTCTTTCTTCAAAGATGAGATCTTTTGATTAAAAATATAATTATCCGGCTAAAAAAAACATAATGCCGGATGTAAGAGAATTTACAATCCCGATATTTACTTAATAAGAGTAAAATATCGGGATTTTTTATCTTTATTATCTTTCTTGATTTAATAAATCATAAATCCATCATTATTAATCATCATTTTCACGATGATTTTTAGAAAGAATATCTAAATCCAAATTCCGTTTTTTAACATAAGAACGTTCTTTATATATTCAAAATATAAATTCTCTTATTTCGGTTGGTAATGTTTTCAATTATCTGAACCAGCAGTTTTATTGGATGTTTTTATATTAAAACCATCAATTACATGAGAAGATTTATACACTTGTTTAATATAAAGAATGACGAATTTTTAAAGAGATTTCTGCCATTCATTTTGATTGCTTTTGTTTTATTCTCTGCCGGGAAGACTTTACGTTTAAATGCTCAATACTATAATGTAGGAGATAATCCGGTTATGGTAAGTCAGATAAACATGCAGAATGAATACGATACAGTTATATGTTCAGATATTCTGAATATGAAACAATATATGAATTTTCCTTTCCAGGAAAATGTTATATATGAAATCGCTGCTCCTATAACTGTTTCATGGATCATTCCTTCAGACATCGGATATATAATTTATGCAAACGACGTTTCTGGTGGATTGATGATAATAAGTAATGCAAATCTTCCCTTCCCTCCATTCCTTAACGTTGGCGACAATATTATAAATATAACTGGTATTCTCACTCAATTTAACGGCAATATTGCTCTTGTTCCTACATCCAGAATGGTAGTTGAAACAGTTGAAAACCCAGTATATCCTCAAAGTATAGATCTGTCTATTATGATGTTAAATCCTGATATTTACGAATCTGCGCTCGTTAATATAGGCAATGTAGATATTAACGGTGTGGGATTGCGCTTTAAACCGAATAATCACTATATTATTTATCAGGATAAATCAACTTCAGCAATTAACACAATCTTTCCAAATGCAAATTATCTAAATGTAAATATCCCTTCGGGCCCAATCGGGTTAACAGGTATAGTAAATTTTAATCGATTTACAGGAGAAGTTACCATTACACCAAGATCTTGGTCTGATTTTTATTTCGAAAATGGTGGCAATTATAAAGAGATCTGGCATCCCGATGATTTCTTCTTTTCGGATGGTCATTTGCACATTAATTCCGGAAAAAGACAATCGATACAGATCTATAATATAATGGGAGAAATGGTAAATAGTAATTGGGTGGAACCCGGAGTAACGGAGATAAAGATTAATAAAACAGGTGTTTATATTGTTAAATTAGGGAACAAAACGGGTAGAATTTCAGTGCCTTAATCTTATTAGATATAGTTAGCTATTATATTAAAATTGGTCTTTGAATCTTGATATAACAAACAAAGTTGTTGGCAATGAATTGCAAATTCTATAAAGATTGAATTGAATAGGCCTTTAACACAACTTACATATATTCTCTTCTCCGGAGCGGGAGTTAGTACTTTAACTGCATCTTTCCTTTAACACAACTTACATATATTCGCTTCTACGGAGCGGGGATTAGTACTTTAACTACACCTTTCCTTTAACACAACCTATCTATATTCTCTTCTGTGTAAGATTCTGATAAAATTGAAACACGATCTTTTATTTATGAGAAATCTGATATAATATATCAAATCATCTTCATATTCAGTTTAATCATTTTTATGTTTGACTTTTAGGAGTATGATAAGATTAAAATAAGATAATTTATATTTTATAAAGTAGACCCTCATTTGCCAATACGGTATTTTCAAATACTTCTACAGCTTCATCCAGAAGAATCTGATCTGAATCATATCTGGCTGAAAAATGCCCAATCATTAATTGTTTTACTTTAGCTTCTTTTGCAATAGTAGCGGCTTGTCTTGCTGTTGAATGAAATGTTTGTTTGGCCCTTACAGCTTCTGTTTCTGCAAATGTAGCCTCATGAAATAAAAGATCCGCGCCTTCGACAATAGGTATTATCTTTTCATTATATGCAGTATCGGAACAGTAAGCATATTTTCTTGCTATTTCAGCATCTTTTGTCAATGCTTTATTAGGTACAACAGTTCCATCAGGAGAAATCCAGTCTGCTCCTTCCTTAATTAATTGAAAATCTTTTATAGGAATTTTCCAAAATGAAATCATTTCTGCCCGTAGATGGCGTTCTTTTTGCTTTTCTTCAAATAGAAACCCACAAGTAGGCATTCGATGCATCAAAGGAATAGAATGCACCTTAAGCGATCTATCTTCGTATATTAGAGAGTTAGAGTTAGGATCAATATGATTGAATCTTACTTCAAAAGGAAGATTTTCCGAAAAGGAATCAATCATAGGTTTAAACATCGCCTCAACATCTTTATGTGCATGTATCACAAGATCTCCTGTACGTTTCAAAAGACCAAAGGTTGATATAAGTCCCGGCAATCCAAAACAATGGTCCCCATGAATATGAGAAATAAAAATGTGATTAAGTCTTGAAAATTTCTGTCTCGCCTTTCTTAATTCCAATTGAGTACCTTCTCCACAATCTATCATAAAAAGCTTTTCTCGAAAATTGAGTACCTGAGAAGTTGGTAAGTGTCTTGTTGTTGGCGTGGCTGACCCGCAACCCAATATATTTAATTCAAATTTATCCATTAATCTTTTTATGTCTTTATGTCGAAAATCAATTAATCAATTAATCGGGGCTTATTTAAAGTATGAAAATAATTTCTTTCCACTTTTTCCTGTATACGATTTTTAATTCATTGAAACTAAAAATTTCATTATTAGAAGAGATTATAATTCATAATCTTCGTAGTAAGACGTAATGTCAATTTAAAATATGATCGAACAAAAAAGATCATATTTTCTTTCAAAGAAATTTCAAGCCCAACTATATAAAGAAAACAAGCACATGTAATATAAGTTCCGATTTTAATTATCGATAATATATATTCCGATTAATCTATGAATCTAATTTTCAATTGCGAAATTATATAGAATAATGATATTTATAATAAATAGAAGAGAATAATATTTAGTCTTAACCCTATATTCTATAACTCAACGGTAATTCAAGCATACATATACACTAAATTATTAAAAAAGATCTCTATATTCTACAAATCTAAATTGTCAAATCTTTTTTATTAGATCAAAATTTAAGATGATTGAATTATACAAAATCATAAAAACAAAAAAAATAGGAGACCCGTTAGAGTCCCCTATCTTATTGAGTGTTATATAAAAATAAGTCTTTTTGAAAAGATTATTTTTTTGCAGCATCCATTTTCTCTTTAAGAGCAGCAAGTGCATCAAGATCACCAAGAGTTGCTTTAGCTTCTGATTGAGGAAGAGCAGCAGTTTCTTCGTTCTTTGTTGCTTTTTTAGTTGCTTTTTTAGCAGCAGCTTCTTTCTTAGCTTCAGCTTTAGCTTCATCTTCGAATATTCTGCTGTGAGAAAGAATGATACGTTTTGCTTCTTTGTTGAATTCGATAACTTTGAATGGAAGTTTTTCTTCAACTTTAGCCTGAGCTCCATCCTCTTTTACAAGGTGTTTAGGAGTTGCAAAACCTTCTACTCCGTAAGGAAGAGCGATAACAGCACCTTTATCTACTGATTCGATGATAGTTCCTTCGTGAACTGAATCAATTGTAAATACTGTTTCGAAAACATCCCATGGATTTTCTTCAAGTTGTTTGTGACCTAAAGAAAGACGACGGTTTTCTTTGTCGATTTCAAGAACCTGAACATCGATTTCTGCA
>CAMTOJ010000060.1 GCA_947074145.1 uncultured Bacteroidales bacterium
GAGATGGAATCTCGTGACTGGAGTTCAGACGTGTGCTCTTCCGATCTAAGTGACGGCTCTGTTTTTGTTTAAGAAAACAGAGCCGTCACCTTTAATAGCTTGTAATATTGCAATTTATCTTTTTATTAAATTATAAAAAGTCGGTTTATAAAAGGATTAGTTATCCTGCCGATTTTTTCAACTATGAATTAAAGACAAAATTCATTAGTTTTAATTCAAGATTTATTCGTTTATTCTATTGGCACTCTTGACATTTGGAATGTGTTTTAGTGAGTAACAAAGTTTCTCAACTTCCTGTACATCATGAACCATGATAGTAATTTTACCGTCAAATATTCCGTCGCTAACATTTATTGTTATATTTTTTATATTGACAGCCATATTTTCAGATATTATGCCTGTGATTTTATTTAGTACCCCTACTCCGTCAATACCTTTTATTTCTATTGTTGCTGAAAATGAGATCTCATTATGATCTGCCCATTTTGCAGATATTATCCTTGGACCGAAGCTACTTTTTAGTTTTGTGGCAACCTGACATGATCGTTTATGAACGATGACATTTTCGTTTTCATTAATGTATCCAAGCACATCATCACCAGGAATAGGTTTACAACAAGCTGCTATACTATAATTTTTCACACCGGCCTGATCACGCAAAATATATGTTGCTTTTCTGTCAATCGCAGGATTCTTTTCAGTAGGTTTTTTATCCGGTTCTTGTACCTGAAGATTTAAATTGTCTCCTTTTCTACCTACTGCCATTTTAAAATACTTCAGAAGAAGGTTATCACCCTTATCCTTAAGAAGTTTTCTCATGGTTTCATCTGTTTCTATCTCATCGCGACCGATTTTTAAGAAAAGATCCTCTTTTTTCTTTAGACAATAATGATTTAGGAGTTTATTAAGAAGTGTTGTGTCGAAAATAAGTTCGTTTTTATCAAGAAAAATTTTAAGATTCTTCTCTCCTCTGGAAATCTTACTTCTTTTCTCCTTTCTTAAATAAGCTATTATTTTTGTTTTAGCCTTGGCTGTATTTACATAAGCGAGTCTGTCGGGAGATGGCGTATTGTTTTTTGATGTAAGAATCTCAACCTGATCACCACTTTGTAGTTGATGACTTAATGGTACAAGTTTATGATTCACTTTTGCAGCAATAGCCTGTGAACCTATATTGGTATGTAAATCGAACGCAAAGTCAAGAGCTGTAGCTCCGTTTGGCAAAGTTCGAAGGTCTCCTTTTGGCGTAAATACAAAAATTTCAGAAGCAAAAAGATTAAGTTTTATTGTATCAAGAAAATCAAGAGCATTCGGCTCGGGATTCTCAAGAATTTCCTGAATAGTCTTAATCCATTTGTCAAGTTCAGATTCTTCATCTGCCTCTCCGTTTTTATATTTCCAATGCGCAGCAAAACCACGTTCTGCCACATCATCCATTTTCTCACTTCGTATCTGTACTTCAATCCAATTGCCGTCAGGTCCCATAACAGTCAGATGCAAAGCTCTGTAACCATTTGCTTTGGGACGACTAATCCAGTCACGAATACGTTCGGGGTGAAGTTTGTAAATATCAGTAATAAGAGAATATATTTTCCAACAATCTGCTTTTTCATTTGCATAATCGTGAGGTCTGAATATTATTCTCACGGCAAAAAGGTCGTATATCTCTTCGAATGGGATATTTTTAACCTGCATCTTATTCCAAATGGAATATATAGATTTTACCCTTGCTTTAATTTCAAAATCTACACCTAATGCTTTTAATTTTTCTGAGATTGGCGTTGCAAAATGTTTGAACAACTTGATTCTATCCTCCTCACTTGCTGCAACTTTCCGGCTTATCTCTTCATAAGTATCAGGGTGTTCATATTTAAAACTAAGATCTTCAAGCTCAGTTTTGATGGCAAAAAGCCCTAAACGATGGGCCAAAGGGGCATAAATATAAAGGGTCTCTCCCGCAATCTTATATTGTTTGCTTGGAAGCATTGAACCCAATGTACGCATGTTATGAAGACGATCGGCTATCTTTATAAGTATAACTCTGATATCTTCCGGCATGGTAAGAAGAAGTTTCTTGAAGTTTTCTGCCTGTGCAGATGCCTTATCGCCAAAGATACCTCCGGAAATTTTTGTAAGTCCCCCTACAATTTGAGCGATCTTTTCTCCGAATATAGCTTTAATATCTTCCTCGGTGTAATCTGTATCTTCAACAACGTCATGCAGCAGAGCAGCACATATAGAAGTAGATCCCAGACCAACATCTCTACATGCTATACGAGCAACAGCTATAGGATGTAATATGTATGGTTCACCTGATCTGCGCTTTATTCCTTTATGAGCTTCACGGGCGAAATTGAATGCTTTTTTTATGATGTCAACCTTTTTTCTGTGATTGGAGTTCATATAATCTTCGAGAAGAGCATTGAATTCCGATTCTATAAGTTGATCATCCGAAATGTTAGTAGTCAATATTTCATTCATATTATTTTTCATCTGAGTTAACAAACTTAAGAAAAATTCGTTTATTATTTAGTGTCGCATTTACAATTTTAGTATATAAACTGCTATTATTCTTATTTTTATATTTTTCTGACAAGAAGATAGTGTAAATATAGATACAAATTGATAAATCAATCTTATCAAAAAACGGTATTATCCCGAATATCTATTTTTTTTACTTCGGTTTATAAAACTGTATTATTATATATCTAAAAATCAGAATCTTATTTTCCCATCAATACATTATCTTATAATGCTTTATCAGACATATCTCTATAAATATTTTCATGGGATTTTATTTAACAGATGTAGTTTCAATCATATATATAAACATCAATTTATGAGCATCCTATTTTGACCATATACAATCTTATATTTGCTTATCAAACTGATCCTTTGGCATTTATCAAATTTAAAACATATAAATTCTCAACGATAAAAAAATTAAATACTCAGATTTTCAGAGAATAAAAAAATATCTTAAAGCAAATTTTTATAATTACTTTAAGATATTGTTTTCAAAAAATCAGAACTTTAAATATGTTGATTTACAACAATATGTTTAGATCTATTTGAATATTATATAATAGGAATCTTTAAAGATTGTCCGATTTTAAGATTATTGTTTTTAAGTTGATTAGCCTGACGTATTTTGTCTGCTGTCACTCCTGAGTATCTGTTTGCAATACTCCAAAGATTATCACCCGCTTTAACTTTATATATTTCATATTTTCCTGAAGAAGAAACTGTCGCAGAAGATGAAGATGAATCGGAAGATTTGGAAGTTGAATTCTTTGGAGTTCCACCTACAGCAAGGGTTTGACCTGCTCTTAAGTTGTTATTCTTCATTCCGTTAGCGCGTTTGATTGATTCAACTGAAACACCATATTTCTTGGCAATGCTTGAAAGTGTTTCTCCTGATCTAACTTTATGAGTATTGCTCCCATATGCATAAGAACCTCTTCCTGAACCAACTTTAACCTCTCTGGTTATATTTACGAGTAATTCTTGTGATTTATGTTGAATTATTGTATCCTGGTTATCAATAAATGAATAAAGATGCTGTACAGGAAGTTTTAATGATGAAGGTTTTACGTTACCCGGTACGATATCTCTTGTGTATTGAGGATTCAGCATTCTAATCTCTTCTATTGAGATATTTAGCATCTCGTTTATCTGCTGAAAATGTACCATTTGATTGACATGTACAGTATCTACTGCCTGAGGCATATTAGTCATCACAGGACAAAGATTATGCTCACAGTGATAATTCATTATGTATGTCGCAGCGATGAAAGCTGGTACATATCCTCTGGTTTCTTTTGGCAAATAGAAATAGATATCCCAGTAATTTCTTTTTCCTCCCGATCTTCTGATTGCTTTATTTACATTACCCGGACCACAATTATATGCAGCAATTGCAAGATGCCAGTCCTGATAAATATTATAAAGTTGTTTCAAATAGCGGGCTGCAGCATCTGAGGATTTATATATATCACATCTTTCATCTACAAGAGAGTTGATTTCAAGCCCCATTATTCTCCCTGTGGGTAGCATAAATTGCCATAACCCCATAGCTCCTGCTCTTGATTTAGCCGTTGCCTTTAGAGCTGATTCAATTACCGGTAGATATTTCAATTCATGCGGCATCTCGTGTTTGTTAAGAACCTCCTCGAAGATAGGAAAGTAATATGTTCCAAGACCGAGCATATACTCAACAAGTGAACGTCTTTTTTTGGAATATAATTCGAGATATTGTTTGATAACAGAATTGAAAGGCATATCAATTACGCATGGCATTGCTCCAAGACGAGCCATATACAATGAGTCACTACAAATCATATCATCAATTGAACTAACACAAGTTGAATCTTGATACGTATTATTGCGAATAAACCAATCTGAAAGTATAGTATTTAGATCTCCCTGAAGACCTTCAGGAACATATATAGAAGGATCGGAAATATCATATTTCGTTGAACTCTCCTCCTCTGCCACGGCAATCGGAGTTTCTGTAATAAGGGAATCAGCTTCATTGAAATATCTTTGTTGAGCTTTTAAAAATTCAATCTCTTTAATAAGTTCATCGATATTCGTTGTATCAATCTCCTGAGCAACAGGATTTGGCTTAAGACGAATCTTATTGTTTCTTGCTTGAGTATTAGTGACAGCAACGACAGTCAATAAGATTATAATGCATCTCTTTAGGTACATAATATAAGTTATGATTAAAAAAAGGACTTATGGTAAAAATTCAACACACACTAATCAACACCTCTATCTTCAAAATTAAATGATTAATAACAAGGTCCTTTTTTAGAATTTTATAGACCATTGTAATCCGACAGATCTGGTATCTGTAATATTGGTATTAACCGGAGAACTGTAAGTATCGGCAGAATAATTGCCACCCATTGGAGAATTTGAAATTATAGCCGGTTCAATTCTCATACTTATATCCGGAGAAATATCAAAATGATATAAAGATGCATCTACATAGGCATCTACCATTGCCACCAAATATACACCAATCATACTGATTACACAAAGGTCTCTATATCTTCTATATGAATTTTTCTTGTTTTTTAAAGCATTTTCAAGCCATGTCCTATTTGCCTCTACATCAAAGCCGGGACGGACATAATCAAGATAACTTTTGTTAGGATTATTTTCAACTAAATCACGATAAGCGTTTGAATACCCCTTAAAATATCTTTGATTCCAACTATAACCATATGTAAGTCCCATTAAGCCTCCGTAAACTATTGGAAGTTTCCAATATTTTCGATTATAGATCTGACCGCCGCCCGGAAATAGGGCAGCAAACCACACTGCTTTATTAGGATCCGGACTAAAGATAGGGGAATTATCCATTGTGATAACTTCAGATTCCTTATCATACTCTTTTACAATCAATGGAACAGAGTCATTCACAAAATACAAATCCTCACCCTCTACTGTTTGAGCCATTGTTTGAGGCGGAAAACAGAAAAGACTGAGAATATATATTATTATTATAGTAAAAAAATTCCTCACTTTAACTCTCTTATTGCGTAAGTTTGTCAAATATACCAATTATTCGTTCTAATTCCTCTTCCGACTTGAAAGGAATGCTGATTTTACCGCCCCCCTTTTCGTCACATGTGAATTGAACTTTAGTTTCAAAGTATTTTGAAAGATGAGATTTTAGCATACCATATTCTTCCGGTAATCTTTTTTTCGCCTCAGACTTAGCCGGTTGCGATGGTTTTACTTCATTTCCATCTCCTGAAAGAAGATCCATTAAAAGATCACTTATAGCACTGGTATTTCCTGAATTATAATCTTTGACAACCTGCTCAACTTTTCTAACAGAAAGATCATATTGAGTTATTATATCATAAAGAGATAATTGTGCTTCTGCATCATTAAGAGGAATAAGAGCTCGAGCGTGCCCGTTATCTATTGTTTTATTTGTAATTCCAAGCTGAATCTCTGCCGGAAGCTTTAGTAAACGAAGGAAATTAGCAATTGTAGCTCTATTTTTTCCAACTCTTTCACTTAACTTCTCTTGCGTCAAACCATACTGATCAATAAGTTTTTGGTATGTTAGGGCAACTTCAATAGCATTAAGATCCTCTCTTTGAATATTCTCAATTAGAGCCATTTCGACAACATTCTCATCTTTCGCTCTCTTTATATATGCAGGTATAGTCTCTTTACCGGCAAGCAAAGAGGCTCTATATCTTCTTTCTCCTGCAATAATCTGATACTTATTGGCTGAGATTTCTCTTAAAGTAATTGGTTGAATAACACCTAAAGATCTGATTGACTGAGCAAGTTCTTCAAGACTCTGCTCGTCAAAATTAGTTCGGGGTTGGTTGCTGTTTGGCTCAATCTTAGCCAATTCTATATCGTTAATAGAGGAAGATCCGGCAGCACTTATCTCATCCATAGAGATCAGAGCATCAAGCCCTCTTCCTAAAGCATTCTTTTTCATCATTGATTTTTTGTTTTTTCTTCAGAGTATCATTTTGAATTATTATCAATTACTTCTTTGGCAAGCTGCATATAATTGACACTCCCTTTTGATTCCGCATCATAATGAAGTACCGGTACTCCATGACTCGGAGCCTCACTTAATCTGATATTACGGTGAATCACAGCTTTAAATACAAGATTTCTAAAATGTATCTTCAGCTCTTCATAAACCTGATTAGCCAGCTTCAAACGTGAATCATACATTGTTAACAAAAATCCCTCTATTTCTAATTTAGGATTAAGTTTAGATTTAATAATTTTTATTGTATTGAGAAGTTTACTTATTCCCTCAAGTGCAAAATACTCTGATTGAACAGGAATAATTACAGAGTCGGCACAAGTTAATGCATTTACAGTTATAAGTCCCAAAGATGGAGAACAGTCAATTAGAATAAAGTCATAACTATCTTTTATCTCTTTAAGAGCATTAAGCAATACTTGCTCACGTCTGTCTTTATTCAACAGCTCCAATTCTGCTCCTACAAGATCTATCCTTGAAGGCAAAATATCTAAGTTGTCGACCGAAGTTGGCAAAATAGCCTGATCAATAGTGATATCTTCTGTCAAAATCTCATATACGGAAATCTCTACTGAACGCAAATCAATACCTAAACCTGACGATGCATTAGCCTGAGGATCTGCATCAATAACAAGTACCTTTTTATCCAGAGCAGCCAAGGATGCTGCCAGATTTATCGTAGTTGTGGTTTTTCCCACCCCTCCTTTTTGATTGGCTAGAGCGATAACTTTTCCCATTACCTTAAACAATTATTTATCCCACAAAGAAAATAATAAAAAACATAATAGTTAACCGATACAATTATTAATTGCCCTTTTTGTTGATAACTTATGTATTTTGTTGAAAAACATCATAATAAATTCTGCTTTTATTTATTTTCCAACAAAAAAGACTTGATATTAAAATTCTATTTATTAGCAGTTTAAGTAAAACAACAATATTCTATATATTTTTGTTTCTAACAAAAATGCGGTTATATAATTTCATTAGATATACCATTACATAACTTCCAATGTAAGCACCGATAATTGAACCTATAAAATCAGCCATTATGTCTTCTGTTTCAAAACCTCTATAAGTAGTAAAATAATATTGAGCAAACTCCATAGCTATCCCTATCATTGTTGAAAGTAAAATAGCATACCATAATGAAGTGACTCCAAAATATCCCAATTTAGATTTTACAGCTTTTTTTATCTTTAAAAGAGGGATTCGACGAGCCTTATCAAGCAAAATAGTAAAACAAAATCCTGCATACATAATTATATGAACTATTTTATCAAGATAGGGTATCTTAGGAAGATCTGATGTATTTTCAAACTTAGCAAGCGATAAATAAAGGATAACGAAAAAACAAATAATTGAAAAAATATTTCCCAAAAGGAATTTTTTTAGATTTACAAACACATTCATTGATTTTACTGTAATTTTAAGTACACAAATTTAGCTTTTTTATACCAACATACACAATCTCATAGACCTTTAGTTAAAGTTCGTCTTGAAATCATTCTATGTTTCAAAATGTTATAATTTATACTTAAACAATTAATATTTGCAACTTCATTGATTACTTTTGCGTTAAAATAATATACTTAATTTATAATGGACAACAGATCAACTTTTGCCACCAAACTTGGTGTAATTGCCGCCGCTGTAGGTTCTGCGGTAGGACTCGGTAATATTTGGAGATTTCCTTACGAATTAGGCCAAAACGGAGGCGGAGCATTTCTTATCATTTACCTTCTTTGTGTCATAGTTTTAGGGATTCCACTTATTGTTGCCGAATTCATAATTGGTAGAAGCTCCAGTTCTAATGTTGGGGGAGCTTTTAAAAAACTTGCACCCGGTACACATTGGAATGTTATAGGATATATGAGTGTTCTTGCATCATTTCTTATACTTGGTTTTTATGCAGTTACGGCAGGATGGACTGTGGAATATCTATTTCAGGCATTAAAAAACGGATTTGCAGGTCGTTCACCCGAAGAGCTACGTGATGCTTTCACAAGTTTCAGTACAACTACCTATACCCCAATAATATGGCTCTTTATTTTCCTTTTGGCCAATTATTTCATAATCGTAGGCGGTGTTAAAAACGGTATTGAAAAAGCATCAAATATTATGATGCCTATACTTTTTGTGCTACTTATCATTTTCTGTATCAGATCTATAACTCTACCCGGAGCATCAGAAGGGTTATCATTCCTTTTCAAACCCGATTTTTCGAAAGTAAACTCTTCTGTATTACTTAGAGCTATGGGACAGGCTTTCTTCTCTTTAAGTCTTGGAATGGGATGTCTAATCACATATGGGTCTTATTTTGACAGAAAAACAAAATTAGGTAAGACTGCTTTCACTGTTGCTTCACTTGATACTCTTGTTGCAATACTTGCAGGTATTATGATATTTCCGGCTGTATTCTCGTTCGGAATATCTCCTGCAGCTGGTCCGGAACTTGTATTTGTGACTGTGCCAAATGTATTTATGCAAATGACAGGAGGATATATATGGTCGGTTCTATTCTTTCTTCTTTTGACAATGGCAGCTCTTACCTCTACAGTTTCTATGTTTGAAGTTGTAACTGCTTTCATTCATGAAGAGTATAATGTAAGTAGAAAAAAAGCTACCATATGGATCATATCTCTTACATTTATTTTGGGTACTATTTGTTCTCTTTCTCTTGGACCATGGAAAGAACAGACAATTTTCGGTTTGACAATTTTTGATCTTTTCGATTACGTTTCTGCAAATATCTTACTTCCTGGAGGTGGACTTTTAATCTCAATTTATGTGGGTTATCGACTTGATAGAACTATCATGATAAATGAACTTACAAATGATCATTCTTTCAGAATATGGTATTTCAAACCACTTATATTTGCAATTAGATATATAGCACCGGTAGCTATCATTCTGATATTCCTTTCCGGTTTGGGAGTGATATAATATTTACAATTATATATATTAAAAAAGCGACAGAGTTTCTATTTAAAAAAAAGAAACTCTGTCGCTTTTTTAATATAATTTTGTCTAACTAATAAAATAAATACTTGCATTTACATTCCGACTTATTATTATGCTTGACACAAAACAATCTCTTAATTCTTCTGAGTCTTTCTTTTCAAAACTCAAAAGAAAATCGGTCTCAGGAATATTGAAAAGATCGTTTTCTTCTTCTACTCAACAAATCAAACCTCATTACACTTATTGTAGCAATTGTAACGAAGAGTTACACGGAATGTATTGCTCTAAATGTGGTCAATATGCTCACGACATTAATCAGGGTATAGGAAGTTATATTCGTCAATTTCTGGAAAACACTTATCAATTTGACGGCAAACTGATTCTTTCATTTCGTCATCTTTTATTAAATCCCGGCTATTTGACAACGGAGTTTATGAAAGGAAAGATTAGATCATACGTTTTTCCTA
Source organism: uncultured Bacteroidales bacterium (assembly GCA_947074145.1). Taxonomy (GTDB): domain Bacteria; phylum Bacteroidota; class Bacteroidia; order Bacteroidales; family JAUNSR01; genus JAUNSR01. The sequence continues at coordinate 9,970 of CAMTOJ010000060.1, forward strand.
TGAAACTTTATATGTTTATGAGTATCATTTTTTTCAGTTTCATACTTCTCTTTTTCACAAGTAATGAAACCGATTATGATGGATTGAATCTGGTGTCTATAGTTGATAAAGAATCGCAAGATATTGATAAAATCGATAAATCAAATTCGGGCATTATAGTTATTGTAAAAGATAAAAATAAGGATGAAGAGATAGCTAATGTGAATGATAATAAAACTTTTTTCAATTTATTTACCGGAATCGAAAAACTCGAATCGATAAATTCAATCGATAAAAAGCAAAATAATCTTATCAATCAAAGGATTATGGGTTTTATCACTCAATACATTCCATTAATTTTTCTTTTACTTATCCCTCTTTATGGTGCATTTTTAAAAATATCATACAGAAAAAACAGTTATGTATATATGCACAATATTGTGATGGCTTTTCATCTGCATACATTCTTTCTTATCGGGTTAAGCCTTTATATGATAATAACATCAACTATAAATATAAAATCTGACAGTTTTCTAACTTATCTGTTTTTATCAATCTTCTTTATATATCATATTATTGCAGCAAAACGAGTTTATAAAAGAAGCTGGATTTTAACTACTTTAAAAACATTGACTAATTTATTTATATACTCTATAATCCTTCTCGTTACTCTTATCTTTATTTTTTTCCTAATAGCTAATAAAATTGGTAATGAATACGGTTCCGGACTTATATAAAAGTACAAATATGATATAATAAACAAGGAGACAAATCAATAATGATTCGTCTCCCTACTAAATGTTTATTCTCAAACTATGTCAGGTTGTGGATTTGTTATCTCCAACGCTTCAGCCTCCGACATATCATAATGGTAAAATGTTTTAAAAAACTCCCGACTTACATCTACTATATCGATATTCATTTTATCCGGATATAGAAGATTGGAAAGCCAAAGATATCCAATCAACCTATTCATACCTGGCGGGCGATCTATCCAACCGAAAGGACGCCATGGTACTTGATAAATTTTATTCGATTTTACCGCTCTTAGTTTGGACCAAAGTTCGCTCTGTTTAATCTCTTTATATGAATTCATTGAATCGAAATTACCCGACCAAACAAGGATATAATCAGGGTTCCAGGAATAAACTTGCTCAAGAGAAACATTGCTCATTCCTTTACCTGGTAGAACATCTACAGCCTCTGCAATATTCACCCCTCCGCAAAGATCTATCAACAATGAATGAATAGAACCTTGTGGATCGGTGGCAAGTCCTTTCATACCCTCGGCATAATAGATTCTTTTCTTTTCTTTTTCTTCAATTGACGAAACTTTTCCCGGTATGGGATCTATATTCTTTTCAATAAAAGAAACAATCTTATCCGCCTGATCTTCATTACCCAACAGTGTACCCATTTTTTTCATTATGGCTTTATAGTTATGAATATCCATATCCATAAGCACAACCGGTATATTTAATTTTTGCTGTAAATTTTCTGCCTTTTCTATTACATCAGGAGTTAATCTCTGTGACCACAATATTATGTCCGGATCGAGAGAAACCATCTCTTCATGCGATCCTTCCTCTATAACATAAGGTTTATTTTCATAAAATGACTTTTTGAGAAAATGCTTTTCCGTATCACTATATCTAAACCCTATATTTACATTTCTGACAGTATCCAAAGAGTAAAACATCAGTGTAGAGTGTCGATCTATAAATACTTTTCTTAATTCAACCGGAATCTCCACTTCACGCCCTGCCATGTCGGTAAATATTCTTGTTTCAGATTGAGCTGATTTGGACGTAGTGCCAATACAACTCACAAAACAACAATAACCGATAAGCAGAATAAGTATATTATTCTTCATCATATTAATCAAATATTAAACACTAAGTTGGTATAATATGAACTTCCTTCACGCGGATAGTTCTTTATAATACTATAATTTTTGTCTGAAAGATTTTTTCCACCAATCTCAACATTTACATTCTTGGTAAGTTTACAAGAGATCTTTGCATTAAAGACTGTAAATCCAGGTAATGTTTCACCATCACTTGTCACATATCTTTTTGAATTGGATTCCATATCAGCATATATGGAGATATCGTAAAATGGCAAAGTATATTTTGCAAATGCCACAACTTTTTGATCAGGAACACCGATATATTTAATCTCCTTATCATATTTATTCTCTCTGTGAATAAAACTATAGTTTCCTCCCACTTTTAAAGACTTAACAGGTGAAAAACCTAATGATACTTCATAACCTTGAAAAACTGCTTTTCCAACATTTACATTAAGATAGATAGGATCACCATTTTCTTGTGCTCCTACAGTTTCTCTATATATTGCATCTTTTAATTCATTTCTAAAAACCGAAACACTATATTGAAACATATTATAAACATCTCCATCAAGAGTTATATCATAAATATTACCGGTTTCAGATTTCAGATCCGGATTTGGCATCTGTGAACCGAATTTACTTGAATAACGATCTTTCTGTGAAGCAAAATGAGTTTTCCTTCCCGCTGAAGCTGATAAATGATGGTCTTTTATATACTCATATTTTACACCTAACTGATAATTGAAAGCATCATCACTTCCTGTTGGAAAATCATAAAGCGTATTTTTATCACCTGTCAAATAGTGTGTTCCATACTCTTGTGCTTTTAGATTACTTCTGTAGTTATAACTTATTCCGGCTATAACCTGAAGATCACCGGTTATATCATATGCATCTTCAATACCCAACGATATTGTATTATCAAGATAGTTTTGCCAAGGTTCACCCTGCACAAATACCTGACCAGTAGTTTCATTGGCTTTTATATCCCCGTTTTTCTCTTTGTGAGAATCATATTTTTCATGAAAAGCAAATCTCAAACTATTGTTTTTTATGACATCTGTTTCGAAAACTACAGACCCACCTGTAGCATAATCGTCATAAATGCTATGGAATGCTTTTCTTGTATTCTGTGTAGTATATGTATCATCATCATACTGATCCATAATATTATAATAATTATCATAAAACGCTGTAACATTCATTTTCAGATAATCCAATAGCTGTGTAGTGGACTTATAATATACACTAAATTTATTATAATCAGGATAATCACGATAAAGGCCTCCTGATGTAGATGGTGATATCTGTTTATTTGCCTTTTGATAAATAAAGTTTACCGAATATTCATCATTTTCATTAGGGGTAAAGCCGGCCTTTGCACTTAATTTTATATCTCTGAACGCTGAATGTGTTCGTAATGTTCCATCCTCAGCATCAGTAACAACGAAATCCTTTGACAATGTATTATGTTTATTATCTATATAAGTAAAACTTCCCATCATATAATATTTTTCCATTGCCGAACCAATATTCAAAGCTCCGCTATATGCCCCTATCTCATTTCTTCCATATTTTGTACCTAACATTCCGTCTGCTTCAAACTTTTCAACAGGTTTTCTTGAAACGATATTAATGGCACCACCTAAAGTATTAGCACCATACATTGTTGATGTAAAACCTTTGCTTACCTGAATTTTTGAAAAATCAAAAGTTGTAAAACGTGAAATATCAACATTCCCGTCATATGGTACATATATAGGTATTCCATCATAAAAAATTGGAACCTGAAGCATATTGAATCCGCGAAGATACAAAGCACCTTCATTTCTTGCACCTGCCTCTGAAACAGTAAGCCCCGGAAGAAGATTAACTGCTTCGGTAAGGTTGGTTCTGTTGAGATCTTTAATTTGACTCATTGTAATGTTTGTTGCAGCAGTTCCTGTCGGTTTTGAAGCAACAACACTTACATTTCCTAAATTATAAACTTTCATCGAATCTGATTCGAATTGCGCATTTACATTTGACAACGTAAATGATGAAGCTACTATGGCAAAAATTTTAGTTCTCATAATATAACACCTTTAAATAATTAACATAACCTATTATAACTTCGCTCTTTGTCTTTCAGCATTTATTAATTCTGCTGTTGAGCTATATGATTCTTATTAACATGCAATCCCACAAAAAAAACAAACGGAGCAAACAGCTCTTCTTTTTCAATTACCTCAAAAACTGTATCCATTGTGCATATTGCACAGTCCTGACCTTTCAAAGAGACCATCGCTGTTATCGCAACAGGCATATCTCCACTGATTCCCTCCTCTTTAAAGACTCTGAAAATATCTTTCAAATTATCATAAGCCATATAAAGAGCAAGTGTCGTTCCGTTATGAAACAAATGGGCAATATCTCTGAAATGTCTGTAATCATCCTTGATATCATCTCCAATAGCATAGATGATACTATTACTTTCATATTTTTCTGTTATAGGAATAGAAAAAATATTACTTGCAGCAGTAGCTGCTGTTAAACCAGGTATTACCTCAACTTCGACCCCCATCTCAGAAAGACGTCTTAAGTCAAGTCCTCCACCATTAAACATCATAGCATCACCGGCTTTTATTCGAACTACCTTCTTACCTTCTAAATAAAAATCTCTGGCAACCTCTAAAATATCTTCAACTACCGGTCCGTTTTCAGGATGTCTATTTACATATTTCACTACTGCATTTTTATTTGCTTCGTTTAGAACAAATGTTGCAGGCAAGCAATCATAAAGAATACAATCTGCTTCTCTTATTCTTTTCTGTGCTTTTATTGTTAATAATTCGGGATCTCCGGGTCCTGTTCCTATCATTGAAACAGGGAACAATTCTTTTTTTAGACTTTCCATATCTTATTTTTTAGATTATTAAATTGTAGGTACACACACCTTTCTTTTATGACAACTTCTACTAAATTCATCTATCAGAATATCGACACCATACACTTTTTTCAGCAATGACTCTGTCACATTTTTGCAATCGCCGATATTGATAACTTTATTAGAATCTACTATCAAAGCATGAGCATCGCACATAAATGCATGATCTGGTGAATGTGTTGACATTATTATTCCAAGCGATTTATCCTGAAGATCTCTTACTTGTTTTATTATTTTTATCTGATTACCAAAATCCAAACTTGAGGTTGGTTCATCCATTACAATGAAAGAGGCTTGTTGGGCTAAAGCTCTTGCTACTATCACCATCTTCTGTTCCCCTCCACTAAGAGAATTGAACATTCGATCTTTCAAATGCCAAATCTTCATCTGCTTTAATGCATCCTGGGCTATCATCTTATCCTTTTTTGAAGGTGATCCAAATAAATTTATATGTACTGATCGACCCAAAAGAACGACTTCCATCACACTGAAAGAAAATGAAAAAGAATGAACCTGAGGAACATATGATATTATCGACGAGAACTTTTTTCTATCCCAGTTTGATACATTTATGTCATCAAGAAATATATTTCCCGAAATAAGAGGCAAAACGCCTAAAAGAGATTTGAAGAAAGTTGTTTTACCCGCCCCATTCTTTCCCATTACACAAAGTATCGAACCTGTGTCTATCTCAATATTAACATCGGATAGAATAACTTTTTTGTCATATCCCATTACTCCGTTTTCTATTCTGAACTTCATATTATTTTTCTTTTCTTGTTATTTAAAAATCTTTCCTTCTTTTAGAAAGAAAAAACAGAAATAAAGGTGAACCAATTATTGCAGTTATTATCCCTATCGGTATCTCCAGAGTTGATACAGTTCGGGATATATTGTCTATCCATAAAAGAAATACCGACCCTGTCAGAAAAGAGAAAGGCATTAAAATTCTATTATCAGATCCTATAAGAAATCTACAAAAATGTGGTATAATAAGTCCAACCCAACCTATCAGACCTGTTAGTGAGACTATTGAAGCAGTGATTAAAGTGGAACAAAAGATTGTTATAATGCGAATAGTGTTGGGGTTAATACCTAAGCTATAAGCTTCATCTTCATTAAGCGATAAAACATTTAGTTTCCAAGAGATAAGAATCAATGGAATTGTTCCGCACAACACTACAGGTAGTACACCTTTTAAATTTTCCATTGTTACACTGTTGAAAGATCCCATCATCCAAAATGTAATTGCAGGCAATTTGGAATCCGGATCGGCAATATATTTGAATAAAGAGATCATGGAACCAAACAAAGAGCTTATCACTATACCGGCCAATATCAACATCAAGATTTGATCATTTACTCTCTTCAATACTCTACTTACTAAAAAAGTAGCACTGACAGCCAATAAACCGAATAAAAAACTCATTAACTGAATACCCAAACTACTCATTGACATTAATATTGCAATAGCTGCTCCACATGCTGCACCGGAGGAAACCCCCAATATATCAGGACTTACCATAGGATTTCGAAATACAGCCTGATAAGAACAGCCTGAAAGTGTCAACACCCCTCCTGCTAATATTGCCATCATAATTCGAGGCAAACGGATATTAAATAATATCGTTGATATAAAGGGTGATTCTTCTCCACTAAACAGTGTGGAAATAATCTCTGACGGTGTTACGTTATATCTTCCTAAACACAACGAAAAAATAATTGATAATAACAATATCCCTATTATTCCTATATAGCAAATCAAAACATATGATCCACTAAGCGTTTGAGATATTACTTTTCTTTTATATATAAGATCCATTACTTTCATTATACTTTTTTTTGATAACGATACTTGTTAGTTTATTTTTAAAACTTATAAATCCAAAACTGTGCCAAAAACACAAATCGTTATCTTTCAGGGATATAACGAAAAGAGCTTAATTAAATTTCTACGTTTTTGTAAGATTAATTATCAAATAACTCCTTTAGGTAGTCTATCATTAAATTTCTAAATTTAGATCTCGTATGCTATTTAGCTTTGTTTATAAACTCAACCATATGCTCTTGAAATGATAAGTATCGTGTAACTTTCAATCTAAGAAAGAGAAGAATTTAAATGAATTTGACATAGAAAAAGCCACTCCTTTATGGAAGTGGCTTTTCTTCATAATAATATTTATTACTATTTCTCTATGTTAAGTTTTAAAATCTCTCGTCCCCTCAAATATTTCTTTAAAATTTCAAGTGTTTTGGGATCTTCACTTTCCGGTAATTTTAGTGTAGCTATATCTATTTTTTTCCCTTTATTATATATCTCACTAAGTTTTTTTACAAACGAAAGTGTTGAGAAGTCTTTGATAACAACAAAAGAAGAATCATTTAAATTGAAAGTTGCCTTCGATCCGGAAATAATAATATCATTTACGGGAAGAAATTCTTCCATCTCATTATCTTCAGATACATTTTTAAGATTCTCCTCTGATGAATTCATCACCCTTGATGAAGCTGTAACAGAACCGGAAAAAAGAGATAATACAAAGAATGCAGCCGGTAAAAAAGAGAAAACTCTAAGTTTTGACCTCTTTTTTGTTTTTTCTTTTAACATCATATTTATTCGTGCTTTTAATTGACTGTGATTAAAACTGCTGGCAATATTGAAATTGCGCGCTCCAACACTTTTTCTCACGATTAATAATTGGTATTTAAGTGCATTAATGCCTAAATTCAAGACCTCACTGTCTGCTTCGTATTCATGAATAAGTTTTATTTCAGAATATAGTAAGTATATAAAAGGATTAAACCAAAATATATTTATCATAAGATTTAGATAGACTAAATCAAACGTATGAAATTGTCTGATATGCATTGTCTCATGTAATAATATAGATTCTTCATTATCTAAGAGATCTTTTTCAGATATATAGATGCTCTTACCCCAACAAAAGGGATTAAAATTCTCTTTGACAACGTATAGATTACATCCTTCATAATATCTCTTTTCCGATCTTCTTTTCAAAGATTGAATGCGAAATATATTTCTTAGAAAGAGAATTGTTTTTACAAAAACCCCTAATAGATACAGTAAGGAAATTATTATTATAAAGGAATAAGTTCGGTTTGCTGCAGAAAAGAAAGATACAAACCCAGATATATGAGCTTTCTCTGAAACATGATCTACTTCATTATTTTCCATATCATGTAGAAATGGAATATTAACCATATCGGTTATCCTATCTGTATATGAAATATTCAATAAAGACTCAAGATATGTTATTGGTGAACCTAAAGAGTTTCCTAAAAATGGTATTCTTATAATTGGCAAAATGCAACAAAATATGACTCCCATTAATAGAACTATTCTGTTAAATCTATAAAATGTTGTTTTACTCAATAGTATTGAATATATACTATATAAAACAATTAGACACATCGATGTTTTTATCAGATATAATATTAAATAATTCATAGCTTTCCTTACTTATTATTGTCCTCTATTTTTTTAATCAAATCTTTTAATTCATCAAGTGAAATTTTATCTTCCTCAATAAAAGAGGATACTACTCTGGTAAAAGAGTTATCAAAGAAATGGCCGACAACATCATTCATTGTTGATTTTCGATAATCCTCTTTTGAAATCTTTGCAAAATATTGATAGGTATTACCAAATTTTTTATAGTCAATAAACCCCTTCTCCTCCAATAGTCTTACCATTGTTGAAAGTGTATTATAATGCGGTTTCGGTTCATTATAGTAAGTAAGTAACTCCTTAATAAACATTGCTCCATTGTCCCAAAATATATTCATTATCTCTTCCTCCTTTGGAGTTAGTTTCATTGCTATCATAATTCATTAATTTTAATCAATATTCAAATGTAAATTTTAATTCCATAAATCAAACTAAAAGATTTAGTTATTAAACTATATTTATTAGTTATTAACACTTGGTAAAATGTATTTAATTTTTCTTTATTATTTCTTCGCATTAAATTATATTATTGACTTGTACTTTGATAACAATTGCACACTCTATATAAAAGTATCTTAGCAAAAAAAGTGTATCCCCAATTAATTAGGAACACACTTTTTTTACTCTCTTTTAAAATAAAAACATGAATCTATAATATGACTATCTTTTTATTATTTACTATATAAATCCCCTTAGAAAGCGGTATATCATTAACTCCCTGTTTCAACATTACCGATTTCACAAGTTGTCCGGTAGTATTATAAATGGAAATTTGTGTTGCAGAATTACATTTTATTATTACTCCATTTCTACCCACGCCAATGCTTTCAATAATAGATTCTTTTTCTATCGACTCTACTCCAAGCGGAGTTTCAGGCAAAGATGCTATATCCCACATATTATCAAGATATTCCATTCTGGTAGATATCCATTGAATAAGA
>CAMTOJ010000061.1 GCA_947074145.1 uncultured Bacteroidales bacterium
ATACGCTTTTGGCGTATACACGCTTTCCAGGCGTGCCTCTTCAGCCACTCGAGCACCTCTCCAATAATGTGATTTTAACTCAATAGTGTTAAAAAAATACTTCTTGTGGACAAAAGTAATAAAAAACCTTAGCTAAGGAACACATTTGTCGGATATTGTTCATATTAATTTGAACTTTTAGATTTTTTATATGTCAAAATGTGATATTGGTATATATTTTGCTAATTTTTCGTTGTTTTACGTCGATATTATTAACATAAGATTTAAATTAAAATCATAATTTCAATTTTATTAATATTTAGAATACTCAGATATTGAATAATGTTTTGGCATTTTGTGTTGTTATTTTATCTATTTCTGTATTTGAGCATCCGAATATTGAAGCTAGTTTGTTCATTGTTTCAGTCATATAAGCTGGTTCATTTCTTTTTCCTCTGAAAGGAACAGGAGCTAAATAAGGAGCATCTGTTTCAAGAAGAAGTTTATCAGAACCAATCTTAGCAAGAGCATCAGGTAGATTGCTTTTCTTGAAAGTAACAACTCCATTTATGCCAAAATAGAAATCTCCGGTTTCAAGTATGTCTAAAGCATCTTTTTCGGTACCTGTAAAACTATGGATTACACCTCGCATATTTTTTGAACTATTTTTTCTCAGAATATCTATCACTTCAGGAAAAGCATCTCTTACATGTATGATGAGAGGTAGGTTTTTTTGTGTCGAATAGTCAATATGCCATTGGAAAGCATCAGTTTGTTCTTTTAAATGCTCTTTGTCCCAATATAAGTCTATTCCTGTTTCCCCAAATGCCCGAAATGGATACTCTTCAATAACCTTTTCTAATTCATATAATTGAGAGGACTGCTCCCCTTCATTACACTCAGTAGGATGTAGTCCGATTGTAGGAATAAAGAATTCGGGATTTTTTTTCCAGAGATTAATAATTTTATCGAGAGATCCGGTGTCGACATTGGCTAAAATTACTTTTTCAACACCAGCCTTGAGAGCACGTTCAATAACGGCATCAATGTCTGCGTCAAACTCTTGGGAATAAATATGTGAATGAGTATCAATCATAATGAGAACTATTCAAATGTAAGTTTTTTTTGTAGTTTGGCTGCTTCTATTGCTTTTTGCTCTTTTACGCGATAATAGTAAACGACTCCGAAATCACTACATTTTATAAGTTTTTGAGAAGCCGGATAATCTTTATAAACCTCTTCAATCTGATTCCATATATCAAGTATTATTTCATCAGCCTTGGGACGCATCTCTGCCACTTCGTCCATAGTTTTGGAAGTATTGTTTCTCAGTCCTTTCTGGATATTATATGATTCGCAAAAGATATTATAATGAACTTTAACTTTGGCAATAGTCGGATTGTAAACAGGAGCACCACCTTTAGAAAGTCGTTGATCTTCACCTTTTATTATAGATTCGCCCCATTTGATTAAAGCTGCTTCTGAACCAAGATCGGGAACAGCGCAGTCGTTTATATCAAGATTATAAAGAGATTTATTTTCTTTTTTTATTTCATTTCTAATCACACACATATTTAAAACCTGTATGAAGTGAGAAATATATATACGTGCATTTTTTAATTGCTTTTGATATTTCTTACTTGATTTTACTTGTGCTTCAAAATTTTGAGCATGAAGTCTGTATGTGCGCTTAAATTTCTCTAGAAAATTGCGAGCTTCCTGAATTGTTTTATACGATATAACAAGTTGTCCGTTTTCTCTTACGCCATCTTTAGAGATTGCATTTTCCAAAGCTCTTATTCTGGCCTGGTCTGTGTTGGGTAATCGACGATAAGGCATTATATTATAAGGTTTTAAAATGTATTATCAATTATTTTTCTCTATCAATCAAATCTAAGACATAATTTTTAAGGATACTTTTAGATTCTTCTGAACATGAGATCGAGTCAAGTGCTATGAAGGCTTTTTTATAGAAGTATTCTATTTTCTTTTCGCAAGATTTTTTTGCTCCTGACTTATTGTAAATTTCAGTGAAAAGTTTGATTTTATCTTTCGGTTCGATTGTTATTTCAGAAGAAAGAATTTTCCTCATTAACTCCCGATCCTCTTTTTGAGCAGAGTTTAATGCATTGATTAATAGGAATGTTTTTTTGTCATTAAGAATATCCCCTCCGATGTTTTTCCCAAATACTGCAGAATCAGCATAGACATCAAGAAGATCATCTTTCAATTGAAATCCCAATCCTATATTTTCTCCGAAAGTATATATCAGATCAGCATCAGAGTTGGACGCTCCTGCAGCTATCGCACCTATTTTCATAGCACAACCCAATAATACGGCCGTTTTAAGACGTATCATTTCAAGGTACTCCTCTTCGCTTACATCGTTTCTTTTTTCAAATTCCATATCATATTGTTGCCCCTCACATATTTCAAGGGCGGTAATTGAAAAAAGATTAAGGATTTCTGAAAGATTTGAATTTTTACTCCGTGCGATAAATTGATAAGCGATGATTTGCATTGCATCACCTGAAAGGATAGCGGTGTTGTCGTCCCATTTAATATGAACTGTAGGATTGCCACGACGCATCATAGAATTGTCCATAAGATCATCGTGCAGAAGTGTGAAGTTGTGAAATATTTCAAGTCCTAAAGCGGGATAAATTACATCTTCTTTTTTTCCTCCAAACATTTCCACAGATAAAAGAGAAAGCAAAGGACGCATTCTTTTTCCCCCTAAAGAGAGGATATATTTTATAGGTTCAAATAATGTTACTGCCTGATTAGGATATTCGATAACGTCTATTTCTTTATTTATAAATGAAATGAGATCGGTTGCATTATGCTTCATTACACCTCTTTTTTATGTCAATTTTTTATCTACAATATTCAAAAGTAATAGTTTTCAATTATTAAAACAAAAAGTTTCTTAGTTAAGAATCGTATTGGATTGACAATTAATTAATTTGATTTTGTTTGATATTACCTAAAATTATAGTTTTAGAGTTATTGTAAAATACTTGATCATATGACAAATGGGATTATAAGAATCATCAAAAGGAAATAGATATAATAAAAAATGACACTGCGATGTTATCGAAGTGTCATCTCTTATTTTTCTAAGATATCCGTTTAATTATTAGTTCTAACTTTTTTGCTAATCATATAACTAACTGAAATAAATTAAGATAAAAACTTACTGAGAAACATATTCATTTCGAGAAGATTTTAATTTGGTAAACCCAAAGGCATCTGTGGCCATTCTCATTAATAATTGAGAATCAGGGGTATAATAAGAAAGAATACCAACAACATTGCCGGTGCCCGAAGGTAAAAGAATATCAACGAACATACTATATCTACTCGTGCGTACAATTATTGTTTCCGATCCGTCAGAATTTTCAAGAATACGGTTTGTGTTTGCTGAACTTACTCCAAAGTTCTCAATTCCACCTTCCTTAAATTTTACAGAAGAAAGCTGAATTAATTGACTCTGATATTTCAACATATTGTCACCACCTGATCCGATCGAGTTTGCTGTAACAATATCGATTTTTATTGTATCAATAGTTCCGGTTGTACTTCCTTTTTCAGAATTAGAAGTAAAAGTATTATAATCCATAAATGTCATTGCATTAGAAGATGATAGAGCTCCAAGTTGTTGTAATCCATTGAATTTGCCTAAGACCATCCCAGTGCAATTAATAGTCACTTCTTGTCCAATAGGATAGGACTTGTATAGATCTGTTTGATTTATTCCTATTGTAATAGCAGCAGAAGCATCTTGAAGAATAAGATTTTTATAAATATTGTTTTCAACATCATTGCCCACTACAACACCCTTAATAATATATGCGTCACCATTACTTTTTGTCCCGATGGTTGTATATGCTTCCTGAAACTGTGTTTTCAATTCAAGAATTGTTGTATTGGCACTCATATCGGTATTGCCTCCTCCATCATCTGTTCCTCCACCATTATCATCAACATCAGAATTGTCGAAATCATAACAATTATTTTCCTGAATCAATAACAATTGATAAGCAGAGTTATAATAAGAAAGAATACCAACAACATTGCCCACACCTTTAGGTAAAATTTTAGTTGCAAAATCACTATACTGACTATTCAAAACTGCAAGTTTGTTTCCATTTGCATCAAGCAGATATCTTGTTGTACGTTGATCATTAGCAGTGAAATTGACTTGTCCACCATCTTCAAAATGCACACCTTTAAAAACGACTAGTTGACTCTGATCTGTTAAAAGACTACTTGACGAAGTGCTTAATCCTGCAATCGTCATCGATAAAGTATCAACAGTCTGAAAAGGCATACCGTTTAATTGAGATGCACTTTTAAATATTGGTAATTCCATAAATGTTACACTTCCCGATGATGATTCAGCTCCTAACTGTTGTAATCCACTATATTTCCCAATTGTTAAACCGGTACAATTAATAACTATTTCTTGCCCCAAATGATAGTTATTATAAAGCCCCGTACTATTTATTGCGATAGTTATTGCTGCAGTTGCATCCTGAAGCATAATATTTTTATAAATATTTCCACTTATGTCATTTCCTATAACTTTACCTTTTATAATATAGTCCTCACCATTGGCTTTTTTCCCTATAACAGTAAGATTATTGTTAAATGTTGTTTTAAGTTCAAGAATAGTAGTATTGGATTGCCATGTTGCAGAAGGCACAACATAAGGCGGGGCATCAAAGTGCGTTTCGCATGAGATCAAAAAATTAGATAAAACTATCATTGTACAAACCAATATACAGGAGCATATCTTATATGATAAACCTGAATATATACTAAGTCTATTTATATTTTTCATAATCTTGTTGTTTCTGATATTTTATAATTCATAATATTCACGATTTTGTCAGAATCGATATCCGATGTTTGCGAATACATTTATCCCCTGTGCATAGTAATATTTATTAGGGTATTTGTTTTCATCATAATTACTAAAATCGAATCGACCTTGTTCATATCCTCCTGTTTGAAGATTTCTATTGTTAGTGATATTGTTTAAGCTAACATTTATAGATAATGAATTAGTTCTGTTTATATAGATAAGTTTACTCACCGAAAGATTAAGCATCGCGCCCCCTTTAAGTTTTTGTTGATGAGTTATTGCTTTTATTTTAGAATCATAATAATTCATCATTTCGCTTAATGATTCACCCTCAAGTTGAAATTTTGCAGCTTCTTCAGTTCTCTTAATAGGAGATAAAGTAACATATGACTGTTCGAATATGCTTAGATTTATATCGAAAAACCAAAGTTTGGGAGCTTTCCAGCTTACTCCGAAATTCCAAGCAATCTGAGGAGTACCTCCTACGTAAAAGTTCTTAAGGAATACAGTTTGTGTTGTATCCGGTTTACTGCCGTTTTCATAGTTGGTAATTCCCGTGGGTTGATTCTTATATTGATATTTCGCAATTGTTCCGACTGCAGTAACCTTTAAATCCGGAATTATCTGATATGAAAGACCTAACTCAATTCCTTTAAAACTTTTTTTTACGTCAGTAAGGATATAATTCACATATGTTTGGAATGCATCATGATAAAATGAAGAAATTTCAGTCTGATTAGAGAAATTAGTTAGAAATCCCGAAATCTTACCCTTAAGATTTTTATATGAGAATTTATAAGATGCATCTAAAGAATAAACAATTTCACTTTTTAAATTCGGAATTACATCATCTTTAATTTTTGCAGAAACATAAGCATCCCCAAAATATGGAGCATTATTTTCAGCCATAAAGTTTAGAGAGAAAAAATTACGACCGTCAAGTTTATAAGTACCGCCAACTTTCAGTGCTCCGTTTATAAATTGGTTTTTTTGACCTTTTCCATATGAATTATATTGAGCTCGACCGTTTTTCATACGTCCTTGTCTGAAAAAGGTGTAATTTTTCAGAAATAAACCATAGTATATTTCCCATTGTGGAAGGTTTATATTATTCTGCATCCAAGCAGTAGTGATAATGTTGTAGATAGAATAATAGTATCCGAATTTATCTCCCGAAGTTGCCTTGTTATTGGGATTATTAAGATTATTCTGAAGGATATTAGGGTTATCAGGAAAATCTTGTTCCGCAAACTGATCGATATCTAACCAAAACTCACCACCTAAAAGATCATCAACAGTTTTATAGTAATTTGCTTTTGTCCATCTACAGCTTATACCTCCTTGAATACTCATAAAATTATTCAAATCCGTATTAAGAGTTGATGCAAACATTAAATTTGTCTGATTCGAATGTCTTTTCTCTACCATATATGTAGATCCTTTATCAGTGCCATTTACTGAATTACCATAATTGTTAAGGTAATTCACTCTGTAAAATGAATCCCAATCAATTTGTCTAAAATCAACATTGTGCTCCCATTGTTGTGTATAATATTCTTTAAGAGAAGGATCTGAAAAATAACTTGGGAGTCTTCTGTAATAATCCGGTCTTGGATCTTGTGCATTATACCAGTTCAGCGCAGTTGTGGCATAACTTGAATATCGAAATCCGATACCGGTATTAAGTCTCATATTATCTCTTGGTTTCCAATACCAGTTTAATGTTGCTGAAGGATCAAAACTTTCTGCAACACGTGCATTTCTTTTTTTTCCATCCTGATAACCCCAATTAGGATTATATAAATTATTGTCAGTTAATTTATAACACTCTTCAAATGATGCAGCAGATTGACCTCTTTGTGTTGGAGAACCGAAAGCTGTAAAAGAGAATGTATTCTTTTCATCATACACTTTATCTGCGCTGAAAAAAAGTCCGTAAGAATTATAAAAAGTTCCGGGCACTATACCTTCATGTGCATATCTTGCAATAGCTGATGCAGTCATTGCCCATCCGTTTGGTTTCAATCCTGTTGAGTATGTTACCATTCCCCGCCAATTATAATTTCGATTTGTATAACCAACTGATGCACGAAGGCCGGGGGCATATTTAGTTGCAGAGGTTTCGATATTTGTTGTTCCTCCAATATTACCAAAAGCAAACTCAGCCATATCCATCCCCGTTACTCCATCTTTATTTCTGAATGCATTGTTCATACCGCCTAATGCAGAGAAATTGAACCGGCCCCTCGATGGATCATTAAAGCTCAAACCATTAATATATACATCTGTATATCTGGAATCGTATCCTCTGTATCTGTATCTTGCAACTCCAAATGCAAAACCGGAGATTCTTGAATATAGATCATCGGCTGACCCGGATAGATTTCCTATCGTCTGGTTAGATCCAGATTCATCATCAAAAAGATCCTCGTCAAAAGTTATAATTCCGTCTTCATCATCCGCATAAGGATTTATATTGACAGCTAAAGATATCACTCCTAAAGAGAAGATAGTTTTGCCGGAAAGATCCACCTGTTTTACAACGCTGGAGTAACCCGGAGCTGTGATAATAATCTCCTGTATACCGGGGGGCACATCATTTATTTTAAATTCCCCTCTATAATCTGAAGTGACCGTAATACCGGTTCCTTCTACTATAATTTTAGCATCTGGTATAGGTTGTGACGACATTGCATCAATTACACTCCCCGTGATAGAAATTTCTTTCTCTGTCGAAGATTGTATCTCCGATGCTATTGTAGATTTGCTGTTTGAAATTGTAATTAATGAGAAATTCAAATCTTTTCCATAATTTGATTTATATGGCCGGATATGATCTTCTCCTTTTGCAGAAACAGTAAATGAAACAATAAAAAGAATAAGTAAAGAAGTAAATTTATTCATTAGGCATTCATTATGTTATTATATTTTTATTTTGGTTTCATTGTTAAGATAATCTTCTATTTGAATAAGGTCTAACTTTCTTTTTTCGTAAAAAAGATATTGAAAGAACCACGCTATGTTTATCCCTTTTATAATCACATTATCTTATTTAATATTTTATATATGGTTCGAAATGCAAATAATTCAAACTATAATAAACTGAACAAGAACTAAAAGTTGATGTTTACACATAAAACGACATTGATAATTTATGGTTCAATTCGCTTAAATATTTATTATTTAATGTTGTTTTATATAAATAATTACAGTGTGTTTACAGGTAAATAAATTGATTAAATAATGAGAATGAAAATCATAACTTTATTCATCCTTTCTATATTTATTATAGGCGGTTATGCTCAGAAAACTCAAAAGACTGTGTATGGTGTAGCGTTCTATAACATGGAAAATCTTTTTGATACCATTAATAATAATGGAAAATATGATGAGGAGTTTTCTCCACAAGGTTCACGTCAATGGAATGGAAAGAAATATTGGCAAAAGCAATATAATATGGCCTATGCAATATCTCAGATGGCAAATAAATATATACCGGATGGTCCTGCAATAATAGGCCTTTGTGAGATTGAAAATATAAATGTGATAAAGGATCTTGTAAATCAGATTCCGATAAAAGTTCAGAAGTATCAAATTGTTCATTATGATTCTCCAGACAAAAGAGGAGTGGATGTCGGACTGATATATAATCCGAAATATTTCAAGGTGTTGCATTCTAATAGTCATACACTTGTATTACCTGACAGACCGTCGTTTAAAACAAGAGATCAGCTTGTAGTAACGGGTCTTTTAGGTGGAGAAAAAATAAGTATAATAGTAAACCACTGGCCTTCAAGGCTGGGAGGGGAGAGAGCTTCAAGTTTTTTAAGAGAGGCTGCTGCTGCCTTAACATTACATATTGCCGACTCTCTTCTTAATGAAGATCCTAATGCAGGAGTTATAATAATGGGTGATATGAATGATGATCCGGACAACAAAAGTGTGAGAGATGTATTGGGTGCAAAGAAAAAAATAAGCGAAGTTCCTGAAAATGGTTTTTATAATCCTTTCTGGCAACTTATAGATAAGGGAATAGGATCGCTTGCCTATGATGGTAAATGGAATCTTTTTGATCAAATTATCGTATCCAAAAATCTTCTTGACAATAAAAAAGGATTGGACTTTTGGAGAGCAGAAATATTCAATGCTCCTTTTCTAACCAATCGATCTGGCGATTATAAAGGATATCCTAAACGCACCTTTTCTGGAGGTGTTTTTCTTAATGGATATAGTGATCACTTTCCAACAATAATTTACCTGACTAAAAGTATCCTTAAGAACCAATAGGTTATTGATTCCTTGAGGATAACTTGAATTGATATAAATCGAAAGAGTCTGATTATTAAGTGAACCCAAAAAGTTGGACAATTAATTATTAATTAATTCAATGTAATGCTAATCACACGATTAAATAGATTCTTTATTCAAAGGAATAAAGAAAGTTTTGGTTTAACGATAGAAAATATAGTTTTAAATAAATTCTGATTTGGACGATATTATCGTCATTAAAATAAAGATGGAGCCTCCATATCAACTTTAATAACCTTGTTGATTGTAGTATACCATAAATATCCCTCTATGTTCTTATATCCCATTTGCCACAATTGCTGAATATATCCGGAGACCTGCCTAACATGAGATTTAGGTGTTTTATTTCCAAATTTATAATCGATAACTATTACTTTTTCTTTATCCATTATAATACGATCGGGACGTAAAACTGTACCGTTTGGTAATAATATCTCTTTTTCATTAAAGACTTTAATATCCTTTTTAAACCAATCGGCAACCTTGTCGTTGGATATAAGATCGTGGAGCTTTGCTTTTATTTTAATAGACTCTTTGACATTAATAATACCTGATCTGCAAGCATTATCTACAGCATCGTCAATCTCTTCCGGATATCTTATTTTTGATAAAATATCATGCATGAAGGTGCCATATTCTCTCTCTTTTCCTTCATTAAATTTTCCTTTCCCATGCAATCTTAATCTTATTCTTGAAGCTGGATTTTGAGAAAAATAAGAATCTGATTTGATATCTGTTTTAACTATATCCCTTTTTACACATTCATACCAATCTCCTATCTCAAGAAGAGAGGCATTGGTATCAAATATTTCTGTTAACTTGACAAATGTGGGATTATATAATATATTCTCAGGTGTTTTATAATCACATTCTGCCCACTCGCATGCACTATAAAGAACAGAAGAGATGTCGGTCAGACTCTCTGGTTTTTTAGGTTTAGGAGCCATTATTACCATCTCATTTTTTGCTCTTGTAAATGCAACATAAGCAACATTGAGATTGTCAATAAATGCACTCATCTTTTCTCTGAAATAATCCTCTTTGTATATAGAGTCCTGCATTGTCTTTCCATATCTTATAGGCACAACAGGTAGCATATTGAACGGCTCAATCATAGGTCGGCACCAAATAAGATTCTGTTTGAACTGATCATGATCTATCTTCCAAGAAGTGAAAGGGATTATTACACTATCAAAACCAAGTCCTTTGGACTTATGTATAGTAATTATCTTTATCGCATCTTGTTCTTCAGGAGATGAAATTGTCTTATTTTTACCCGTTTCATCCCACCATTTAAGAAAAGATGAAAGATCGGCACTATTCGAATTGCAAAAATCTATTACCAAATCCTGAAATGCCTGAAGGAAAAGATTGTCAAGACTAACGTCCGATGGGATTATTATATTTATTATCTCTTCGGTAAGCTCAAATAATGATAGTTTTCGTAATTCCGGAATCTTCTGATATAAAAGAGAATTCTTATCCTTTTCGATATCTCTTTTATTAAAATAATCATTAAGAGCTGTTTCCGGCTCCTTTTCTCCAGAAGCTATATCTATATTGTATTCAGCTATAAAACTATTTATAGGTTCTTTGTCATTAAGAAGAAATCGCATAAAACTAATTACCGCCTCAATAATTTTTGACTGACCTATAAAAAGAGAATCATTTGATATAATATCATATTTATAAGGTGAATCCGGATTCTCCTCTTTATACTTTAATAAATACTTCGCTATTAATGCTCCTTCTCTTGAATTTCTGACAAGAATAGCAATATCTTTTAATGCTGTTCCTTTTGCTTGCATTGTTTCTATGACAGAAGGTAGAATATCAAGAACCTGCTCCTCATATTCCGCTTTATTTTCAGCCTCCAGAAACTCTACCCTGACATGTCCCTCTTGCGAAAGTTTGGGAGGAGATACCTCTTGAGCAATATCTGAATATGCCATTAATATGGTATCATCATTAATTGATGTTTCTGAATTGAATTTATTTTGCAATAATCCGGCAGCCACTGAAAAAAAAGAGTTGTTGAATTCTACTATTGCTCTACAACTTCTCCAATTTACTCCGAGAATCTTATCCTCCCTTAGATCCGTATTAAACTCCTTTATCTTTGAATGAAGAAGATTCCAATCAGAATTTCGCCATCTATAAATACTCTGTTTTACATCCCCAACTAGTAGATTATCGTTCATTTGAGAAACAGAATCGTCAATCAAAGGTCTGAAATTTTCCCATTGCATACCGGAAGTGTCCTGAAACTCATCAATCATAAAGTTCTTAAGAAAATGTCCGGTTTTTTCATAAATAAACGGATTATCTTTTCCGTCTATTATCCTATTAAGCAATTCTGCAGTATCACTGATAAGCATTATATTATTATCTCTGCAGTATTGACGCATTTTGATATCTATGTCAGATAAGATTCCTAAAGTGTATAGGTATCTCAAAGTTGCGGTTGCACTATTATATATAGTGGAGGTTTCAAAAATTTCTATTGCCTGCTCTACCATATCATTTAATCCGTTATAATAGGCATCGCTTACAGATGCCATCAATTGGGCACTTACCTTTTTGGCAGTCCAATTTTCTATTTCACCGGCAAGTCGTTTAAATGTATCAGTAGGGGGTTTTAAATCACCATCACTCCATTTCTTGAATAGATTAAAAGGTGAGTTTTTACCATTTTTAAAATCTGATGGTACGAGACCAACTTCACTCATAATATTACAAGCATTTTGACCAATCTCTTTTACGCAATTTTCAAACTCTGATTTTATCTCCTTTAGATTATCAATATACTTTTTGAAATTTTCTTTATCGACAGAGAAATTTCTTATCTCATTACTATATTTTTTATAATCCTCTTTATTTATCTCTAGTGCAAGAGAAAAAAGATCTTTCCTAATATTCCAGTTTTTGGCATTCTCAATATTATCCTGAGCAAAAGAGATCAGCCATTCAAGAAGTTGACTATTTTCCGGTTTATCGAGATCATTAATAAGGTTGTCTATTGCCTCATTAATAACTTTATCCTTGTCAAGTTCAACATTAAACCCTCCCTGCATTCCTAATTCACGTGAAAAAGCTCTCGTAGTTTGTTGAAAAAAAGTATCAATCGTACTTACATTAAATCCGGAATAATTATGTAGAATATCAATAAGAATAAACCTGGCCTTCTCTTTTATTTGTTCATCATTCAAATTGAACTGCTTATTTAAATCATTCTTATAATCGGAATCGTGAATATCGGTAGCCAAAAGATGAAGCTGTGTTATTATACGATGCTTCATTTCCTCAGTTGCTTTATTTGTAAAAGTAACTGCGAGAATATTTCTAAATGTAGTTGCTTCTGTAAAAAGTAACTTTATATAGGTTCCTGTAAGCAGATGGGTTTTCCCCGAACCTGCAGATGCACGATAAACTGTAAGCATTTTTTATAAGATTGAACTGTCAAATATCCTTATTGGGTGTTTAGTCTCTCAGATTTTTTTTGTTTTATATCCTTCAGATAACAAAATTTGTTCGATTTTATCTCTGAAATCTCCTTGAATCAAGATTTCTCCACATCGGGAGGATCCTCCTGATCCACACTTTGTTTTTAGCATCTTTGCAAGTGTTGCAAGATCCTCTTCACTCCCCACAAAACCGGTAATAAGTGTAACCGATTTGCCTTTTCTGTTTCTCTTATCAAGCTCTATTCTTAACTTTTGTTTCTCTTTTGGTAATGTTACTTCCTCTTGTTCATCCTCCGATTCAAATTTGAAATCGGGATTTGTTGAATAAACTATGTTCAATCTCTCCTTCCAATCATTATTTTTCATAACAATATGATATTTAAATCTGTTGTATTAATAGATTTCAAAATGTGAAATCACCATGACTATAAAAATATATATAAATTCTGTTCTATCTATTATAATGATATATTGATTGAATTTTTATGGTTATTATTTCCTTTATGAAATATATTAAGTCATTATGTTGTTATTAATTTGAAAAAAAATTAATTAAAATATTAAATACTTGTTATTTGTAGAGTGTGAAATAAGAAATTATTACATTGAAATATTAAAATTAAAATATAAATATATGAAAGAGAAAATTGTTATATATCAGACTTTCCCTCGACTTTTCGGAAACACAAAAAATGTAGATAAATTTAATGGTACTCTTGAGGAAAACGGATGTGGTACAATGAATGACTACTCTGATAAGGCTTTAAGATCTATTAAAGAATTAGGATGCAACTATATTTGGTATACAGGATTATTGCATCAAGCTACCACAACCGATTATACCGCATTCGGACTTTTAAGTCAAAATCCATATATAGTTAAAGGATTAGCCGGATCGCCATATGCCATTTGCGATTATTATTCTGTATCACCCGATCTTGCTGAGGTTGTACCGGAGAGAATGAATGAATTCAAAGAACTTGTGGATCGTACTCATCGAAACTCTTTGAAAATGATTATTGATTTTGTTCCTAATCATGTAGCTCGTCAATATCACTCTAATATATTCCCACTTGAGGCTGACAACTTAGGAGGATTAGACAATACTGTTGTTGCGTTCGACCAACAAAATAATTTCTATTATATACCCGGCCAAGGGTTTGCTCCTCATATTGATTTGGGATCAGGAAAAGATCAATATGTGGAATATCCTGCAAAGGCCACAGGTAATGATTGTTTTAATGCTTTCCCGGGAAAGAATGACTGGTATGAAACTATAAAACTTAATTATGGTATAGATTATTCTACCGGTAGAAAATATTTTGAACCAATCCCCGATACATGGGATAAAATGTATTCTATACTTTTTTATTGGGCTGAAAAAGGAATTGATGGATTTAGATGTGATATGGCACATATGGTACCCATTGAATTCTGGAATTGGGCAATAAAAAGGATAAAAAGCTCCTTTCCTGATATAATTTTTATTGCTGAAATTTACTCGCCCGAACTATATTATGATTTTATTCATAATGCGGGATTTGATTATTTATATGATAAAGTGGGTCTTTATGATACACTGCGAGACGTAGTATCAGGACATAAGCCGGCTTCTTCAATCACATCTCAATGGCAAGCTATAAATGATATCAGAGAATATATGCTCAACTTCCTTGAAAATCACGATGAACAACGTTTTGCTTCAGATTTTTTTGCAGGTGATGCAATGAAAGCTTTTGCTCCGATGGTTGTATCTGCTACTATGAATACTAATCCATTTATGATCTATTTCGGCCAGGAATTAGGTGAAAAAGGGATGGATAATGAAGGTTTCAGTGGTCTGGACGGAAGAACAACAATATTCGATTATTGGTCAATTGATAAAATTAGACGTTGGAATAATGAAGGAAAATGGACTCAGACTAAACTTACAAAAGAAGAGAAGGAGATCAGAAAATTTTATTCAAAACTGTTGAATTTATGCAACTCTGAAAAAGCGATAAGAGAAGGTGAATTTTTCGATCTTATGTATGTCAATTTCGATAATCCGGATTTTAATACCGATAAAATATATACTTTCTTAAGGAAAAAGGATGAGGAGCTATTTCTTGTTGTTGCTAACTTCTCAAATGAAGAATCTCACTCTAAAATTGTAATACCTGAGCATGCTTTCGATTACTTAAAGATTAAAGAGGGTGAATATTCAGCTCAAGAAAAACTTTCCGGAGATATTAATACTGTTAATTTAAAAATAAATGAAAAAATTAATGTTGTAATAGATCCATATGGAGCAGTGATGTTAAAGATTGATCTAAACAGAACTCATACTGCACAAAAAAATAAAAAAAGACAATAACTAAGAATGTTATATAACATATATGTTTTAAATTTGCACCCAGAATCATAACTCTCTTATCAATAATACAGTAAAATGGACAATCAACCTAAGTTTAAGGTTTTTTCGGGCACTCAATCCCGTTATTTAGCTGAAAAGATTTGCGCCTCTTTAGGATGCGAATTAGGTAATCTGAAAATTCAGACCTTCGCAGACGGCGAGTTCGGTGTTTCTTTTGAAGAATCTATACGCGGGCAAGTTGTATTTCTTGTTCAGTCTACGTTCCCCAGTTCTGATAATCTAATGGAACTACTTTTAATGATCGATGCAGCAAAACGTGCTTCTGCTAAATCAATTGTTGCGGTTATTCCTTATTTCGGATGGGCTAGACAAGATCGAAAAGACAAACCTCGTGTTGCAATCGGTGCTAAACTTGTAGCAGATCTTTTAAGTGTGGCAGGTATTAATCGACTAATCACTATGGACCTTCATGCTGATCAGATTCAAGGATTTTTCAATGTTCCTGTTGATCACCTTTATGCATCAAGTGTTTTTGTACCTTATATAAATTCACTAAATCTTGAAAATCTTGTTATTGCATCACCTGACGTTGGTGGTTCAAAGAGAGCCAATACATATGCTAAATATTTCGGTGTGCCTCTGGTATTGTGTCATAAATCTCGTGCAAAAGCTAATGAAATTGAGAACATGGTAGTTATCGGAGAAGTAGAAGGGAAAAATGTAATCCTTATCGATGATATGGTTGATACTGCCGGTACTATAACTAAAGCTGCCGATCTTATGAAATCTCAGGGTGCCCTTTCAGTTAGAGCGATTACAAGTCACGGCATAATGTCGGACCCTGCATCAGAAAGAGTTCAGCACTCAATGCTTGAGGAGATCTGTATTACAGACTCTATCCCTTACGCAAAGAAATGTCCAAAAGTTCATGTAATAACAATTGCTGAAATTTTTGCTGAAACAATAAGACGAGTAATTGGAAACGAATCCATAAGCAATCAATTTATTATATAATTGATAGTCAAATTAATATTACAAAAAGCGATTTTCATTTTAATGGAAATCGCTTTTTTTGTATCTGTTAGATACAATATGTATTAGAAATAGCACATAAAATGCAGAAAAAGAACCTTCAAAATATAATAGAAATATAAAAAAAAGGAAAGGCTTTTAGATCTCTCTAAAGGCCTTTCCTTTTTATATAATCAATCCTTAAGAATATACTATTCAATGCAGAATAATACTCTTTCTTATAAAGATTTTTTGACTTCTGTTTGTTCGTAAGCTTCGATAAGGTCACCTACTTTGATGTCATTAAACTTCTCAATGTTAAGACCACACTCAAAGTTTGTAGTAACCTCTTTTACATCCTCTTTGAAACGTTTAAGAGAACCAAGATCTCCTGCATAAATTACGATACCGTCGCGAATAAGTCTGATCTTATTATTACGTTTGATCTTACCCTCCTTAACAATACATCCTGCAACTGTTCCGACCTTAGTAATCTTGAATGTCTCTCTGACTTCAAGATAAGCCACAATCTCTTCTTTGATCTCAGGAGCAAGCATACCTTCCATCGCATCTTTAACCTCTTCAATTGCATCGTAGATAATTGAGTAAAGACGTATTTCTACACCATCTTTCTCTGCAAGTCTTCTTGCTGCAAGAGATGGACGAACCTGGAATCCGATGATAATCGCATTAGATGCAGCTGCAAGTGTTACGTCTGATTCTGAAATCTGACCAACTGCTTTATGGATAACATTAACCTGAATTTCAGGAGTAGAAAGCTTGATAAGCGAATCTGAAAGAGCCTCAACCGATCCATCCACGTCACCCTTAACGATAACGTTAAGTTCCTGGAAGTTACCAACTGCGATACGACGACCGATATCATCAAGAGTAAGCATTTTCTGAGTTCTAAGACCCTGTTCTCTTGCAAGCTGTTCACGTTTGTTCGCAATTTCACGAGCTTCCTGTTCTGTTTCAAGAACATTAAACTTATCACCAGCCTGAGGAGCACCGTTGAATCCAAGAATCTGAACCGGTACAGCAGGACCTGCTTCCGTTACTTTTTGATTTCTTTCATTGAACATCGCTTTTACACGACCGAAATGTGTACCTGCAATAACAACATCACCAATTTTAAGCGTTCCGCTTTGAACCAATACTGTTGCAACGTAACCTCTACCTTTATCAAGAGTAGATTCAATAACAGAACCAACAGCTCTTTTATCAGGATTAGCCTTAAGTTCAAGGATTTCTGCTTCAAGAAGTACTTTATCAAGAAGTTCCTCTACACCAAGACCCTGTTTTGCAGAAATTTCCTGACTCTGATATTTACCACCCCAATCCTCTACAAGATAATTCATTTGGGCTAGAGCTTCTTTGATTTTCTCAGGATTAGCATTTGGCTTATCAATCTTATTGATTGCGAATACAATAGGAACACCTGCTGCCGCAGCGTGATTAATAGCCTCAATTGTTTGTGGCATCACCGAATCATCGGCTGCTACTATAATAATTGCGATATCTGTAACCTGAGCACCACGGGCACGCATAGCAGTAAACGCCTCATGTCCCGGAGTATCAAGGAAAGTTACCTGACGACCGTCATTCAATTTTACATTATATGCTCCAATATGCTGAGTTATACCTCCGGCTTCACCGGCAATAACATTCGCTTTACGAACATAGTCAAGAAGAGATGTTTTACCATGGTCAACATGTCCCATCACTGTAACGATAGGTGGTCGGCTCATCAAATCCTCTTCACTATCTGCCTCTTCAGTAATTGCATCAACTACCTCGGCACTAACATATTCAGTTTTATAACCAAACTCTTCAGCAACAATATTGATTGTCTCTGCATCAAGACGTTGATTAATCGAAACCATCATACCAATACTCATACAAGTTGCGATAACCTGATTCACATTAACATTCATCATGCTTGCAAGGTCATTCGCTGTTACGAATTCGGTAAGTTTCAACAATTTGCTTTCTGCCTGTTCTGCTTCAAGTTCTGCAGCCATACGACCTGCAGCCTGCTCTCTTTTCTCTTTACGGTACTTAGTACCCTTTTTCATTGAGCTTGTTTTTGCAGTAAGGCGTGCTAATGTTTCCTTAATCTGTTTCTGAACATCTTCTTCACTTACTTCCTGTTTTGGTACAGGTTTTTTAAGTGGACGATTATTGTTCCTGAAATTATTGTTGTTATTATTTCTGTTATTATTATTGTTGTTGTTCTGATTATTACCCTGAGACTGATTGTTTTGATTTCTTGCAATCTGTTGTCCCTGAGCTGCAACATCAACTTTTTGTTTATTTATTCTGTTGCGTTTTTTCTTATCATCATTTGCGTTAGCAGACTGATTTTGATTATTGTTTCCGTTAGGATGTGGTCCTTTTCTGTCAGAATTATTGAACTGACCCGGTTTCTTCTGATCACGATTTTTCGGACCCTCCTTCATTTCTCTCTCCTTCTTTTTCTCTTCCTTAGTTTTTTTCTTTGGACGAGTTTGTTGATTAAGGGAATTAAGATCAATAGTTCCCATAACCTTTATCGAAGGAATAACCTGAGGTTTATTCAATCTGAATACCTCATTGGAAGAAGCACTTTCTGCCTCCTGATTCTTCACCTCTTCTTTAGAAGTATTTGTAACTTTCGACTCTGACATAGTGTCTGTCTTTTTTTCTTCTATCTTTGGATTTTGTTCTTTGTTTACAATTGGTTCTGATTTCTGCACAGGAACCTCTTTTTTCTCAGGTCTGTTATTAGGCTGAGAAACATTAGTTTCTTTTCGATTATTTTCAAAAGCAGGTCTTTCAGAAGATCTGTTATTCTCAGAATTTCTTTTATTTTTCTGATCCTGATTTTGAGGTGCGGATTTTCTGCGATTTAAAGCTTCAAGATCGACATGTCCTGTGACTTTTATCTGAGGACGTTCTACTTCAAGTTTTATCTCTTCATTTTTCTTTTCCGCTTTATCTTTATATCCTTCTATTGCTACTGATTCCTTGTTCTTATCCTTTTTGTGACGCTCCTGACTGATACGATCTGATTCAATTTTCAAATTTTTATCCTTGCTAAATTCTT
>CAMTOJ010000062.1 GCA_947074145.1 uncultured Bacteroidales bacterium
CATACGAGATGGAATCTCGTGACTGGAGTTCAGACGTGTGCTCTTACGATCTTACACAAGTCGTAACCAAGTAGAGCTCCCAAAATAAAATCTTCTTCCGGAGTAAGAGCATATAAAGGGCGATCAGCAAGAAAACTTATTGCATTAATACATTCCTGATTTCCGAAAAATAGATTGACAGAACGAGGGCCGATATCCTGTTTAATATATGGTATTTTTCGGCTCTCGAGTTTTTTTATCACTTCATCTTCATATTTTTTACTGAAAGTGTATAAAACAAGATTTCTCACCCCCCTTGTTATATTCATATATATGATTTGATAAAACTTTTACTTCACCCGGGACTTTTTTTGTAGCTGTTCGTATCATTAAATTCAATTTAGTTTAAACATTCATCTTTTAATTGAATTAACCAATTATCAATTCTTTTTTCTGTTTTTTCATCCTCATTTACTTCATCTAAGGGCAGACCTACAAACATCCCTTCAACTAAAGCAGACGAATCATCGAAATGATAATCTTCAGCCGAAACGGCACCATAAAAATTACATCCCGTATTTCTTAATCCCTGATAAATAGTACCTATAGCATCACAAAAAGTATCAGGATAAGAACAACTATCGCCTGTACCGAATATCACTATTACTTTTCCTGAAAGATCAGTTTTTCCAAGTTTTGGGAGAAATAATTCCCAATCATCCTGAAGATCACCAACTCCCCAAGTTGAAGAACCAAGAATTAAAACCTCAAATGGTAAAATATCATCAGTTTTTACTTTTCCTGCATCAAAAACAGAGGAGGAGTCAATATTTAATTTTTTAGCAATTTGTCTTGCAATATCTTCAGTTACTCCGGTTGTAGAACCATAAATAATAGCAGCTTTTTTCATAAGAGATATAATTATTAAGGATTATCATTACTGTTACAAAATTCGACAATAATTGATCGGCTTACAATACCTAAAATCAGGTATTATTTATACTGATTCTAATCGATTGTGTATGTTTATTTAATCACTTTTGAACTTTATGCATATACAAAACCTTTTATATGCATAAAGTTTAAACTTTTATTATGATAGAAGATAAATCAATCCAGACTAAATGGGCAAGAGAAGTACTAAAAGCCTATTATGAAGATCGGGAACCTGTATTTCCCGGTTCGAATGATGATCTGAAAGTTAAAAGAGCATGTTTTGTAACCCTGCACAATCGAGACGGATCGCTTCGCGGGTGTATAGGTACAATTCTTCCGGTAAAACCAACATTGAAGGATGAAATTGAAGAGAATGCAATATCTGCAGCCTTACGTGATCCTCGTTTCCCGCCGCTCGAAAAGCATGAGCTTGAGAATATAGAAATATCGGTCGATGTGCTCGATGAGCCGGAACCGATCTATACTATCGAACAACTTGATCCTAAAATTTATGGAGTAATTGTAAACAGCTGTGGCAGGAGAGGCGTATTACTACCTGATCTGCCGGGTGTTGATAACGTAGAAACTCAGATACAAATAGCCATGCAAAAAGCCGGAATAGATCCCGGAACCGGAATAAGTGTAGAGCGCTTTAAAGTAACAAGGTATCATTGAGGTTGGTTGAGAACTGTTTATATTAAGATCCAATACTAAGGATTATCATACTTTACATATTGTAAATCAACTGTTATAAAATTATGTTTGAAGCATCATATTACAAAAAAACAGATGACGGCAGTGTGATATGCGAACTTTGTCCGCATCATTGTAGGATTGCTCCTGATAAATCAGGTATTTGTCATGTCAGAAAAAATATTGAAGGAACACTATATTCTCTTAATTACGGAATAGTATCATCAGCAGCCCTTGATCCTATCGAGAAAAAACCTTTGTTCAATTTTATGCAAGGATCATATATTTTTTCGATTGGGAGTATAGGTTGTAATCTTGGATGTTCATTTTGTCAAAATTGGCAAATTGCAACCGGGAATGAAGAGGCTGTGAAATTTTCAGAGAAAAACGTATCTCCTCAAATCATAGTAGAAGCAGCTCTGAAATCGATAGAAAAAGGGAACATAGGAATTGCGTACACTTACAATGAACCCACTGTTTGGTTTGAATATATGCGTGATATAGCTACACTTGCTCAAAAATATAATCTTAAAAACGTAATGGTTTCCAACGGATATATTGAAAAGGAGCCACTTGGAGAACTTTTAAAACTTATAGATGCTTTTAATATAGATCTTAAAGGTTATAATAATGAGTTTTATCGCACACTTACCAAATCGACAATTGATCCTGTTCTTGAGACTTTAAAGACAATAGCATCAAACGGAAATCATCTTGAAATAGCATATCTTGTTATTCCCGGTGAGAATGATAATCCCACCGAGTTTGAATCTGTCGTGAAATGGATAAGAGATACATTAGGCGATAGTGTTTCTTTACATATTAATCGTTATTTCCCTTGTCATAAATTAAAGATACCGGCAACACCGATTGAAACACTTAATATTCTTTTCGATATTGCTAATAAATATCTGAAAAATGTCTATTTGGGAAATGTAAGATAAATTCTGTGAATATTTACTATTGTAAATCAGAGTACTACAATAATAACAGATGCAGATGTTAATATAAAATACCTATGAAAGTACGTCCAAATTTTGCCGAAGGAAAATTTTATTCCGAAAATAAAGAGGAAGTTATCCGAATTATTGAAGATGCGATAGCAAAGGAGAAAAAGAACATAGATTATAGTTTATCGCAAAAACAAATTATCGGAGGGGTTGTTCCTCATGCCGGACATATATATAGTGCTCCCCAGGCAATACATTTTTTTGAGATTATAAAACAGAGTTCTCAGCAATTTGATGTTGTGATAATTGTAAACCCCAATCACCATGGAGGAGGAATGCCCGCTTCAATTGACGCGCATGATTATTGGCAATCACCGTTGGGAATGATAGAGATTGATCAGGCTCTTGCCGACTATGTAGGGCTTCCCGAAGATATTCTTTCTCAAGAATTTGAACACTCGGCAGAGGTTATAATACCATACGTTCAATATTTTATGCCAAAAGATATAAAAGTGTTGCCAGTTAGTTTTGGAGCTCAAAGCAATGGTAATGCTCATGTGTTGGCTCAGGCACTATTTAAAGCTTGTAAAATTCTTGACAGGAAACCACTTTTTATTGCGTCTTCAGATTTCAATCATTTTGCTTCTGCCGATGAGGGAAAACAGCTTGATGATTATGCTCTTGAGGCACTTTTAAGATATGATTGTGCAGAGTTTGACAGACGAGTAAAAGAAAAAAATATCTCAATATGCGGTTTTGGAACTATAATGTCTTTGTTCTATTTTGCCAAAGATATGTCGGAACATTTTAAAATCAATATTCTTAGACAAGGACATTCGGGAGAGGTATCACCAATGGCGCAGGTAGTTGACTATGTTTCAATGTTATTTTATACCGAGAGGATCACTTCATAATCAGAAACATAATATAAAATAATTTATAGATTAGAATAAAAAGAGTATAAATATGCCCATTAAGTGTAACATATAACTCTTAAATCTAATAATATTTTTTTTTCAATATAAATCGAACATAGAGTTCGTTTAAAGGTTTGCTAAACGTGATTTTTATATAATTTTGTAAAATAAACCACGGTAGTAAACTTCCGTGTTGTTATATTTTATACCAACTATTAAAAAAATATATTATGTTTAAGACAAATGAATACTTCGACGGAAAAGTAAAATCTATTGCACTTGATTCGGCAGAAGGAAATGCTACAATTGGAGTTATGGCAGCTGGTGAATATGAATTCGGAACATCGACAATAGAGATAATGACTGTTATTTCGGGTGAACTTACTGTATTACTTCCAGGAGAAAGTGAATGGAAGACATACAAAAAATTTGAATCTTTTGTTGTTGCTAAAGATGTAAAATTCAAAGTTAAAGCATCCTGCGATACACCTTATCTTTGTCTTTACAAATAAGAAATAATTTTTTCGAAAAAGGGAATTCCGATTCTTTGGAATTTATCCTTATTATGAAGATTTAATATATACGCAAAACTAAAAAGAGGCTGAAAGGAATTATTCCTGACAGCCTCTTTTGTTATTATAGTGATATATAAATATTCGATTAATTATTTCTTAATTATTTTAACCGTAGATGTTTTACCTTCAATAGTGATATTTACGAAATAAAGACCGTTAGTAAGAGTTTTAACATCAACAGAAGAAACCTCTTTAGCAGACATAACAGATTTACCATCAATAGTAATGATTTCAACATCACAAGTTGCAGAGAAGAATAGATAATCAGTTGCAGGGTTTGGATAAGCCACAACATTTAGAGCACTTTCAGTGAACGTATCGTTGATACCCGAAGTGATACCGAAATCAGAAAAATTGATTCCTGTCATTTCAGCTGTAGTATGAGCTTTTGCAAGTTTATTTCCGTCGTTAGTTGAAGCAAGACCGAAAACATATTCAGGTTGATCAATCGATTTGATATCTCCTGTTGTTGCATCAAGGATATAAGAAAGAGGAGTTGTCAATACATGATCCTTTTTAACTGCGCCATATCCTGAAAGATATACATAATTTCCTGCAACAGTCATAGCAGTAAATATCTCTTCATTATCATTTGCTGCCCCTTCGTCAAAGTTTGTTACAGTTGACCAGTTGACAGAAAGATCTTTTTTGCTTAGCGATACAACATACATATCATCAGCACCTACAGGAGTTTTATCTTTATCAAAAGCAAGAGCAGTATTGAAAGTTCCCGCTAAGATGATATTATCATCAGTTGCTTTGATATCTTTGATATAGTTGATCTGAAATTCATCTAGAGTTATAGTTTCCCAGTTAGTCGTAGCAACCGATTTCGTTTCTGGATTGATAGAGAAAACGATATGTCCATATCCTAAAGTTCCTAATCCATCATTAAAGAAAGAAAAATTATCAGCTGTTTCAAAAGCTTTATATGATTCATCTCCGGTAGCAACAACTCCGATATAAAGATTTGAATTATCAGAGGTCATTGTTATAGATCTAACTTTTTGATCATCGATTACATAAGCATTAGCTTTAATCTGGAAAGGGAAAGAGATTGCTTCCATCTTTTCATTAATTTCAATTACTATACCTGCTTGATTAGACATATAGTAAAAGCCTCCTCCCCATGCATCAATAACTCCTGCTGCTAAAGATTCTAATCCATTAGCTGTAGAGATCTGATTAGAGAATATAGCTGAAGCGTATAATTTGCCATTTACAATAGACAAAGAGTTTATTTTACAAAAAACATCTCCATCTACAGGGTAGTACATAAATGTTTCTTCCAAAGCCGGATCAACTGTCGGCGTAATAGTCCCCACATTTACCAATTTCCCTTCCGCATCATAATGAGCAACAAAAGAAACACACTGAGAAGATAAATAAGCACCATATTCTTCAAGCCCTTTTTTAATCACGCTATTCCCGTCAGTTCCAACAAACTCAACCTCGTCAGCAATAGTTCCGGCAGCATAAACCCCACCATTACCGTCAGAAACAAGAGCTGTAACTGTAGCAGCACCTTTGATAGCAACTTTCCAATCGATTTGGAAATCACTATTCTTTTTCATTATATAAGAGCTTGAAGCGATAGGTTCAAGTCCTGCGAATTCAGTGTCAAAAACACCTGCGACAAAAAGAGATTTCTGAGCATCATAAACCATAGCATTATGGCGTATTGCATCATTCTCTGTCATAATACCTTCGAAAGAAGATGTTTTGTTTGGAGAGATCACTATGCTTTCCAAACTGTTTTGAGCGTTTACGCTTAGAGCAGAAACGCAAGCTAATGAAAGTAAAATCTTTTTCATAACCTTAAACTTTAATTAATGTATTTAATAACACAATCGATATATTTGAATAATAATTGTTTTATATATCCAATCCTGAATAGGTCTAAAACCATGGATTGGATATACTAACGGAATATAATAGTTTCTTATATTAAGAGTTTTAATTAGCCAATTCCGGATTAGCCGCTATCGCATCCGACGGAATTCTTATCGTATATCTTGAATCTTCAGCCTCAAGGGTAAAGGTTTCACCCATAAAACTCTTTGTCATCTCTTTTCTCTCTCTTCTTCTAAGATCGAACCAGCGATGTCCCTCAAAAGCAAGTTCCCGGCGACGTTCAGTCAATATTTCCGAAAGAAGTTCCTCTTCATTCATTTCCGAAATCAAAGGCTCACGCTGAGCGAAATAAGCGGCAGTATATCTGTTTTCCAAAAGTTTAAAAAGATACTCTCTTGCCACATCTGCGCCCTCTGTTTCAAGTGCTGCTTCTGCTGCATTAAGATAGATCTCACCGGTTCTGAAAGAACAAGAATACTGATTGCTTCCCCCTTTTTGAATCTGAATATTTGAAGCTGTTACTTGACGATAATATTTCGATCTTCTCTGATCTCCCGAATTATAAAGTCTCCACAATTCTGTATTAACCTTTCCCGCACGAAAATAAGCAGCTGTCATTGTCTGTTCAAGAGCGACAATTATCTCAGCTGAATTAAAATCGTTAGGTAGTTCTACAGAAAGATCAGACAACTCAGATCTTTTTTCAAGTACTTTTTTTGAAGCCGTAAGCGACTCCTCATATTTCCCCATATACAGATATACACGAGAACGCAATGCATCTACCGATACCGTATTGAATCTGTAATGAAGTCCCGTAGCCCACGATTCAACGTTCATATACTTTTCAGCTTCATTGATATCTGAAATTATCATATCGAAAACCTCTCCAAGAGAGTTACGAGAAAGAACATCTTCCGACTCAGTATTAAGTTTTAAAGGGATAGCCTTTACACTATAAGGATCGGCAACAGCAGTATAGGGCTCGCCAAAAAGATTCACAAGAAGGAAATGCATATAAGCACGAAGCATATAACTCTCTCCAATAAGTTGGTTTATCTCCGTTTGAGAACCATTTGTTATATTGTTACGGCTCTCAAGAGTATAATTCGCTTCATAAATAACCTGATAATAACGACGCCAATTAAATGTCGATGTCGATTCATCAGGCGCCATATCGTTCCATGTCCAGATATCCTTGTAAGAACTAATATCCTCTTTAGACAGAGTTGCATCCATAATGAATTCATCCGAACGGAAAGTTGCAAGACCGCGATCCTCAGGTACAACCGAATAAGCATGACTAAGCATCTTGCGATACTCCTCTGCCGTAGTTATTATGACACTTCCTGCGGGAGTGATGTCAAGAAAATCATCACATCCCGAAAGTGTCATTGTGACAAAAGAAATAAGAAATATTTTATATAATGATCTTAAATTCATATGTTGTACAGATTTAGAACGTTACGTTCAGATTAAATGAAAACTGTCTTGGTATTGGCTGAGCAAATGGATTCCCCATTGTCTCAGGATCAAGGAAATTTTTATAATTAGCACCGAAAACGAATAGATTACGAGCTTCGCCAGCCACGGTCACATTTTCAACCTTTAGTTTCTCAACCGCTTTTTTCGGCAATCTGTAAGAGAGACGAAGATTCTGTAAACGCACATGATCACAACGACTAACCTGGGTGTCAAGCATATTATAAAGTCCAAACTCTGAATATTGAATATATTCCGCAGGACGCTCACCACTTGTCATCAACTTAGGCAAAGAGGTATTCTTATTTTCAGGAGTCCAACGATTAAGAATATCACGATTAGTATTCATTCCTCTGTCAAAAAGAGTAGTAGAATAAGAAGGCGTAACTCTTGCATACATTTTCAGATTAAAAATGAAATTTGCCGAAAGTTCCCAGTTCTTATATGTGAAAGTATTTGTAAAACCTCCCGAGAAAAGCGGATCAGTAGAACCGATATAAGAATAAAGATCTCTTTGTTCGGCTGCACTCAAAGTACTTGCTCCGGCGTTATTTAGCTTAAGAAGCTCTGTCGCAGTCACTCTTTCTCCTGCCTTATTGACAAATAAAGGATATCCGTCATCATCAAGTCCGTCTGTTTTCAAAGCGAAAATAGCTCCTACCGGACGACCCTCGCGACCGGGAGTTGTTTGATTTTCAGGAATAGTTTCACGAATCACCTTATTCTCATTATAAGCAAAGTTGAAGTTTGTGAACCACATAAAATTCTTTGT
This sequence comes from uncultured Bacteroidales bacterium, assembly GCA_947074145.1. Lineage (GTDB taxonomy): Bacteria > Bacteroidota > Bacteroidia > Bacteroidales > JAUNSR01 > JAUNSR01. Next base: position 8,156 of record CAMTOJ010000062.1, read on the forward strand.
ATGAATATTACGAGTTCCAAGCGATACCTCTGCACCTCTGTTTCTCATAGATGCCCAATTGACCATCATATAAGCAAATCCACTCTCAAGAGCAAGCTGACGATTAGCGATTAGATCCATACCGTCGCGATTATAAACATCTACAGTAAGATTTATAGCATTATTGAAAAGTCCCATATCGACACCTGCAGTAAAAGTTTTTGTCTTTTCCCAGCGAAGTCGTGTATTTGGAGGTGTATTTACAGCAAGAATCTCCTCTGTATATCCGGGTAGGATAGAAGATGTTTGATAATCTCCAATTACAAAAGATGAAGTATTCTTATCAATATTCCCCTGAATACCATAAGAAGCTCTTATGGCAAGATTATTGATCGTTTCAGAATCTTTCAATGATCCCTCTTCAGATATTCTCCAAAGTCCGCTCACAGAATAAAGAGGTAAGAAACGATACTTTTTATCCACACCGAAAAGATCGGAACCGTCGAAACGCACACTTCCTCCCAATGTATATTTCTTAAGAAGAGTATAAGATCCCGTTGCATAAAAAGAAGCGAAAGCATTTTCTGTTTGCATCTCAGTATAAAGAGGATAAAGTTTTGCCCAGGCCTCATTAGGGAAAATTACAGGTTTTGTAGTAAGAGTCTTACTGTCGTAACCATATGCAGATGATGTTACAGAGTTATACCAGGTACGTCTTAATTCGGTACCTCCCATTAGTTCAAGTTCATGAATCTTAGCGAACTCAGCGCTATATTCACCCTGAAATTTCCATGTTACCTGAGAATTCGTGCTTGAAGCAGCTGTTTTCTTTCCTCCTTCAGGAAGGAATGAGGTATAATCAAGATTTGCAAGAGTAGTACGCTCTTTATCTTTTCTCATCGAATAAGTATCGCCTGAAGCAATCATCGATTTACTATTATCATCAAGCTGAAGACCTAATTGTGTAACAAATTTTATTTGCTCATTTACTCTTAGTTCAGCGTCGAAAATTGAGGCAATAGATTTTGTTTCAAGTTCGTAAGATGTATTATTTCTCTCTTCAAATACATTAAATAAAAGATCTGAATCTTCGCGCCCCTGAATATCTATATCATAATTATATGACCCGTCAGCATTATAAGGTGTCTGATAAGGATTCGCGCGACGAGAATAATAAACAGGATTTGTAAATCCGTCAGCATCTGTAAGATTTGATTTATTTACACGTCTGTTAGCGAATATAGAAGCTCCAACTTTAAGATGTCTGCTAAGACGATAATTAGTTTTTGCTGTCACGTTAAGTCTGTTTGCTTCAACACCTGTTACCGTACCCTTCTCATCTACATATCCCATCGAAGTGTAATAAGTCGCCTTATCGTTACCGCCCGATATGCTCAAATTATATTCCTGATTGAAAGCACTTCTGAAAAGGATATCGTTCCAATCTGTATTTATAAGACGAAGTGCATCAATCTGCGAACGTGTAGTTTCTGAAAGAGAACTCCATCCACCGGCTTTGAATAAAGATGTTTCTCCGGCAGCAGCAATGATACGAGCTACCTGACCCTTATTCTCACGATAAGAATAATCGGAACCTAAAAGGTCAAGTTCAAGGTTAACTTTTTCATCTGAGTTAAGAAGATTAAGACGATCAATACTGGTCTTAGGCGCAAAGGTAAGTCGGGTAGAGAAGTTAACTTTCGTTTCTCCCGCTTTACCATTTTTAGTAGTAATTACAATAACTCCGTTTGCCGCACGAGCACCATAAATTGCTGTAGCTGCCGCATCTTTAAGAACTGTGATACTCTCAATATCTGAAGGATTAATACCCGCAATTGCAGAAGAGTAGATATTATCAATATCCTTCAATTCCTCCATCGAAGGTATCTCAGTTCCCTCCAACGGTATCCCGTCAAGTACCCAAAGAGGATCTTGAGTTCCGTTAAGCGAAGCTGTACCACGAATCCTAATCTTTGGAGAAGCTCCCGGAGCACCCGAAGTAGTTGTTGAGGCAAGACCTGCTACCTGACCGGCAAGAGCCTGATCGATGCTCATTGCGCTACCACGCATATTATCATTAACACTCACATTAGAGATTGAAGCTGTCAGCTTTCTTTTCTCTATTTTCTGATATCCTGTCACGACTATTTCATCAAGAGCCGTGTTAGATGGTTTCATTACTATCGTTAAATTCTTTACACCTGTTAATGGCACAACCTGAGTTGTATATCCAAGATAGCGGCACTCTATCTCCTTCACCTTTTCAGGAAGAGTGATTGAAAAACGTCCGTCGATATCTGTCAGTGCATTATGTCTCTCAATAATTCTCAGCCTTTTTGTTTCAGCCGAAGAAACCATTACGGTTGCAGCAATAAGCGGCTCATTCCCATCTTCACTTAAAATTTGCCCTGTGATAACAACATTTTGGGCTGTGATTGAGATTGCAAACAAAAGGAATAATGATAAAACCGATGCAAACTTTCTATTTATTAATCTTTCCAACATTTGTTATTGAATGTTTAAAGCGTTGTCTATTCTTATTATTATGTCTTTATAGTGATAACGAGTCGCTTCGTCTGACGTATTGATGCGATTTTTAAGAAGTTCTTTTATCTTAAGAAGCTCACCTCGTTTAACCGAAATGGCGTCACTTGTTCTATTAATCTGACTGCCATAGAAACTCACTTCTCTGCGAGCTCCCATTTTATCGCCCGACATGCATTGGCTATGTCCACATAGCATGTGAGAAGTTCCGAAATCAAAGAACTCTTCAAGAGTAAATTTCTTATTTACTTTAATTCCTTCCTCTTTGGCTGAAGCTGTAATCAATGCATCGACAAAAGCTTTTTGTATGTTTCTTGTCATCACATCAAGTTTTGCACCGCTAATAGTTTTGGCAAAAATATTGTTATGAAGATCATTTACCATGTCAAATGCTGTGTAGGCTTTCGTGCCGTTTACAAGTTCGTTTTCAAGCATTCTCATTAGTCTTTCATTATTAAGAAGATCAAAGAACAGATAAGTCTGCGTATTTTTAAGGATATAAGTAGGAGCATACTCTACAATTCCAAAAGGAGTATTTCTATTCAGATAAGTATATTCTGATATTCCATTGTCAAAAAGCCATTTTGGAAAACAGAACACATAATCAATAAGGAATTTAACAGCCGCTTTTTGTTTTGCTTTCTCCACATAAGTGAATGTCTTTTGTCCGTCGCCTACAGTAGTGTTTTCAATATAAATACCACCAACATTTGCAAGCACATGATACAGATAATTGTTCCACTGATTAACTACAGAATAATATAGTCTTGATGCCTCTTCATAAGTCTGACCCTTTTCTCCTGTTGTACTCCATGCTACAACATTTTTCATTATAAGTTTAAGATTCTCCATTCCAAGGATAGAAGCGTTGATTGAATTATCACCCAAATCCTCATTCTGAGCACGCGGGTCAACAGCCTCTCTTGGTGATTGAGCCTCACTATATTTATATAGATCACCTTTATGATTTTCAAGAAGTGCATAAAGATCATCTTTCTCATCTTTTGCACTCTTATTTCCATACCAGCGATATCCATACTCTATAGCCAGCATATCGTAAGCTCCGATTATAGGAGAGAGACGAGTTACTCCGTCGTTAGGTTGCGCAACATAATTATATCGAGCATAATCCATAATCGAAGATGAGGTACCATTCTTATCGGTGTATGATTTTGATCTTAAAGAATCAACAGGTATTGTCCATGACCCCATCATATTATGGCGAAGTCCCAAAGTGTGCCCCACCTCATGACAAAGTACGAATCTAACTGCATCCCCCATAATCTCATCAGGAAGAACTGTTGTTCTTACATTGGGGTCAATAGCTCCGGTTTGCACCGTGATCCATTGCTGAAGAAGTGATAACACATTGTGCCACCATATTATATCTCCTTCAAGGATTTCGCCAGAACGAGGGTCGATAGTAGATGGACCCATCGCGTTCTGCTTCTGGGAAGCTGCATAAATAACAGTAGAAAAATTAATATCGTCTGTATAAGCTGAAACAGAATCAGGAAGTTGAATAGCTTGAATAGCATTTTTGAAACCTATTTTTTCAAAAGCGATATTCCAGTCCGTGATACCTTGAGCGAAATATTTTCTCCATTTTTCAGGCACAGCATTGTCGATATGAAAAACTATTGGCTTAACAGGTTCAACAAGTTCACCTCGCAGATAAGCTGCAGTGTCACTTGGTTCCATTCTCCATCGTGTGATATATTTTTTTGTTCCTACTTTCTGCTGATCGTCGCTAAAAGCCAGGTTATCTGTGGTGAAATAACCGATTCTCGGAGAATCTTCTCTTACTGACATTGGTGTTTCCGGAAGAAGTACAAGAGAGGATAACACTTCAAGTGTTATAAACACTGAGCTATTGCCCTCTGTTACTTTTGTGGTAAGTTCAGATTTTACAACAACATTATTTGGATATGCTTCAGCAGAAATAATACCCGAAAGTTCGTTGCGTGCAGATGTTCCCAGATTGATGCTTGAAAATACATTATTGATAGCCGTTTCTTTTCCATTGAAATAATCGGTTACCTTGATAATTATCATTGTAGAATCCTGATTATATGCTTCTATTTTGAAACTTGCCATTAATGGAGAAACATAATTGTCGATTACAGAACGAGTTATAGCATCTCCATCCGGAGATTCCGGTCTAACTCTTTTTTGACGAAGATTAAGATTCTTTTGAGTTCTGTCTTTCTCAAAACTTACCATATCCTGCTCATAATTGACACCGCGATTAACTCCCGCTTCATTCAGCTCTTTAGGAACTTTAGTAAGACGATTTAATATTAGTATATCGCGTTTTAATAGAGAATCCGGAATCTCGAAATAATATTCATCTTCTGAAAAGTAAATATTGAACATACCGGAGGACTTTAATTTATCCTCTGTCAGTTTCTCGTAATCTGTCTTTGTTTTTGTTTCTTCTTTATTTTTCTTCTTTTTATTCCAAAATGCGGCATCCATTGAGTTTGGGGCCAAGATTAGGAATGTGAAAATTGCAAACAATAGTTTCGCTCTGAATTTCATTTCGCTTATAATTACTTAGTTACAATGTTATGTGATGGGATGATCTGCTTTTAAAATATGAATTCTTTTAAAACAAAATGTTAAATGTTTTGTTTTGGAATTTGCTGTTTAGATTAGTTATAATAAAATAATTTAATTATAGCAGAATAATAGTTTAATAAATACCTCTTTCCACAACTTTTTCAATCTCTTTTACTTCGCAAAGTTCTGTATTTATATTCAAATATTGTATTAATAACTGTGTAATAATAAGAGATTTGATTTAAAATAAGTTTAAATGGTGGCAAAATGTTATGATATAATAATAAAAATGATTCAAAATAAACATTTCTTGTATGGTTTTCAAGATTATTGGTTGTGCGAAATTATAACCCAATATTGATAAACTGATTAAAAATCACTATTTATTAACTATAATAAAGTGAATTTTATGTTGTCAAAACAAAATTTACTTACAGAGTGAAAGTTTCGCTTATAAAGCCGGGTAATCCTCTCATTTATTTTCTCTGTTTCAATGCTTATGATATAAAATTTATGTCTCAGTTATCTGAAATGATGATTCCAATTAAAATTTCCCTTTCCAACTTTGTAATAACCTTGCAAAGTTTTAACCTACACCTTGCAAGGTGTAGGTTAAAACCTGGCAAGGTGTTAATTAAAAATCAGTAAGGACTCAAAGAAATATCTTTATAGCTTACAAATTGTAAGCATAAATGGCTATTTATCCTATCGTAACTCTAAAATGGTGGGTAATTCTTAAATCATTCAAACAACAAAATCATGATCCTGTTACTAAAATAAGAATAATGGGATATAAAGTCTGATCAGATCCATTTTTCAATCTTTTATATTGACTATGTATTATGATTTTGGTAAATAAATTTTTTTCAAAAAAATCTTTGTGTATCATTTTGAAAATCTGAAATTTAGAAAATAGCTCGTGCAAAATGCTCTATTTTTTTTGTGAAATGTTTGCAGTGTAATGAAATCTGTATATCTTTGCAACGCAATAGAGAAACGGAAACGCTTGCTGAGAGGCTTGCAACGATGTTTTTTGAGCCGGTTTTCATTGAGATGGAAATTGAAGATCCAATGCGGATGTGGTGTAATTGGTAGCCACGTCAGACTTAGGATCTGATGCCGAGAGGCGTGGGGGTTCGAGTCCCTTCATCCGCACAAAGAGAGAATAGATCGCAAGGTTTATTCTCTTTTTTGCGTTTAGGGTAGAAAAAATATTAATTTTGGATCAAGTAAAATATTCGGTTGGGTTCATGTTTTTCTAAAGAAATATCTCTCAAAATTTATGACTGATTCTATCTGTAATTCCAACAACATAGAAGATAATTCCTCAAATTATATACAACCACAATTTTGGATGTTAGTAAATAATAGTAAACAAACAATAAGAGATGTTAAATAATGAAACTTAATATATGTAAACTTGTTATAGGGAAATTATACTAAATACCCTGAATATTAGTAGACTACACTAATTTTAAATATTATAATCATGAAAAAAACTTTACTTATTGTTATTTCTTTTCTATTCAGTCTTTCAACTATGATGCAAGCTGCAACATACAGAGTAAATAATAATGTGGGGATCTCTGCAGATTTCTCAACATTAGATGATGCTTATGACGCAGCTTCGGATGGAGATTCACTTTATCTTGAAGGAAGTTCTATAAATTATTCAATCAATACTTCTGTTAAGAAGTCTTTGACTTTTATAGGGCCGGGATATAATTTTGAGGACAATGATATCACTAACTATTCACAATTGCCTGCTATAGTGGCAAGTAATATAGCACTCTATGCTTCGGGCATAACATTAAAAGGTATTGTTGTGAAAGGATGTGTACATATATATGGCTCTAATATCGTAATAAATCGTTGTATCCTTGATATGAATATGGCATTGCAAGCGATTCATCTTGGTGCAGATGTTTCTAACCTTGTGTTACACCAAAATGTTATAAATGGTAAAACTGAAAGTAATGCTTTTTATGCTTCAAATAGTCTTGTTACTAATAATATCATATATACTGATATCTCATATTTTAAAAATAGTATAATTGAATATAATACATTTATAGCTAGAAGTGAATTAGGGTTCGATAGATTATATGGTAATGATATCAGAAATAATTTGTTTTTAACTAATCTTGGTGAAGTTAAAATTTATAATTCAAGTGATAATAAACTTCAAAATAACTTTGATGGTAATTATCCGGATTGTCTGTCCGGTACAAATTACAACTTATATGATGATAAATTCGAGTCTACCTTCCGCCCCAAAGAGGGTTTGTCTATTATGACAATGAGTACCAATGGCGATCAACTAGGTGCATATGGTGGTAAAGATCCTTATGTATTATCCGGAATACCTGATATTCCTGTAATCAGAGAGGTATCAGCGCCAACAACAGCCAATAAAACAGATGGTCTGCCTGTTTCAATAGTTATTACATCGCATCAATAATCATTGCATAAAAGAAGTATCGATATGAAACATATTATATTATTAGTTTTTATATCTGTTTTTTCCTTTATGTATTCACATGAGATTGTCAGGGTGGAATATTTTATCGACAAAGACCCCGGTTTTGGTCAGGGAATTGAGATAAAAAAGACAGAGAGTGAAAAAATAGATTTTGTTGCAGAACTTGAAAAGTTAGGCATCGGTCCACATATCTTATATATAAGATCAATGGATTCTGAATTTAAGTGGACGCAAACCAAGAATATACCATTTTTTATTAATGCCGAAAAGAATGAAAAATCATTATCACGAGTGGAGTATTTTATAGATAAGGATCCTGGTCTTTTCAATGGTGTTGAAATTAAGAGTGTAGATGGCGAAAAGTCTGAATTTACGATTCCATGCACAGATATTCAAGCCGGAGGTCATCTGCTTTATATCAGATCCATAGATTCAGATGGTTATATATCAACTGTAAAAACTGTCCCCTTCTATATGAAAAGCACTCAGCCGGAGCTTGTAGCTATAGAATATTTTATTGATAATGATCCGGGGAAAGGGAAGGGTAAAACCATTTACCTGGAAGATAATACCGAACATTTTTCATCATCTTTTAATGCTGATCTGACAGATGTGGAGCCTGGAAGTCATATCTTTTATGTGAGAGGGCTTAATAAAGATGGTTCATGGAGTAGTATGGAGAATTTCCCTTTTGAAATGATTGCAAGCGCATTGGGCGATATCACGATAGAAACCAAATATATGGTGAATTATGATAAGTCTGCTGGCATGATAAGAGTGATTTATATCTCAGATTCTATGAATGATAAATTTTATGAATTATTCGATCTTAAAGGAACTCTTGTCCAATCAGGAAAATTAAATGGAAATAATGAAAGTTATCTTATAAAATGTGATATGCTGAATGATGGTGTATTTATAATGAAGCTAATGGATAAAGAGTCTATTTATTCAAAACGATTTATAATAAAGAGATAAATTTAGATTGATAATATGCATTTTTGAGGATTTACTAATCTTACAGCTAATAAAAAACAATATACAATATTATTGTATTAACTGTATTTTATTAATAACTTTCAAAAATGGGCTAATGATAAATGATAATAATAATTCTATTTTTCTTTGATCAAAGATTCGTAAAATTGTGCTTCAGGGGCTATTGTTCAGGAGGTTAACAAAACTTTTCTTTGATCAAGGAAAAGTTAGATTTATTCCGTGTCTTACATATTCAGAATAAATACTGATATTTTTTACAGAAATATTTGCAGAGTAATGAAAACGTTATATCTTTGCAACGCAAAAGAGAAACAGAGGCACTTGCCGAGAGGCTTGTAAGGCTGTTTTTGAGCCGGTTTTCATTGAGATGGAAATTGAAGATCCAATGCGGATGTGGTGTAATTGGTAGCCACGTCAGACTTAGGATCTGATGCCGAGAGGCGTGGGGGTTCGAGTCCCTTCATCCGCACAAAGAGAGAATAGATCGCAAGGTTTATTCTCTTTTTTGCTTTAATGAAATACTGATAAGGGATCAAGCCGAAATCGGGCATCAAGCCGAAATCCCGGTTGTTTTGAGTTTTTTTTGAAAAAAATGACATCACATAAACCAGTCTCTCCGCTCGGGGATCGCCTAGCGGCAAGGGGCGGGAGCACCCGTCCCGACGAGCGAAAAAATTAAGCAAATAGTTTACATAATCTAAAAATAAAAAAGGCATTATCTCTGACTCCCCTGAATTGAGATCTAAACGCTTTAATCTTTGCGTTAAAACTTTCGGCAGATGCGTTTGTGGCTCTTCTGTCAAAGTAGTTCAAAATTGTACCATAATAGTTTTGCATTGTCTGAACAACGCTGTTGAAATGGTTTATATTTAATTTATTAACCGCCTCATACCAATGCGCTAACTTCGTAAAAGCTACACTTTTACTATGGCCTTTATTGAATATCGCAGTAAGCTGTATAGCAATATCATAAGTTTGTTTAAGGATTGGGAACTCTTTGAATACTAGCTCAGTTCTAGACTTTTGTATATTATTCCACTTGCTGCTATTTGTCATTAACGCCATTCTAGAGCGTGCTAATAACTGTCTTTTAGTTTCACCATTCTCACAAGTGGCAGGTTTATAGGCTTTTCCTTCAATCTTAGCTTGCTTCATGAGCTCATTTTCTTTATCTATAAGTTCCCATCTCAGTCCAACTCTTAACTCTGATATTGCATCATAAACAAGTTTTTGTACGTGAAATCGATCATTAACAATAGAAGCATTAGGAAATGCCTTTTTCGATATAAGCATCATTGTAGGCGATAAGTCTATTGTTATCTCCTTTACACTGAGTCTTTTTGTAGTTGTGATTGTTTTTAGTGCATCTATAACAGTTTCTGATTTTACACCTTTTATCATAGCCACAAGTGCGCCTTTCCTGCCTTTAGCATCTTTGTTCGTGAGTATAGTATAAACCTCCCCATTAGATAAGCATGTTTCGTCCATACTTAAATATGGACCTATATTATTCTGGAATATAATTAGATCGGAGGCAGTATCTTTATATTCCCATTCTCTAAAACCACTGGTAAACTCCTTATATTGGTATTCTAACAACTTCCCGGAGACATTATAAAATTCACCTATTGTTTTAATGGCTATTGTGCTGTTATTGATTCGTAGATTTTAAAAAAGCTACAAACTCTTTTGTGAGTTGAGTACCTTTAAAATTAATCTCATATTTAGCAGTATGAATCTTATTAGTCTTACAATCAATCCATTTGCGTTTGCGGACATGTAAATATACCGCCTTACCCTTGATTGGAAAGTCTTGTATTTTGGTATATGCGGTAAAACCATTTGATCTTACTTGACATTCTGATAAATTATCCGGGATTATTTTCTTTTCATCAAGAAAGAAATTTATGGTAGATTCATTTGTATCTACTTTTACTAAATCAAAATAATCAAACAACCACTCCGGTAGAAATATTTTCAACAACTCGTTTTGATCCATATCTATGTCTTATTTGATACAAAGATATAATCTGTATTATTTTTTAACAACCTAATATTTTACTTGATCCATTATCTCCCTCTCTCTTCCCGCATTATAAAATTAAGCATCAAGCCGAAATCCCGGTTGTAAATTTAATTTTAAAATCCATGATAGATCACAAAATCTTATTTGATCTTAGAGTAATCTATCATGGATCTAATTTTTAATATTGCCTTTTTAAGGATTG
>CAMTOJ010000063.1 GCA_947074145.1 uncultured Bacteroidales bacterium
GTACAATTAAGTTTAATTTTAATCAAAGCAAAACAAAGTTAATCGAATTTTCTAACAATCAGAGATTTAAGATAATTTTTTAAGTGAAGGGTTTTCACAAATAAAACTATTTTAAAATATCATTTTAAACGTACGTTTAAAATGAACAAAATGATGTTTTTATTATAGCAACTCTAAATAAAAAAAGACAATATATTATTCTTAAGATGTATAATTACATTGTCATATAGCTCTTTAACTTCAATACTTATTTTATATAGATAAATATTTATTGTTTATTTTCTTATTAGGTTTAAGGTTATTATGTGAAAGAATAAACAAAAAACATACTATATCGACAAAAACATATCATTAAGAATATTGAGGATTCAAAAAATTAATTCCACTTAAATTAGAACCGGATATATGAATATGATAGAAAAATTTAATTTAACACCATTACTCGAATGTCTTTATGTAAATTATAAATTCGGACGTAATGATTTACTAAATATAAATCTTGATACTCCGAAAGATGATTTAATAATAATATCAGATAGGGGGAAATTGATTCAAGCTATAGTATCAGGAATTAATATAGTCACAACTGATATTGAGAGAGGGGAACTAACAATAGGATATATATATGACAATGATAATCTGAGCATTAATTTCGATTATATAAATAACAGCAACGATATAGATGATGCATCGGCTTTATCATTGAAAAATAATAATATTCTTAAAAGACTGAATAAGGGCGATTCTGAAACACAGTTATTAAAAAAGCTTATAGGGGAAATGAATGGAATGATAATGAATCATTATAAGAACAGAGATATGTTTTCATTCTCTTTAAACTTTCCTCTAACAAATAAATATGATGTTAAAAGTATAGGAATATAAAAAAGGAAGGCAGTTTTGGATACTGCCTTCCTTTTTTATATTCCTAAAGACTTTAATATGATCCCTATTTCCGGAATCAATAATCAATTATTTAATATATTTTTTTGTTCCGTTAATGATATAAATTCCATTTTCAGGGTTATTCACTACTCTTCCTTTTATATCATATATTGTATTATTTCCCTCTTCTTTATCAGCTTTGATATCATCAATTCCGGTAGCTCCATTCGCGGCAGCATAATCGTAAACTCGATTGGCATATTTATTAAGTGCACGTATATCAGAAGAACTAAGTTCTCTGTTATATAAAATCAAATCATCGAAACATACGTCAGCCGATCCCCAAAACGATCCGTAACCGAGATAAAAATATGAACTTGATTGTATAAGATCGACAATCAGATTATGATCAAATCCGACATTATTAGTTACTGTATTTCCGCTACATGAACCGTTAAAATCATTATTACGTACAATTACACCGTTTATATAGATATTATATCCGTTTTTTCTGGAGAAGGTCATAACAAGATGGGTCCATTTGCCAACCGGAATATTTTCAGAAGTAACAGTGTTAGGATGATTTATATCCAACCAATCACCACTTCCGTTATTGAATCCGAGATAGCTGTTTCCCGTCAAATAAAGGCGACTATTTTTTGAGGAATTGAAGAATGAGCAAATTGCATCCCAAACATTGTCATCATTTCTTTTGATCCACATTGATATAGTTGCCCCGTCGATCGTTTCATTTTTTAAAGGGTTTAGAATTTGAGTATAGCTTGTGTTGGCATTTGCTCCGAAATACTGATGAACAACATTACCTACACGAGCTTTGTCAATTTCAAGTGATGGCTTGATATTACTACCTTGTTTTCTAAAAGTAGCAGTTTGTGTAGTATTAAATGCATTAGCAGATGTTTCGGTATCGAAATCGTAATGTGCTACCATTCCCGAAAGATGGTCACCTGTATATGTCATCTCTTCTCTGGCGTAAACTTTATAATCTTCAGAATATACATAATCACCGCAAGTCATCTTTAATGAAAGGTTAACAGGTTCGTAAGATGTCATACCTGTAGGATTATATATTCCGTTATTGGAGATTATTAGCGGTTTATCAGAATTCCACTCCACATTAACATTATCAGAGGTTGAAATTCCATGAAGATCAAGATGTGAAGTGATAAAACCATTGTTTTTGAAAGGGAGACTAAGATTATTGATAGCATAAGCCATAGCATATTTGTCCTGCATCTTATGACCCCACATTTGAACACCAGAATTATTGCAGGCTGTGAAACAAATTGCCTTAATTGTTGTAGGTTCCATCTGTTGCTCAATCACTACACCTTCATAGGTTAAACCATTAAGAGATAATGAAATATATGAGTTACCGGTTTGAGTTGTCCATGTTCCGGAATATGCACCTGTTACTGTACCATCTTCATTAAGTGATATTTTTTGAGGTGTTACCTCTTCATATTTACTATGATCAAGTTCATATTTATGAAGAATAACATCGTAGTTACCGATAATCTCATTTTTTGTGAATATTGATTTTGTTGCAATATCTTTTTCATTAACAGATTCTCCGTTATATTCAAAAGGGGCAACAACCGGCCATCCGTTTTTATTCATAAACATTTGATGTACCCGAACAAGATGTCCGAAAGTTCCGTCATTGAATTTTGTATGATAAACAAGATATGAGTTACCATCAGGACCTACTATAGCAGAATTATGTCCCTGAGCACATTCTCCGACAGTTTGAAATCCCCAATTATTGTAAGATCCCAATAATTTGGAACCTCTTTTATCTGCATTTAGTCCGAAATTTAATGCCCAACTGCTATAAATAGCACTTTTGTTGTTAAGATCAAGATAAGGTCCGTCAGGATTCTTAGATCTGAAAATTCTCATTTCATATCCTCCATCCGGAGCATATCCACCATTAGACATAATAAGATAATAATGTTCCCCCATAAACTGTATGTAAGGACCCTCACCAGATACGTAACAGCCTCCGGCAATCTTCTTTCCGAAATATTCATCAGTTGTTACAGCCGATTTTCTGGAATCATAATTACTTTCATATGTTACATCATAGTCTCTTAAACCTGTCGACTCGTCAAGTTCAAGTATATATATTCCTCCCGACCATGAGCCATATGCCATCCAAAGTTTTCCTTCTTCATCAAAAAACACAGTAGGATCAATGGCATGAGGCCATATATTACCCCAGGCTTCGCCTTGATTATATTTGGAGGGAAGAGAGTTTTGAGTACCCAATACTAATTCAAGATCGGTCTTCTTATATGAGATTTGAGAATTTGTAGAATTTCTGAATCCTGTATAAACCACAGGTCCCTGATATATGTATGGACCTTCAATATTTTCTGCAGTTAAAAGGATAATCACGGAGTTCCATTCCGGTCCATTAAGACTTAGGTATTGACACCATTTTCCCATTGTAGGATTATAAATAATGTCGGGAGCCCACATATTTCCGTTAGCCCAATCGCGATCATTTAATCCGCAGTTCCAATCGGAAGCATCGAAGTTTCCAAAAGATACTTTTTTCCCGTTGATTGTAATCTCTTTTGTATGATTTGTTGTAAATCCATTATAGTTATCTACAATGGTTGTACCTGTTTGAGATTCTACAGCCCAACGAGTATCAACATATGACCAGTTTTGTAAGTCTTTAGTTTTTGCGGTTGCACGGTGTGAACCAAAAATATAATATTGTTCTGATGATGAATCATATACAACAGATGGATCGTGTACGCTTGCATGTGTCATAGAAACATTTGATTTATACATTTCAGATGCTTCTTTAGGTGTCATTGTTGTTGATTGAGAATGAACTTGGGCACATAGAAAGTTCATAAAAAGAAAGGAGGCTGTGACTTTGCTCCAATTAACGTTGTAATTTAAGATCATAATAAAATGATAGATTTAAAGTGTAATTAATAATTGTTTTAGTCTTGTATTAGAATACTGTGTATGAGATTTATCAATAATAGATAAAGTAATTATTTTTCATTTTTCATAAAATACAAAAGTAATTATTTATGCTAATTATCATTGAGTTATTGATTAAAAGTAGAAGTTTTGTATGTCACTTTGATAAAATAATTGTTTTTATTCTTCAATTTGTAATCCTGTATTTTCTTTTTTATAGATTGATGGAGATACTCCGAATTCATCTTTAAAATATTTTGCAAATTGTTTAGGAGATAGTCCAACTTCATAAGATATTTCTGAAATTGATCTCTGACTTTGTTCAATCAACTGTTTACCTCTTTTAAGACGCAAAATACGTATAAATTCAATAGGTGATTTACCGGTAATAGAGATAAGTTTTTTATAAAGATGACCTCTTGTCATTCCTACTGCTGCACTAAGATCTTCGACAGTAAATTCGGAATTGTCCATATTCTTTTCAACTTCCGAGATAGCTTTATCAATCAATTGTTCGTCAAGACGGCTTACTGTAATTTCTGATGGAGTAATCTCCATCTTACCAAATTTATTATGATTTCCGGAAGTCCAGTTCAAAATCTTTTCTACTCTCAAAAGCAGGATATCGACATTAAAAGGCTTAGTAATATAATCGTCTGCACCTTCACGCAAACCGTCAAGTATATGTTCCTGGGCAGTACGAGCCGTAAGAAGGATGATAGGAATATGAGAATAGTTAATATTTTGTTTTACACTCTGACATAATTCAAGACCATTCATATTTGGCATCATAACGTCACTGATAATAATTTTTATATTACTATGTTTGGAAAGCATATCCAATGCACTTATGCCGTCGTTAGCCTCTATGATATTGTATTTATCGCATAGACAAGAATTTATAAATCCTCTGAAATCATCATTATCCTCAACAATCAATAGTGTAGCTTTTTCGTTTTGACTTAACTCGGGTTCATCGATTGAATTGGAACTATCCTCCATTATAACATTTGTCATATGTTCTTTTATCGGAAGTGTGATTGTGAATATAGATCCCTGCGGTTTATTGTCGGCAACGGTCACTGTACCTTGATGAATTTCAATATATTCTTTCACAATATTAAGACCTATTCCACTTCCAATATATGTCGATGTATTGCTATGTTCCTGATAAAAACGATCGAATATTCTCTCTTTATTCTTTATACCGATTCCAGTATCGGCGATGCTGAGTGATATTACACCGGGTCCGGGGGTTATATTTATTTTTTCAAGAGAAACTTTTATGGTACCGTTCTTTATATTATATTTTACTGCATTAGACAAGATGTTATGAATGACGCGTTTCATCTTCATTTTATCAAAATAGGTTTCTATTTCATCTTGTTTTATATACATTTCAATAGTAACACCATTAGAAATAGACCCTAATTCAATATAAGATTTACATATTTCATTAACAAAAGCTGAGAAATTACTGAATGAAGGATTGAAAACTATTTTGTTTTGATCCATTTTTCTAAAATCAAGAAGTTGATTTATCTCCTCCATCAAAATATTGGCATTTCTATGGATTAGCTTAAGATCCTCTTTCTCAGATTTTGAAGTCTGAGCGATAAGACGTTCTGCCGGGGTTATAATTAAAGACAAAGGGGTTCGCAGATCATGACTAACATTAGTAAAGAACTTCATTTTAGATTCATTCATATCGCGTTCCCTTATAATCTCCATTTCATTCTTTTGTTGATTAAGAATCCTAAGGTGATGTCTTTTGAATTTAATAATAGTGGTGATAATTATCACAACAAAAAGAATTATATATAAGATGAACGCCTTTGGAGATCTCCATATAGGAGGTTCTATTTTTATTACAAAATAGGCCGGTTTATTTTCTATCGTATTGTTCTTTTCAACAACTTTTACTTCTAATTTGTAGATGCCTGGCGATAGTTTATTAAAAAATATTCTATTTCCTTCAATATTTATCCAATCATCACTATTTGACAATCGATATATATATTGAATTTTATGAAGACTTTCATATGTAAGTGCTGAAAATTCCAATGAAAAATTATTGTCGGAATGTCTTAAAGATATCTCTTTCATGAGCTGAATATTTTTGTCAAAAAGTACACGACCGTCAGATAATGTATCGCCTACTTCAATTCTGTCATTACCTAAAAAGAATCCTGTAAACATAATGGTGTCAGGGGTATGAATATTGTCAACAAGTTGTTTTCGGATCTTTAAATAACCTCCTGATCCACCAACAATTATATTATCAGCTTTATCTTTTGTCATTGAAAAATTATTGAATGTAAAGTTGCCTATACCATCTTTTTCGAAATAAGGGAAACAGTAAAAATTATAGATATTTGAAATATGATCTTTGGATATTTTAATATGGCTTATTCCGTGATCAGTTGAAACCCATACATTTTTATTTCCATCTCCGTAAATGGCGCGAATATTATTGTTTGATAATCCGTCAGCAACAGTTAGGGAGTAAATATTATCATCATATTTATTGTAAATATTAAGTCCGTCGCGTCCACCTATCCATAAAAGACCGTAGGAGTCATGATAAAGACAGTTGACAAAATTGCCATGAGCAAATTTCTGCCCATATCTATTTTCGGTTAGTTCTGTAATATACTTAGAATGTATATCCATACAGAAAAAACCTGAGCTTGTCGCAATGTAAAGGTTACGTCCGTCATTGCATGAAAGATCGGCAATATAATTGGTAATAATTGATGAATTAAATTTGTTGAATTGTTCTAATGACCCATCTTTTTTGAGGCAGAAAATACCTTGAGTGAATGTAGCAAACCAGATGTTGCCCATATTATCTTCAGTAATTCTTCGGATATATAAAGGAGTGTTTTCACGATCTATATTGTAGGGAACAGTATTAAATTTTCCGTCTTTATAATAAAATGCTCCATAACCGAAACTTCCCCACCATATCCGGTTTTGAGAATCCTTAAAAGAGCAAACAATAAGATCTGAAGGAATTTCTCCATTTTTTGCTTTGTAATTTGTTTGTTTACCTGTTATTTGATCAATGCGGGCAATACCTTCTCCATCAAAACCTAACCAGAGAATACCCTTATCATCCTCTGTTATACAACTTATATCTTCTTTGTTTTCAAAATTGTGATTTTCGAAAACATTGCTATTTAAAGAAGTGTATATCACACCTTGCTTACTTGTTCCTACCCACATAATACCATTATCATCTTTGAAAAAACATGTAATATGATTACTTGGTAGAGAATAAAGTTTTTTCGGGCGTTTGTAAATGTGAGAAAAAGTACCTGCAAAAATATTTGTTATATAAATACCTTTGTTATCGGAACCTATCCATATATTACCGTTGTTGTCCTCTTCAACATTTGTTATTATGGTATTTTCTTTTACAATCTCAGATTTGCCTTTATAGTCTATCATTTTTTTCTCGTACGGAGAATAGCAATACAGATCCTTTCCATGTGTGGAATAGATCCATAAAAATTGTTCCGAGTCAAGAAAAACGTTGTGAGTGAGATTTTGAGGAAGTTGCATATCTATAATATCTTCAAATCTCTTATTTTCTTTATTTAAATAAGCTATTGTTCCATCTTCAAGAAGAATATATGCATTTTCATGATTACATGTAAGATCTAATATCTCTCTTTTGTCTTTTTTTTCGATCAATATCTTTTCTTGCCTTTTAAAATTATAGTAATAGATACAAGAATTTGCAACTATCCATAGATTCTGATCCTTATCTATAAATAATTTTTTTACTCTATCGTTAATACCAAAATGATTTAATATAGGAGTAAAGTCGTTCTCAAAACGATCGAGTTCTCTATTGTAATAACAATAATTTACCGGAGTCTTTATCCATACATTACCCGAGGCATCCTCTTTTATCCATTCAATACTATTATTGTATGATCCGAGATGAAGAGTAGTATATTTTTTGAAATGATATCCGTCATAACGGTCAAGTCCGTTTTTAGATGCGAACCACATAAAACCGTATTTATCTTTTAAAATGCTCTGAATATAATTGTCGGAGATTCCGGATTTTACATCGAGTGTATTAAAATTATTATCGTTAAAAGCATATGAGAATATATTACAGAATATCAATAGGTAAATAATCAAAATGTGTTTCATGAATTGTAGTAATTTTGATTTAAAGTTAAAAAATATGCGATTTCATTACCTTGCTTAATGTATCTATCATATTCTCAAATGTATCAATAAATCTTAATTCTTAATAATAAAAACTATCTAAATTCACATTTAAGCCCTTTTTAACTGACTATACTACAAATACACTCTCAAATGTATCATTTATATGTTAAAATGAAATATAATACAAATGGGGAAGTATATGATTCATTCGAGGAACTAAATTTGGTTAAGCATAGATACTTTTGATGTTAAGAAAAAAATACGAATCCTTAAATCTGCTAATAAAATGAAAATAGCAAAAAACTTTATCATTCTAATATTTCTGTGTATTATCACATCGCTTGTTATGAATTGTGCATCGAAAAAGGATGCGAGTACTGACTTTATAAAAATAAAGGATGGTAAATTCATTAAAAATAATGTGGAATACAAATATATCGGTGCAAATTTCTGGTATGGTGCAATATTGGCATCTACCGGTGCCGGAGGAAACAGAGATAGACTCACCAAAGAACTTGATTACATGAAAAGTGTTGGCATCAACAATCTGAGAATATTGGTTGGTAGTGACGGTTCATGTGGTATAAGATCAAAGGTTGAACCCACATTACAGATAAAACCGGGTGTATATAATGACACAATTCTTGACGGTCTTGATTATCTTTTACTTGAAATGGGAAAAAGAGATATGGTAGCAATACTTTATCTTAATAATTCATGGGAATGGAGTGGCGGTTATTCTCAATATCTTGAATGGAGTGGTTTTGGAGAAGCGCCGGTTCCTGCAGAAAAAGGATGGGATCAGTTCATGAATTATGTGAATAAATTTCAAAAGTCAGATAAGGCAAAAGAATTGTTTTCGAATTATGTTACAGACATTATCACAAGAGAAAACAGATATACTAATAAAAAATATACAGACGATCCTACTATTATGTCGTGGCAGATTGCCAATGAGCCAAGACCTTTCGCAGATGAAAATAAAGAGAGTTTTGAAAAATGGATAGCAGATGTGGCAAAACAGATAAAAGATCTTGATAAAAATCATCTTGTATCTACCGGAAGTGAGGGGAAACATGGTTGCGAAGGCGATATAGAGCTTTATGACAGAGTCCATTCTGATAAAAATATAGATTATCTGAATATCCATATTTGGCCATATAACTGGGGTTGGGCAAACAAAGAAAGCCTGTACGAAGATGTTGAAATGGCAAAAAACAATGCACTGAATTATATAGAAGAACATCATAATATCGCGAAAAGGTTACAAAAACCTGTTGTACTTGAAGAGTTCGGATATCCGAGAGATGAATTCAAATTTTGTAAAACAACCTCAACAACAGCACGAGATATTTTTTACGGTTACATCTTCGATCTTATAACAGATGAAACAAAATTTGAATTATTTGCCGGATGTAACTTCTGGGCATGGGGAGGATTTGCAGATCCAAGAAATGAATTTTGGCAAAAAGGTGATGACTATACCGGAGATCCGGCACAGGAAGAACAGGGTCTAAACTCTGTATTTTCAAGTGATAAGACAATAGATCTTATTAAGAATGCAAATTCTATATTGTGTAAATGAGAACAAAATAAATTGTGAAAATATAACGAGCCAATTACTTTCGGAGATATAAAAATGTGAAGGCTAAAAATAATTAGATGATTTGGTATTTTTAATGTTAATGTGTGTAGGTGTGTTTTCAAATGAGGTATTTAAAATTCACCTGCCTTATTTCAAAAGAATAAGGCAGCAATGAATTTTATTGATGGCGGAATAATTTACATTATGACAAATGTCATTAGTATAAACAATGAATAATGCAAGTTGGAATACAAAAGAAACAGAGAACGTCGCAAAATCTATTACTAATGGAAAATTTACTATCAACCTGTCAAATAGTAAAGTTTATCAGCGCTTATATTTTATGCCTTGGTACTACTGAATATCAATGAAGTCAATACAAATGAAAACACAATGTGAGTGATAAAACATTATGGCAAATTTTAGCAAAATATTATTGATATATAAAGAGTTAGTTCTATAAAATAATTAAAGAATTAAGATAATGAAAATTGTTAGAAGCAGTATAGTTACGGCATGTTTTACAGTTGCAATGTTTGTAAGTTGTAATACAGCAGAAGTTAAAGATGAGTCTGTAACAAAAGAAACAGAAGCATTGCTAACCAATTTGAAAAAGCAATCAAAAAAAGGGTATATGTTTGGACATCACGATGGAACTCTATATGGCATCGGATGGAAGGGTGACGAAGGGCGCTCTGATGTTAAAAGTGTTTGTGGTGATTATCCAGCTGTGCTCAGCTTCGATTTAGGACATATCGAGCTTGGAGCTAAAAGAAGTTTGGATGGTATATCTTTCGATACAATCAGACAGGAGATAATTCGTCATTACGAAAGAGGCGGAATGATATCTATAAGTTGGCATCTTGACAATCCTGTAACAGGAGGAAATTCTTGGGATGTTACTGATACTACAGTTGTAAAATCGGTTCTTGAGGGTGGAGTTAATTATGACAAATTCCAAGGATGGTTGAAAAATTTAGCTGATTATCTAAATTCTATTGAAACAGAAGAGGGTGTAAAAGTTCCTATTCTATTCCGTCCATGGCATGAACATACAGGAAGCTGGTTTTGGTGGGGACAGAAATTATGTACTACTCAAGAGTATAAGAACTTGTGGTATCTCACTGAAAAGAGTTTAAAAATGGAGGGTGTAAACAATCTACTTTATGCTTATTCACCCGGAGGAGATGCCGTTGATTATATGGAAAGATATCCCGGAGATGAATATATTGATCTTATAGGCTTTGATACATATCAATTTGGTGGAGAAGCCGGTCAGGAAGAGTATATATCACAAATAAAAAAGAATCTTGCTTTTTTAGATGAGTATTCTAAAATGACTGGTATGCCATACGCTATTACCGAAACAGGATATGAAGGTATCCCTAACACAGGATGGTGGAAGAATGTATTGGAAGCATCAATCGGTGAATATTGCCCGGCTTATGTTCTTTTATGGCGTAATGCATATGATAAAGAAAATCACTACTACGCTCCATACCCTGGACATTTATCTTCTGAATCTTTTATAAGTTTTTATGATAACCCGAGATCATTATTCCTAAACAATATTGAAAATCTTTACAAATAATCGGGAACAATTACACTTTAGAATTAGTTAACTTAAATTTAGACAATTACATTATGACAAATTTTGATAAAAAAATACAGTATCTTTTAGCAGAACATGAAGCTTTATTATCTCGCCCTAACGTAGCGGCAAAAGGAGGTAACGGAATTTATACAAAATATGAAAATCCTATTCTTACAGGTGCTCATACTCCCGTAATATGGAGATATGATTTAGATGAAAAGACTAATCCTTTTCTTATGGAAAGAATAGGAATGAATGCTGCATTTAATTCCGGTGCAATGAAATGGAATGATAAATACCTTCTTGTAGTAAGAGTTGAAGGGACTGACAGAAAATCTTTTTTTGCTGTTGCAGAAAGTCCAAACGGTATAGATAATTTCCGTTTCTGGGACTACCCTATCACTATGCCGGAAGATATTATACCTGCTACAAATATTTATGACATGCGTCTTACAGCTCATGAAGATGGTTGGATTTACGGCATTTTCTGTGCAGAAAGACATGACGATAATGCTCCTGCAGGAGATCTTTCTTCTGCTACAGCGACTGCGGCTATAGCTCGTACTAAAGATCTTAAAACGTGGGAACGTCTTCCGGATCTTAAAACTAAAAGTCAACAACGTAATGTTGTTTTGCATCCTGAATTTGTGGATGGGAAATATGCTCTTTATACAAGACCTCAAGACGGATTCATTGATGCCGGAAGTGGTGGCGGAATCGGATGGGCTCTTGTTGACGATATGACTAAAGCTGAAGTTAAAGAGGAAAAAATCATCGATCAAAGATTTTATCATACTATAAAGGAGGTTAAAAATGGAGAGGGTCCTCATCCAATTAAAACTCCGGAAGGATGGTTGCACTTGGCACATGGTGTAAGGGGATGTGCTGCCGGTCTTAGATATGTTCTTTACATGTATATGACTTCTCTTGAAGATCCAACAAAAGTTATAGCCTCTCCGTCAGGTCATTTCATGGCTCCTGAGGGGGAAGAAAGAATAGGTGATGTTTCAAATGTGTTGTTTACAAACGGGTGGATTGCTGATGAAGACGGAACGGTTTACATCTATTATGCATCATCTGATACAAGAATGCATGTTGCAACAAGTACTATTGCTCAACTTATTGACTATTGTAAGAATACTCCACAAGACAAACTTACAACAGGTGGTTCTGTAGAAACATTAAATGAACTAATAACCAAAAATCTTAAATTAATAAATGGCAACAGCTGAATTAACCAAATCTGATACCTTGATAAGATTCAGAGAAAAAATCGGTTATGGCTTCGGAGATATGGCATCATCAATGTTCTGGAAACTCTTCGGGTCCTATCTTATGATTTTTTATACTGATGTCTTTGGTCTTGGTGCTGCTCTTGTGGGAACTATGTTTCTTATCACAAGAATATGGGACTCTTTTTTTGATCCCGTTGTAGGAATTGTAGCAGACAGAACAAACACAAAATGGGGAAAATTTCGTCCTTATATATTATACCTTGCTCTTCCATTCGGAATCATAGGTGTTTTAACATTCTATACTCCTGAGTTTGGAGGAACAGGTAAACTGATATATGCATATATTACTTACTCATTGATGATGATGATATATTCGGCAATTAATGTGCCTTATGCATCTCTTTTGGGGGTAATCAGTCCTGATCCGAAGGATAGGAATGTACTTTCTACATATCGTATGCTTTTTGCTTATATAGGAAGTTTCATAGCTCTTCTTCTTTTCATGCCAATGGTTAACATATTTAGTGTTGGTCATAGCGAACAATTCGGATGGACAATGAGTGTATTTGTTATCTCCATAGCATGTGCAGCTCTGTTTTACGGATGTTTTTATTTAACTAAGGAAAGAGTAGTTCCAATCAATCAGAAACAAACAAAATTAAAAGATGACATAAAAGATCTGTTTAGTAATAAACCTTGGTGGATTCTTTTAGGTAGTGGTATTTCTGCATTGATATTCAATTCAATAAGAGACGGTGCAACTGTTTATTACTTCAAATATTATGTTGTTGAAGACAGTTACAGTTCAATCTCTTTCTTTGGAATTCCATTCGTATTGAGCGGACTTTATCTTGCTGTTGGACAGATGGCCAATATTATCGGAGTAATTCTTGCAGCACCTATAAGTAATAAGATCGGAAAAAAGAAAACATATATCATTTCAATGGTAATTGCTACAATCTTATCGATTATATTCTATTGGTTTGACAGAAGTCAATTAATGATGATTTTCTTATTCCAGATACTTATAAGCATCTGTGCGGGAAGTATTTTCCCTCTTCTTTGGTCTATGTATGCTGACTGTGCCGATTATTCGGAACTTAGAACAGGAAACAGAGCTACCGGGCTTATTTTCTCCTCTTCTTCTATGAGTCAGAAATTCGGTTGGGCTCTTGGTAGTGCTATTACAGGTTGGTTACTTGGATATTACGGTTTTCAGGCAAATGCTATTCAATCGGATCAGGCTATACATGGAATTAAAATGTTCTTAAGTTGGTTACCGGCAATAGGAACTATTTTAAGTGTGATATTTATATCTGTTTATCCTCTTTCTGAAGTTAAAATGAAAGAGATTATTACAGAACTTGATGAAAAAAGAAAATGATTATGAATAACATATTAAATAATCTAAAAAAAGAGGTAACTGAAAATCTCACCTCCAATATCTTACCTTATTGGATAAACAATATGGTAGATAACGAAAACGGAGGATTCTTCGGCCAAATTACAGGAGAAGAAAAGATTATAGGTGACTCTCCTAAAGGGGCAGTACTTAATGCTCGTATTCTTTGGACCTTTTCTTCGGCTTATAGATTGTTGAAAGATGAAAAATATCTTGAAATTGCTACTCGGGCAAAAAGATATCTTTTAGATAAATTCTACGATAATAAATTTGGAGGTATATATTGGTCGGTAGATAAAGAGGGAAATCCTCTTGATACAAAGAAGCAGATTTATGCTCTTGGTTTTGCTATATACGGATTAAGTGAATATAACAGAGCAACAGGTGATGAAGAAGCGCTTGAATATGCCATAAAACTATTTCAAGATATAGAAACTTACAGTTTCGATAAAAAAGGAAACGGTTATTATGAAGCTTTCACACGTGACTGGAAAAGAATTGAGGATATGCGTCTGAGTGAAAAGGATGCAAATGAAAGTAAAACGATGAATACTCATCTTCATATACTCGAACCGTATACAAATCTGTATCGTGTTTGGAAAAATGAAGATTTAAAAAGACAACTTGTCAATCTTATCAATCTGTTCATTTATCGTTTTCCTGATCCTAAGAGTAATCATCTTAGATTATTTTTTAACGATGAATGGGAAACGAAATTCAGGACTATATCTTATGGCCATGATATAGAAGCATCTTGGCTTATTCATGAAGCTGCGCTTGTGCTTAACGATGAAGAATTATTATGTGAAGTTGAACCTCATATTTTAAAGATAGCAGAAGCTGCAAGTGAAGGTTATTTTGAAGGTGGAGGTATGATATATGAATACGATCCTGATGAATCTAAAATTGATGCAGATAGGCATTGGTGGGTACAAGCAGAAACAGTAGTAGGATATATTAATATTTTCCAATATTTCAATGAAAGTAAATATCTTGATAGAGCTATTGATTGTTGGTTTTTCATTAAAGAAAGACTTACCGATAAAAAAGCAGGTGAATGGTACTGGAGTATTAAAGCAAATGGCCAATTAAACCTGATTGATGATAAAGCGGGATTTTGGAAATGTCCTTACCATAACAGTAGAATGTGTTTGGAAATAATCGAACGTTTTTAGCATATTTTCCATAAATTCCTTGATTAATTATTTTCTATTAAATTAGTGTTTCTTTGATTATAATTACAACCTAAAGGGTTACTTGTTTTAAGTAACCCTTTTATTTTTAATGCATTTTCAACTTATTTATTATGATCCGATAGATTCCGGAGTTGGAAGTGAAGATAAAAATTCATTATTATATAGCTATCGAATATAAATATTTCAGACAGAAATGTTTCGCGATCCCTTCATCATCGCATATCTCGCAGATCTATCGACTATATATATTTAAGATATAAATGGATTATAAAATATTTAACACTAATGATTAATAAATACCAGTCTTCTTATATTCTACATCATAAAAAAGAGAATAAAATTTTCTTATATTTTCTTCAGTCTCATCTTTAGGTAGATTATAAAAAATATTGGCTAACATAAACAATCCCGGAATAATATTAATTGAAGGAGGATTACCAAACCATGAATATGGATCCTGGCAAACATCATATACTCTATTATTTTTTACAGCCGGGATATCCTTCCAAAGAGCAGAAGAACAGATATTTTCAAAAGGACTATTTCCCTCTTTTGAAATGGCAAATATATAATCAGGGGTCCAAGTCATCACTTGCTCAATAGATACCGAACTAAGACCTTTAGCTGGGATATTAGATATTACTACATTTTTTAGTCCTATTATATCAAGAATCTGCGAATGACGACTTCCCGAAGGAGCAGTACTAAGTCCATTCTCATTCATTGCAAGATAAATTCCCTGAGATTCTTTCTTATCAGCTGATGTCAGACTTTCTAAATAGTTATATAAATCTTCAAGAAAAAGAGTACATTCTTTTGATTTCTCTGAAGATTCTCCCATCAGATTATTAAGAAAATGATATGTTTTTGCAACAGACATTACACTCACATCAATTATAACAAAAGGTATATTTAATTTAGCACTTAATCTGTCATATCTATCATATTCTTCAGGTATAAAACAACCCACTAATACTATATCCGGTGCCGATAAAATAATATCCTCATGGTTCCGGATATCATATTCTTTCATCTTTTTATATTTATCACTTATATTAGTCAAGTCATTACTATGCTTTGAAACAGCCCTTCCTATCATTAAATCTGATAATACAGGATATATCAAAATTCCCGTCTTTTCGTCATGAGGAAGAATTTTTGTAATCTTATCAGGTATTTCCACACTCCGCCCTGCCATATCAACAATCTCTCTTGCATTAATTTTAATAAAAGGTAATAATGCTACAATCATCAGAATATAAACTCTTTCTCTCATAATGAAACAATTTTATTTTTTATATTATTTTCTTTCTTATCATATATCTCATATGCTAATTCACTCAATTCATCTTTCAAATATGGTAATTTAGCATTCATTATTTTATCCCATCCAATCCATCTTATATTTAATGATTTATCATCCTTGAAATTGGGATTAGCAGTAATTACATCTGCCGTTGAAGAAAATATTTGAGCCATTTTATCTGAAAAAAGATGTTTTACCAGTTTTACTGCATCTTTTGAGGCATTCTTTTTTATTAAGCAAAAAATTGCAGATACAGGATTACCCTCTTCCAGATTTAGAACTCTTACGTTCGGATTATTTCGAAAGAAAAGAGACGTAAAACCATGGGCTACATTAAACGGAGTTGCCTTTTGTTGATTACTTACTATATCTTTAACCATTACTGAAAAATGAGACTTATTTTTTACTGAATTAGCATATTTCCTAATACCATTTTCTCCATAATTATCGTATAGATAAAACATCAAAATAAATCCGAAATGATCTCTTTGCGGCTTACCCGTTTGAGTTACAGAATTATAATATTCAGGTTTCATTAAATCGCTCCATCTTTTAGGTACATCTATATTAGTATCGATATTTAAGTTCTGAATTATTATCTCTTGCTGCACCCCTAGAACATGATATCTATCCTTTTCATCTTTTATACCCTTTTCCTCCCATAACTTTTTTACTTCGATATCAATCGGATGATCAAAATAGCCCGGTTTAATAAACTTATCTATAAAATTCTGGCTCATAAGAGTACTAAATCCTTTACCTATAAGAATATCAGGCAATTCATCAATATTATTACACAAACTTATATATTGCTGTAACCCTTTTTTTTGATATTTGGGAAGAAACATCTGATTTACCTCTATATCATTTTCCTTACAAAAATTATTTATCTCCTCCACAAATCTGTCATTCCATAAAAAATCGGTAAAGCCCGCTATATTAACTTTCCCGGGAGAAATAATATTCTCTCTGACATAATCAATATTTTCAGTCTTAGAATCCAGTTTCTGTTTAATCCGGTTTAATTGTTCATAAATATATTCCCATTCAGGATGTTCGTCAACGAGTTCACCGACACTTATATTAGGCTCTATATTAAATGGATCTATTTTTATTCCATTCATAAGTAGAACCCGATAGGTTGGAGTATAAATTTCAATCATTTTTTTTAGATTGCTTGTTGACGATATTTTTTTCATAATATGCATTTTTCAAAATTTCTTTAATCTCATATCATATATAATTGCTTTACACATAAAGTTTTTATATCAACTATTCAAACGATATATATTAGAGATATCCTTTTTTCTATTCTTATTCAGCTATAAATAAAATTGAGCACACTTCATCGTTATTTAAAAGACAAATAACGTTCCAAAATAAAATCTCATAATAATCTACAAGATTTAAAATCTAATTATTTAAATAAAACGTAAATAGATATCTATACTGACAAGTAATAAACAATAGAGAATTACAAGGTTATGACGTACATACAAATAATAATTAATTTAATAGAAAAACGAGTAATACTCATTTTACTTTTTTTAATATTTATTTTTCACCACAATATCCTACATAAATGTAGGATATCTAACATGTTCCTACATTTATGTAGGAATACACAAAAACACCAATAATATAACTACCTAATCTACAATAGTTTTTACTCAGTTATTATTATAATCTTAAATATTATTTAATTTAACCTTCGGCTTTTGTTTAAGAAAAGCAAACATTGCACAGTTGTGCATTTTATTTCATTTATTTACTTTTGCAGCACTTTAGACATATAATATTAACGTTTGCATAAAATACAACAATCATTTTTTAACTAACTATTTATTAATCAATTTAAAAATTAAACTATGAGGTATTTATTTACTTTATTATCACTATGTGCGACATTAGGTTTATCAGCACAAACAAGAAATGTAGAAGATATAGACAAGAACAGCTACAAAACTAAATTATTCAACAAGACGGAATGGATGATTGAGAATCTTAAAGTAGAACATTACAACAACGGAGATGCAATTGTTGATGGTAATCTTGAAGATGTTAATTCTGAAATATTCGATTCTTATGATCCGTTTACCGGAAGAATGATGCATATGAACAATGATCCTGAAAACACAAAAATTTTTGGTCGTCTTTATAATTTTAATGTTACGGAAGATGAAAGAAAAATTTGTCCTACAGGTTGGGAAATTCCTTCATATAAGGATTTTCTTGAATTAGCTGATTTCATTATGAATACTGAATATGCAGAAGGAACATATCAAAATGACAAAGGTGATTTTTCAACAATTAAAATCCCTGATATGGGAACAATATTGAAATCTGAAGATTTATGGGCAGAAAATCTTGGAGGGAAAGATGAATGGGAATTCAATCTACTTCCAACAGGTTTCCGCAATCGTTTTGATGCAAGTACCTTCCCAACTATTTCTTATATTCAAATGAATGAGACAGCCAGAATGTGGTGTAAGGAACATATGAGAGCAAACGGTGGAAATGCTCGTATGTCAATGGTTATTACCAATCGCGATACTCCTTCAGATAAAGTAGATTA
>CAMTOJ010000064.1 GCA_947074145.1 uncultured Bacteroidales bacterium
ACCCTGCGTCTATATGCGGGTTTTCTGAAAATTTTAATTTTCAATCTTTGACTAAAGAGATTATGCCTTTTGCCTTTTATGTTTTCGGAAAGGATTATTGGAATAGTTTTGATCATTCATATATAAAAATAGATCCGAATAGTGATATTCCTGAGATCGTGGATTTTATAAAGACAAAAATCGTGGAAACAGATCCTTCAATAAATAAAGATGAGATTGAGGTTAGAAGTTTCAGAAAAGAGCTTGCCGGGTTATATGAGAAAGAGAAACGACAATCTTCAATAATTACATTTTTCTCAGTAATATCTGTTTTAATATCACTTATGGGAGTTTTCGGACTTGTGCTTTTTGAGACACAATACAGAAGAAGCGAGATTGCAATAAGACGTGTTAACGGAGCTACGATAGGGAGTGTCTTATCAATTTTCAATATAAGATTTATAAAAATAATATCACTTTGTTTTATTGTTTCGGCACCGCTTGCAACTTATGTTTTTATAAAGTGGCAGGAACAGTTTGCATATAAGGTTGATCTATATTCATGGGTTTATATTATTTCAGTAGTTCTTGTTATGCTGACAACACTTATTGTGATAATGGCGAGTGCGTGGAGAACTGTAAATCAGGATCCTGCGCATATCTTGAGGAAAGAGTGATGATAAATAGATAAAGTTAAATGCATCCAAAAACTAAAAAAAAATTGCATTATTCTTTTAAAAATGAGATAATAAGGAGTTTTTTTATCTATAATAACGAAGTAAGAGTTAAACTTTGACTATATTTGCCGCAATTTGACAGAAGTGAATAAGAAAGAAAATATGATTAACCCTATTGTAAAGACGATCGATTTGGGGGATGGAAGAACCATCACACTCGAGACGGGCAAGTTGGCAAAACAGGCTGACGGAGCCATTGAGTTAAGAATGGGCGGGACTATGCTTTTAGCTACCGTTTGTTCAGCGACAGAAGTAGGACCAGGTGTAGATTTTATGCCTTTGTCTGTAGATTATAAAGAAAAATTCCCGGCAGCCGGACGTTTTCCGGGCGGGTTTACAAAAAGAGAAGGACGTGCATCTGATTACGAAATTCTTACAGCGCGTCTTATCGACCGTGCTCTAAGACCATTGTTTCCTGATGACTATCACGCTGACACTTTTGTTAATGTAACATTATATTCATCTGACGGTGAGGTAATGCCTGACGCTCTTGCAGGGCTTGCGGCTTCTGCTGCTCTTGCCGTATCCGATATACCTTTCAACGGGCCGATTTCTGAAGTTCGTGTTGCGCGTATAAACGGAGAATTTAAAATCAATCCGACTTTTTCCGAGCTTAAAGAAGCAGATATGGATATCATGGTAGGTGCTACTTATGATAACATTATGATGGTTGAAGGTGAAATGGACGAAGTTTCAGAAGCAGAACTTCTTGAAGCAATGAAAATCGCTCATGAAGCTATCAAACCTCATTGCAAAATTCAGATGGAACTTATGGAAGCTGCAGGTAAAACTGTTAAGCGTACATATTGCCACGAAGAAAATGATGCTGAACTAAAAGAAGCTATCGAAAAAGCTGTATTTGATAAAGTTTACGCTGTTGCTTCTTCAGGAAATGCAAACAAACATGCTCGTCATGATGCATTCCAGGCTATTCAGGAAGAGTATATTGCATCTCTTGATCCTGAGTACGCAGCAGAAAAACTTCCTTTGATTAAGAAATATTACCACGATGTAGAGAAAAAAGCAATGCGTCGTTCTATTCTTGATGAAGGAAAACGTCTTGACGGACGTTCTACAACTCAGATCAGACCTATCTGGTGTGAAACAGATTATATACCTGGACCTCACGGATCAGCAGTATTTACTCGCGGAGAAACTCAGTCATTGACAACATGTACTCTTGGTAACAAGCTTGATGAGAAGATGATTGATGAGGTTCTTAACCAAGGATATGAAAGATTCCTTCTTCATTATAACTTCCCTCCATTCTCAACAGGTGAAGCAAGACCTTCAAGAGGTGTTGGCCGTAGAGAGATTGGACACGGAAATCTTGCAAAAAGAGCGTTGGCAAAGGTTTTACCTGCTAACTATCCTTACGTAATAAGACTTGTTTCTGATATTCTTGAATCTAACGGTTCTTCTTCAATGGCTACTGTTTGTGCAGGTACTCTTGCCCTAATGGATGCCGGTGTGAAGATTAAAGCTCCGGTTTCAGGTATCGCTATGGGATTGATTAAAGACGCAGGTGATGCAAGATTCGCTGTTCTTTCTGATATTCTTGGTGATGAAGATCACCTTGGAGATATGGACTTCAAAGTAACAGGTACTGCAAAAGGTATCACTGCTACACAGATGGATATCAAGGTTGACGGACTTTCTTACGAAATTCTTGAGACTGCGCTTAACCAAGCTAAAGAAGGACGTGCTCATATCTTAGGCAAAATCGTTGAAACAATGTCTGCGCCAAGAGAGGATTTCAAAGATCATACTCCAAGAATTGAAGTTATCATGGTTCCTAAAGAATTTATCGGTGCAATCATCGGCCCTGGAGGAAAAATCATTCAGGGAATTCAGGAAGAAACAAAGGCTACAATTACTATTGAAGAGATTGATGGACAAGGTCGCGTAGAGATCTCTGCAAACAATAAAGGATATATTGATGCAGCGATGGCAAAAGTAAAAGGAATTATCGCAATTCCTGAAGAGGGTGCAACTTACACAGGTAAAGTTAAAACTCTTCAACCATTCGGAGCATTCGTTGAATTTATGCCTGGAAAAGATGGTCTTCTTCATATTTCAGAAATTAGCTGGAACAGAATTGAGACTATGGAAGAAACAGGAATCAATGAAGGAGACGAAGTAACTGTTAAACTTGTCGAAGTTGATAAGAAAACCGGTAAGTTCCGTCTATCGATGAAAGCTCTTACAGAAAAACCTGAAGGTTATGTTGAAAGAGAAAGAAGAGATGACAGACCAAGACGTCCACAAGGTGGCGACAGAGGTGATAGAGGCGGAAGAGGTGATCGTGGCGACAGAGGCGACAGAAAACCTTATGACAAAAGAGGTGGAGATCATAGAAGAAATGATAATCCGAGAGATAAAGAACAGACAATATAATAATCATTATATACTGAACAAAAGAAGGCATCCAATACAGGATGCCTTTTTTGTTATAGTAAAAGGATTCTGATAATTTTCAAATATAGATCTTTCAACATGGGTTAATATCTTGTAAAGGAATAAGATTAAGATTGATTAATAACTTTTTGGGTTTAATTCGGGACAAAAAAACAAAGAGATGTATTAATAATAAGTTTATTAGTAATTTTGTGGCAATTTTAGATAAAACATTAATTAGGCGTTTACTGTTTTCAAATACATAAAGCCTGAAACTTGATATTACAGCAATATAAATGGAAGATATTTATAATTATAATAAGAGAAGGACTTTAGAGGTTAAAGTCGGAGATGTGGTAATCGGAGGGGATTATCCTATTGTGATTCAGTCGATGGCGAATGTTAAAACTTCCAATACAGAAGAAGCGGTTAAACAAGCTATAAGAATATTTGAAAGTGGTGCGAAAATTGTCAGATTTACTACCCCTTCAATGGCGGATGCCAGAAACATGAAAAATATAGAAGAGGGAATATTAGCATCAGGTTTTTCAATTCCTCTTGTGGCTGATGTTCATTTTTCACCTGATATTGCGGATGAGGTTTCGACCATAGTTGAAAAAGTAAGGATAAATCCCGGAAATTATGTAAGAAGTATCCGTACAGATAAGACAAAGCCATATAGCAAAGAGGAGTATAAGAAAGAATATGAATTGCTTAGGGAGAGATTCATAAAGTTTTTACAAATCTGTAAGACCAATAATACAGCAATAAGAATAGGAGTAAATCATGGTTCTTTATCAGAAAGAATAATGGACAGATATGGCGATACTCCTGAAGGAATTGTAGAGTCATGCATGGAGATGCTTCGTATTTGTAAAGATGAAAAATTTGAAAATGTTGTTGTCTCTGTCAAATCGTCTAATACTTCTATGATGGTGAGAACTGTGAGATTATTGGCATCTATAATGAATTCCGAAGACTTATTTTTCCCTATTCATCTTGGCGTGACAGAAGCCGGAGAAGGAGAAGACGGAAGAATAAAATCGGCTATTGGAATAGGAACATTACTATCAGAAGGAATTGGTGATACAATCAGAGTGTCGTTAAGCGAGGAGCCGGAGGTAGAGCCTGTCGTTGCTCGTCAGATAATCAATTATGTTTGTCGAAAGATGAATCATGATCAGATATTCGGACCATATAATCCTTATTATAATAAATATGGTAATGATAAAAGAAAAACTATAGCTGCAAAAAATATAGGAGGTAATAATGTTCCAATAGTAATTAGTGATATTTCAGGATGCGATCCTGAACATATAGAATATGATAAGCTTGATGCTGATATTTTGTATGTCGGAATGAATACTCCTGATAACGTTGACAAGATTTTCCTTGTCGATGCTTTAAATGTTGCTTCAGGAAAAAATATATATAGAAAATATTCAACAAATCAACTCGATCTTATTGCAAAAGATAATGCTAAGGTTAAGTTTTTAGAATTGTCTCTCAATGAGATAAATACGGATAACAATTTTAAATTCGTATCTCAATGTGAAAAAGCTGTCAGAATAATTGAACTTCTGAAATCAGATAGTTCTATTGTTGTTATAGCGGACTCTGATAATATAAATAAAGCAGCTTATCAAAGAGCATTGATTTTATCATTAGAAAAAGAGGAAATTTATAACCCTGTAATTACTCATATAAAGTATACTGATGATGATGTTGATGTTGTTGTAAAAGCTTCAGTGGATTTTGGCCCTAATTTAATTGATAAATTAAGTGATGGTATATGGATTACGACTACCGACACAAAAGATGTTGAAGAATTGAGCAGAATCTCTTTTTCAATATTGCAGGCAACAGGATCAAGAATAACAAAAACAGAATATATTTCTTGTCCGGGCTGCGGCAGAACTATGTTTGATTTGCAAACAACAATAAGTAGGGTTAAAAATGCAACATCTCATCTTATCGGTTTAAAAATTGGGATTATGGGATGTATTGTGAATGGTCCCGGAGAGATGGCTGATGCTGATTACGGCTATGTCGGTGCCGGTAAAGATAGAATTTCACTTTATAAGGGTAGAGAATGTATAGAGAAAAATATACCTGAAGAGGATGCCGTCGAGAAGCTTATTGAGATAATGAAAGCTAACGGAGACTGGAGATGATTTGTTTATGAGAAGGTTGTTTTAAGGTATAAAATTAATTAATATGGATGAAAATAATATGGCGCAATCTGATAAGAAGTTGTATGATACCAATATAACAAATAAATTGGGGCATCTCCCTATAGGAAAACTTCTTGTTGAATATTCTATTCCTGCTATCATAGGAACTCTCGTAATTTCGCTGTATAACATTGTTGATAGAATATATATAGGGCAGGGAGTGGGACCGGAAGCTATTTCGGGATTAGCCTTGACATTTCCTATAATGACACTTTCAGTTGCTTGTGGTACTTTAGTTGGAGCCGGAGCTGCTGCTCGTACATCAATATGTATGGGGAAAAACGAGAATGAAAAGGCAAAGCATATATTGGGAAATGCGCTTATATTGGTTCTTGCTATTTCTGCAGTATACGCAGTGATAAATTTTATATGGATGGATGAAATATTAATGGCATTCGGAGGAACACCTATAACCATTCCATATGCGGAAGAATATCTTAAAATAATAATTCCATGCACCATATTAAATAATCTGAGTTTTGGATTTAATAATATGATGAGAGCATCCGGTTATCCCAAAAAAGCAATGATAACAATGGTTATTAGTGCTTTGGCAAATGTAATACTGGATCCAATATTCATATTTGTATTTGATATGGGAATAAAAGGAGCTGCAATTGCAACTGTAATATCAATGTGTCTTACTACAGTCTGGGTATTAGTTCATTTCTCAAATTCCAAACATACAGTAAGTTTTATCAAAGAGGGCTTTCGACTTGATCCTAAGATAATATTAGCAATCGTGAGTATCGGTATGTCTCCTTTTTTAATAAATGTTACGGCAAGTCTTGTAAACGTAATTATGAATAGAGTACTTCTTACGCATGGAGGAGATCTTGCGATTGGAGCTTTTGGTATAATAAACAGTTACGCGGCATTTATGGTGATGGCAATAATTGGCCTATGTCAGGGAATGCAACCAATTGTAGGATACAACTATGGGGCAGGAAATTATGATCGAGTCAAAAGTGCATACTATAAAACGGCGATTGCCGCTACCATAATAACGACTTTAGGTTTTATTCTTTCCATTAGTTTTCCGATAACATTAACTAATGCCTTTACAAGAGATGACGAACTTGTAGCTATCTCTGCAAATGGCATGAAGAGAGTGTTTTTGGCATTTCCTATTGTTGGTTTTGTTATCGTTACAACAAACTTTTTTCAATCAATCGGGATTGCATGGAAGGCAATATTCTTAAGTTTGTCCAGGCAGGTATTGTTCTTATTACCTATGATATGGATTCTTCCTCATTTTTTCGAACTCAACGGAGCATGGATAGCAATGCCTATAGCCGACGTGATTGCATGTGTGATAGCTACGTTGTTTCTGTTAAAGCAATGGAAGATATTTAAGCGTATTTGATTGTTTTTTTTAACTAAAAACGCAAAAAGTTGTAGAAAAATGAACGTTTTGATGAATAACCTTATAACTTTAACGAGAACCATTAAGACGAGAAAAATATGTTGGATACAATAAATATATATTGTAAGAATGTTGATAAGAATATTGACATACCCGTAACTACGAGCTTGTCAGAACTTTATAAGATTTTAGGTATAAAATTACCACATACATGTGTAGGTGCCAGAGTCAATAATATCACACAGGGGCTTGATTATAAAATATATAATCCAAAAGATATAGAATTTATAGATATAAGTTCAATGTCGGGTATGCGCATTTATGTGAGATCTCTTTGCTTTGTACTCTTTAAAGCGGTCGATGAGATTATCCCCGGTAGTAGATTAAGAATAGAACATCCGATATCCCGAGGTTATTACTGTAATATAAATAATAGGGAAATAATTAGCGATGAAATCCTTGATCAGATTCGTGATAGGATGCGTGAGATAGTTAATGAAGATATTCCATTTGTTAAGAAAACGGTTCATCGAACAAATGCTATTGAGATGTTTAAGAATCGTAATATGACTGACAAAGTTGAGCTGCTTGAGAGTAGTGGTATGTTATATACGGATATTTATGAACTTGCAGGCCATATTGATTATTATTACGGATCGCTAATGCCTTCTTCGGGTTTGTTGAAAGTTTTTGATCTTCAACGATATAATGACGGATTACTTCTTATTATACCTCAAAAGAATAACCCCGACAGATTGGAGCCTATGACACCGCAGCCCAAAATGATGAGTGTCCTTAATGAATTTACAAAATTCAATTTTATAGCAAAACTCTCCAATGTCGGAAACCTTAATAAGGTTGTATCTAATGGTCAGGTTATGCCATTGATTCAGGTTAGTGAAGCATTACAGGAGAAAAAAATTATAAAGATTGCAGATGAGATTGCACATCGCAGAGATGTAAAAGTAGTTCTTATTTCAGGTCCATCTTCTTCCGGTAAGACTACCTTCTCTAAAAGACTATCCATTCAATTGATGACCAATCTTATGAGTCCGATTTCTATCTCTTTGGATGATTATTTTGTTGAAAGAGAAAATTCTCCACGAGACGAAAATGGAGATTATGATTTCGAATCTTTATACTCTCTTGACTTGGCATTATTTAATGATCACATAAATCGATTAATAAACGGAGAAGTAGTAGATATTCCGACTTACAATTTTTCATTAGGAAAAAAAGAATATACAGGAAAGAAATTACAGTTAAAGCCTGAAAATATCCTTATAATGGAGGGGATTCATGCCCTAAATCCGGCTCTGACAACAATGATAGATGAGAAACTTAAGTTTAGAATCTATGTGTCAGCTTTAACTACTATCTCTCTTGATGATCATAACTGGATTCCTACTACAGATAATCGACTTATACGAAGAATAGTAAGAGATAATCAATTCAGAAAATGCAGTGCAGAAGATACCATCGCCCGTTGGCCGAGCGTAAGAGCAGGAGAGGATAAATGGATATTTCCATATCAGGAGAATGCTGATATGATGTTTAATTCAGCTATGCTTTATGAATTGTCTGTATTAAAGAAACAAGCCGAACCTCTATTGCAAGATGTACCGGCCTTCTCTCCATATTACGCAGAGGCTTACCGCCTTTTACGTTTTCTTTCCTACTTTAAAAGTATAGAAGAATCGGAAATACCACCTATTTCTTTGTTGAGAGAGTTTTTGGGAGGTAGTAGTTTTATATATTGAGAATGATTAAGTAAATAACACCTTCTATTTATAAAGATAAATTTTTGTCCATAAATATTAATAGTTGCTCTAAATAAGTCTGATACATATGTTTATATGTTATATTATAAATAAGAGTAACTATATATCTATTAATTATATCAGTGTTTTAAGAATTGATGATTAAGCAAAGCCAAATATTACAACAGACTCAGAAGTTGACCCCTCAACAGGTGCAATTGATAAGGATGCTTGAGCTCCCTGTCATAGAACTTGAGGAGAAGATAAAAAAGGAGATCGAAGAGAATCCGACTCTTGAAGATTGTGGAAAACAAGAGGATGCAAATAACGATAATGGCACTTCTGATGAGAAAGATGAAGATAATTCTTTCAGAGAAAATGAAATTGATCTGGGGGATTACCGAAATGAAGACGAGATACCTGATTACAGATTACAGGAGTCTGCACGTATGCAGCAAGTTAAACAGCCTGAATATTCTTATTCCAAATCAAGCAGTTTTACAGAATTCCTAACTGAGCAACTTTCTTTAAAGGAGATGACTCCGGAGATTGGAAAATGTTCGGAATACATAATAGGAAACCTTGATAATAACGGCTACCTATCGAGAGATTTAGTTGCAATAAGTGATGATTTGGCATTTTCGGAAGGTATGGAATATACACCGGAGCAGATGGAGGATGCCCTTTTCATAGTTCAGGAATTAGACCCTGCAGGAGTTGGAGCCAGATCACTTCAGGAGTGTTTGACTCTTCAGTTAGAAAGGAAAAAAGCTACTCCTGTCACACAAATGGCATATCAAATATTAACGGAAGACTTTGATACATTCGCAAAACGCCATTTTGATAAAATACAAAAGAAATATTCAATCACGCCAGAGATGCTTAAGGATGTAATGGCAGAAATTCTGTCTCTTAATCCAAAGCCCGGTGCATCATGGTCTGATCTTATGGAAGATAAGATGGAACAGATTGTGCCTGATTTCATTATTGAAAACTTTGACGGCGATTTAATAGTTTCTTTGAATAATAATAATATTCCCGAACTTAGAGTGAGCGAATATTATACTAATCAACTTGAAGATTGGGTATCGAACAAAGAGAATCGAACAGCAAGTGTGAAAAATGCTATAATGTTTGTCAAGCATAAGATAGATTCTGCAAAATGGTTTATTGATTCCATAAAGCAACGAAACAATACTTTGTTGACAACGATGCAGGTAATTGCTGATATCCA
Organism: uncultured Bacteroidales bacterium; assembly: GCA_947074145.1. Lineage (GTDB taxonomy): Bacteria > Bacteroidota > Bacteroidia > Bacteroidales > JAUNSR01 > JAUNSR01. Next base: position 9,708 of record CAMTOJ010000064.1, read on the forward strand.
GAAATCTTTTTTTCTTACAGGTGATGACGTAAGTCTGAAGCCTATGATACTTAAAGATGTGGCTGAGAAAACAGGATTTGATATTTCTACTATTTCTCGTGTTAGTAATAGTAAATATGTAATGACTGATTTCGGAGTGTTTTCGTTAAAATATTTTTTCTCAGAATCGTCTGTTACAGAGGATGGCGAGGAGGTCTCGAAAAAGGAGATCAAAAAAATATTATCTGATATTATAAACAGTGAAGATAAGAATGTTCCCTATTCAGATGATAAACTTAGTGAATTACTTAAGCAAAAAGGTTATATAGTGGCAAGGCGAACAGTTGCCAAATATAGAGAGCAGCTTGGGTTTGCAGTCGCAAGATTAAGAAAAGAACTATAATAATATATACAATGAAAATTATCTCACATATATTGTCTTTTATCTTTCATCCTCTTTTGATGCCTGTCTTAAGTTTTGCCTTAATGTTTAAAGACTCGTATCTTAATGTTATGCCGATGTATTATAAATCGATGATAACATCTATAGTGGGAGTTTTTACACTTGTTATTCCATGTTTATTTATTTTCCTGCTTAAGATTCTTAAGGTTATATCATCGGTGAGTCTTTATAACAGAAAAGACAGGATGATACCATATTTAATAACCATTTTATCATATTTTACATGCGCTATAACCCTATATAAACTAAGAGTTCCATTATGGATGTTATCAATGTTAATTGGTGCGGCTTTGGCTCTTATTAATGCGATGTTTATTACGATGAAATGGAAAATTAGTGCCCATGCAACAGGAATGGGGGGGATGATGGGAGCTGTAATATATTTATTTATTGTCTTCGGAGCAGTCCCTTTGTGGCTTTTGTCACTTGTTATTCTTGCATCGGGAGCAGTAGGTACGGCAAGGATATATCTAAATTGTCATACATTTGGACAGGTAATTGCAGGATATGCGAACGGTTTGGGCTGGGTTTTGTTATTAATGATGATAACATCTTATTTCGGGTGAATTTAATAACTTAAATCATAATAGATATGTATGTGCCTGATAACCTACAGTATACTAAAGATCATCTTTGGGTCAAAGTAAAAAAAAATATTGTGTACATCGGTCTTACTGATTATGCGCAAAAAGAAATAGGGAATATTACCTATGTGGATGTAAACACTATAGGTGAAAATATAGAAAAATATCGTACTTTTGGATCTGTGGAATCGGTTTATAAAGTTGTGAATCTGATAATTCCATTTTCGGCAATAGTGACAGAGTTTAATGGCGAGTTGGATAAATTTCCCTCTCTGATAAATGATGATCCTTATGGTGCCGGATGGATTATAGCAGCAGAACTTGATGATATTGCTGAAACAGAACATTTGCTTACTGCAAAAGAGTATAAAGAGTTGATCTATTCATTCGGGCAATCCGGATAGAAAACAAATATTTAATAATAAAAAAGTACAAAATTGATGACACCAGTAGTTAGTATTATTATGGGAAGCACATCCGATCTTCCTGTTATGAAAAAGGCAGCAGATCTTTTAAATGAGTTTTGCATCCCTTTTGAAATTAATGCACTATCAGCTCACAGAACACCAAAAGAGGTTGAAGAGTTTGCCACCAATGCAAAGGAAAGAGGTATAAAAGTTATTATAGCAGCAGCAGGAATGGCTGCTCATCTTGCCGGTGTTATAGCGGCAATGACTCCGCTTCCTGTGATAGGAGTGCCTATTAAATCGAGTATTGAGGGTCTTGATGCTCTTTATGCTATGGTTCAGATGCCTCCGGGAATACCTGTTGCGACTGTTGCCATTAACGGATCGATGAATGCTGCAATTTTGGCTGTTCAGATCTTGTCATTAGGCGATGAAGAATTGGCAAATAAATTTGCCTCTTACAAACTTGCTCTTGCCAATAAAATTGTAGAAGCCAATAAAGAGCTTGCCGAACTAAAATATGATTATAAGACGAATTAAGTCATAAATAAATAAGAAAAAAGCCTTCATATATTACATATAATATGAAGGCTTTTTCGTGTTTATAGATTAAGATGTTAATCATCATGTAACTGTTTGAACATTGTAAAAATAATAATGTTCTTATTAATAATGAAGTAACAGATAAAGAGTTAACCATTTAACATACAAATATATTTTGTAGATGCTACAATGATATTACAAAATGTATTTATTTCCATTTCCGGTAAAATTTTATATTGGCTCTTTTATTTACCTGTTTTTTTGATTTATTTTTGTTTCGAATGAATCACAAAAATACAATCACAATAAAATAAATTTAATGAACTATTCATTTCTTGATTTTTTTCAGCTTGTCGGATCATTGGGAATGTTCCTATATGGAATGAAAATAATGAGTGAAGGGTTACAAAAAGTGGCCGGGGATAAGCTAAGAAGTATTCTTACTGTAATGACAAGAAACCGTGTAATGGGTGTGTTCACGGGTATCCTTATTACAGCGCTTATTCAATCGTCTTCTGCAACAACTGTAATGGTTGTGAGTTTTGTAAATGCCGGACTATTATCATTGGCGCAATCCATATCTGTTATTATGGGTGCAAATGTTGGTACAACGGTGACAGCCTGGATTATATCGATTTTCGGATTTAAAGTTAATATAGCGACTTTTGCAATCCCATTAATGGCTTTAGCTGTGCCATTGTTGTTTACAAGTAACAGCCACCGTAAATCCTGGGGAGAATTCCTTATGGGATTTTCATTTATTTTTCTTGGACTCGATTTCCTGAAAAACTCGGTACCTGACATAAGGAGTAATCCGCAAATATTGTCATTTCTTACCGATTATACGGATATGGGATTTGGATCTGTATTGCTTTTTATGTTAATAGGAGCAATTCTTACAGTAATAGTCCAGTCATCATCCGCTACAATGGCAATTACACTGATAATGTGTAGTAAAGGATGGATATCTTTTGATATTGCTGCTGCTATGGTTTTAGGAGAGAATATCGGAACAACAATAACCGCTAATATGGCCGCTCTTAACGCTAATGTATCTGCAAAAAGAGCAGCACTTGCCCACTTGATGTTTAATATATTTGGCGTATTATGGATGTTAGCCTTGTTCTTCCCATTTACTAAAATGGTGGCTTGGATAGTGACGCAATATGGTCCGGGTGATCCTACTCAATTAATGAATTTTGTTGATGTAACTGATCCCGCAATTGTAAATCAGTTAAATGAAAATACGATAAATGCAACTGATGCAGGTGTTCTTAAACTGAAAACAGAATATCAGAATATGCAGGTTGCAACATCTTATGCACTATCATTATTTCATACAATATTCAATATCACAAATGTCTTATTGATGATTTGGTTTGTGAATCTGTATGTTAAAATTGTTAATAAGATTATCCCTCAGAAGCAGAATGATGAAGAATTCCAGTTGCGTTATATCTCTTCCGGGATGCTTTCGACAGGAGAATTATCATTGCTTCAAGTGAAAAAGGAAACGGTTGTTTATGCAGAGCGAACTCAAAGAATGTTGTTGTTGACACATGATCTGTTTCATGAAAAGGAGGGAAGCGAGAGTTATAGTAAGCTGTTTAGCCGAATAGAGAAATATGAAAAAATTTCTGACAGAATGGAGCTTGAAATAGCAAATTACTTAAACCATATCACAACAAATAATATCTCTTATGGATCGGAAAACCAAATGAGATCAATGTTTAAAGTTGTGGATGAAATAGAGAGTATTGGTGATAGTTGTTTTCATCTTGCACGTACAATGATAAGAAAGAGTGAAGCTCATGTTGAATTTACTCCTTATATTATAGAGAATGTCGATAAGATGTTTAAACTGACACAGCAGGCTCTTGAAAATATGACTTCAATCCTTGCAAAAAATGAGATGCTTGAAACGGATTTAAACAAAGCATTCAATAAAGAGGATGAAATAAATAATTTCAGAAATCAGCTTAGGAATGAGAATATAGAAAATGTAAAGAAAGGCGATTATGAGTATCAAGCCGGAACATTCTATATGGATCTTATTTCCGAATCTGAAAAATTAGGAGATTATATTATTAATGTGTTAGAAGCAGTTAAAGAAAAAAGAAGAATATAATTCTTTATATAGAAATCAAAAACTCTCCGAATATATATTCGGAGAGTTTTTTTTAAAACAAGAATTTTGAAAAATTATCTGTTTGTTACCAATAGATATATAAATATATTTAGATTTGTAATGTAATCAAAATATAAAAAAGAAATCATACTACAACTCTTTGTGCTTCTAAATTGTTTATATGATTATTTATTTTAATTAAAAGATATGGATAAAGTAAGTTACGCGCTCGGAATGAGCATGGGTCACAATTTTATTGGGACTGGAATCAAAAATCTGAATATAGATGAGTTTGCTAAAGCATTAAAAGCTGTTTATGAAAATACAACACCTGAAATGACATTTGATGAAGCAAAACAGGTAGTTAATGAGTATTTCGAAAAGCTTAATAATGAAATGTTAGAAAAGAACAGTGAAGCAGGTGTCGCTTATTTAGAAAAGTATGCTCAAGAAGATGGTGTAATTGTGATGCCGAGCGGACTTGAATATAAAGTGATTAAACAAGGAGAAGGTAAAATACCTGGAGCTACAGATAAAGTAAGAGTTCATTATACAGGAAAGACAATTGATGGTAAAGTTTTTGATAGTTCAGAAAAACGTGGTCAACCTGCTGAATTTGGAGTTAATCAAGTTATTCCGGGTTGGGTGGAAGCTCTTCAATTGATGCCTGAAGGTTCTAAATGGGAGCTGGTTATTCCATCTGAATTAGCATATGGCGAAAGAGGTGCAGGTGATGCAATTCCTCCTAACAGCACATTGATATTTGATGTGGAGCTTTTGAAAGTTTTGTAATATTCCCATATTTTTATATTAAATTTGTAGATTGCATAATAAACTTATGTTAAATGCGTTGTATAGATTAATAATCTTGAATATTTAAAAACCAAATAATAAAAAATAAATAAATGAAAAAAAGAGTACTATTGCCAGTGATTGCCGGAGCAATTGCACTGACATTTACATCTTGTGATTGCAACCAAAAAGCATCACTTAAGACTGATATTGACAGTGTTAGTTATGCTATTGGTGTAAATACAGGATTGAGCTACAAACAAAATCTTGAATCTTTCCCTGGCGGAACTGCAAATGTTGATGACATGATTGCCGGTTTTGCTAATGCATTGAAAGGAACTGAATCAGCAATGACTCAGGAAGAAGCTATTAATATTATTCAAAACTATTTCCAGAATGCAGAGCAGAAGGAAGCTGAAAAGAATAAACAAGAAGGACAAGCTTTCCTTGAAGAAAATGGAAAGAAAAAAGGCATTATCACAACTGCAAGCGGACTACAGTATAAAGTAGAAACTCAAGGTAACGGACAAGTTCCTGTTGACGGAGATAAAGTAAAAGTTCATTATACAGGAAAACTTCTTAATGGAGAGGTTTTTGATAGTTCTGTAGAACGTGGTGAACCTGCTGAATTCGGAGTTAATCAGGTTATCACTGGATGGACTGAGGCTTTGAAATTGATGCCTGTTGGTTCAAAATATATTCTTTATATCCCATCTGATCTTGCATACGGAGAACGCGGAGCAGGACAAAAGATCAAATCAAATTCTACATTAGTGTTTGAAGTTGAACTTCTAGGGGTTGAAAATGACAAAACAAAAAAATAAACAAACGCTCAAGTAGCTGTTTATTTAGAAAATAATAAGCGGGTGTAATCTACAATGATTACATCCGTTTTTTTATGCAAGAAAGATTAGATCATATTCAATCAATCTATAGATTCTCTAAAGTACATGGGTTAGGATTAAGAAGATTAAGTACTATGAGAGATTTATAAAAAAATTGAGTCACTAAAAAATGCAGATTGTCATCTAGGTTTTTTATTTTTCCCCTTGACCTTTTTCTTAAGGAAGTAATGATTCTATTAAAACCATTAAGGCTTACAACTAAAACCAAGCTTGGTTACAATAAAAACTTTGCAAGGATATTAGCTACACCTTGCAAGGTGTAGCTAATATAGGTGAGGAGAGTGATATTTGTTATTAATTATTATAATTGATACTCATTTGTTATTTTTTTTGAATTTAAGATTACACAATTGACTAATTGCAAGTACAAAGTGTAAATTTGAGAAATAAATGGAGTCAAAACCTTTATTTATTCAAAACAAATTGTATTTTTGATAGCAAAATGTATTAATTTGAATTTCTTATGGAGAAAATTGATAATTTAGACAGACAGATTTTAGATATAATAACAAGAAATGCGCGAATTCCATCAAAGGATGTCGCAACTGAATGTGGAGTCTCAAGAGCTGCCATTCATCAGAGAATTCAAAGGCTCATAGATATGAACGTGATTATTGGATCTGGATATAATATTAACCCTAAAATATTAGGATTCCAGACATGTACATATATAGGAGTAAAACTTGAAAAAGGATCGATGTATAAGACTGTCGTTCCTGAACTAACAAAGATTCCGGAAGTAGTAGAATGTCATTTTACTACCGGACCTTATACAATGCTTTGTAAACTATATGCAAGAGATAATGAGCATCTAATGACGTTGCTAAATGATCAGATTCAGCAGATTCAAGGCGTTGTGGAGACAGAGACCCTTATATCTCTTGAGCAAAGCCTAAAAAGAGAGATTCAGATCTCAAGCATAGATGCAGAAAAAGAGTAATTGCAATGAATCAATCCTTACAAACAGGGATTACTAAAGAATTGAACGTTAAGATCATATAAACTTTTGGAAATAGAATAAAAAATATAACTATTGTTTGTATGATTGAGAACATTGATTAATTTTGCAAATCAAATTCAAGGAGTAAAAGCTCTTTGTGAAGAATAAACGTTTTAGCAGTACGATTTAAGGATAAATATATTTATCCGCCTTTGGAATTTCGACACCTCAAAATAAAAATTAAATCTGAGGAGGTGAAAAAAGTATAGGTTGTTTGGAATCCGGTCGTAAACTAAAATAAATATTCACCGGTAACTTTTGCGAATTAAGAAACAAAAGATTAATTTTGCGGAACTTTTGCAAAGAATAAACAAATAATAAATACTATAAAATTATGATTATCGTTCCAGTTAAAGAAGGCGAAAACATTGAAAAGTCACTAAAGAAGTTCAAAAGAAAATTTGAAAAAACAGGTACAATCAAAGAACTACGTAGACGTCAGGCATTTGAAAAACCATCTGTGGTAAAAAGAATCGCTAAAGAACGTGCGGTTTATGTACAGAAACTTCAACGTATCGAAGATTAATAAAAAAAGATCTTATTTAATAGGAAGATTGAATTCTTTTTTATAAATTCGTTGTAATGTAAAAGCAACGCTCTTTATGATATTTGAATCATTCATAAAATATATACAGTATGAGAGGAATTATTCCACTCATACTGTTTCTGCATATAAGCGTGACTTGTTGCAGTTTGCCGAATACGTCGTAGATCAGCAAGGCGAATACGTTGCAACGCTTGTTGATCGAGATTTGATTCGAAATTGGATGGTTGTCCTTGCCGAGGGCGGAGATGGGGTTACGACAATAAAAAGAAAGCTAAGTGCATTAAGGTCGTACTTTAAATATCTGAAAAAGCAGGGAGATATAGAAGAGAGTCCGTTAGGTTTGCTTTTGCCACCAAAGGCTCCAAAGAAATTGCCGGCTTTTGTTCGCTCGACTGAAATGGATAAGTTGATAGACGGCGAATGGTTTAGTGACGATTTTTACGGGATGAGAGATCGGCTTCTGATCACACTTCTTTATACTACCGGTATAAGACGTGCAGAGGTTATAGCATTGGATGAAAAAGATTTGGATTTTTATAAATCAATGATAAAGGTGAGCGGAAAAGGCGGAAAACAAAGATATGTACCGTTTGCTCATGAGCTCCATGAGATGCTCGGATTGTATTTGAAACAGAAAAATGAGCTGATTGCCCAGGGTGACGGTGCGTTGATTGTAAAGGATGACGGTCTGAGGATGACAATGGGTTTCGTTTATAAAAAAGTGAATTATTATCTTTCTTTGGTAGTGTCTCCTGAAAAGAGAAGTCCTCATGTTTTACGACATTCGTTTGCAACATCTATGTTATCATCGGGCGCTGATTTGTTAGCAGTAAAGGAGTTGTTAGGGCACAGTAGTCTATCATCGACCGAAGTTTATACTCATTTAACTTCGAGAGAGATTATGGATAATTATAAACAAGCTCATCCAAGAGCAAAAAAAGAAAAAGGAGGTTAATTATGAACGTTAACATTCAGTCTTTGCATTTTGATGCATCTACACAGTTGATCGATTTTATCAATAAGAAATTATCGAAGTTGGAAAAGAATGTAGACAACACTGTTGCTACCGAAGTCGTTTTGAGGTTGGTTAATTCAGAAGAAAAGATGAATAAAGAGGCCAGCATAAAATTATTGCTTCCGGAAGGAGAGTTGTTTGCAAGTAAGAGAACGGATACATTTGAAGAGTCTGTAGTTCTTGTTGTTGAAGCTTTGGCTAAGCAGATAGATAAGTACAAGTTTAAAAAAGCTACAGAGTTGACCAAAAAGAATTAATAGACTGAAAAAAAAAGGATAATAGTTTTGTAATTTGGATTAAATGCCTAAATTTGCACCCGCTTAGTAGTCATAAAACACCAGGCGGGTGTAATTTATGAATATGCCTCTTTAGCTCAGTTGGCCAGAGCACGTGATTTGTAATCTCGGGGTCGTTG
>CAMTOJ010000065.1 GCA_947074145.1 uncultured Bacteroidales bacterium
AGATACTTGACCTTAGTCAATTTATTTTAAATTCTATATAAAAAAGAAACTGCAATTTAAATCTTTACGATTTAAATTGCAGTTTCTTTTTTAATATTAAAATTTATTTTTTCTGAGTAGGAAGCGGTATTGGGAATTTCTTAAATGCAACCGCTACTATCTCCTGTACTGCAGAATTACTTCTTATTTGAGTATTACCAGGAGTAAGAATACTTTCTACAGAGGCTGACCAAACATATGAATGAGAATCTGTATCAACCATATCAATTGTAAGCACTCCCTCTTTCTGTACACCTGTTATCAACTCTGCATTTTGGTAGTAGTTTTGTAGATATAAACTTCTAGGATAGATCCAATAATTTTGCCATCCTCCAAATCCATTCCAATAGCCAGGCCAATATCCCGGAGGCAAGGCAGGTTCAGTCTGTATTACTGTCTGAATTGACATACCAAAATTTACAAGTATAGGTGAATCATTAGTTTCAGTATATCCTCTTGCAATCAGTTGTTGTCTTATCGCATTGGAAATATTGTAATAATCAGTCATGCTCATTTTAGGAGGAAGTTGATCTTCCTGTGCCGTTGCTACTCGAAATGTTCTGATAGAAGAAATATCCGCATCATTATATACTGTACTGTTAAGTAATGTATATGGAGAACATCCGCTCAAAATCACACCGCACATAACGGATAGTATTAAAAAAAGCTTCTTCATAACGAAATGATTTATTGTTGTTTAAGCTAAAAAATAACGGTTCTACTTTTATAGTTTTCTTTTAATAATAAAACAATGGTTGTTTCCATTAGTTTATTTTTCTCCATTAAATATCTTAAACTATATATAAATTCTTACAATTCTAAAAGTATAAAGAGTTAGACATTCGGATAAATAAAAAAATTAAATTAAAGCGCTAAGAAAATAGAATCCTTAATGTTAATAGATGTATGTTTTAGTTTATATAAATTTCATTCCTCTACAAATAGTTTAATCTTAATAGAGATATCAATTTAAGTTTAAGAAGATTAGCATTTAACATTTTGGATAATATTATCTGTTTATATAAATCTTATATACTAAGGATAGACACATTGTGAATATTAGAAAAATTTATACTTTTTATAATATAATACTTTGTTATTATGAATTAATTATGCACACATTTATATTTTTTGTGTAGCTTTGTGTCGCATTTATATTATTTGAGGGATATATACATTAGTCTTTAATATAGACTAATCTAATTATAATAAAATTTACAACAAATGAGATCTTTAAAAATTGGAGATTTATTAGCTAAGATTCCGGTTATTCAAGGAGGTATGGGAGTAGGAATCTCATTATCGGGATTAGCATCAGCGGTAGCAAAAGAGGGAGGAATAGGTGTTATTTCATCCGCCGGTTTAGGTTTGCTCTATAATAAGTATTCAAAGGATTATGCCGAAGCAAGTATCTACGGATTAAAACAGGAAATACGTAATGCAAAAGAAAAGGCAAAAGGTATAATAGGAGTGAATGTTATGGTTGCAATGAGCAACTTTACAGATATGGTAAAGACTGCAATATCAGAAAAAGCTGATATCATCTTTTCGGGAGCCGGTTTACCTTTAGACCTTCCTTCATTTCTAAAAAAAGGTTCTACAACAAAACTGGTACCAATTGTTTCATCAGTTAGAGCGGCAAAAATAATCTGTGAGAAATGGAAATCAAATTATGATTATTTACCTGATGCTATCGTCGTAGAGGGTCCAAAGGCAGGTGGACATCTTGGATATAAGGAGAATCAACTTGAAGATGAAAATTATTCATTGGAGAAACTTCTTCCTGAAATTGTGTCAGAAGTAAACTCGATCGGTTTAAAATATGGAAAAGATATTCCTGTTATCGCTGCAGGAGGGATCTACACCGGCGAAGATATGCATAAGATGTTTGAATTGGGTGCATCGGGAGTTCAATTAGGGACACGTTTTGTAACAACAGAAGAGTGTGATGCCTCATCTGAATTCAAACAAACTTATATTGATGCCAAAGAGGATGATATTGAGATAATAAAGAGTCCTGTCGGAATGCCGGGAAGAGCAATATTGAACGATTTTATTACTAAAATAAAATCGGGACTCACTCAACCAAAACAATGTAGTTTTCATTGCATAAAAACTTGTGATATCTCAAAAAGTCCATATTGTATAATGCTTGCTTTATATCAGGCTTTCAGAGGAAATCTTACCAAAGGATATGCTTTTGCAGGAGCAAATGCATGGAAAGCCAATAAAATTGAATCTGTAAAAGAAATGATCAACTCACTAGTACAAGAGTTCGAAGACTATAAAAAGTCACTTATTTCTGTTTCAAAATAATTTTAATTTATAGTGATATATTTAAGTCGCCCAATCTCATAGATTAGGCGACTTTTTTAATTCTTCAGATTCTTAATAAAAACCTATTTTAAAATTACACTTAATGTATATTATGACGTTTGATTTTATTGGTTGGAGTTTTTTCAAATGGCTGACTAACAAGTATCAATTCAGAAACTTGAGAATATTTACCAAGCTGTGAATTTAAACGATTACACATATCTTTAAGATATCTGGTTATATTATGATGTACCTCAGCTGTATGATATGAAGCTGCTTCTTTAAAGAACTCATATTTTTTAGATATTTCATCTATATTAAAAAAGACCTTTGCCATAATCTTTCCCTTGGATTCATAAACCAACGACTCCACCACTCCATCCATTTGATTAATTTCCGATTCTATCTCTTCAGGATATATATTTTCACCACTTGGACCAAGAATCATTGTCTTGGAGCGACCTTTTAGGTATAAAGCATTATTTTTAAAGCATCCTAAATCACCTGTATGGAACCAATTACCATCAGTTAAGACGGCAGAAGTAGCATCAGGTTGTTTATAATAACCCTTCATATTTCCTTGCGAACGAACTATAATTTCACCAATCTCATCCGAAGATTTAGGCTTAATGATTTTAAAATCCACTCCGGGTAAAGGTTGTCCAACAGAACGTGCTTTTACCTTCCCTACTTTAGATCCAAAAATAAGAGAACTTGTCTCGGTCAATCCATATCCGCATGAATATGGAATATTTGCATCTCTCATAAACTGCTCTGTTTTCCAGTCTAATCCTGCACCACCGATACCAAGGAAACGAACTCTTCCTCCAAATCCTTTCATTAGTTTTCTTCCTGCTATATTATTCATAATATATCTAATAGGCCATATATGCATACCGTTTCTAAGGATTGCATTTTTTTGCAAAGCAGGTTTAACTTTAGTGTGGTATATTTTTTCAATGATTAATGGAACAATCAACATAGTAGTTGGTCTGATACTTTTCATAGCCTCGGCAAGCAATGTTGGTGTCGGAGGACGATTCATATAAACTATCTTAGCACCCTTTCTTAAAGGCAAAATCATACCTAATACATTTTCATAAACATGAGAAAGAGGCAATATTGAAAGAAAGACATCTGATGAAATAACATTTTGTATCGATGTTCCTTGTTGAGATACATAAGATAGATTCTTATGGGTAAGCAGAACGCCCTTGGATCGACCTGTTGTGCCTGAAGTATAAATCAAACTAGCTATATCATCATCTTCTACATCAGGAAAATTAAATGAACTAATCTCTTTTGTGTCTATATTCTCAAAAATCGACTTTTCTGTCTTTTTATCAGTAAACTCATTAAGAATTATTATTTTACCATCAAACTCAATATCAGGATTTCGATGCAAAAGATTTTTAGAAATAAATAATATTTTCGATTCAGAATGAGAAAGAATATTATTGATTTCTTTTGTTGAAAAGTCAGGTAAAATAGGTACACAAATTGCGCCAATACATGTAACAGCCCAAAATGAGATAACCCAAGATGGTGAGTTTTCTCCTAAAATTGCAATCTTATCCCCTTTGACAATCCCTTCTTTTATCAAATAGAAAGATGTTTTACTGACATTTTCGCCAAATATTTTATATGATAATGAACTTCCATTTAAAACACAAAGAGCTTCATTATCAGGATAATCATTTATGCTGTTTTTAAGAATATTATTTAATGTATAATTATCTGTTAATGTCATATTATTTCAATTTAAAATACCTAACTTTTTTTTCTATTGAAAAACTCTTAATCATCGGAAGTTTATCCAATTCTGTCTGATAATAAGAAGCTATATCATCCCATTTATAATATGGAGCTTTATCTGATTCAATAGGGAAATTAACCTCTATCTCATTCAATAGCATCTTAACCAAGATATCATTAGTGTTATTACTATAAAAAATCCATTGGATATTTGAAGCCATCGGAGTAATAAGATAATCTTTCCAGATATCTTTTACATCTTCCAAATCAAGAGTTTTCCCGGAAGCTATTTCTATACCTAATAATGCGGCAAAAGGTATAATAGTTTCAGCATGAGCAAACCGAAAATCAGCAGAAACATTACCCTCCGAGATGGCATTATTTGATGTTTCGAGAAAATCCTGCAATAATGGAAATGCAATTTTTACAGAAAGCCCGTCATTAAGCGGATAAGGTCCTTTCTCGGTATATTGACGAACGTTTTCTATTCGCCACATATTAAATAGATCTTCAAGAGAGAAATATTTTCGTAACGAAAGGCTCTTTGAAACTCCATTCAAAATAGCATATGTACTATATAGTGAGTGGATTATATTAACTTTATCACTAATACTATCAACAAATTCTTTTTTAAAAAATATCTTTAAAATTTTAGAGTGTTGTTCAATCGAATCTGCAAAATTATTTGAATTGACAATCCATTCTCCATTGGATTTATATTTTAAATATTCCAGGTTTAAATTGAAAAAATTGAGAATTGGATTTTTGGAGGAAACTAATTCAATATTTATTTTACCCTTATCTTCAGTGGAAAATATTTCGTTTAGGAATATCTTCATAGTCTCACGACATCGTTCAACTGAGTCTGACTGCACATAAACAGATTCAGTGAATAACTCGGGATAATTATTTTTCATTCTTGAAGCAATGCCCATTATCTCATCCTGTCCTATAAGAGTCAGTTGCCCCCATTTTCCATCAAACTCCTCTTTTATTTGCTGTAAGTGTGAATAAAGCTTCTCTCCGTTTTCTGTAATTTGAGACTCGGTTTTTGCCTCTGATAATATTCCCATAACCAACTCTATATCCTTATTTGTGATTGGATACCTTGAACCGTGTCTGCATAATAAATTAATATAAAACGGTTCATATCCTTCAGGAGCAGGAGTATATAGTTGTTTTGTAAAAACATATGGCATATATGTTCCGTCCATTTTTTCGATTTTTTTAGAACATCCAAAAAGAAATAATAAACAAAAAATAATAAATACCTGAAGTTTATGTTTCATCATATGATTGTTTTCATTAAAGTCTTAAATAACCTCATTATACTGTTATCTATTTATACTTCTATATTGTAAACACCATAAATATTTAGAATGTTTAATCTCGATATTATATATAAAACTGAGAGAAATAAATTAATCCTTTTCTATATTTTGAAAATTAATCAAATTGAATGTATATTTGTTTTATCAACTTGCGAAGATGGTGAAATTGGTAGACACGCCATCTTGAGGGGGTGGTGCCCGACGGGCATGGGAGTTCGAGTCTCCTTCTTCGCACAAAAAAAGCTATTTCCTTACGGAGATAGCTTTTTTTATTTTTATAATTTTTCATATGCTTCTTTGAGTTGCCTCAAAGCTCGTTCAACCACACTTCGAGGACAACCTACATTCATTCTCATAAACCCTATTCCCTCTTTTCCGAACATCTCGCCATCGCTTAAAGCCAGACCTGCATTATTACAGAAGAAATCATTCAGCTCACTCTGAGTCATATTAAGTTCTCTGCAATCGAGGAATATAAGATAAGAGGCCTGTGGTTTTATAGCCTTTATTCTTGGAATCTCTTTATTTATGAAATCAATAGTAAAATTGATAGTATCCGATAGATATTCAAGAAGTTGCGCTAACCACTGTTCTCCATATGTATAAGCTGCGGCGGTTGAAACATAAGAGAAAATATGCCCTGCATCAAATTCGTTTCCGGTAACATATTTCTTAAAATTCTCTCTTAATTCTTTATTCTCAATGATACAATATGCGCTCATCACACCGGGCATGTTGAATGATTTACTTGGCGCCCTAAACACAATACTATTATTTTTAGCAGTTGGTGAAATTGATGAATAAATATATGACACTTTACCCGGTAGTGTCAAATCAGCATGAATCTCATCTGATATTACAATTATATTGTTCTTAGTACATACAGAATCTATATATTCTAGTTCTTCTCTGGTCCAAACACGTCCTCCCGGATTATGAGGATTACAAAGTATAAACATCTTACATGATTTGATTTTCTCCTCAAACAATGGTTTATTTATAAAGTAATGTCCCTTTTCAAGAATCAACGGGCAATTTACAACCTCTCTGTTATTATTCTCTATTGAGATACGAAAAGGATGATACACGGGTGGCATTATCATTACTCCATCGCCCTCTTCGGTCAAAGTTTGAAGTGCGAAAATTATACCTTTTACAACACCGGGCATAAAAATAAGATGCTCTTTGTCTATTGTATACTTATATCTTTTTTTATGCCATTCAATGATAGATTCAGCCCAATTATCGGATGGTAGATTATACCCAAGTATACCTTGGGAACACTTCTCCTTGATAGACTCTATTATAAAATCTGGAGTTCTGAAATCCATATCAGCGACCCACATTGGAATAAGATTTTCATTATTCCATATCATCTTCAAACCCTCATACTTAAGGGCATCAGTATCTCTTCTTTCAACTATTTCGTCAAAAGAAACTCTCTTAACCTCTTTCATGTCACATTTTCTTGCGAAGTTATAACATCATATTTTGTTTTACTATTTTTATCAAAAGTTTGTATCAATAAAAGGATAAAGAATTGCTATTTTCTTTGAATTTTAATATTATAAACACCACTTATCAGAAAGAAACCACCAAATATCAAGCATGTAAAGGAGATAGATAAAGAGCTAAGAAGTTGACTAAAAATCTCCTGATTATTTATAAATGCTATAATTGTTTTAATAATACTATAAGAGGAATACAATAATATACTTGTGGCCAAAAAACATTTAAGATACAGCCAAGCTAAAAGAGCAGACTTCTTAATTCCGGTTTTTAGAATTTTGTTTTTCATACTCATCAGATTTAATATTTATCTAACGACTTATATTATAGCTTTATTGCATATAAATTTATTTTTTTCACAAAATGATGTAATTTTAATGTTCTAATTTTATTTTATGACAATACTGAACCTTCCCGCCTACTCTTTTAGAATTGATAAAAGAGAAAAAGGCGATTATATCTTTGACATAATAAGAAACAAATATGTGTCGCTTACTCCAGAAGAGTGGGTAAGACAAAACTTTATATCATATCTTATTAATGATAAATCATATCCGAAAGGAAGAATCGGAAACGAGATATCGTTGCTTCAAAATGGGATAAAAAGAAGAGCCGATTCTGTCATTTACGATAAATATGGAGTCCCTTTTATGATCATAGAATATAAAGCTCCCGAGATTAAGATCACACAACAAGTATTCGAACAGATTGTAAGATACAACATGGTATTAAAGGTTAAATACCTTATTGTTTCGAATGGAATAAATCATTATTGCTGTACAATAGATTATGACATGAATAAAGTCACTTTCATTAAGGATATTCCTGATTATAATTCGCTATAATATACTAACAAAAAAACTCCGGTTTTATCATTATGATAAAAACCGGAGCTTTTCTTATCTATAAAAAGAGATTACTTTTTAATAAACTTAATATTTGTAACTTCAAGGTTTAAGGACTCAATTTCGATGAAATAGATTCCATTATTTAATGAAGAAACATCAAGAGTTTCGTTATATGGCAATTTGCCATTCATTACCGCTACACCGTTGATGTTATAGATTCTATAATTCAACGCTGATGCCCCTTTTATTCTAATTATATCTTGCGCAGGATTTGGATATACAACAAAGTTTTCTGTTTTTGATTCAGAGATAGAATTTTCAATAACAGAACCTGAAACAGAAATCTCAACAGGCTCACTTTGCATAGGATAGTTAGTTGTTACAACTCTTACCTTATAGTTTCCTGATTTCATCTGTTCCGGCAATCTTACTTTTATTTCTCCGCTTTCATCAGTATATAAAGTCTCTGTACTTATCACTATAGGATTATAAAAATCACCTTTATTATTCGAAAGCTCTACTCTTACTGAATTTCTCTCTTCATTCAAGTTATAAGGAGACATAGTTCCATTCAAATCAAATCCTAAAACAAACTCTTCATCTTCTTCAAGAATATTTTTTGAAATTGAAGATATCTCAACTTTTGGATTGTAAATGAATAAAAGATCATCAATAAATACACTATCAATTTTATTACCTGAAGGATCTGTTCCTCTTCCCGGAACACTATTAGTTGTAAAGGTTGCTAAAATATAAAGAGTTTCCTCGTTAGTATTCTTGTTAATCTCATTAAATGGAACAGACAATCTCTCCCATTTATTGTTTGTATTATAATTTGACACAGCTGTTCCTATCGTATATTCAGACTCATTCGGTCTTGGATCTCTCACAGCAGCATCTCCTTTTAAATGAGCTATTATTGAAACTCTTGCTAAATCATCCTTTGATTTAATAGCTTGAATATACTTAACCCAAACAGTCACAGAGTCAGGTAATATATTGTCTATTGACTGACAAAATTCAGGATTAGTAAAAATTAATCTGTTATGATTATCATAACTTGTTGCATCTATTGCTCCTGCAATAATCCTACCAGTTGTTAGATTACCATTTGCAATAGTAGAGGCTCCTGTCACATATCGAGAAATGATATTTGCTGATATTTTACCTTTCGATCCCGGTCGCTTCTCTGTTGATTGTTTTACTTGTTCAGCTGAAGCCAATGAACCCAAAAGACCTGCTGCAGTCGCAAAAGAGTTCCAATTTTTAGGTTCGCGTCCAATTGAAACGACATCCCATTCCTCAAAACCTAAATTATTGACCTGTGCTCCATAATCACCAAGAGTTGAAACTTTAAGTATAGCATCATAATCAGAATATCGTCCGTTTTCAGCCTTTGCTTTCAATATGATATTATAATCCGAATATCTTTCAAGTCCTGAAAATTTATAATTGGTTGTCGTCAGAGATTCAGAACAAATTATTTCATCACCTTTCTTCAAAACAATATCATAAGATACAGCACCCTCAGCGTCATTCCAAGAACATAAGATAGTCTCATAAGTAACTTTTTCCAATGAAAGCTCCGGTGTTTCAGGAGCAACCCCTTTGGAACTGATAACTTTTAAAGGTATTGTCAAATCCAATTCTTTATAATTCTCATCAGTTACAGTTATACTACCATTCAATTCTCCATCTTCTGTTGGGGTATAACTAACAAGATATTTAGCAACACCCTCATTACCTTTTTCCTCTTCTGTCACTCTTGTAAAAGAAATATTTTCAAGATCACAACTAAAAGATAGATCTGATGACGGATTTGAGTAGTTAACAAATAGTGTATCTGAAATAACTTCAGGAAAAATTCCTGAAAGATATAAAGACTCAGTATTTTTCGATAAAGGCTTTGGCAAAGAAACTTTCACCGGAGAATATTTATGACCACAATAGCCTGATGTATTTGTATATCTGAATTTTACATATCTGACATCTTTCTCAAGTTTATATGTAAACTCGCCCTCTTCGTTTTCAATTACTCCAAGTTGTGTAAATTCAACATTATTATTACTTGAATAAATGTACAATTTATTGTGATCTTTGGAAGTACAGGCATTATCCAGTCCTGATTTTACATTTAATTTCAAATTCCCCGGAATATCATTAAATCTTATTATCCCTACAGCCTCTCCTGTATTTGCAGTGATCCCGGGTTTAGAAAAATGAAATCCATTCTCATCGACATGAATCTTTGCTATATTTTCGCCATTTATAGTCCATAGAAACTTGTAATCATCCGGTCTTGAATAAAAACAAAATTGATCTTTAGATGTAATATTAAGTGGTAAAGAGTTAGATCTTGACAAATCATTTATCTCTGTAACATCAGCATATATGCTAAAAACACTAAAAAATGAAAAAGCCAATAATGAATTAAATCTTTTCATATCAGCTTATCTTTTAATTATTTTTTTCACTATTGAGCCATTTTCTGTATCAACCTTTACGATATATACACCATCATTCAAAGAATTGAAATCTATAACATTTTCTCTTATATTAGAAGATGCTTTAATATGTTTTCCTTGAATATTATAAATAGAATATGCCGAAACCTTAGATCCGCCAATTATCAATCTGTTTTGTTCAACAAAGAACTGAATATCCTCTTTTTGAGAAATAAGGTTATTTGTAATAGGTTTTGTACCTACATATACTACATCAATAGGTAAGTAATTCCATACTACATTGATATTTAAATCAGCATTTGTTGATGACAATGTGCCTGATAATGTTGTTGGAAGCGTACCCAACCCTTCCTTTTCTTTATCAAGGGTGATTGTAATCGGTGTAATATTTCCGGCATTGTCAATTTCTACATCTTTTACCTCAACGTTTCCAACAGGAATCTCCATTATTTCGAAATCAGACAACATGAATATAAGTTTCCCATCATTAACTGTTGTAAGAACCTCTACATCATCTTTCTCAGAGGCTAATTCTTTAGTAGACTCATCGGTATCGGGATCAACTCCTAAAAAGTAAACCTGAAGTTTCCCTGTGTAGGTTCCTGCAACATCTTGCACTGTAACATCAGCATTAGCACTCATAAAAAATCCGGCCATAAGCGGAATAAATAGTAATTTTTTTTTCATAAATAGAATTTTTAGTTTAAACCTATTAACCCTATACAGATCATTTTAAAGATCCGTATAGGGTAATAAATTATATGAATAATTTCAAATGTGTCAATAAATTCATAGCAATCTACGTCTTAAAAAATATAAGCAAATCCGATATTCGCATATATAGGAAACATATCAAATTTGATTGTTTCAAAACTTGACTTAAATATAGGCACCATACCCCAAGTCAAATCTGCATAAATACTAAGATGTTTATATGCTTTCCATTGAACCCCTACCTGAGGTCCACATTGGAAAGAGTAAAGTTCTGAAGAGAAATCATATGTTGCCTGAGCACCATCCTCAAAAACCACCTTTTCTCCTGTAGGATCCCCTTCTCTTAGATAACCGTCATAAACATAGCCATGAAAACTTCCTTTTGTTTGATAAGAAAAAAATGCACCCGCTGATACTTCCCATCTTTTTGAGATTTTATATAATGCCAAGACCGGCACTGTTAAATAAGAATTATCAACCTGAGTATTTACATTCCCTGTCCAATTTCCCTCAATAACACTTCCGTCTGTAGAGGTCATCTTCATTCCGTAGTTTTTTACTCTGGCATCAGTTTTCATTCCCTTATTTTCAAGTCTTAAACCAACCAATAATCCCCATTTATTGAACCATTTTACAACATCTGCTTCAACAGCGATCTGCATGGTCGGGTCATATCCTTTGATCTCTCTAATTTCCTCAGGCAATGGTAGCGGAGATGTACCTCCTATGTTAAATCCCGCTTTTAATCTGTATTCAAGTCCTCTGATAGAAGACCATTGTAATCCTTTTGATGGTGGAAATTCATCATTTGCAAATACAGACACAAACGAAACAAATACCATCGATATAATAAATATTACTTTCTTCATTATTCTTCACAAATTAGTTCAACATCATCAACTATCAAGGTACTACCAACTGCACCTTCAAATACATCTCCCGTTTTACTTGAAGAAAATACCACTGTCAGTGAATATTTATAATCGGCTTGCTTTTGAGCATCAAACTCCTGGAGATAGTGGAATGGAATATTAAATTCAACATACTCATCTGTTGCATTACTATCTTCAAGACGAGCTATTGCTACAACATCAGGACTTGTCAAAACATTTTCACCTGTCAAATAATTGCTTCCGTTTGAAGTATCAAAAAGGACTGCATAAATATCAAACTCATCTACTCGTCCCGGCAAAATATTGTTATCCTTATTTGTAAAGTTTGCACCTGGAGCATATTTATACCAACCTCTCAATCTTTGAGGTTTCAAATAAAAAGGCTTTCCGAATCTTGTTGCTCTCAAAGGATTCACTAATGCTGTGTTTGTTACAAAACTTCCAAGATATAGATTTCCGGCTGCAATAGGTTTCTTTAAATTTGCACCCCATTCCCCTGTCGATCGTGTTACGATTTTCAAGGCTGACTTACCCTCTTTTGCATCATCTGTAAAATATGTAGGATAAACGTCTGGAGATGTTCCTACTCCGCTAAATGCATAAGCACTATTTCCCGATGCCCAATCCTGTCTTTCCCCATTATTCATGATCTCATAGAAAACAGCATATTTATTATCCTTGATTTCATATGATTCGAAAGTATATTTTGTTTTGGGACCGGATAAATTAAATCTTATCTCATAATCTTTATGCCAATTTCCATCCTCCGAATATACAGTATATGTCATTCCTGTAGAGAAGTCTTGGATTGATCCGCTTTCCGGAAAAATTCGCCCTCCCGCTGTCACTCTAAATTCCGGAGCTAAAGCATTAAGATCTATGCCCGGTTTGGATTGAAATGTTATAAGATTATTTTCTATTATAGGTTCACCAATGATATTAGGATCATCAAGATAAACCCATTCTATATCACATTCTGAATTCAACGCCTCTTCTTGTATACAAGAATACAATAAAAACACTGTTGCTATAGGTAGCAACACTCTTCTTAATCTCCTCATAATAAATTATATAATTACACCTTAAATTTAATAATGCAAGTTTACTACAATTTAGTTATAGTACTAACACATGATTTCTCAAAATTATGTAAAGTTTCAAAAATCAAACAATTTATTCAACAAATGGTCTGATGTAATTCAATCAAAACCACATATTCATAAATGAATTTTTTGTGCATATATTTTATTCTGGACTCATTTGCAACTTCTCAGTCACCACAAATATATCACTATATTAATATTGTTTTAGACTATTATATCAATCTTCATTATCAAAATCAAAGTCGAAATCGAAATCATCGGCAAAGGTAGGTTCCGTGAAATCGTCCATACTTCTTCTATCTTTTTTGGTTGGTCGTCCCGTTCCTTTTGCTCTATTAACGAATCCTCCAATTTTATTTAATTCCAATAGATCATATTGAGATTGAGCAGTGACATTCTCCATATAATCGGGCACAAGCTTTGCTCCCATCCTTCTCTCTGTAAGTGCAAGCACTTTGAAAGAATAGGTAATCGGAGGTTTTCTTACATCTATTACATCACCGACTTTTACCATTCGCGATGCTTTTACATTAGTACCTCCAATAGAGACACGTCCTTTCTTACATGCCTCTACGGCTATTGTTCTGCTTTTGAATATTCTCACAGCCCATAGCCATTTATCAATTCTTACTTCGTTCATTTACTTATTATTGAACTGATTCATAGTTATCTGAATACCGGCAAGACAAAAACTTTTTATTATCTCTGAGGCTCTTTTCAATTTTGGTTCCAACTCTGCCTCTTCCTCTTTTGAAAAATTGCCAAGTACATAATCTACCTGTCCACCTTTCGGATAATCATTTCCGATACCAAACTTTAAACGTGCATATTTCACATTTCCAAGAACTCTTGCCACATCTTTAAGACCATTATGACCTGCATCACTTCCGGAACCTTTCAATCTCAATGTTCCAAACGGTAAGGCAATATCATCGACAACAATCAGGACTTTGTCTTGTTCGATATTTTCCTTTTGCATCCAATATCTAAGAGCATTACCACTAAGATTCATATAGGTGGATGGTTTTAAAAGTATCAGCTTTTTATTTTTCACCTTTAATTCGGCTACCGCTCCGTACCGCTGATCCGAAAAAGACACGTTTCCATCTTTTGCCAATTCATCAAGTACACGAAAACCGATATTATGACGCGTATATTCATACTCCGCGCCAATATTCCCCAATCCACAAATTAAATATTTCATACCATCAATTTCTTAACCGTTTAAAAACAGAAAACCCTCTATCCGACACGTTAATGCCTGATAAAGGGTATTCTTTAAATGCTTTATTATTTTTTTGCCAAAGCACCTCTTGCAGCACGAGTAAGTTTAACCGCACATACAACTGCGTTTTTAGCATTCAATAGTTCCAATTTGTCAAACGCTAACTGACCAACCTGAACACTTTTTCCAAGTCCTAATTCAGCTACATTAACTACAAGGTTTTCAGGAACATCATTGTAAAGAGCTTTTACGCGGATTTTACGCATTTCCAAAGAAAGTTTACCCCCTTGACGTACCCCTTCTGCCAAACCTTCAAGTTTAACAGGTACTTCAATGATAATTGGTTTTTCTTCGAAAATCTGAAGGAAGTCAAGATGTAATACTTCATCAGTTACAGGGTGAAACTGGATATCCTGTAGAATTGCGTTACAAGATTTTCCGTCTACTGTAAGTTCTACTACGAAAATGTCCGGAGTATAGATAAGATTACGAACTGCAGACTGCTCAACAGTAAAAGCAACTACTTGCTCTGTTCCATAAAGGATAGCAGGAATCTTAGCATCGTTACGAAGCGCTTTTGTCGCTTTCTTTCCAAGATCAGTTCTCGACTGACCAGCTAATTGAAATGTTTTCATTTTTAATTTGTTTTGTGTTACTCAAAATTGAGGATTTCGCTCCAAAATTTCCCATCACACGGAATTTTTAAAAAGCTGCGCAAATATAGGAATATTTAATTTAATAATCAAATAATTCAATATTTAAGAAATAAACCTGTCACATTACAGTTTTATTTTCTTTGCCGCACCCCTCTTACTTTCATTATTAACCATATCAATTGTTGTTATTACGAAAGTATAATTATTTTTTCCTCTCTCATAAGGTAGTTTATATTCACATTTATTGGTTATGTCATATAAATACTCTGCTTTATCAATATTCTTATATACTCCTTTAGGGAATCGATATATACAAAAGAATTTAGGTTGCTGAATATCACTTTTTGGTCTATCCAAATCCCATCTAAGGTAATATCCGTCAGAGCGCCATTCTGTTCTCAGATTTTTCACATCTTTGGGCAAATCCTTACTGATATGTGTATAAGCAGGCACTAATGCTATATTGTCATGATATTTATCTTTTAAAACATCCCTAACGCCATAATCATTATTCATTATCTGATATCCATACCAAAAGCAGTTACCCGATACATTTTTCTTTTTTCTTGAAAGTTCTATCTTTTCAGAGAAATGAGAATCTGAGATTTTCAATGATCTGTTATTATCTAAAGAGCGCGCCACGTCTTGTCCTATATACAAATGTTGACCGTCATAGAATTTATTCCACCAATTGATAAGCTCTTTATAATCTGCCGGAGCATACCCTATTTCCCAATATAATTGAGGCACCATATAATCGACCCATCCCTCCATTGTCCATCTAAGAACATCGGCATAGAGATCATCATAATTCTGAAGACCTCTTGTATTACTACCTATCTTCGAAGTTTCTTTATTGCGATAAATACCGAAAGGGCTTATACCAAACCTCACCCATGGTTTTATCTTTTTTATGTCCTCATTCAGATATTTAATTAATATATTGACATTCTGTCGACGCCAATCATCCTTTTGATCCTTTGAGAAACCCATCTTTTTGCCGTAAAGTGCAAAACTATGATTATCATTAAACTCTCTTCCCTTTACCGGATAAGGATAAAAATAATCATCCATATGGATTGCATCCACATCATATCTTGTGACGATATCTTCAACAATCTCCTTTATATATGTCCTGTTCTGTGGCATTCCAGGATCAAAATAGATTTTCCCCTCATATTTTACAAACCTCTCTTTTTCCCTGTAATAAAGATGATTTTTAGGAAGTGTTTCCGATGAAGACACTGTAACGCGATAAGGATTTATCCATGCATGAAATTCTATATTTCGGTTATGACATTCGTTTATCAAAAACTCCATAGGATCCCAATTCGAATTAAGACTTTTTCCTCTTTCACCTGTTAGAAACCTACTCCAAGGCTCTTTTTCCGATTTGAAAAATGCATCGGCGCTTGGTCGTACCTGAAAAATAAGGGCATTGAATCCGGCATCTTTAAAACAATCAAGCATCTCTGTAAAATAACGTCTCAAATCTGCTTCACTCTTTTGCTGATAATGTTCTTGAAATGCTGTTTGGACCCATACCCCGCGAAACTCACGTTTAGGAGCGCAGAATAGAGAGAAAGTGAAAAACAAAAGAATAAATAGGAATGAGATTCTATTTATAAAAGATGGCATACTAATTAAATCTTAAATGTTAATATATTATAATATTTGATTTTGAGAAAACCCTAAAATTTCTAAAAACGTTATTACTGGAAACAAATATATATCAAATTTCAGATTAAATATTGTAACTAAAAATTAATATATATGACTCTTATTGCAGTAAGCGGATCTACAAACACTAAATGGGCGTTATTTGACAACAACAACGTTCAAAAGAATAAGGTATTTTATACAAGAAGTATAAATCCTTTACTCATGAACAGAGTTGAGATTGCAAGAATAATAAAAAAGGAGATTGTTCCCAACATTTCTGAGGTAGATAAAATATACTATTATGGTGTAGATTGTAATTCCGAAAAGGCCCGGGCTGAAATATTCACTGCATTTTCTCAGAATTTCCCTGCTATTGACTGCGAAGTAAGATCCGAGCTTCATGCAGCCTGTTATTCTCTATTTGGCAAATCTGACGGTGTAGCGTGTATATTGGGGACTACTTCAAATTCCTGTTTTTATGAAGCCGGTGATATAAAATATAATGTCCCTTCATTAGGATATATTTTAGGAAACGAAGGAAGTGGTTCTTATCTTGGAAGACATCTTGTTTCCGATCTTCTAAAAAATCATCTTTCAGATACTCTTAAACAAAAGTTTTTTGATGAATATCAGACATCACAGAAAGAGATAATAGAAAATATTTATCGTAAACCATATGCAGATGTTTATCTTGCATATCTTTCTGAATTTCTTAAAAGACATATTGATGAACCCGAATGTTATAATATTGTTTATGATTGTTTCTGTAAATTCTTTGACAGAAACATTGTAATGTATGATTTTCCGAAACATTTACCGGTAAACTTTGTCGGATCCATAGCATATCATTATAAAGATATTCTTGAAAATGTAGCTTGCGAATATGGATATTGGATTGATAAAATTGAAGAAAATTCATTAAGCGGACTAATGAACTATCATTTTGAACATCATTAAAAAAAGAACAATTTTTTCACATAAATGAAATATAGAATATAGAAAACAATTTTTCTTAGTAGGAACATTACAAAAAGGCGAAATCCAATTGATTTATTAAATCAGGATTTCGCCTTATATTTTATGTTATATGAGATATTATCGAGCTATTACATCAACCCTCTTTCTCTCAATTTTAACTGCCATTTCCATGCTGAATCAAGTGTCTCTTCAAGAGATATCTCAGTTTTCCAACCAAGTACATCGTTAGCTTTGTCAACTCCACCCCATACTTTTTCGATATCACCTTCTCTGCGACCAACGATTTTGTAAGGAACATCAACACCTGTTACTTTAACAAATGTATTGATTAGTTCAAGCACAGATACCCCATTTCCTGTTCCAAGATTGAAAACCTCAACAGCAGCTTCCGATTTATTTTCAAGCATACGATCAACTGCCTTAACATGAGCTTTAGCAAGATCGATTACATTAATATAATCTCTGATACATGAACCGTCAGGAGTATTATAATCATCACCAAACACGCTAAGTTCTTTTCTGATCCCCATTGCTGTCTGAGTAACATAAGGAAGAAGATTTTGTGGCACCCCGTTAGGAAGTTCTCCGATCTCTGATGATGGATGAGCTCCGATAGGATTAAAATATCTTAGGATTATACTGTTATAACATGTTCCGGGAACGCTTGCATCACGAATAATCTCCTCTGCAATCTGTTTTGTATTTCCGTAAGGTGAAAGAGCCGGTTTAAC
>CAMTOJ010000066.1 GCA_947074145.1 uncultured Bacteroidales bacterium
CTTTCACCTTTGTCAAACGGACGTGATTCTCTTCTTTCGCCTCTGTCGAAAGAGCGTGAATCTTTTCTGTCGCCACGGTCAAAAGAGCCTTTTCTTTCGCTTCTGTCAAAAGAGCTGCGTCTTTCTGAAGAATCAAATTCTCTTCTTTCACGTCTTTCAGTTGAAAATCCGCGAGATTCTCCACCTTCAGAATCGAATGATTTTGGTTTTCTTTCAAAACTGTCTCTTTTCTTGAAAGAGTTTTCTCTGTCAGAATCGAAACGATCTTTATCTCTGAATTTATGAGTTTTGCTTCGAGTTTCGTTTCTTCTTGAAGTAGCGCTTCTCTTATCTTTAAAGCTTCTTTCTTTACGAAGTTTTCCTTTAAGATAATTATCTACTTCAGGCATATCAACCTCAAGCTCATCTTTGTCAAGTTCTCCACCTTCACTTTTGAAATCTTTGTAAGATCCTGAGAAAATCTCGTATTTTCTGAATTCACAGTCAAGACCACCATTCATAAGATTGATTTTCAGAGATGGTTTAAGACCTATTTCATCAAAACATTCTTCTTTGTAGCTAAGAATCCATGCTTCATATCCTTTAAACTGGTGTTTAAGGGTAGAACCGATCTCTTTGTAAAGATTAAGAATGTCGTTTGAAGAGATACGTTCTCCGTAAGGAGGATTCATAACAAGAACCGCATTCTGAGGAACAGTATCTTCAGTGTAATCCTGGAAAGGAAGTACGCTTAAGTCAATATATTTGCTGAAGCCCGCAGATTTGATATTTTCTCTTGAGATTTCGATAGCTTTTCTTGAAACGTCAGAACCGAAAATCTTAAATTCGAATTCACGTTCATCAGTTTCGTCATTGTAAATCTCATCGAAAAGATCAGCATCATAATCGCTCCATTTTTCAAAAGCAAAGTTTTTTCTGTAGATTCCCGGAGGAGTGTTTGTCGCGATCATCGCCGCTTCAATAAGAAGAGTACCAGAACCGCACATAGGATCGATGAAGTTTTTCTCTCCGTTCCATCCTGTTTTAAGAATCATACCCGCAGCAAGCACTTCGTTAAGAGGCGCTTCATTCTGATCTATACGATAACCTCTTCTGTGAAGAGATTCACCTGATGAATCAAGAGAAACTGTGCAGACATGACCCGCGATATGCAGGTTAAGAGAAAGATCGGCATTTGTAAGACGCACGTTAGGACGTTTTCCTGTTTTATCCATGAAATAGTCTACTATTGCATCTTTTGCACGATAAGTAACAAATTTAGAATGACGGAAATCGTCAGAGAAGACAACGGAATCAATAGAGAAAGTATTCTTTTCAGAAATAAAATCTTCCCATTTGATCTTTTTAAAAGCGTCATAAACTTCGTCTGTATTCGAAGCATTGAAGGTTGCGATAGGTTTAAGAATTCTTAGAGCAGTTCTAAGTCTTAAGTTAGCCTTATACAATAGAGATTTATCGCCGATAAAGGAAACCATACGTATTCCCTGTTCTACTTCTTCACCGCCAAGAGCGATAACCTCCTGTGCCAATACATCTTCCAGTCCCTGGAAAGTTTTGGCAATCATTTCAAATTTCTCACTATTCACTTGTAGTTTAATTTTAGTGTGACAAAGAGACCTTTCCCCTTGCCCGATTTTTTGTTTTTACCCTTTTGGGAATTTCTTTATTGTAAAATAATAATGATTGACAGCAGATAAAAACCGGATTAGCCTTTTGAAGTTTATTATTTCTTCTGAAGCACTCTTTCTCCGGCAGGAACATCTTCAGTAACCCAGATGTTTCCTCCGATTACCGAATTGTCGCCAATATTTATTCTTCCGAGTATTGTGGCATTTGAATAAACCACAACATTGTTCCCGATCATAGGATGGCGTGGAATTCCTTTAATAGGATTGCCCTGCTCATCAAGAGGGAAATTCTTGGCGCCAAGAGTCACACCCTGATAAAGAGTGACATTACTACCAATAATCGCAGTAGCACCAATTACGACACCTGTCCCGTGGTCAATAGTGAAAGAATGCCCGATTGTTGCTTCGGGATGGATGTCTATACCTGTTTCACTATGTGCCATCTCACTTATCATACGTGGAATAAGAGGCACTCCGAGTTTTAGTAATTTGTGTGCGATACGATAATTACATATTGCTCTGAGTCCCGGATAACAGAATATCACTTCCGCCGTACTGTGAGCTGCGGGATCATTATTATACGCAGCTTTTACGTCAAGAGCAAGCAGTGCTCTTAATTCAGGAAGATATTCGATAAAATGTTCTGTGATTTTTTTTGCTTTTTCTCTGAGAGTGTTCAGACAATGTTCATAATATGAACATCCGTCTCCGAAACATAGTCCGGCAAGAACCTGAGTGTAAAGAAGTTCATAAAGACGCTCCACATTTACACCGAGGTGAAAACTTATTGTATTGGTATTTATTATTGATTTTCCGAAAAAACCGGGAAAGAGTATAGCTCTTGTTATACCTACTATTTCCGATAATATTTCTCCCGAAGGAAACGGTTCATCATCCTTTTGCTGATGAAACAATCCGTTATAAGAGTCCTGTTCTGAAAGCTTTTTTACAGTTTCGGTTACAATCCGTGAATAATTTTTGAGACTCATCGTTCAATAAATAAGTTTAATAGGGTACAAAGTTAAGAAAGAAGTTTGATATTATTTTAATGTTATCTCTCTTTAGCATATAAAATATTAAAATTGAGTTTATTAAAAACATAACTAATTCTAAAATATTATCATAATCAGTGTCATTATGAAGAAATACGTAGTTTGCCAGTAAAAAGTATCATGTTATAAAATCACTTTTTTCTTTTGAAGAAAAGTCCGATAACCGGATTTTATATATAAGATTACGTAAGATAACTTTTGTGTCTTATATTATACTGAGGGAATATACTGAGGTAAAAAAAATGAGCCCGGCATAATTACCGGGCTCATTCATATATCAATTAATAATTAATTGCAGGACTTTCGGAGTCACGTCAATTAAGAGAAGTTTATTTAACTTCCCATGTTTCTCCGCTAAGAAGAAGATCTCTAAGAGTATGTTCTTTCTTTTTAGCCTGAACATCTTTGACCTGAGCCTCTACCTCTTCGTCATAAACAGGAGCATCATAAGCTCTTATAACTCCGAATGCTATAGGGAATTCATCTTTACCCATCATTGCAAGTTTCATATGAAGAGCATTGTCTTCACATTTAGCATCATGAACAAGAAGATCTTTTTCTGTGATTCCGTTCTCTCCGATTTTTACGACTTTAAGATTGAATCCGTCAAGAACGATACCTTTATCTTTATTTGCACCGAAGATCATCGGTTTCCCGTGTTCAAGAATGATAGACTTTTCTGCTCTGAATGTTTTGTCTGAAACCCATTTGTGAATGCCGTCATTAAAGATCACACAGTTCTGAAGAATCTCAACAACTGCAGCACCTTTAAAATTAGCAGCAGCAATCATCATATCTTTTGAAGTAGGAAGATCCACATCAAGGGCACGAGCAAAGAATGTCCCGCGTGCTCCCATAGTAAGTTCAGCAGGAATGAATGGCTCTTCAACAGTTCCGAAAGGAGAAGATTTAGTTACCGCTCCTTTTTCTGAAGTAGGAGAATACTGTCCTTTTGTAAGACCGTAAATCTGATTATTCAAAAGAAGGATATTAAGATTTACATTTCTTCTTACCGCATGGATGAAATGATTACCACCGATAGCAAGACAGTCGCCGTCACCGGTAATACACCACACTGCAAGTTCAGGATTAGCAGTTTTCACTCCTGTCGCAATAGCAAGACCACGACCGTGAATTGTATGAAAACCATAAGTATTCATATAATAAGGAAGACGAGAAGAGCATCCGATACCTGAGATAACCACAGATTCATGAGGCGCTTTCCCAAGTTCCGCCATTGCTTTTTGAAGAGTATTCACTACAGCATGGTCGCCGCAACCCGGGCACCAGCGCACATACTGATCACTTTTAAAATCCTTTGCTGTATATTTAGTATCCATTTTTTATTCCTCCGTAATTTTGTTGATTGCTTCTACGATATCTTTAACTCTGAATGGCTGTGCTTCCATTCTGTTGAACTGAAGAATATTTACTCCAGGTATTTTTCCTCGAAGATAAGCTGCTAGCTGACCGTTATTTATTTCACACACAAGAACCTTATCATAAGCTTTCAATACTTCTTCTGTATTAAGCGGAAGAGGATTGATATAATTGAAATGAGCAAAAGCAACTTTTTTACCTGAAGCATTTACTTCCTCAACAGCAGAATAGATATGACCTTTTGTTCCGCCCCATCCTACAACAAGAGTTTTTGCTTCAGGACTACCCGTTACTTCAAGTAAAGGAATCTGATAGGCTATCTTATCTATTTTTGTCTGACGTGTATCAGTCATTTTCTCATGGTTACCAGGATGAGTTGAAATAGCACTTGAATCGAAATCTTTTTCAAGACCTCCAAGACGGTGAGCAAAACCTTCCATTCCCGGAATAGCTTTATATCTTACCATATTATCCATGTTACGTTTGTAAGGCTTCCAGCCTTCTTTCATATCATCAGTAACATAAGGAACTTTGATTTCAGGATATTCGCTAAGCTCAGGTATTCTCCATGCTGAAGAACCGTTTCCGATGAAAGCATCAGTAAGAAGGATAACAGGAGTCATATGCTCAAGAGCGATCTTACTTGCCATGAAAGCCATATCAAAACAATCTGTAGGAGTCGTTGCCGACATAACAACTGCAGGAGACTCTCCGTTTCGGCCATAAAGAGCCTGAAGAAGATCTGTCTGTTCTGTTTTTGTAGGAAGACCCGTAGAAGGACCGCCACGCTGAACATCAATAATAACAAGAGGTATTTCAGCCATTACCGCAAGGCCGATAGCTTCACTCTTAAGAGCAAGTCCGGGACCTGAAGTTGAAGTAGCTGCAAGATCACCCGCAAAAGAAGCACCGATAGCAGTACATATACCTGCGATCTCATCTTCTGCCTGAACTGTCTTAACGCCTAAAGCCTTAAGTTTTGAAAGTTCATGAAGAATATCTGTTGCAGGCGTGATAGGATAACTTCCAAGGAAAAGATTAAGACCTGCTTTTTCAGCAGCCGCAACAAGACCAAGAGAAACGGCTTTATTACCGTTTACATCCATATATATACCTTTCTGTTTAGCATCACCGCTTTCGATACGATAAGTAGAAACAGAAGCATGAATATTATTACCATAATTATAACCGTCTGTAAGAACCTTGATATTAGCCTCAAGTACAGAAGGTTTTTTGCCGAATTTATTTCTCAGCATTTCGATTGCAGGCTCAAGATCTCTGTTAAACAGCCAGCACACAAGACCAAGAGCAAACATATTCTTACTTCTCAACATTGACTTATTATCAAGTCCCATGTCAGCAAGAGAGCTCTTAACCATAGTCTCAACCGGAACGCCTACAAGCTGCACATTAGTAAGACCAATTTCCTCAAAAGGATTCGCTGTCTTATAATCCGCTTTATCAAGATCGCTCTGAGTAAAAGAATCCTCATCGAAAATTATCACTGTACCCGGTTTACAGTATTTGGCATTTGTTTTAAGCGCGGCAGGATTCATTGCAATCAGAACATCGCATGTATCACCCGGCGTATAAATACCTTTTCCTATATGTACCTGGAATCCCGAAACACCTCCCAGTGTTCCCTGTGGGGCACGAATCTCAGCAGGATAATCAGGAAACGTTGAAATTTCATTTCCGAATATCGCAGACAGATTTGAGAAAATAGTTCCGACAAGCTGCATACCGTCGCCGGAATCTCCGGAAAAGCGAATTACCACTTTATCCTTTTCGATAATAGATGTTTTTTCAGACATATCTTGTTTCTTTTAATCGTATTCTGAATTATTATATTTATGCGGAATAATTATGTGACGATAACAACATTTTATTTTTTTCCAACAGTGTATTCTTACAATTTACTACCAAAGTAAATGATATGACGACTAAATTACATCAAAATGATTAAAACTAAAAACTTTATGAATATTATTTTGTAAATTAATTCAAAAGTAGCTTTAAAATGAATATTTATAAGTTTTATTTTGAACTCACCTCTCAAGTTTTTATAAATATTATACATATGATTAACACCTATATCTAATAAAATAATCAACGCGAATTTATTTTTATCCCTTTTGAAATTTCATAAACCGAGCCGCTTTATAATCTTAAATAGCCGATTAAAACTCATAAACCGGCTCGGTTTAGAGAAATCACTTTATAGAAAAATAAAATATCACTTTATATTACTTCTATATAATAATGAAGTGTAACATAGAGTAGAGGTATTGTTATTAAACCTTTATTGCTTATATTTGTTTTTTATTTTTAAATAAAATATTATAATTCAATCAAAATTCATTTAAGGTAAAAATTTAAATTATGAAAAAGTATTTGACTTATTTTTTGATGACATTATTGTCTTCTGTTTTTATGTTTTCTTCTTGTAATGATAAAAAGGATAATGATAGTGAGGATATTGAAGATCCTAAGAAACCGGATGAGGTTGTAACGGAAATTGATAATCCAAAAGAGATTCTTGAAAAGACAGGTATTGAGTTTCTTGGTTATATTGATCCGGAGGCTATCATGTCGGCAACAGAGCAGGTAGCGGGAGTTGTCGGTATGTATTATAGTTATGATATTTCAGAGCTTGAAGATGCTTATGAAAACATTTTGGAACAGATGGTAAAAGTTACAGAAAGCATGCTTGAGTCAACTATTGAGGATGGAAATTATGTATCTGAATACTGGAATGTCAATTGTGAAGCGGCATTAAAACTTTCTTTGTTTAGTGGTCATTTTGAGGCTAAAGATAATAAATGGGTTTATTCGGAAGCGAAAGATCTACAGTTTATCGCAAAGGATATGAACGGCAATGATGCTGTTGTTAAATTAACGACAAGTGATAAAGTTAAAAAAGTGTATTTGGGAACTTTTACAGATAATGATTATTTTTATCTTGGTGATTACGAAACAGGAGATGGTGGGCTTAAAGGATATGAGCGAATTTATGTGATTGATAATGAGGTTTATGCTGAAATGCCGGAAAATATTCTGTTCACTTTTACCGTAGCAAATAATACAATGTTGAAACTTGAACTTAAACCAGATCTAAGTGGTATGCAAGGTGATGAGTTCAATATGATAAAAGACAAATATAAGGGAAGTGCATCAGTGTCAATATTAGATTACAATTGGTCGATAGACAATGTAGCATATGATACGAATGGCAACTCGGCTGTAAAAATGTCATTGAGTAAAGGTGCTAAAAACTTAATTAGCGCATCAGCTTCTATCGATACAAAACTTGGTGTAAACGGAGGTGAGATGCAGATGTCATCAGCCAACAATATATATATCAATTTTGATATTTTAGGAAAGGTGCAGGTTAAAGGTGAATGCGAAAATGGATTACAATTATTAGAAGCATTTAATCGTGCTGAATATAATGATGATAATGAGGTATTATTTAAATCTTATGTTACGGAGATAAATTCTATGATTGATTTTGGTGTTTATTTCGGAACAGTAATTAAATCTGCAGATATCAGATTAGAGCCATTCGCAGATAAAGATTTTGCAGATGAATATTGGTATACTCAGCCGGTATTCTACTTTCCTGATAATACTGCTTACACAACATTTGAAGCATTTTTTAATGAAAAAGATTTTGGTAAAGTAATCGGTAAATTCATGGAATTGGCGCAATATCTTGATGCCTTTGAATGATAATATTTTATAAAATTAATACTATATTATGTGAGCCGATAAATTATTATCGGCTCATTTTATTCTTAAATAGATGAATCGCTTATTTCTACAGTTATTTATTTCATCAATCTTATTATTAGTTATTTATCCGTTAAAAGGACAAGATAGTATATCTATTTCCGCATCACTTGATAGTGTAGAGGTTATAGCTGCAAAACTGAACTCTTCTTTAAGAGGTAATTTATCGAGGACTATAAAATGGGATATGACAATGATGTCTGAATTACCAAAAATACTTGGTAATGCGGATCCTATGCATTATGCCCAATTATTACCCGGAGTACAAACTTGTTCTGAATATGATTCGGGATTGAGAATTCAGGGATGCGATGATTCTCATAATATGATAGCAATTTCCGGGGTTCCTGTATATAATGTATCTCATTTAATGGGGTTCTTTTCTATATTCAATTCTTCTCATTATAAAGAGATGAATTTTGAGAAAAATGCATATTCATCCGTTTTTGAGAACAGATTGGGAGGATATATTAATATGGAGATAACAAATTCCATCCCTCAGAAAACAGGAGGTGAGTTTTCTATAGGTCCGCTCTCTTCTCAGGGAACCATAAAATTACGATTTAATGAAAAGAGCGCTTTAATAGTTTCTGCAAGGGCGGCATATCTCAATTTTCTTTACGGTGGATGGTTGAAAATGGATGAGAATGATATAAAATATGATTTTTCAGACTATAACTTTTCATATATATATAAACCGAATAAGGAAAATAGGATATTGATAGATTTTTATAGTGGAAGTGATAATGCAAAACTAAACGATAGGATATATCAGACAGATCTAAAATCCAAATGGGGTAATATGTTGGCAGGATTACATTGGGATTATAAATCAGATATGTTTTCTATGAAACATAAGATTTATTATACATCATATGAAAATAATTTCGATTTGAAATTCGAAAACATGAAATTCCAACTTCCTTCATCAATTTATGATTATGGATATTCGGGAGTTTTCAGGATAGGATACTTTTCATTTGGAGGAGAAGTTATTATGCATAATATATCACCTCAATATCCGCAAAAAGAAAGTTTTCTGAAAGATGATTTTTACGAATCATTAGAGCAGGTATCTGAGGAATATTCATGTTTTGTAAATTATGAGAAAATATTTATCGATTATTTGAAATTCAATATAGGAGTAAGGGGAACATATTATAAAATTGATGATGAAAGTTTTAAATCGTATGATCCTGTATTGTCGTTAGGTTATGAAAATGAAAATTTAGGTTATCTTAAATTACAATATTCAACAAAGCATCAATATCTGTTTAAGTCAGGATTTAAAAATATGGGATTTCCGGCTGAGTTTTGGCATT
Organism: uncultured Bacteroidales bacterium; assembly: GCA_947074145.1. Taxonomy (GTDB): domain Bacteria; phylum Bacteroidota; class Bacteroidia; order Bacteroidales; family JAUNSR01; genus JAUNSR01. The sequence goes on from CAMTOJ010000066.1 coordinate 9,175, forward strand.
CCTCTACAAGAGATTATAAACCTCAACATAGTGACTCTTATTCTTTATCTTATGACCATAAATTATTTTCGGGTAGATATGGTTTGTCGATAGAATTATATTATAAAAAATTGTATAATCAGCTTGAATATAAAGGTGATCTTTTGGATATGTTTTATACAGAATATAATTTGGACACTTACCTATTAAAAGGTAAAGGCGAAAATTATGGTATAAATATAATGTTGAATAAGAGGATTGGAAAACTGACAGGTTGGTTAAGCTATTCATATGGACGTGCATTTAGAAGATTCAATCATCCGGATTATAAGAAGAAATATCCGGCCAACCATGAAAGAATACATGAATTGAGTGGAGTAGTGGGGTATAAATTTTCAGAAAAATGGGATGCAACAATAACATCGGTTATAGCAAGCGGAACTCCATTTACGGCACCTGCGCATTTTTATATGATTAACAATAGTATGATTGCAGAATATGGTGAACATAATGCCAATAGATTGCGACCATACTTCAGATCTGATATATCTGTCAATTATACTTTTATAAATAAAGAGAATTTGAATTGCGGATTTAATCTATCGTTATATAATTTCTCATCATTTAGTAATGATATAAATTATAGAATGAAAATATATAATGACAGCTTTGCTTATAAGCCTTTGAGATTCACGCTTAAGGTTTTACCCTCTTTAAATTTTTATTGTAAGTTCTGATATGAAAAAAATATTACTATTAATACTTATACCTTTTTTTGGGGGTTCATGTAATGAAAATTCATTCATTATTTCTGATCCGGAGATTGTCGTTGAGGGTTGGATAGAGAGTGGAGGTTTTCCGGTTGTAATCTTGAGTACGACAGTTCAGCCTAATCAGGAATACATAGATTTAGATGATCTTCAAAATAACGTGATCCGTTGGGCAACGGTGAGTATTAATTGTGGTGATAAGTCTGTAATTCTTATCGGGAAAGTTGATAAAAGTTATTATCCTCCTTATATATATACAACATCAGAAATGAGAGGGCAAAGCGGTAAAGAGTATGAACTTAATGTGTCTTATAAAGATTATAGTATAAATGCTGTAACATCAATACCGGAATCAATAGAAATAGAAAATTTTAATGTAGTAAAATGTGAGAATTCAGATTCGTTATATCAACTTAATGCATTGATTAAAGATAATAAGGATGAAGTGAATTACTATAAATTCTTTACTCGTGTTAAGGAAGAGGATAAGATATATCTATCTTCGTTTATGGGTCTTTACGGAGATGATTTACTTGATGAAACGACTCTGATACCAGTTTATGGAGGTATTAGTAGTTTTAAGAAGCGTCATTCTCCATATTTTAAAATAGATGATGAAGTTTTTGTGAAATTAGCTCATCTTGACTCTTCTTCTTATGAGTTTTGGAAAGATTATCAAAATGTAACTTTTTCATCATCTGTAAGTTTTTTTCCGGATAGAGAAAATATGAGAAGTAACATTATAGGTGGAATGGGATATTGGTGCGGTTACGGGATAAGAGAATATAAAGTTAATATCCGAGATGTGTATAATTCTGAAGAATTGAAATAATATAGAATTTGATTTTATAAAAAAGTAACCTTTTGATACTCATTAAATCAAAAGGTTACTTTCTTTTTTATTGTAAAATCGATATTTTTTATTAAAATAATTCACAAGTAATGTATGACAAATTATTAAAAATCGGATATTAAACTAATAAGTTTATTGCCGGCAGCTTTTATTTGAGATCTTGAATCAAGCTTATTTGCGTCGAAACATAATAATGATTTAGAGTAAAATGGATGCCTCTTTTCAATATTTGTTTTGATAAAATCTTTAAGCTCGTCATCAGTTTTGTCTTTTATTATGGGTCGATTTTGACTTGCTATCTTTAGTCTTTCAAAAAGCACATCATTATTTGTCATAAGATAGACTGTAATCCCTTTATTATTCATGTATTCCATGTTGTCGAAGAAGCATGGAGTACCGCCTCCTGTAGCAATAATAATATTTTCAAATTCAGAAACCTCTTCAAGAGCCATTCTTTCCAGTTTTCTAAATCCTGATTCTCCAAATTCTGCGAAAATTTCGTTTATAGTTTTGTGGTGTCTGTTTTCGATATATGCATCAAGGTCAATAAAAGTGAGATTCATTTGTTGAGAAATGATCTTACCCAAAGTTGTTTTACCTGTACCCATATAGCCTAAAAGAAAGACACGCTTCATATAATAATAAATTTAGATTGATTCCGTTTACAAAGTTAATCATCATTTCGCTTTAAATAGTTTTATATTAACAAATAAAATTTCGAGATTTTATACTTAAATAATTGTATCAATATGTAAGAATAGATTAAATTGCATATCTTTACATAGTGTTCATTTAGTGAATTACTAAAAAATGAATATTTATTATTAAACGCATTTAGAGTATTATTATGAATAAGACTATCTTAGTTGCAGAAGATATCGATTCAAACTATCTTTTAGTTAAAGCCATATTAGGTAAAACTTATAACCTTGTAAGAGCATTAAATGGACTGGAAGCACTTGAGTTGTTTCAATCAGTGAATCCTGATATGATTTTTATGGATATAAAAATGCCAAAAATGAGTGGTATTGAAGCAACTATAAAGATCAGAGAGATATCAAAAGAGGTACCGATTGTGGCTCTTACTGCATATGCTTATGATTCAGACAGAGATCAGGCTTTAGAGGTTGGCTGTAACGATTTTCTTACAAAACCTCTAGATAGATTGCGTCTGATAGAAACAGCTGCAAAATTTACATCTATAAAAGAATAAAAAAATTATATCCGGTTATTTAATTAATGGCACATTTTAAATATTATGTAGTCTGGAAAGGATACGCGCCCGGTATATATGATTCTTGGGAAGAGTGTAAACAACAAATAGACGGATATCAGGGAGCTCTATATAAAAGTTATAACTCAAAAGAGAGTGCAATAAAAGCATTTAGAGAGGGTTATAATGAGCAGAAAGGTGTCTTGGAAAGTATAGTTGAGGTTATCGATGAAAGAGCCGCTGCTAATAAGATTTATCGTAAAGATAGTATAGCTGTTGATGCTTCTTGTATGGGAAATCCCGGAATTATGGAGTATCGTGGTGTTTATATAAAAACTGGACAGGAACTTTTCAGAGTGGGACCTTTTCAAGACGGGACCAACAATATTGGAGAGTTTCTTGCATTAGTTCATGTTTTGGCATTTCTAAAAAAGAAGGGCAACGACACGATGCCGATTTATAGTGATAGTGTCAATGCAATGCTTTGGGTTAAAAAGAAAAAGTGCAATACAAAACTTGAACGAACAGGCAGAAACGATCAGATTTTCGAATTAATACAACGCGCCGAATTTTGGCTTAAGAATAATACATGGAAAAATCCCGTATATAAATGGGAAACTAAAATTTGGGGAGAGATTCCTGCAGACTTCGGTAGAAAATAAAAAATTGATATAAACCTCAAAAGTTAGAAGTAACTTTTGGGGTTTTATTATGACATAAAAGGAAGATAAAATAATTGTTTTTTGGCGTTCAATAAAATAACAAAAAACATATTTAGAATAAGCAATAATCAAATTTATTAATTGCTTACTATTAGTATGTTATCTGTAATTTCATTTCACAAATATTTTTCTTAATCATAATTTACTTTGATTTGAAATAAAACAATAATTACATAATTATGATTTTATGAGATATTTCACATTTATGGATATCTTTTGTTATCAATAGATTAAGTTTAGTTTTTATACAATATAATCTACTCGCGTCTATTCATCTTATAACAAAAAGTTTAATTAACTTTGCCACTCTAAAAAATGGAATAAATTATTGAATTGAAATAATAAAAACTATATATATAAATGGAATATAATTTCAGAGATATTGAAAAGAAATGGCAGGAATACTGGCGCGAAAATCAGACCTACCGAGTAGAGGTTGACAATACAAAACCTAAATATTATGTACTAGATATGTTTCCTTATCCTTCGGGAGCAGGTCTTCATGTGGGGCATCCTCTTGGCTATATAGCCTCTGATATCTTTTCACGTTTCAAAAGATTAAACGGTTTTAATGTACTTCATCCAATGGGTTATGATGCTTATGGTTTACCGGCAGAGCAATATGCGATTCAGACCGGTCAGCATCCTGCTATAACAACTGAACAGAATATTGGACGTTACCGTGAGCAGCTTGATAAGATAGGTTTTTCTTATGACTGGAATAGAGAGATAAGAACTTGTGAACCTGATTTTTATAAATGGACTCAATGGGCATTTATAAAAATGTTTTCATATTATTATAATACAAAAGAAAATAAAGCTCTTCCGATTGAAAGTCTTGTTGATTCTTTTTCAAAGAATGGTAGCAACGGAATAACTGCAGCTTGCAGCAAAGAATTTGAGTTTACTGCAGCTGAATGGAACGGAATGAGCGAAAAGGAGCAACAGCAGACTTTAATGAACTATCGTATTGCTTATCTTGGCGATACTATGGTGAATTGGTGTCCTAAATTGGGAACAGTACTTGCTAATGATGAAGTAACAGATGGAGTAAGTGTTCGTGGAGGATATCCAGTAGAACAGAAACTTATGCGCCAGTGGTGTCTTCGTGTTTCTTCTTATGCTGACAGACTTTTAAAGTCTCTTGATAATCTTGAATGGTCAGATTCTATAAAAGAGACTCAAAAGAATTGGATTGGTCGCTCTGAAGGAGCTGAAATGCAGTTTAAAATTGCTGATAGCGATATCGAATTTACAATATTTACAACTCGTGCCGATACTATTTTCGGTGTTACTTTCATGGTACTTGCTCCAGAAAGTGCTTATGTTAAACAGGTAGTGACAGCAGAGCAACAAGCAGAAGTTGATGCTTATCTTGATTCTATCAAACATAAGACCGAAAGAGATCGTCAGACAGACAAGAGAGTTACGGGAGTATTTACAGGCTCTTATGCTATAAATCCTCTAACAAATGAGAAAATACCTGTATGGATAAGTGATTATGTTCTTGCAGGTTATGGGACCGGAGCTATTATGGCTGTGCCGGCTCATGACTCTAGAGACTATGCTTTTGCTAAACATTTTAATCTTCCTATTATTCCTTTGATTGAAGGATGTGATGTTTCAGAAGAGAGTTTCGATGCAAAAGAGGGTAAAATGATAAACTCAGCAGGAAATGGTCTTGATCTTAATGGTATGGATGTTAAGCAGGCTATCAATGCAACGAAAGAGTTTATAAAAGAGAAAGGACTTGGTCGAGTAAAGGTTAATTTCCGTCTTCGTGATGCTATTTTCAGTCGTCAGAGATATTGGGGAGAACCGTTCCCTGTTTATTATAAAGAGGGAATACCATATATGCTTGATGAATCAAAACTTCCTCTATTATTACCTGAAGTAGATTCTTTCCTTCCAACAGAATCGGGAGAGCCGCCTCTTGGTCATGCTAAGAATTGGGAAACTGAAGATCATTTTCCTCTTGAACTTTGCACTATGCCAGGCTTTGCAGGATCTTCTGCATATTATATACGTTATCAGGATCCTCATAACAATGATGCACTTGTTGATCAATCGGTAAATGATTACTGGAGAAATGTGGATTTATATATAGGAGGAACAGAGCATGCTACAGGTCATCTTATATATAGCCGTTTCTGGAATAAATTCCTTTTCGATTTGGGTATTGTTTGTGAAGATGAGCCTTATAAGAAACTTGTGAATCAGGGTATGATTCAGGGTCGTTCTAATTTCGTATACAGAATTAAGGATACTAATACATTTGTTTCTTATAATATCAGAAATGAATATGATGTAACTCCTATTCATGTTGATGTAAATATCGTATCGAACGATCATCTTGATATCGAAGCTTTCAAAGCATGGAGACCTGAGTTCCATAATGCTGAATTCATTCTTGAAGATGGTAAATATATTTGCGGATGGGCAGTTGAAAAGATGTCAAAATCTATGTTTAATGTTGTAAATCCTGATGTTATCGTTGAAAAGTTTGGAGCTGATACATTACGTTTTTATGAGATGTTTTTAGGACCACTTGAACAATCAAAACCTTGGGATACTAATGGTATCGATGGTGTACATCGTTTCCTTCGTAAACTTTGGGGATTGTTTTATAAGAATGGTCAGTTCCTTCCTGTTGACGCAGAACCAACAAAAGAGGAGCTTAAATCTCTTCATAAACTTATCAAAAAGGTAACATGGGATATTGAAAATTTCTCATTCAATACATCTGTAGCTGCATTTATGATTTGTGTTAATGAATTGACACAAATTAAATGTAATAAAAAGTCTATTTTTAAAGAACTTGTAGTACTTCTTGCTCCATTTGCTCCACATATAGCAGAGGAACTTTGGCATTCTCTTAGTGAAACAGGTTCTGTTTGTGATGCACAATGGCCGGCGTTAAATGAAGATCATTTGAAAGAGGATTCTGTAAATTATGCAATTTCTTTTAATGGTAAGACAAGATTCAATCTCGAGATAGCTTCAGGAACATCTAAAGAGGATGTTGAGAAAATAGCTCTTGAACATGAGAATTCAGCGAAATGGCTGGAAGGAAAAACGCCTAAAAAGGTTATCGTTGTTCCTAACAAAATAGTTAATATCGTAATCTAAATTTATAGATATATAAAAAAGGTCATTCCAATAGGGATGACCTTTTTTAATATATGCGGAATAATTATGGATGTTGTATATAAGTCTGTTACACTAATGCTCCACAGACGGCTTTTACTATAAAATATCCGCCAACTATTAACCAAATATCAAGAATAAAAGCCAGAATAAAAGGTTTAGCTCCGGCTTGTTTGAATTTATCAACACTTGTTTCTGTGCCTAAAGCAACCATTGCCATTGTCAAAAGGAATGTATCTATATCATTTATTACCGATATGACGTTTTGAGGAAGAAGATCAAGAGAATTAAAGCCTATAATAATTAAAAATCCAAATGCAAACCATGGGACATTGATTTTGGGTTTGCCTTCTGATTTGCCACTTCTGTCTTTTTTATGTTTTCCAGATTCAGAAATGTTATTATCTTCTATTTCTTCATCATTAATTGTTGGGATGTTTTTATTTGCCTGATTTTTATTTACAATATTTTTAATATTTTTTGCAGCCCAATAACCTAATATCAGCAATACCGGAACAAGAAGCATTACACGTATCATTTTTACGATTACAGCAACATTGGATATTTCTTGACCCATAGAATTTCCTGCACCTACAGTGTGTGCTACTTCATGAAGAGTTGCTCCGGTAAATATACCCATTTCATCAGGGGTAAATGAGAGAATGCCACTTGAATAGAGTGTCGGATAGATAAACATTGAGATGGTACCATAGATTACAACTGTAGCAACCGCAACAGCTGTTTTATAAGGTTTTGTTTGTATAGTTGATTCTGCACCCAAAACTGCTGCTGCACCGCAAATTCCACTACCTATTGAAGTTAATAAAGAAAGTTCTTTATCCATTTTTAAAAGTTTTCCGATGAAAACGCCTCCGAATATTGTGGTAATAACAATTATAACATCTACTAAAATTCCCGGAAGACCGACTGCCGTGACATCTTGAAATGTGAGCCTGAATCCATAAAGAATAATACCGAGTCTTAATATCTTTTTTGCGCAAAACTGAATACCGGGTACCCAGGTAACAGGAAGATGATTGCGAAGACTATTGGCATAAAGCATACCTAATACTATACCTATAATCATAGGACTTATAGATATTTCTTTAAATATTTTTGCTGCTCCTATATAAAAAGCTGCGCAGGAGAATAGTGCAATTAGAAGTATCCCATGAAGCATATTGCCTCTTTTTTCACTAAACATAGTAGATATAATTTATCGTTATAGTTGCTATTCAGTTATAAATTAATAAATAAACCTATTTCTAATTATAACTTATTAATTAATATGATATTCATATATAACGATAAATTGATTTGCATTGTTTGTACTTCATGTTAAAATTAAATATGGTGTAGATATAAAGAAGAAAGGTGTACTGCAAGCAATACACCTTTCGACGGTTCATGAAAAAACTATATCTGTTAAAAACCTAAAAGCCTTATTATATTTATTCTGCGCTTTCGCTTGAAGAATCCTCTTTTTTCTCTTCTTTAGCTTCTTCTTTCTTTTCTTCTTTCTTTTCCTCTTTTGAGTCATCATCAAATGATGGAGCTATTAAAGATGTAGAAGTTTCATCTTTTACTTCTTCTTTTTTCTCTTCCTTAGCCTCTTCTTTCTTTTCTTCTTTAGCTTCCTCTTTTTTCTCATCGTCACAAGCAGGAGCTACAAGAGAAGTCTCTTCTTTAACTTCTTCTTTTTTCTCTTCCTTAGCCTCTTCTTTCTTTTCTTCT
>CAMTOJ010000067.1 GCA_947074145.1 uncultured Bacteroidales bacterium
TGATATCGATGATATCGTTCTTTTGGCTTCTATTGTGAAGGCTTAATATTAAGATATATATCAAATAGAAAGAGGAATGTCGATTGACATTCCTCTTTCTTATTTTTGTGTATAAGGTTTTATAAATATAACGGAGGCTGATTAATCTTAAAAATTCAATCTTAATATCAAATCATAAATTATAAACCAAATACGTGATTTTACTCGGAACATATTAATTCAACCTCATCAATAATAAGAGTACTTCCGGTAGCACCTTCAAATAAGTGACCGTTTTTACTTGAGGAAAATACTATGGTCAAAGAGTATTTATTATTTTTTTGTTTGTCGATATCATATTCCTGAATATAATCGAAATCGATACTGAACTCAGTATACTCTTCTGCCGATTGACCGTTTTCAATCCTTGCAATAGCTACAATATCAGGAGACGTGAAAATATTTTCACCAGTCAGATACTCATTACCGTTAGATGTATCGAATAAAATAGCATATATATCCATCTCATCAGTTTTATCCGCTATTATATCGTTGTTCTTGTCTGTAAAACTGATTCCCGGACTATATTTATACCATCCTTTTAATGTTTCAGGTTTTAATGCGAAAGGTTTTCCGAAACGAGTCGCTCTTAATGGGTTTGTTAATGAAGTAGTTGTTATAAAATTACCAAGAAACAGATTTCCGGCAGCAATAGGTTTTTTTAAATTTTTACCCCATTCACCTGTAGAGCGGGTTTCAAGCTTCAAAGCCGTATTTCCTTCTTTAGAATCATCTGTAAAATAAGTCGGATATACGTCAGGTGAAGTTCCACAACCGCTAAATGTAAAAGCACTGTTTCCTGATGCCCAGTCAACTCTTTCTTGGTTATTCGTAACTTCATAGAATATGGCATAAGTATTGTTTTTAATATCGTAAGTCTCGAATGAATATTTGATTATATTTTCATTTATATCATTGTTAGTTTCATTATAAAAAACAATACTGTCGACTTCCTCTTTTGAATAAGATATATAGGATCCGTTATTTAAATATACACGAAATCCTTGTGCTTGAATTGGTAGAATGGTAATGAATAGAGAAATCATTGACCATATTATTGTTATTTTCATATTTTGATGAATTTGTAAGTTTCTACTTCTGTTTTAACGATGAATAATCCTTTATTTAAAGATTCAATGGATAACTGAAGAGTGCCATACTGATCAGTTTTTTCAGTAGATATCAATTGCCCGGATTCCCTATAAATTTTTATAATCGAATAAGGAGCAAAATTTTTAAAATATAAATGATTACTATTATATTCGATTGAATATATTTTAGATTCAAAGTCGTTAATCCCTGAACTTATATTATCGTCAAATGTGAATTTATGAAGACTTAAGAGAGGATATTCAACAATAAAAGAATTTGATTTTAAAACCATGGATTCGTCTGAATAATAAATTACCGGTCGGTCTTCGAATTTGTAAGACAGATTATTTCCATCTTTAGTCCAGATATACAAAAGATTGTTGTCCGGATATAATCCGGCAGGATTTAATATCAAAATGAACAAGAATGTTATCAGATATTTTTTCATTAGTTTTAAAGGAATGATGTTATTAAAATAGATATTTATTATCGTTTTGAAACATATATGTCAAAAAACAGTCGGCGAAAGTAAGTAAATTAATCTCTATAATTAAGCGATAGTATTAATGAGATTCTTTTTTGGTAATTATTAACACTGTGTCATATTATCAATTTTCTTTATAGAAGTCACTATTCTTCAAGGAAACGATTTTTGAGTTGATGGATAAAGATTAATAATAACTGATTGTACTTATTTTTATGGAAATTCATATTTTTTACCAATTTATTATTGAGTATTTAACCTTAAAAAACCGTATTAAAATCAAAGTCGGATCATCACGGATCTATTATGTAAAAAATGAAAAATTAGCCATAAGCATGAAATTAAAAAAAGTTCTTTTTATCGGTTGTATCTTGTCGTTATCGATACACACAATATTTTCACAAAATCAATTAACAGTTTATCCGGCGCCTAAAGAAGACGTTGAAATGAAAAATGATTTTACGGTTAAAGTAAGAGAAGTCGGCAAAGATTGGCAGAATGTTGATACTTACTCAGTGAAAGTAGATGAAGTCAGGGGAATAAGACACCATGTTGAAAAAGCATCTCTCGCTTATTTCGATTTTGAAGGTGAGGTTGAAGTGTCAGTAACATACAATAACGGAAAAGTGGATTCGGGTAAAGTTCGTCCTGTATCATATGATATCACACCGGCTATTGATAATAATTCACTATTGTTTAAACTTGATCGTCCGAGAAATTTGTCGGTTGAGGTTAATGGAGACATATTCCATAATCTGCATCTTTTTGCAAATCCAATCGATAAGAATAAACCGAAGAAAATAAAAGATAAGAATCTGATTTATTTCGGTCCAGGCGTTCATCAGCTGCCCAGTGATTCATTGATGCTTACTTCAGGAAAAACTGTTTATATAGCCGGAGGTGCTGTGGTTTACGGATGCATTTATGCTAAAAATGTAGAAGATGTAAAAATTCTCGGTCGTGGAAGAATCCATCCTAGAGGAAGAGGTGCCGGAGTTGCTGTGGCAAATGCGAAGAATGTAGCCGTTGATGGAATTATTACCACTCAGGTTCCAATCGGAGGTTCTGACGGAGTGACTATCACCAATGTTAAAGCGATCAGCTCATATGGTTGGGGTGACGGAATGAATGTTTTTGCAAGTAACAACGTGCTTTACGATGGTGTGTTCTGCCGTAATTCGGATGATTGCACCACAGTTTATGGTAAGCGTTTCGAATATACAGGAGGATGTAAGAATATCACAATGCAAAACTCTACACTTTGGGCGGATGTTGCTCATCCGATATTCATAGGTATTCATGGAAATACTGATGATCCTGAAGTTCTTGAAAATCTTAATTATGTGAATATCGATATTCTTGATCACAAAGAGAAACAATTGAATTATCAAGGTTGTATGTCGATAAATGCAGGCGATAATAATACAATTAGAAATGTGCGTTTTGAAGATATCAGAGTAGAGAACTTTCGTCAGGGACAGCTTGTGAATCTACGAATATTCTATAATGAAAAATATTGTACAGCTCCGGGAATGGGTATTGAAGATATTTCATTTAAAAATATTTCATATAATGGAGATAATGCAAATGTTTCTATTATAGAGGGTTATAATGAAAGTCGAAAAGTAAGAAATATAAGCTTTGAAAATCTTAAGATAAACGGAAAATATATTTATGATGAGATGCCGGATAAACCAAAATGGTATCATACCGGAGATATGGCAGACATATATGTTGGGCCACATGTTGAAAACGTAACGTTCACAAAAACTCACGAGGATTAATTCCTATTTACATTTATTACATATTATTTCGATTCTAATTTTATCATATTAGGATATAATAAAAGGTGTTTGATTAATATGCACATTATCTTTGTGGTGTATAACAAACACCTTTTATTATGAATTTTAATTTGAAAACTATTTTTTCAATAATTATTTCATCTGTATTGTTTTTTAGCTGTAAAACCAAACCTGAAGAAGCAGAAATAACAATACTTTATACTACCGATCTTCATGGTGCTGTTTTGCCTTATGATTTTAACAAAGATAAGGAGGCGTCGACAAGTCTGGCTAATGTTATGACATATGTCAAAGGGGAACGAGAAAACAATAAAGATGGTATTCTTCTTCTTGATGCCGGTGACTTTCTTCAGGGTCAACCATCAATTTATTATTCGAATTTTGAAGATACCATCACAGAGCATCTACAATCACGTGTAATGGAATATGTAGGATATGAAGGTGCCACTGTTGGTAATCATGATATTGAGCCTGGAGAGGAAGTGTATTCAAGAGTACAGAAGGATTTTGATTTTCCTTGGATTGCAGCCAATGCAATTGATACGAGAACCGGAAAACCATTTTTTAAACCTTATGCTATTTATGATAAAAAGGGGATAAAGATTGCTGTTCTTGGAATGATTACTCCGAATATTCATGCTTGGCTTCCAAAATATCTTTGGGCGAATATTGAATTCGAAGATATGGTGGATTCTGCAAAGAAGTGGATTCCGTATATTAAAGAGAATGAAAAGCCTGATTTGATAATCGGTCTTTTCCATTCAGGAGGTGATTATACTGTTGATGGAAATGATATAGATACATATAAGAATGAAAACGGAGGTATCCCGGCAGCAATGAAAGTTGACGGCTTTGACTTAGTGCTGTTAGGACATGATCATCAGGAACAATCGAGTGTCATTATAAATGAGGCGGGAAACAAAGTTGTGGTTCTTGATGCACGTACGGGAGCCAGACTGGTTGGTCGTGCTGATATCAAATTGAAGCGCAACGGTAAAGTATATGATAAGGAGATTTCACCTTCCCTTATAGACATGAAAGATGTGATGCCTGATAAAGGATTTGTGGAATATTTTCAGAAAGATGTTGATTTGATTAATAATTATGTAGATGCTCAGATTGGATATCTTACAGACACCTTAAGAAGTGAGCCCGCTCTTTATGGTCCTTCAGAGTTCATGGATCTTATTCATAATGCACAATTATCAGCGACAGGAGCAGATATTTCATTTGCCGGAGTTCTTTCTACCGATGCCGTTATCCCTACGGGTAAGCTTAGCATGAGAAACCTGTTTACATTATATAAGTATGAGAATCTTCTTTATACTATGTCGCTTACGGGTCAGGAGATAAAAGATTTTCTTGAATTCGGTTACGGGCGTCAGTATAATACGATGAAATCGTCTAATGATCTTCTACTTAATTATAAAAAAGATGAAAATGGAGATCTTATAAAGAATCCGAGATTCGGATATACGGGAGTGACTCCTTCGTTCAACTATACTTCAGCAGGAGGAATAAAATATACAGTTGATGTTTCAAAACCGGTAGGTGAACGTGTAACTGTAATATCAATGAGTGACGGTACTCCTTTCGATTATTCAAAAAGATATGTCGTAGCGGTAAATTCATATCAGGCAAGCGGAGGCGGAGGCTTCTTCTTTGAGGGGCTTGGTTTCTCGAAAGAGGAAACTGACGCAAGAGTTATTGATGCTTCGACGAAGGATGTGCGTAAATATATCGCCGAATATATTTCAAAGACTGATACTATAAAAGTGGAAAGCAGAAGGGACTGGAAAGTGATACCTGAAAGTTATTTTACAGCAGGGGTTCGTAATGAAAAGATGCTTAAAACGAAATAGAGTATATTAAATATTAAAGGAAAGGCAACATGAAGGTCTGAGTTATTCAGTATTCATGTTGCCTTGCTTTTATAGTGATTCTTCTATAAGTTCATTTATTTTAGTTACTGTGGTTTCAGAGTTGAAACCTGTTATTACTTTCTTTACATTTCTTTGTTGATCTATTATAAAGAATAGAGGTGCCATTGTGTGTTTTCCCCGAAATGAATCAAGCATATCATTTTTACCAATAAGATATGGATAATTCATATTGAATTTTTCTATATGTTTTCTGACTTGTATAGGATTAGTACCCCAACATTCAACTGCCAAAATTTCGAGATCTTCGGTTGAGTATTTTTGACGTAATTCTTTAAGATATGGAATTGAAGCAACGCATGCGCCACAACCCGTAGAAGTGAATTGAATTAGTATAACTTTTGATTTTATGTCATTAGATTTATATTCCTTTTCGAATGTGTCATTAAGCACCCAATCGGGCATTTTATTTCCCTCTATTTCAAATTTGTCTTTAGAGCCGCTATTTTTATTTTCTCCTTTTCTCACTATTTTATATCCCTTGGGTAGATAATCGTGGATGTTTATATTCGAAGTTTCTTCAAAGCTCCATTTGATATCTTTATAAAGATTGAAATTCTGATCATGATCCTGGGTTCTGCGATATTTTACCGGTATGAAATCTTTTTTATCAAACCATATTTCGTATTGTGAGGTGGGATCATACATTATATGAGGTTGTTGAATATAAGCTTTTCCGAAAAATTCTGTTGCTCCACTATTGTGGATTGTCAGTTTATAATAAAAAAACTCATCTTCTTCTTTAAGAAATATGTTTATCGAATCTTTAGTATTTAAAGAGTAAAGAAGAATATTTTTCACATAATTAAAAAACGGTGGACCTATTACACGAAATGGAATATCGCCGTCAGGCTTTGGATTGAATTCATAATCTCGCATTTGTACAACCGAATCCTCTTCGTTTATATAAGCTGATCTTGTCCCGTCATATCCAAAACTAAAGATTGTTTTATCTTTATCTTTGAATTTCAGAAATGATGCACCGATTGTAGTATCGTTTCTATTATCATATTCGGTAATATAATGAGGATCAAATTTTCGACCAGTAGTATCTCCGGAGTAATACTCTCCTATATATTCGGTGTAAGTAACCTGTTTGATGGAATCGAGTTTAGAATAAGCGCGATTCAGGAACTCTGTTTCGGATATTTGGCAATGGAGAGATGTAAGAGGTAGAAATGCTAATATAAAAGATCTTATTTGCTTAATCATTGATTTTAATTTTTGGCTAAAATTACTATTTTTTATAAATAATATATTAACATTACTGGTTCGTTATTATAATAAACTCAACAAACCTCTCTTGTGAATAGATTTTTTTTAATAATTATAAAAAAGATTATCATTTCATTCTTCCAAATAAGATATATCAATTGTGTAGGTAAGTGATTTAACTTATCTTTTAATTCAAATTATATATCTTTGCTTGAGTTATCGATGATAACTTTATCATCTTTAATATAAGTTGTTTGTTTACTAATACAGACATTGTTCTCTTTCTGAGAAGAAAATAAGATACTAAGGTGACAGAAATGACACCTGCAAGTTTAAGCTAAGTACTTTTACTTGATTTCGGTTTAGATCATAGTAATTCTTTTTTAATTGTACTATGATTAAAGCTGTTGGCCAAGGTGTAGGAGCCGGTGCCGACAGCTTTTTTTATTAATAAGAGATGATAGTTATAATTATCCAAATTATTGTGGAGTAAATACTTCGTTTACTCCACAAATATTGGGTTTATGATAAATCTTTAATATTTATATTATTACTACTTCTATTCTAATCTAAAAAATAGAGGTAATGAGTATTTAACTCTTACATTTTCACCTTGATGCATTCCAGGTTCCCAAATAGGGAATGATTCTATTACTCTTTTAGCTTCTTTATCGAGCGCCGGGTCTATCGGTCTAACAACTTCAACATTTGACACGGTTCCGTCCTTTTCGATAACAAATGAGAGTACTGTGCATCCCTGAATACCATTCTCCTGAGCTATTTCCGGATATTTTACATTTTTGCTTATAAATCTCATTAATTCACTTTCCCCACCGGGAAATTGAGGCATTTGTTCTGCAATAGAATATATAGAGTCATTAACCTCGAGAGAAGCCTCAGTTTTACTCTCTGCATTATCGTCTACAGTAGACTTGTCGCAACTCTGTATCATAGAGATACATAAAATTGAAGATACTAAGGTGACAGGAACGACACCTAAAAGTTTAAGCCATGCGCTTTTACTTGATTTTGTTTTTTTCATCATAGTAATTCTTTTTTTTATTGTACTGTGATTAAAGCTGTTGGCCAAGGTGTAGGAGCCGGTGCCGACAGCTTTTTTAATTAATAAGTGTTGGTAATTATAACTATCAATTCCTTCATCCAAGACATAATTGTCAGCCTCGAATTCATGAATATCAATAAGATCTTTTTTTAGAATATAAACAAAAGGATTGAACCACTGGAGTGCCTGAATAATCTCCATAAAGATTATTTCATATGAATGATTTAACTTTATATGAGCTTTTTCGTGTGTTATAATACTCTCTTTATTTTCGCTATAATCATTAGCGGATAGAAAGATGGTGTTGAAATAACTAAAAGATGGAATATTATCAGATCCGACTTTCACTCGAAGCTCCTCATTTTCCACTTCATAGCTTCGAAATAAAATTGATTTTATTCTTATATGAGATATCAGCATTTTTATAAATCTAAATATTGTGCCACATGCCCATATTGAAAAAAGAATCATAATAAGAGTTATTGCGTCATTTTCAGCAGTTCTATTTCCAAAAATCTCTATTTCCTTACCTGAAGCAAGGAAAATATCAAGTTCGGTTACTGTGGTCTGTATTTTCTCGAAAGAAATCTGAGGCAATTCAAAAAAAGGTATTATCCAACTTAAGATAAGAAGAGCAAACATTGTGATTTTATTTGTCTTAAAGAAAGTTTCTTTTTTAAGACATGTATGAAAATATAATGTGACAATTGAGATCGATAAGGCTACTTTCAAAAGATATATTAATATGGTGGTCATGATCTTATAGGATAATATTGTTAATAAGATTCTTTTATTATTTCTTTTTCCCCTTCTCTTTTTCAACATCTTTAATAAGATCTCTTATTTCATCTATCGAGATCTCCTCTTGCTCTATCAGGTTGGATAGTAGCATTTTCCCGGAACCGTTAAAGTATCTGCTAAGAATTCCCTTCACACTTTTGTCACGATATGAATCCTCCGAAACAATAGGAAAGTATCTGTGAGTATTTCCGAATTGTTGACGAGAGAGCATACCTTTTGCTTCCAAACCTTTGACAAAGGTTGCAATTGTGTTATAATGCGGTTGCGGATCTTCGTCAAGAATCTCTATTACTTCTTTGACAAATAATGCCCCATGTTTCCAGAATATAGACATTATAGCTTCTTCTTTTGGAGTGAGTTTAATCTTTTTGCTCATAGTGATATTCTTTAGATAAAACGAAAGTATAAATAATTTCGTAATTACTACTATAAAAATAGGAGTAATTATTAATGAAATAGTTGTTTTTTATTTTTGACAATTAATAATGATATATTGTATATCTTATTTCTATAACTTATTTATAGCCAAAAGTGATTCTGTTCTATCTTTAAATTTTAAGATAAAATGAATAATTAATCACAATAATATAGCAGAGGTGAGAGTTATATTTAGACTGAAGACTTGATTAAATGATCCATTTGAACGGTATTAAATGTTTCTGATAATAGTTGAAATGTTTCATAATACATATTGGATAGTAATAATATACAATATAGAAAAGTGGTAATATGAACTATTGTTAATTTTACCATATATAATAGAAAAACACCTTAAAGAGAAAACATGAAAACTTTAAACTGCTTAAAAAGTCTACTTATTGTAGCAACCGCTTTGATTAGCCGTGATATTAATGCCAAAGTTATTCTTCCTGAGATATTGAGCGATAATATGGTACTTCAACAAAATACAGATGTTAAATTGTGGGGAGATACCGATTCTAAAAATGAAATAGTGATTAAACCCTCATGGGATAATAGTACCTATAAAACAAAGCCTGATAAAAATGGTTATTGGGAGATAAAAATAAAAACACCACAAGCAAGTTATAATAATTACAAAATAGAAATAAGTGATGGCGAGATTTTAAGTCTTGAAAATATTTTGATAGGAGAGGTTTGGTTCTGTTCGGGACAATCTAATATGGAGATGCCTCTAATAGGATTTTGGGGATGTCCTGTTGATAACTCAACTGAAGATATTGCTACTTCAGGTCAGTTCAACGGTATAAGAGTAGCAACAATTGAAAGAATAGGATCAGATAAACCTCTAAAGAACTGTAAAGGAAGTTGGAAAGTATCTAATCCTGAAAACTCACCATGGTTTACTGCAACAGGTTTTCATTTTGCAAAAATGATGAATAAAGTTCTTGATGTTCCTGTTGGAATAATTAATTGTAGCTGGGGTGGATCAAGAGTAGAAGGTTGGCTTCCTGAAGAAATCGTGAAAGAGTTTAAAGATATAGATTACAAAAAAGAGATGGTTTTACATGAACAGGGATATTGGGAATATATGAGTCCTATTGTGATGTATAACGGTATGTTGAAACCATTACAGAATTATACTATAAAAGGATTTCTTTGGTATCAGGGTGAATCTAATGTAGGAATGAAAACATCATACGCTGAACGCTTGAAAGTAATGGTTGATCTTTGGAGAAAAGAGTGGCAACTTGGAGAACTTCCATTCTTTATTGCCGAGGTTGCTCCTTACGATTATAACTCAGGTATAGAGGCCGCAAAACTTAGAGAACAACAGGTTAAGGCATCTGAGATTATATCAAATAGTGGTATCGTATGTACAAATGACCTTGTTTATTCTTATGAAAAACCACAAGTCCATCCGCGAAATAAAAAAGATGTAGGATATCGTTTTGCTTATCAGGCTCTTAATAAAGTTTATAATCAAAAAGGAATAAATGGAGAATTTGCCAAATATAAAGAAATGAAGATCACTGGTGAAAAAGCTGAAATATCCTTTCATAATGCTGAATATGGCTTATCTCCATGGATTGAAATAAAAGGTTTTGAGATAGCAGGAGAAGATAAAGTATTTTACCCTGCAGATGCAGAGCTAAGTTATAATAGAAATACTGTAATTCTTAGTTCAAAACAGGTATCTTCTCCGGTAGCTGTAAGATATTGTTTTAAAGATTTCGAACCGGGAAATCTAATAAGTAGTAATAATATGCCTGTAATACCATTCAGAACTGATAATTGGTAAAATGATTTTTTGTATAAACAAGGATTCATAATAATATTCAGATCTGATAATTGAAAAATGAAAATTAAAAACAAAACAATATTTATGAAGAAAGTATTAATGAGTTTATTTATATCAACGACGACGATGTGCTATGTGAATGCTCAGGTAGAGCCTGCAATTCCTTTCGATGCAAAGATTGAAAAAAAGGTGCAGAAGCAGTTAAAAAAGATGACTCTTGAGGAGAAAATCGGACAAATGTGTGAGATAACAATCGACGTAATAACAGATTTCTCTGCCGAAGAATTCAAATTATGCGAAGCAAAACTCGACACAATGGTAAGGATCTATAAAGTAGGATCTTTCCTTAACGTACCAAGAAGTATTGCTCAGACAAAAGAAACTTGGGCTGATCTTATCAAAACAATTCAGGATAAATCGATGAAAGAGATTGGTATTCCTAATATCTATGGTGTCGATCAGATTCATGGAACAACATATACACTTGGCGGAACATTGTTTCCACAAGGAATAAATATGGCAGCTACTTTTAATAGAGACCTTGTTAAACAATGTTCTGAAATTTCAGCATATGAAACAAAAGCCGGATGTATTCCTTGGAATTATGCTCCCGTAATGGATTTAGGTCGTGATCCACGTTGGTCAAGAATGTGGGAAAGTTTCGGTGAAGATTGTTATGTAAATGCTGAAATGGCAGTTGCTCAGATTAAGGGCTTTCAGGGAGAGGATCCAAATAACCTTGGACCAAATAATGTAGCGGCTTGTATAAAGCATTTCATGGGCTATGGTGTGCCAATTACAGGTAAGGATAGAACTCCATCGGCAATTCCAAGCACAGAATTAAGAGAAAAACATTTCGCTCCATTTTTAGCTTCAATTAAAGCAGGAGCATTGTCTTTAATGGTTAACTCAGGATTAGACAACGGTATGCCTTTCCATGCAAATAAAGATTTGCTTACAGGTTGGTTGAAAGAGGATCTTAATTGGGATGGTATGATTGTGACCGACTGGGCTGATATCAATAATCTTTATCTAAGAGACAGAATCGTAGGTTCTAAAAAAGAGGCTATCAAAATAGCTATAAATGCCGGAATCGATATGTCTATGGTTCCTTATGAAGTAAGCTTTTGCGATTATCTGAAAGAGCTTGTTGAAGAGGGAGAAGTTCCGATGTCACGTATTGACGATGCAGTTTCAAGAATTCTTCGTCTTAAATATAGAACAGGACTATTTGATAAACCTTATTGGGATATTAAAAAATATGACAAATTCGGAAGTGAAGAATTCTCGAAAGTTGCTCTTCAGGCAGCAGAGGAATCAGAAGTACTTTTGAAAAATAATAATAATCTGCTACCATTGAAAAAAGGTCAGAAGATATTACTTACAGGACCTAATGTAAATGCTATGCGTTGTCTTAACGGTGGTTGGTCTTATACATGGCAGGGTGATAAAGCTGATCTTTGTGCAACAGATTATAATACGATTTATAAATCATTCATCAATAAATTCGGTGCTGAAAATGTTGTTTATGAACCGGGAGTAAACTATAAAGGTTCAGAAGGAGCTCTTTGGTGGGAAGAGGAACAACCGGAAATTCAAAAAGCTGTTGATGCTGCAAAAGATGTTGATGTGATTGTTGTATGTATTGGTGAAAACTCTTATTGTGAAACACCAGGAAATCTTACTGATTTGAATATTTCAAATAATCAGAAAGAATTAGTTGAGGCTCTTTCTAAAACAGGAAAACCAATCGTGATGATTCTTAATCAGGGACGTCCTCGCATAATCAAAGATATTGAACCACTTGCCGGTGCTGTTGTAAATGTAATGCTACCGGGTAATTATGGATCTGATGCTCTTGTAAATCTATTGGCCGGAGATGCTAACTTTAGTGGAAAACTTCCATTTACTTATCCTCGTTTGATAAACTCTCTTGCTACATATGATTATAAAATGTGTGAGAATATTGGTCAAATGGATGGTAACTATAATTATGATTCGGTTATGGATATTCAATGGCCTTTTGGTTTTGGTTTGAGTTATACTGATTATGAATATGACAATTTAAAAGTTAATAAATCAAACTTTAATGCTGACGACGAATTGATCTTCTCTGTAGATGTAACAAATAAAGGAAAAGTTGCAGGTAAAGAAACTATATTACTTTTCTCTTCAGATGTATTTGCTTCACTGGCTCCTGATAATAAAAGATTAAGAGGTTTTGAGAAGATCTCTCTTAATCCGGGTGAAACAAAAACAGTGGATATAAAAATCAAAGGAAGTGATTTGGCATTTGTTGGTTATAACAATAAATGGAGACTTGAAGAGGGAGAATTTAAAATTTCTTGCGGAGGTAAAACAATCTCTATAAATTGTGATAATACTAAAGTTTGGGAAACTCCAAACAGATAAAAAATAAATGTTTTCTGTTATTTAAAGTAATGCGCCACAAAAGTTGAATTTTCAATTTTTTGTGGCGCTTATTTTATTTCTTTGAACTTAGTTTAAATTTTATATGTAGATCAAATTATTCACGTTATCGGAGTAAAGATTATTTTAATTGGATTAATATTCCAAATCGATATATCGGATTATTAGAGTCTATTTTAACATGAATAATCAGTATCAAAAAATCATATCAGACTCTTTAATATCTACATCACCAAATATTTTCTTTGCATTTTCCAATGCTCTCTCTCTCATCTTATCATCAATTAAACTACTGACGATCTTTAATACAGCAATTATTGCAGACAAATCATCAGAATATCCTATTAAAGGAACAGCATCAGGAATTAAATCGAGAGGCAAAATAAAATACCCCAAAGCACCGCAAAGCATTGCCTTATATTTAATCGGAACATTCGGCGATTTAATAAGTTCATGAATAAGAAATGCACAGTAGACTAATTGGCAGCCTGCTTGTTTTGCATATTTCAAAATCTTTTTTGAAAATTTTGATTCAGAGTAATCCTTTTGATATTTCGGTAACTTTTCAATATCATTCATTGTATAAAATTTATGAGTGAATATTTGATTGACGTGCTAAGATTATTCTCAAAAAAAATTACGCTTCCTAAAATTCAAAACTAATATTATCAGGTGTATATCCCGACCTTATTCTCCATTCCTGTGGATAAAGATTGTTTGATCGATTACCAATATTTTTAACCCATCCCAAAGGTGAATCTTCAAAACAAATAAGGACATAACCCTTTGATACACCTTGCGGTAAGGTAATAGCTTCCCTTCTTAGAAAGGAGATAGCCGTATTGTAATCTACATTTACAGTTTCAAAATTTTTCTTGTTCAGAAATGTTGAAAGTGCAAGTGCATGAGCCGGTATAATATCTTTCCCTTTAAGAGTGGCAATCTCTATTCCAGAACTTTGAATTTTCAATATTTTAGAAAGAGCTTTAAACTCATCACCATAAATCTTAGGAACAGCCTTTATTGAATCACCGAAAGAGATAAACTCAAACTTATCAGATGAAATTAGATACTTCTTCAACTCCTCCGGAATTTTAGGTGTATTATTTTTCTCCTTTTTGCCTGATTGTTTAAGTATATTACGAATTATATAATCTGAATCATCACACTCTTCATCCACATTCTTTCTCATAACAGCTATAAACAAACCTTCCCCCTTAGTAGTATGAGGCATAAATCTGTAAGCCGGATTTTCACCGTAAAGAGGTTTGTGGATTCCCCATTCGTCATCGGTTTTTATCTCAAGGACTTCCGCGCCGATATTCTCACAGATATACTCCAACATTTGCTCATTTTCTTTTATATTGTAAGTACATGTAGAATATATTAAAATTCCCCCGGGACGTAAACAATGATTTATATTGTCAATAATCATTTTCTGACGAGATACACAATTTTCAACATTGGCATCCGACCATTCGGCAATAGCATTTTCATCTTTTCTGAACATCCCTTCACCCGAGCAAGGCACATCGCATAATATCACATCAAAAAAATGCTTTAGAGGAACAAAATCTTCAGAACTGTTGTTTGTTACAATAGTATTTGGATTACCCCATTTTGTGATATTCTCACTTAGAATATTTGAACGCTTTCGGTCTATTTCATTAGCAACAACAAGACTACCCTTAGGCAAAGCACTTATAGCAAGAGTTGTTTTTCCTCCGGGCGCAGCGCACAGATCAAGATATTTTACTGTAGAGTCGACATATGTATCTAAAATTCTCTCAAGAAACATCGATGATGCCTCTTGTACATAATAATTTCCTGCATGAAAACGTGGATCAAAAGTAAATGCCGGTCTTTGAGAAAGATAATATCCCGTACTGCACCAAGGAACTCTTTTTAAAGACTCTGGAGCCTCTGTTTTTTCTTCGTTTATACGTATGCTGACAGAAGGTTCTTGCTCAAGAGCCTGTTCAAATTCAGGATATTCATTTTTAAGTAAATCCTGCATTGTGGAGATAAAAGAAAGAGGTAGTTTCATCGATACACTTAAGTTTTGGACAAAATTAGTACTTTTGACGTCATAAATACATAACAAATATGCAAACTGCACTTTATTTAATACCGGTCACACTCGGTGATACTGAAATATCAAAAGTCCTACCCGATTATAATGCTTCAGTAATAAAGGAAATAAGACATTTTATTGTCGAGAATATACGCACAGCACGTCGCTTTCTTAAAAAAGTTGATCAGTCTATTGTTATTGACGATCTTACATTTTATGAACTCAATAAGCATACATCACCCGAAGAGGTTTCAACATATCTTGAACCATTAAAAAAAGGTAATTCGGTAGGGGTTATTTCAGAAGCAGGTTGCCCTGCTATTGCTGATCCGGGAGCTGATGTTGTTGCCATTGCTCAGAAAAACAAGTTAAAAGTGATCCCTTTAGTTGGACCTTCATCAATACTTATGTCGGTTATGGGAAGCGGTTTCAATGGTCAGAGTTTTGCTTTCAACGGTTATCTTCCTATCGATGCTGCGGAAAGAGCAAAAAAGATCAAACAGTTAGAAACCAGAGTCTATTCAGAAAATCAAACTCAAATCTTTATAGAAACACCATATCGAAATAATAAGATGCTCGAAGATCTTATTAAAAATTGCAGACCTCAGACTCGCCTGTGTGTGGCCTCTAATATTACTTGTGATGATGAATCTATTATTACCATGACATTGCAAGATTGGAAAAAAGCAAAACCTGAACTATCCAAAGTGCCGGCTATTTTTCTGATTTACAAATAACTCTTAACAGAATCGTAAATTATGGTTTACCATAACTGATTTTAACCTTAAGGGTTATATATTTGCAATATAAGAAATAACAATAATGAAATTAACGTTTTTAAGTCTTGCCAGCGGTAGTAGCGGAAACTGTTATTATCTTGGCACGGACACATACGGTATACTTATAGATGCCGGAATAGGTGTCAGAACAATAAAGAAAACTCTTAAAGATTACGGATTATCTTTTGAAAAAATAATAGCTCTTTTTATCACTCACGATCATGCCGATCATATCAAATCGGCAGGGGTGCTTGGTGAAAAATATAATATTCCTGTTTATACCACAGAGGAAGTTCATTGGGGTATGAATAAGAATTACGGCATGACTCAAAAGATATATCAGTCAAAAAGAGTTGTAAAAAAAGAAGAAACTACTATTCTTCGTGATTTCAAAATCACTCCGTTTGAAATTCCTCACGATGGTACCGATAATGTAGGATACTATATTGAGTTTGGAGATATCAGATTCTGTTTCGCTACGGATCTTGGCCATATTACTTCTGCTGTTACAAAATATATGAGTATGGCAGATTATCTCATAATAGAAGCCAACTATGATCTTGAAATGCTTCGTCACGGATCATATCCACCCCATCTTAAAAGTAGAATTATTGGGTTAAACGGTCACCTTAGTAATAAAGAGTGTGCCGAATTCTTAACATCAATATATCATGAGAGGATGAAATATATCTTCCTTTGTCACCTTAGTCGTGATAATAATCATCCGGAACTTGCTTTTAAAACAATTGAATATTCATTACTTCAAAATGATATTCGAGTAGGAAAAGATGTCGAACTTGTTGCTTTAAAAAGAAGCCACCCTTCGGAAATCTATTTTTTTGAATAGGAAACTATTTTTTTTTCTTTTTCTACTGTTTTATAAACTTGTTGGATTATAGTAATATAGCGATTTGTTACATCCTCTTGCCATTCAAAAAGGATTTTTTTTTGATTTAAAGTATTGCAGAAATAAATAATTGCACTACCTTTGCAACGCAATCGGGAAAACGATAGCAAACGTATTGATGACTTCGTAGCTCAGCTGGTAGAGCAAATGACTCTTAATCATTGGGTCGAGG
>CAMTOJ010000068.1 GCA_947074145.1 uncultured Bacteroidales bacterium
ATGATTGAAAATTTTTTCAAAAAAAGTTTCAAAACGGAGGATACAATTTTCAAGTCATATACTCTCTATATATGAAAGCATAAAATTGGATGCAGAAACGAAAGAGTGAGAGCATTAGATTTTTGTAAATAAAAGATGATTGAAAATTTTTTCAAAAAAAGTTTCAAAACGGAGGATACAATTTTCAAGTCATATACTCTCTATATATGAAAGCATAAAATTGGATGCAGAAACGAAAGAGTGAGAGCATTAGATTTTTGTAAATAAAAGATGATTGAAAATTTTTTCAAAAAAAGTTTCAAAACGGAGGATACAATTTTCAAGTTATATACTCTCTATATATGAAAGCATAAAATTGGATGCAGAAACGATAGAGAAATAACATTTGATTTTTGTGAAATATTGAAGATTGATTTTTAGAAAAAAAGTTTAAAAATAGAGGGTACATTTTTTTACATATATACTCTCTCAATATATAAGGGGAAATTATCACAAATTCAATAATATAAATAATATGAAGAAGTATTTAGCAGAAGCACTTGGTACAATGGTGCTTGTTTTAATGGGATGTGGAAGTGCAATATTTTTTGGATGTTCAGAGGGTACAGCACAAGTATTAGCAGTAGCTTTCGCATTCGGACTTTCTGTAGTAGGAATGGCTTACTGTATTGGAGGAATATCGGGATGTCATATAAATCCTGCCATTACATTAGGTGTATGGTTATCAAAAAGAATGCCGGGAAATGAAGCCATTGGTTATATGGTTTCTCAATTTATCGGAGCTCTTGTTGGATCATCAATTATTTACGCTCTAACATCAACAGGAGGATATGGTCCATCGACAGCAACAGGAGCGAATGGTTTTGGGTCTGGAGAGATGTTGCAGGCTTTTCTTGCCGAAGTCATATTTACATTCGTTTTTGTCCTTGTAGTGCTTGGCTCAACAGACTCTAAAAAAGGAGCTGGTAATTTTGCAGGTCTTGCAATCGGACTTACTCTAGTATTAGTACATATTGTATGTATTCCAATTACAGGAACATCAGTTAATCCTGCACGTAGCTTTGGCCCTGCATTGTTCCAAGGTGGAGAAGCTCTTTCTCAATTATGGTTGTTCATAGTAGCACCTATGCTTGGAGCAGCATTATCGGCAGGTGTATGGAAAGTGCTTTCATTAGAAGAAAATTAATATCTACGCAAAATAAAAACAATTATTTAACATATTGAGAATCAGTAACTATTTTAAACCACTATTATAATTAATCAATTGCTACTGATAAAAATAGAATAATCATATGTGAAGCCAATAATTCCCTATCAGGTTGTGTATTTTAAGATTGATAAATGTTGGCAAAATAAGTAACAATGTAATCGTGAACTTAATTTATTTAGTTAGTGTAAATGAGGATAAAATTTATAAATCAATATATGACAATTAAGAAGCAGTTTAATAATTAATCAATAAATCAATCAATAGCAAGTAAGAATACTATTTATTAATCAATGGCAAGCAAGAAACTATTTATCAATTAATAGCAAGCAAGAAACTATTTATTAATCAACAATAATTAAGAATACTATTTATTAATCAATGGCAAGTGAGAATGCTTATTTAATTAATAGCAAGTTAGAACTAAAAGATATTATTTTTATATAAATTATGAAAACTATTATTTGCGCAGCTTTAGCTGTATGCTCTTTGACAAGTGCGATGGCACAAGAGAATGAAAATCGTGATGATAATAACAAAATTGTAAAAGGTCCTTATGAGACAAATCGATTTATTGATAATTGGTTTATCGGATTTGCAGGTGGTGTGAACTTATATGAAGGAAACAATGATGCTTATGGATCATTTGGAAAAAGACTGGCACCGGCAATAGATGTAAATCTTGGAAAATGGATCACTCCAAGTATTGGGTTTCGTTTAGGTTATAATGGTTTAGAAGCAAAAGGATGGGGAGTAGGTCAGACTCCATATTCAAAAGACCATTATGAAAATGGGATTTATAATGAAAAATTCGGGATAGCAAATTTCCATGGAGATTTCATGTGGAATCTTTCAAATGCTATTGGCGGATATAAAGAAACAAGGATATGGAATTTTATTCCGTATGCAGGAGCAGGTGTTACAAGAACTTATGGAAATGATGATAAAATACATGAAATATCATACACTGTAGGTCTTTATAATACTTTCAGATTGAGCAACAGAGTTGACTTGTCATTTGAGTTAAGACAGGTGTTTGCTAACGGACGACTAGACAAGATGCCTCAAAATAAAGTAGGAATTGAAGGAATGTCGTCAGCAACATTGGGACTTGTGTTTAAATTAGGAAAAACAAACTTCAAGCGAGTTAAACCTGTAGTAGAGGTTACTGATTGTAGTCAATATATTAATCAAGTTAGAGAACTTGAAGCACAGAAAAAAGATTTAGAAGTTAATAATAGCGCATTGCAAGCGGAAAATACAGAGCTAAAAAATAGAAAACCGGAAACTGTAACAGTCGTAGAGGGTGGTTCAGTGAAAGCAACTCCGGTAGCATTATTCTTTGCTCTTGGAAAAACAACATTTGATAAAAAAGAGAAAGCAAATCTTGAATTCTATGTTGAAAATGCAGTGAAGCTAGATAAGAATAAGAAATTTACAATAATTGGTTGTGCTGATAGCGCTACCGGTTCGAAAGAAGTAAATCAACGTATTAGCGAACAACGTATGCAATTCGTTTATGACCTTCTTGTAAATAAATATAATATTTCAAAGGATCGTCTTGAGAAAAGAGTGGATGGAGATAGCAATAATCGTTTTGAAGATCCGGAGCTTAATAGATGTGTAATCCTTGAATAATAAATTGCCCCCTTAATATAAACATTACATATGTGCCATGTCCAAAGGAATTTTCCGGAGGATATGGCTTTTTTTGTTTTATAGAAAAAAGTGACAAAAAACTTCCCCGTAAAGTCATATTTCCACAAAAAGGCAAAAATAAGTGTCAAAAATCTTTGAAAATGTTTTGTTTTAAAACAAAATTCTTATATTTGTACCACTAAGACAAAAAAAGGATACAAAACAGTAAAAAAATATCATTATGTGTGGAATAGTATGTGTTTTCGATCTTAAACAACCTTCGGCGACGTTGCGTCCCCAGGTGTTGAAGATGGCAAAAAAAATCCGCCATCGCGGTCCGGACTGGTCCGGTATTTATAGTGGGGAGAAAGCAATTTTGGCTCACGAACGTCTGTCTATTGTAGATCCTGAATCAGGAGGACAGCCATTGTTTAGTAAAGACGGAAAACTTGTTCTTGCGGTGAACGGGGAGATATATAACCATCGCGAGTTCAGAGAAGAAATGAAAGATGATTATGAGTTTCTTACAGGTTCCGATTGCGAGGTTATTCTTGCTCTTTACAGAAAATACGGAAAAGATTTTGTTAGCAAATTGAATGGTATATTCGGATTTGCACTATACGATATAGAAAATGATTCTTATTTTATCGCCCGCGATCATATGGGAATAATTCCTTTATATTACGGATACGATATACAAGGTGCATTTTATGTTGCATCAGAGCTTAAAGCCCTTGAGGGATATTGCTCTCACATTGAAGTTTTTCCTCCGGGACACTATCTTGATAGCAAAGAAGGCGAAATTAAACGCTGGTATGAAAGAGACTGGATGGAATACGACAA
This sequence comes from uncultured Bacteroidales bacterium, assembly GCA_947074145.1. Lineage (GTDB taxonomy): Bacteria > Bacteroidota > Bacteroidia > Bacteroidales > JAUNSR01 > JAUNSR01. Next base: position 3,689 of record CAMTOJ010000068.1, read on the forward strand.
TGTAAAAGATAACGAAACAAGTATTGAAGATCTTCATGATGCTCTTGAAGCAGCAGTTAAACGTCAGCTTATGTCTGATGTTCCTTATGGAGTGCTTCTTTCAGGAGGTCTTGACTCTTCAGTGATATCTGCTCTTGCTAAAATTCATGCAGGCAAAAGAGTAGAATCGGATAAAGAGGAAACTGCATGGTGGCCTCAATTGCATTCATTTGCGGTAGGTCTAAAGGGAGCTCCCGATTTGAAAGCAGCAAAAAAAGTAGCCGATCATATCGGTACTATTCATCACGAAATCAACTACACGGTTCAGGAAGGTCTTGACGCCGTAAGAGATGTAATATATTTCCTTGAAACTTATGACGTGACAACTGTAAGAGCATCTACTCCGATGTATCTTCTTGCAAGAGTAATACGTTCAATGGGTATCAAAATGGTTCTTTCGGGAGAAGGAGCAGATGAGCTTTTCGGAGGATATTTATACTTCCACAAAGCACCGGATGCAAAGTCTTTCCACGAAGAAACAGTGAGAAAATTAAGTAAACTTTATCTATATGATTGCCTAAGAGCAAATAAATCGCTTGCGGCATGGGGTGTTGAAGGACGTGTTCCGTTCCTTGATTACGAATTCATCGATACTGCGATGCGTATGAACCCTAAAGATAAAATGGCCGGAAACGGCAAAATGGAAAAATGGGTTGTAAGAAAAGCTTTCGAAGACTTGTTGCCTGAAGAGATTGCCTGGAGACAGAAAGAACAGTTCTCTGACGGTGTAGGATACAACTGGATTGATACGCTTAAAGTCGTAACAGCAGAAAAAGTATCTGACGAGATGATGGCTGCAGCTGCCCACAGATTCCCTGCAAATACTCCGATGAATAAAGAAGAGTATTATTACAGAATGATTTTTGAAGAGCATTTCCCATCGGAAACAGCAGCAAAAACAGTTCCTTCAGTTCCGTCTGTTGCTTGTAGCACACCGGAAGCTCTTGCATGGGATAAATCGTTCCAAAACTTAAATGATCCTTCAGGAAGAGCTGTGAAAACAGTTCATGAGAAGGCTTATTAGAAAATATATCTCCGCAATTCCCATATGGTCGTGAGACTCTGGGTGATATTTTACTGTTTTTTTGTTAAAGAGATTTTGTTGCTCATAGCCTTAACGGGCTATGAGACAGAAATCTCGATTTTAAAAATAGTAAGTTATAAGGTGGAAATATTAATTAAGACTTTATACATAGTAAATTATATAAGCGCCACTGAACCTTAATTTTGTTTGTATTTTTTTGTTTGATAAGAATCCGCCCATAAGCCGTGAGGCCCCTAAATACGGGTTCTTATTTATTTAGACTAAATTAGAGGAAAAACTTCTATTATCCATAATAAATGAAGAGTATTAAAGGTAAAACCCGAAATGCTCTTCATTTTTTTTCTCAATACAATATTCGGGTTAAGAATCATTTTTTAGATAACCCCGAATTCCCTTCCATTTTTTTTATTAAAATCTTTAGTATAATATATTATGAATAATATAAATTATGTCATATGATAAAGAATTGAAACGATTGTCGATAGTAATTGTGAAATGAGATAGATTTAATCTCGCCATAAGATAGACTTTTTAGCGCAAAAAGGAATTAAATAAATTAAAACATTCCGGGCCCACCACCGGGAGGCATTCCACCTCCACCGATCGCAGGACGTCCGCCACCCGGAGGAGGACCGAATTCTCGACCTCCGGGTGGCATCATGTCAGGATTGAAATCTCGTCCATCCGGTCCCTGACGCTTATTCGCACCACCCATATTAGAGAAACGATAAGTGAAACCTATCATAGCATAGCTTGTAAGTTGGTTCGACCATACATCCTGAATAGATGATGTTGTTATCCTTCTTGAAATAGTTTTTCTATCCTGAAGTATATCATTCACGCTAAAATATATACTTCCTTTATTTTTAAATAGTGTCTTTGTTATTTTTGCATTCCATAATTTCTCATTATTACCGAAAGCTGCTGCATAACCGGAAAGTGCAGTATAGGTAAAATCTGTATTAAGCACAATATTGAATGGAAGATATATTGAAAGTGTTCCTGTTCCTCCATAATTCATAGTAGATTGATCTGTAGCTACGGAAAGGGAATTATCCACCCTTGTCCATTCGAAATTACCTCTTACACCAAGATCAAAAATATCAGATCGATAATTTATTGACATATTTTCGCGTGCCGTAAAGTTTTGAGAAACATTCTTCAAAGCATCGCTTGTCTGATCACCCCTTAGGAATCCCACATTGTTATTATAGGAACCGTTGCTACTACTATTTATCTGAAATCTTGCACCTAAAGGGATATTAAACATAACTCTTGCCGAAGCATTCCATACGCCGTCAACATTTACCGGCATTGTGGTCTGAACTCCGGTTTCTCTGTCATAAGTTGTTTTATTGGTAATACTATTTAAAACATAAGCTCCCTCAACAGACGCCATTACGGTTGAAAGTTTATCACTATTGAAATTTGAATATCTCAAACTCACATTATTTGAATAACTTGGTTTCAGATCCATATTTCCCATTTGTACGAAAAGCGGATTGCTATTGTTTTTGGAGGGTTGAAGCTGATTGATTGTCGGTTGACTTGTTCGCCCACGATAACGGAAACGAAGAGTTTTACGTTTGCTCCATAGATAATTATACTCCAACAAAGGAGACAAATTAATCACTTCCTGTTTATAAGAGCGTGTGGAATCGAGCAAGTTTTCCGATCTCTGCATAGATGGCTCAACATTGACACCTATATTATAATTATATTTTGTTCTTACCGTTCTTATACTAACTCCGAAAGTCTGAGTAAAAGATATATTCTTTATATGATCGCTAAGTGAATCGGTATATTCCGAACTATAATCTTCAATCATGTTATCCCATAAATAAGTGTCACGCTCCGATTTTGTATGTGAAGCATTTGCATTATAAGAAAGTTGAAGAAATCTCTTATTCCCAAAAGGCTCTACCCATGTAAGATAGGCACGACCGCCTATTGTATGATTGTTTTCAAGTTGTTTTTGTTTTACCAACAAAGTCGTATCAATCCCATTAACTCCCCAATCCTCATAATCCACTTGATTATCTGTAAAAGATTTCCCGTCAGTAAGATTTCCATTCATTTCAAGACTAAGGGAGACTTTTCTACCTGCTTTATATGATGATTCTCTCGATAAGGTGGCCCTGGCAGAATAATTGCCACCCTCCATTGACATATTTTTATTATTTACACCTTTATTGACAAATGTACCATCGTAAAATGTCCAATCCGAATTATCTACTTTTTCATCAGTAGTAAGAAACTCAGACGATTCAATAGTCTGAGTTCTGTTATATCCGAAGGATGGCTGTAATTCAAATTTTGTCAAAGAATCAATTTTCCATTCCATCTTAAGATCGGCAGAAGCATTACGGCTTTTATTATATCCTATCGTGCTTGAATTATAAAAAGTTGATCCATCTTCGAGAATATTCTCACGATAAGTCTCCTGATCTTCATCCTGTTCCTTGCCTGAAAACAGGATATTTCCACCTACCCTGAAATTATCACTTTTTCCCACATTAAAATTTGCTCCGGCACTTCCTGCTGTTGATATTCCGCTTCCGGCACCTCCGCTATTACGACCTCCGCGCATATTTGAACCTGAAAATATACCACCCCCTCTATCAGAAAAAGTCTGTTTATTAATATTATTTATTCCTCCTAAGACAGAATATTGATTATTGTCTTCAAAGCGATTTACCATAGCCGAACCCTCATATCGGTTCGGATTCTCTTCTGCATAACCATATGCACCAAGAATATTACCAAACCAACCGTTTTTCATCCCTTTTTTTATTGTAAGATTTATCACGGTCTCATCATCACCGTCATCAACACCGGTCAGTTGAGCAAGATCAGATTTCTTATCAATAATCTGCAATTTATCTATTATATCAGTATTAAGATTTTTTGTTGCAACAGTAGGATCACTACTGAAAAATTCTTTTCCGTCAACAAATACCTTTTTAACCTCCTTTCCGTTTGCTGTAATTTTACCATCACTGTCAACATCTACACCGGGAAGTTTTTTCAACATATCCTCTACGACAGAATTCGGCTGCATTTTATAAGAATCAACATTATATTCAATTGTATCTTCTTTTACAACTATCGGAGGCACCTGACCCTCCACAATTGTTTCCTTTAGCAATTTACGAGACTCCTTCATTTTAATTGTCCCCAGATCGATTATCTGATTATCTCCGGGTGTTATCACTTTCTGATAATTGCTATATCCCAGAAAAGAGATATTCAGCAAGATTTCATTTACAGCTCTTACCGACAGTTCAAAACTTCCTGTTTCATTAGAAACTGTTCCTTTTAGCATAATGCTATCAGGTAAAGCTCTTGCTACCACTGTAGCCTGACTCATAGGATCAACGGTTTTTTCATCAACGATACGTCCTGTAATTTTAATATTCCGAGCATTAATGCCGGCAGGAATTATAAAAATCAACAGGAATAATAAAAGAAATATCTTTTTCATCATTACATTTTTTAATGTTCTTCGAAAGTATAGACTGTACAATATTTGAAAGGTTAATTCTTATTATTGTACTTTAACATATTGTCTCAGCTGCAGATTGATATTTTTTAATAATTCTAATTATTTATATTGAGCTTTGCGTGGAAGAAATAATAATCCGTGCAAATCGAGAAACTCATTATAAAGCATAGAAATTATTTATCGATGCAAGAAAAACCCTCCTTATTGAAATATCTTCAATCTTTTTTTAGAAATAAAATCAACACCTTTACACTTTCTCAATTAAGAATACACATTAACAACATTATTAATTAGAACACATGAATAAACCTTTACACCTATTTCTGACGACTATGCTTATTTCCGGCAATATCTATTGTGGATATGCTGAGGGGCGAGAGGAGATTACCAAATTAATTTTAAACCAAGAAGATGCATCAACGGAAAATCCTGTTGATATGACATCATATATAAAAAATCCGGCATTCGACGAAAATACAGGTACAGGATGGAAAGGGATCGGAGTTATCAACTATCACGAAGTTGAGTTTTATCAAAAGACTTTCGATATGTACCAGGAAATAGAGGGTCTTCCTGCGGGGAAATATAGATTGAAAGCACAAGGATTTGAACGTCCGAAATCTAATGATGGAGGCCTTGCGTATAGTGCCGGTACAGAAAAGATATATGCAAAACTTTATGCAAAAGGTGAAAGTTTTGCAGAAAAAACAACTCCTTTCAAATCATTGTATCAACATACATACACCGGTGCAGGCAATGTTAAAGGTTATGTAAACTCTATGTCTGCTGCCGAAATAATGTTTGGCAGATCGGAAACCAATTATCTTATTGAACTTACGGATATCATTCTTGCTGAAGGAGAGATTTTGAGAATCGGTGCAAGAAATGAATTCAGCCAAACAGGATATTGGGCACTTTTCGACAATTTCAAACTTGAATATTTAGGTCAGCTTAACGAGGAAGATCTACTTCTTGCAATTGAAGATCATAAGAATGAGGCAGAATCACTAAAGGAGCTAAAAATGCAAAATTCAGCTTTAATCTCTCTTACAAATGCGGTCAATATTGCAACTGATGCTTTAAGCGGTGATGATGTTGATTTCGAAATACTTTCTTCATTAAGACAAAGTCTGGGTGATGCTGTGGCTCAGGCAAGATTATCAAACAATGCTTATATAGATCTTGAATTAGCTTTAGAGGAATCAAAAGAATATCTCGAAGTTTATACGGGAACAAAACTCACAAATCTTCAAAACGCAGTCGAAAAAGCCCGTTTGCTTATTAATAATCTTGATGCCGAATATTCAGATCTTGAATCTTCTATTAAATCGATCAATAATATAATATTAAAGAAGATTCATATTCCGACGTGGTCGATGGGAGATGTAAATAATCCTGATAATAACTGGAGTATGGAGAGAAGTCAACAATCTAAAAACTGGATTCTTTTCTGGGAACCGGGTTATGGACAGGATCCGAGAGTTGTTGTTGATGGTAATTTCAGAGTAGATACAGACGGACTTCTTAATCTTGCGGAAGAATGTTTTTATTTCTATTCCGATTCTTTGAAGTTTATAAAACGAGGCAATTCTCAGACAGACAATTATAAGATGATAATTCGTCTTCGCTATACAAGAGAATGGGAAGCATCAGGTTCGGGTGTTGACGACAGAATCGGATTACTTACTCTTACTGCATGGTCGGGACAGGCAGCCGGACATACAATGGCTCACGAAGTTGGTCACTGTTTCCAGTATCAGGTACATTGTGACAATGGAAATCAAAATGGTTGGATGTACGGTTTCGGAACAAACGGAGCTGGTGGCAATGGTTGGTGGGAACAGTGTGCTCAATGGCAAGCTTTCAAAGTTTTCCCTTCTATTCAATTTACCGATTACAGATATACCAATTATCTAAATACAGCTCATAAGCATATACTTCATGAGACACCGAGATATGATAATTATTTCATTCAGGATTTTTGGACATATAAAAGAGGTATGGACGCTATCGGGCGACTATGGAATGAATCGAAATATCCACAAGACCCTATTCAGGCATACAGATCTATTTTTGGAATAACTCAGTCTCAATTTAATGATGAGATGTTTGAATGTGCCTCAAGATTTGCTACATGGGATATTCCGGCACTTAAAACAGCTGGGGCAAATTATTTCTCTGCAAGACCACAAACTAAAATGACAAATATCGGTGATGACTTTTGGCAGATAGATTTTGATCATTGCCCGGAAAACTATGGATACAACATTATAAAACTTAATGCTCCATCCTCTGCAAAAACTGTTACGGCTGTGTTTGAAGGAAAACAGGGACTAACAGGATATAGAAAGAAATCTACAACTTCTGCAGGTTGGAGATTCGGTTTTGTTGCTCTTTTAAAAGACGGAACAAGAGTTTATGGCGATATGGGATCAGCATCATGGAGAGAACCATCGGCAATAATTGATTTCGAATGTCCGGACAACTGTAAAAATCTTTGGCTTGTAGTAACGGGAGCCCCATCTTCTCACTGGTTGCACCCATGGGATGATGATGACAGTAATGATGAACAATGGCCTTATCAGGTTAAATTCAATAACACCAATCTTTATGGAAAGGCGAACGTTACAAGTATTGAAAGCGTGACCGGAAACAATAGTAAGATAGATGTTTATATGGTTGAAAAAACTTTGTATATCAACCACGAAAACACAGAAGCAAAAGTAAGCATTGTTGATATTACAGGTCGTGCTATTGTTAATGAAGATATTATTGGAGGCGAATACTCTAAAGATCTTCCTTCTGGAATCTATATCGTTACTGTTAAATCTGGTAATGAAACGGTTTCGAGGAAAATTATCACTCAATAATCTCGGTTCTATAACTCAGAAAGAATATAATCGTCGATTATAATAAATAACTGCCCTACATTAATCCTAAGAAGCGATTAATGTAGGGCAGTTTCTTTTTCTTATAACCAATAATGTTACTATAACACATAAGTTTTACTTCTGAGCAATCGGTAAATCTTTACATTTACCCGATATAGAGTCAATGTCGAGTCGCAATATTTCAGTTCTGCCGAAAGAGTTCTTTGCATATTTCAATCCTACTTCTATATCATTCGGACAATATTTTTCAAGAATTAATCTAATCCCTTTCCATTTCTCTTCATCCGATAAACCTCTTGTTATTATTCCTCTTATCACCACACTTTGATAATTGGTGGTAAACTTCTCGGGAATAACTCTTGTCTTTCCCACTATGGTTAAACAAACATAAGGAACTTCATTAATACACTTGAACTTATAACCCTCAGGGGCACAATGAATATATATATGTTTATCATTATCCCATACATAACTTATGGGTATTCCATAACCTGCAGTAAGTTCTTCACGAGTCTCAACCATGGCAAGAAAGCCGTATTCCTCGTTTTTTATTATTTCCATTGCGCTCTTTTCATCAAGAAGTCTGTCTTGACGTCGCACATCTTTATTTGAATATAGATCCATCTGTATCTTTTTTGTTATCAATACGAATATAATAAAAAAACAAGCGGAGTAGAGATATTGTTAAATTACTTTGGCGATTGCACTGTGAGAGTGCAATTTTCTTTGTTTTTTGCTCTGTGAGAGTGCATTCTATATTTTTCCCCTTAACGAAACATAATCATCAGAAATTATCTCTTCCGTATTATTCAAAATATGTCGTATAATACCTTGTCTTTTCAGTAATCTATTTAAAAGATATCTTCCGTAACCATCCGGCAAAGAGTCTTCAAAGATTCCAAAATTTCCAAAAAATGGTTCCGGTTTGGCAATAAACAGATCCTGCTTCAATGGTAGATCAAGAGGTGAGATTGAGAAACCGGAAATAAGCCATTGTTTATCATATTCAAACGCGCAACGCCTATTATCGGGAGTCATACTTAATTCTCCGACTTTAATGTTATGATAAAATACCGATACTTTATTTATTTGCTTCATCTCTGCGTCCTCTTTTTCTGTTTTTATTCATATTAATTGAGTCAAGTTCTTGCATTGTATTATAAAGAGACTCTGAAAGCAAATGTTTTATCTCATCCGTATAACCTAACGCTTTAGCAAGCATAACATAGGAGGATAAAGAAATAGCATGCTTTTGTTCAAATTTAGCAATGGTTGGTACGGGAACTCCACTAATCTTAGAAAGTGAAATTCTTGATAATCCTTTTTCAAGTCTTCTTTTCTGAAGGTTACTAGCCATCAAAGAAAGAATATCTTCTAATGGATCAGGATTGAATTCATAAATGTAAGACATATTATAATATCTGTTAAGCGTATATTTTTGATATAACTAATATAATAGTATTAGATAAAGTTATTTGTTTTTTTTGATTTATAGAAATAAAAAAGAAATCAGTATTGTATTTAAGAATTAATTTGATTTTATAATGGGGTGTTTAAACTATTGATGTGTGCTTTTTCTAATATCTAAAATAGAACGTAAATACAAATTGATAAATTAAAACTCTATATTTGCAAACAATAACATATTTTAGTTAAAAATACACAAGTGCATGTGGCTATACTAATAATATTCAATTCAATAATTATCCCGATATAAAATTATACATGATAATATTTCCCGAAAGGGCGGTTGAAAAATATTAGATCATAGAGATTAACGCCTAATAAATGCCCGATAAAACAATTATTGATTTATATTCTAACCCCTAAAATCTATAAAAATGAGATCTTATTTATTTGTTATTCTATTCATTTTCTTATTGATTGGATGTAATAAAAAGAATTCCGGTTTTTGTGTTGTTAAAGAAAATGGAACAACTATTATGTTAGAGCGAACACCCTCTGTGGAAGATCCATTAATTAGTTTGGATAATTTTATTGATTCGGTAAAATATATTGAACTTGAATTAGTTCCGGAATCTATTTTATCAAGAATATCAGATGTTTTTATAACTGATAACTATATTATTGTAATAGACCAAAGTCAAGATATCGTTCTCTTTTTTGATAAATCGGGTAAGTATAGTCATAAAATATCTAGAAAAGGCAAAGGTCCTGGAGAATATACAGACATATCACATGCTATGATTGACACTAAGGCTGGAGAGATTCTTATATATAATCATGATTATAGAAGAGTAAATTATTATAATTATGACGGAACATACCTTAGGGCTATTGATAATTTTAGTAATGTTGCTGTAATTAGAGATATGATAAATAAGCCAGATGGAGGATTCGTATGTTATACTTTTGATTTAATGAATGGAGAAGAATATCCATGTGGATTATGGGAAGTTGATTCAAATGGCAAATTCGTTAAATATTATCAGAAAGAAGAGTATAAATATCCTATAATATTTCCTTATTCTAATTTTAGCCTGTATAATTTGCCTGATAATAAAATTGGATTTACAAACTATCGAACTTCTGAAATTGGTTATATAGATGAAGATTTACATATTACTCAAAGTTTTGAGTTACCGGGAAAAACATATTCTGATTTCAAGAGTGTAGAATCTCTTACTGAAGATGAGTCCCTTAATTTATTTGTGGTATTCAACAATATTGAAAAGGGTTTTTGTAGATTGACAGAAATAGGAACTGGTCATTCCTCATTTTGGATTTTATATGACAAAAAGGGAGGTGTTGCGCAATCTTCAAATTGTATCGCTAACCAATTTAATAATAGTTCGATGTTAATTGGTCGGGTAATTCCGAATAACACTACTTCAGTTTTGACTACAGCTATCTATAGTGATTTTATATCTATGATTATGGGACATCCACAAGAAGAGGCTCGCAATATGGTTAAAGATATTGTTAAAGGCAGAAGTGTAGATGAGGTATCTGATATGAATCCTATAATTCAGTTAATTTACATGAAGGAGTAACCACGTACTTTTATTATGTTTTATTAATTCTGATTTTTAATGTAAAAGTAAATACTTGAATCATAGTTGTGTATCTCAACATACAAATCTATAAAAAGCCATATTATATATGGCTTTTTCTTTTCTATCCCCATACCATTTTTTCCAATCCCTAACCCCTTTTTTTATTTCCCTTGACCATTTTTGACGGCCATAGTAATCTCCAAAAAATACCTAAGCTATGACCGCAAACACCAAAGCTATGACCAAATAGTTTATTAGCTAATGAATCATTTGGCCAAAGCTTTGGTGTTTGCCGGTCATAGCTATCGCATTATCCGGCACAAATTATGATCGTTAAAAAGGGAAGGAGGAAATAAAAAAGTGTTCCGTAGAATTAAAAATCTAAAGAGTAAAACGACTGATATTTTATTGATTCATGAGGATTAATCTATTTATATGTTAAGTCCTTAATAGATTATTGTGTTAATTAATATGGATATATATTAATATTAAACTATTTATTATTAAAGAAATTAATTAAAATTACATTTGTAATGTTAACATAGAATAATGGGCACATTTGAGATTTATAATATGGTGCATATAATTGGAGTTTATGTCACTACACTGCAAAGCTCAATATCTTTAAGAAATAATTATGAATAGGTTTTTAATATATGCATTTCTGATATCTCTAATCGCATGCACTCAAAATAATAGTAATCTCTATTATGAAGTTATTAACATTCCGGAAGAGTCAAGTTATGACTTCATCAAAAGTATCAAATCGATAGAATGTTTTCAGATTGAAGAATCTGAGGATTCGTTTTTCGAAATACCGTGGCAATTCGAAATAACTAATGACGAAATATTTATACTGGATAAAAGAAACGGTAAAATATTAGTATATGATAAAAAGGGTGAGTTTAAAAGAGCTCTTTCTCATTTAGGTCGTGGACCCGGTGAATATACAGGGATACACTCCTTTTGTATTGATGGTAAGAATAATGAAATTATCATATCTGATTTTGATGAGAACATACGGATCTATGATATTAATGATTGTAGCTTTAAAAGCAAGATTGACAGAACAATAGGATATGCAATAATAAAGCATAAAGATTTATTTTACGGATTTAATTATCTCGAAGATATTGAATCACAATCACATATAACATGTTCAGACAGTTTGTTTAATGTACAAAAAGATTTTTTACCTATAGAATATGAAAATGGTTATATTATGCCGCCATCATATAGATTTTTTAAGTGGAATAATTCATTATATACATTTTTGCCATATACTGATAAGATATATAGGGTTAATCAGGATGAGTGTAGAGTTGCGTATAAAATGAATTTTGGTATTGGGAAAATGATTGAAATGGAACAACTTCAAAAAATTCCATCGCAAGATAATTATATATACTATTTGCGCGAAGAGGAATTTATACTACAAGTTAATCCATTAATGAATAATAATTGGATAATTATAAATTATTATCATGGGATACAGCCTTATTCAGGTGCATATAATATAAAAGAAGATAAATGTTATAATCTAAAAATCACAAAAGATAATAGTACTCGATTATTTAGATATATTCAATTTGATTCAGATGGTTATCTATGGTCAGTGGTTAATAATATAGAGCTTGAGAATATAAGTAAACTTGGAGAGATAAATCCTGTTTTTAATGCTTTGATACCATATTCAGAGAGTGATGAGGATAGGAATATACTTATTAAGATTGAGTTGTGAGAGTAATCTGTTAAAATGCTTAGAAATAATACATTAAATATGAAAAAGATAATTTTGTATATTTTTATAGTATCAATAATAATCAGTTGTAAGGGTAAAAAAGAGATCTCGGAAACAGATGATTTAAGTAAAGTGGAAATCATACCTACTTCTTATACGGTATTGAATGATACATCAATATTCGGGTATTGTAGAGATTTCACACTTTATAAAGATTATCTGATTGTGCTTTCATGTATGGATGAAAAGTTCCTCCATATATATGATAAAAACACAGGTAAACATCTAAAAAGTAGTCTGCCTCGAGGTCGAGGTCCGGGAGAAATAATTAGATCTTTTTACCTAACAACAAATCTTAAAACGGGAAAGGTTTCATGGTTTGAGACCTCTGATGATAAATATATCAGTATTAATATTGAATCGTTAGTTAATAACGATCACTATACTAAATATATGGATAATAGTTATCCTAATTTTAATACAGTTAAAATCATTGAAGGTAATGATCTGATAATATGTCTCGGAGAAGTCTCTAATGGCAAGAAGACAAGATTAGGGCTTGCTAATTCTGATTCTGTTGTTTTTAGATCAGATTATCTTCCGGATTTACCGGAATTAAAATTAGAAAATATACAATACTCTCTTCAATTTACTGTGAGATGGCATTTTTCTCCATTTAATAATAAATTAGTTTGTGCGCATACCAATGGCACCGTTCTTGAGATATTTGATGTCGATAAAACAAGTATAAAAATATCATCATTAAAGGTTTTTGAAAAACCGCTTTATATTATGAATGAGGAAAATATACCCGAAAATGTAAAGGATAAATCTATAATCGGTTTTACAGGGGTATATGTAACTTCTGAAAACATCTATGCAAGTTATATGGGGAGTACAGATTATAGAAATAAAGTTGAAAAAATAATTGAATTTGATCTGGACGGTAATCCTTTGAGGATATTAA
>CAMTOJ010000069.1 GCA_947074145.1 uncultured Bacteroidales bacterium
TGATGGTAAAGGTTCATTATATTTCCAGTATGGAAGAAAGGATCCCTTTCCGGGGGATGTAAGTCTTTATAATTATAATGGGAATTTACATAGTGGTAATAATAGTATTCCCAAATGGAATAGCTCAGATGCAAATTCAACAAATCATCAAATCTCTATAAATCAATCATTAGATGAAATTTTAATATTTAGAAGTTTCAACAATGATTGGTTAGAAAATAGTAATAATTATATTTGGAACGATATTAATGCCTCAAACGGAAATAAATCTATATTTGATCCATCCCCTTATGGTTTCAAGATATTACATTCTTCTGCTTTCGAGAATTTTAAAATAAATTTAGTAGATGATAGAACTACAAATATTGGAGGTACTATAGATGGCTTTTTGGAGTTCGATGAAGTATATGGAATGCAATATAAGCCACGATATAATGGAAATCCTATCAACCTAACATCTCCATTCATTTATTACCCCAAAACTGCTAATAGAAGTAGTTCAAATGGAAGGGTAAGCAATAATAATAGTCACACATATCTTTGGAACATAAATACTTTCTCTAATGATGCATCTTTAGGTTCATCTATGCGATTTATACATAAAAGTAATAGTAACGCAAGTGAAAATAATAATAGTGTTATTATTTCAAAGGCCAACAAGTCGGCAGGTTTTCAAATAAGATGTGTACAGGAATAAAAAGAATCCGAAATGAAATAATAATTTTCATTTCGGATTTCCTTTTATAGTATTATAGATAATTCAATTTTATTCTTAAAATAAAGTTAATGCTTTACCGGAAATAAGAATAATAAAATTTTCTTCTATTGTAATAGATGATTATTTTCCTTTAGCAATCTTAGCAAGTGCATCAATCCATAAAGAGTGGGAATTTAACGCCGGAAGTAATTCAAATGATTCAGCTCCTGCCATCACAAACGAATCATGACCAATATTATTAAGTTCATGTATTGTTTCAATACAATCTACAGGGAATGATGCGGGAATTATCAGAATCTTCTTTACTCCTGCTCTTGCAAGGTTATGAAGAGTATTACTTATTTCAGGTTCAATCCATGGCGTCTTACCTACTCTTGATTGAAATGCAACTGAGTATGGTTTATCTGACAATTGCGATCTTTCGATAATATTTTTCGCTGTAACGTGGCATTGTTTCCAGTAACAGTTCTTATCACATTTATAATTTAATCCTTTAATCTGACAAGATTCGTCAAAACAACACTCTTTATGACCGGCTATAATGTTGATATGAGAGACCGGGATTCCGTGGAAACTGAATACAACATGGTCATAATCTTTTTTGATTATCTCTTTTGCCGGAGTTGGAGTTTTTGGGGCTTCTTGTGTAACTTTTATCTCTTCTTCTTTTAATGAAGAGAAAGATTCTTGGGTATTATCTTCATCAAATGAAAATAATGCAGGATGATTAAGATTGTTATCACAATTTTCTTGCAAATTATTTTCGGTTATTTCTGTGGAAAAGTTAAGCTTATCCTCTATTGAAGGGATCTCTTCTGACTTAATATCCTCTGTATTTTGAAGCTCTTGATTCTCCTCTTCAATTGGCTTAATTTCGACCTCAGTATAAATATTACTGTCGATGAATGATGCAAAACAATTGAGATAATCTTCATTTCCGGATAGTGGATCAGTAATCTTATATTTAATATCCCTAAAGTTTACAGAAACTCTTTCAATCTCCTCTTTCAAAGTAATATATGTTGAAAGAGTAAAATGAGGATATAAAGGAATTATTATGATTTTCTTTACATCTTGTTGCTTGAATTCAAAAAATGCACTTTGAATTGAAGGATTACCATATCGCATAGCAATCTTTACTTTTGTTGAGATTTTTTCTTCAAGTGCTGAAGCCGCTTTAAGCATCTCTATCTTTAGTGGAGAACCGTCTTCTTTCCATATCCTTTTATATGCATATGACGTTTTAGATAGTCTTGATGGAATAATGACATAATTTACAAGCAACTTTCTTTTAAGAGCAGAGCCCGTAATTAGATATTTATCATTAAGCATTTGCTCAAGAAAATGTTTTACATCTTTACTTTTGGGAGAATCAGGAGTTCCTAAATTCACAAGTAGTATTCCTAATTCGGAATCAGAGAAATCAATATTTTTCATTTTATTTTTTTCTTCTTTTTATAGCTAAACGCTTTATTTCAGGATTGAAATGGGTGTATTTTTGAAGTCGATGATTGAAGATTCCCTTACTGTCAAGAGTATCAATATGTACATCTCCAGAGCAGTGAATAATCTTATCTTTATCTTTGAATATTCCGACATGAATCACTCTCCCTTTATCGTTTTTGAAAAATACCAAATCACCGGGATATGCTTCATCGAATGAGATTAATTCTCCTTCGTTATATTGTTGAGAAGCATCTCTTGGAAGATTAATATTGTTTAATCGAAAAACAGATTGTACAAATCCGGAACAGTCAATACCCATTATAGATCTTCCACCCCATAGATAAGATGTATTAATAAAGAGTTCTGCTGTACGCAAAAGAGGTCTTAGATATGATTCCTTTTCATAAATTCTAACCTGATTTCTTTTAATAAAATATCTTACATCGTTTATCTTGAAACTCTGACTTAGAGTATCATAAAAAGGGATTACTGTACCGATAGAAACACGGATAGGATAATCTGAATCTGTTTTGTAAATCTGGGTATTGGGATTTTTCACCAAAACGGGTTCAACATGCGACAATAATTCGTAATCATTTTCAGAGATCTCCGTAACCATTTTACGATCTATCCATCCTGTATATGAGTCGAATGCATTACAAATTCTTATCCAACTCTCTTTTTCATCTAAAACAGACATATGCTCTCCAAAAAGTAATTGGGAAATCATTTCCGAGGTCTCTGAAGGATTCTCTCGAACAGGTATTACGGGAGTCAATGATATAGCATATTTCATTACCGAGGTAGTTTTTTATTATTTAAATCGTTTTAAAATTTCATCATTTGAAAGAACAGATATTATTGTTTTTCCGTCAGGCGTATAGTTTGGCATCGATGTCGAAAAGAGAGAATCTATAAGTTTTTCCATTGCATCGTCATTAAGATATTCTCCGTATGGTATTGATGCAGCTCGTGCAAGAGTTAATGCTAATTTTTCATGTATCTCAGCTGAGAGGTTTTTACCTTTATTATTAGCGCAATCAAGCATTGTATGAATCAGTTCATTATAATTTACACCTTCTACACCTGCCGGAATTCCGTTGATTGAGTAGGCTCCTGATCCTAAATTGGATATCTCAAAACCTAAGAAATTCAGATCATCGAGTATTTCGTCAAGAATAAGTGCTTCGGAAACTGAGAATTCAAGTATTTCAGGGAAAAGTATTCCTTGAGAAACACCTTTTTTATTATTTATATTTTCCATATAACGTTCGAAAAGAACGCGTATGTGTGCCCGGTGTTGATCTATTAACATCAAACCCGATTTAACTGATGTCAGAATATATTTACCTTTAAATTGCAAATGCTTCCCTTCAGCTGCAGTGTTGGATGAAAAAAGTGTTGAGGATTCTTTTTGTCCGGATATTCCCGAAACAAACAGATCAGGTTCTTCTTCTGTTTGTCTGTTTTCAAAATTATCATTTACTTTTTCAGACTCAGGATCAATTTCCTCTTGTATAATTTCTATCTGAGCGGAAAGTAAATCATCTTCATCGTCTTCAAAATCTGAAGTTGTGGTAATCTTTGAAGCAAAAATATTTTCATCCGGAGCATCTTCAATTTCATCTTGGGTTGCAGATGTTATTTTGGAAGCAAAAGTTATCTCCTGACCATCCGCTATTGATTCTGTCATATCCTCTCCTCCTATTTTTGAAGGAAAAATCTCATCGGTATGAAAATAATCCGGATTTGATTCAAAATCGGATTCCGCATTATTAATAGAGCTTTTTTTGTCAATATCTTCAAATTCATCAAGATCCTCTTTGAACTCAGAAAAATCCGGTAAATCACCTTTGAAAGGATCAACCACACTTTTTGCTTTTTTAGAATTAGCATAAAGTTGTTGCCAGTTTGATGAAGCTGGATTGTCTTTCTTCTTAAATGGATTGTAATTTGAGTCAAAGTGCGGCTTTGGCGTATTAAGTGACGAAGCATTGAATACAGGAATTTCAGGAGCATCTGTCATATCAAAATCGATAGAAGGAACGGCACTGAATTTACCAAGAGCCTCTTTTACCGCAGCATTTATTATTTGCCAGATATAACTTTCATTTTCAAATTTTATCTCTGTCTTCGTAGGATGGATATTAACATCGATATTTCCAGGCTCAACTTCGAGATAAAGGAAATAGTTAGGTTGTTCTCCTTGAGGAATCAACTGCTGATAACTTTCGGTTACAGCTTTGTTGAAATATGGATGACGCATGAAACGATTGTTTACAAAGAAAAATTGCAATGCATTCTTCTTTCTTGCAGCTTCAGGCCTCCCTATATAACCGGATATTTTTATCAAAGACGTATTGACATCAACCGATAAGAGTTGTTGATTAAGACTTTTACCAAAAATATTGATTATTCTTTGACGTAAATTATTGGGAGAAAGATTTATAATTTCATTATCGTTGTGTGTCAATGATAATGAGAGCTCTGGATTTACAAGAGCAATCCTTTCAAATTCTGTAACGATATTACTTAATTCAGTCTGATTTGATTTTAAAAACTTTCTTCTTGCCGGAACATTATAGAAAATATTTTTAATCAAAAAATTAGATCCTTCGGGACACATTATAGAATCTTGCTTTTCGACTTCCGAACCGGAGATTTGTATCAATGTACCTATTTCGTCCTCCTCTCGTTTAGTGCGTAACTCAACCTGTGCAATGGCAGCTATTGAAGCAAGAGCCTCTCCTCTGAATCCCATTGTTCTTAAAGTGAAAAGATCGTCAGCTTTTTTTATTTTGGAAGTAGCATGTCTTTCGAAAGATAACCTGGCATCTGTTACCGACATACCTTTCCCGTTATCAATAACTTGAATCAAGGTACGACCGGCATCCTTTAACACAACACTTACGCTATGAGCCCCTGCGTCAATGGCATTTTCCATTAATTCCTTAACAACAGAAGCCGGGCGCTGAATCACTTCACCGGCTGCAATTTGATTAGCCACAGAGTCCGGTAATAGTTTTATTATGTCACTCATCTTTCTGAAATCTTGCTCTTTAAAATAACTGTGATTTATATTTTCTTCTAACTCAATATTCCTATGCTATGTAGAAATAATAAAAAACAAAAGCTAAAACTGCTAATGCTATTGCTAGTTTTATATTTCTTGACGCTGATGATTTTTCAGAGTTCTCAGATCTTCTCTTTGCATGACTTGTTTGGTCGATAAAAGCCCCTTTTAGATCAGGTTTATAATCCTCTTCGGGTAAATCACCAATCTCTCTTTTTACCTTATTGATGCGTTTTTCCAATGCATCTTTTTCAGGGCTGAAATAAATGGGTGAATGTTTAAAACCGCGAGGTTTTGGCATATTAAAAAATGACTTCATATTCGTTTTTATTTACATCGTCTAACAATATCGAAAGGTATATATTTTATAGTTATATATCCTGATTTTTTTCTTGTTATAATCGTTTTTTTGATTCTCTTACTTAATAATTTCAGCTTAATCAATAATTCTTAAAAAGCATTATCGATTTTGTTTAACTTTTAATTATCGATCATTAGTTTCGATTATAATTTCATCTTATCAAAAAGCATCTTTAGATTATGATTCTTTTCTCTTATCTGGAGTTATAACTTATGCTTTATACAACTCCGTATATCTTATTTATAGCTCTAATTTACGATTTTTATAACAGCGATTTTCGTATTAATAGATGGAGCTTTTTTAGCAACACCCTAATTCGTATTAATAGTTTGTATTATCTTTCTTATAGTAGTATTCAGAGTCTAAAACCGGCTTCCCTTTTGGGAAAACTTATATTGAGTCTATTCCTTTTGTCGGTATTGGACTTTTATTTCTCAATTTTATCAGAAAGCACTATTTACAAATAAAATTAATCATCAGCGGTTCCTTCCAATTCCTCTTTCGTAAAGTAATTGGTAGTTTTAATAATTTGTTCTTCTGTCATTTTAACAATCTTGAAAATATCCGATTTACTTTTGGGACGAAGATTATCATACCATCTGAACTGAGACAATTGTGTCGATCCGGCTGCAAGCATTGGTATGGGTGTTAGCGTGGCTGTCGGTTTTGGCTTCATTACAACCCTTTCTGTTTTTTTATTCAAAAACTTGGCAGTCATATAACTGCTTTCCGCTTTATTCATACCCACATAACTTTTTCCGCCATCCTCTTCGGGAAATAAAATAGTTTGGACATTCCCTTTTACATCAAGTAGAGTTAATTCTCCATCTGTAAAATATATATCCATTACATTTCCTGTAATCTGATCATAAAAGTCTTTTGTTTTCTGCTGAGCCATAAAAGAGAAATCTTTTATACGTACCTTCTCTATCGTACTATCGTTCATTTGTATGAATATAGTATCGCCATAGATCTGATAATTTTGATTCCATAATATAGGATTATCATACATTACAATAGTCGAATCAGCTGTTGAATATTTTAAAGAATCACAAACACCTTGAGCATCTTGTCGAAAAAATCTTACTCCGTAATATGCTTGAAGTAATCTATTTTCTTCTTCAACGGTTGACTTCAACGTATCGGCATGCAAAAACAAAGAATCTGGCGAAGAGTACTCTACAGCATAGGCTTTTTGTGTTGCAAAAGCAAATTCTGTAATTTCATTATAACGGCCGTAACCACCATGCAGAATAAGCGATCTGATACTGTCATTAAGGAACATATTTCCAAAAACCTCTCCAATACCGCTAGGTCGATTGTAAAATATTGTATCTCCTGTTAAAAGCTGCCCCTCTCCTACGATTCTTGATCTGTTTAGAAGCATAGCATTGTCGGTTCGAGTATCATACCATCCTTTATCTGAATATATGGTATTGTTTTCTGAGATTATTGTTGATTCTCCAACTATATCTGCTATTCCATTCTCTGTATTATATTCAAGAATATTGGTGTAAAGTGTGAATTGTGGATTCTCGAGAACTACATCATCTTCGAAAACTGCAATTTTTGTATCGGGTGAATATTCACCGTAGATTGAAGTTAAAACATTATCAAGATTAACAATCTTTCCCCCTTCGAAAAAATAGCAGATATTATGAATACGATCATAATTGAGAGAGTCTGTCGTAAGAACAACATCATTATTAATCATTTTAACGTTATCTCTCAAACGGGCAAGAGCCTCATTACCATCGTAATACAAAACATCTCCGTAAACAAACAAAGTATCGCCTTGCTCCATTCTCACATTTCCAAATGCATCAAAAGAGTTATTCCCTTCATAAAAATATGCACTGTCACAATACATATAAGCACTGTCCTGACGAAATTCCACATTTCCTTTTAAAACGCGATAATCAGCACTGACTTTTTTATTGAAAGTCAATGTATCAGCATGAAGCAGATAAACTTTCTTTTTCCTCTCTTCAGGATTATTGCCCGGCTGTTGCGAGACCATAATTTCTAGTCCTATAAAGAAAACAACAAACAGACATATGAGATTTTTTAGTCTCATATGTCTGTATATTTTATTGAACCAATTATTCATTTATATTAAATATTTCAATTCTTAATCCATCCCGGGTATTGAAAATCACAGTTTTTCCATCCGTCTTTGATTCGAATATATGTTTCAGACTGTTTTTTCTTAATAAAATTCTTTATTATTTCTTCGCTTTTCTTTGCCTCAAGCATACCCTTCAACTCCTGATAATCATCATAGACTGTCGCTTTATGACCAGGTACTCTGTTTTTAAGTTTTACCATAGCAACAACATCCTTACCTGATCTCTGATTTGTCATAACAAAAGGTTTTGAAATATCATTTATCTTCATACCATCAACGATTTTTGCTACTTCCGGTGGAAGCTCCTCCATTTGAAACAAAGAGGTACGATCGTTAGGATTAACCATTAAACCGTTGTTTTTGTTTGTTGCTTTATCATGAGATGCTATTAAAGCTGCCTGTTCAAAATTAAAATGAGCAGAATCAATATCCGCTTTCAATGAATCCATCAATACAAGTGTTTCCTGAAGAGTCTTATCAGAAACTTTTGGTTTAAGAAGGATATGACGAAAATTAGCGCGATCACCTCTCTTTTCTATAAGTTGAATTATATGAAACCCAAATTCAGTCTCTACAATTCTTGATATTTTATTAGGATCATTTAATTGAAAAGCTACTGCAGAGAATTCAGGAACATAACTTCCTTTACCTGCAAAGCCCAATTCTCCTCCATTTCTTGCAGAGCCAAGATCTTCTGAGTATAAAATGGCAAGAGTAGAAAAATCAGCCTCTCCCTTATTCACTCTTTCTGTGAAATCTCTCAAACGTGATTTTACGCTCTCAACTTCTTCCACAGGTAACCTTGGTTCAAAGGTTATGATTTGTGCCTCAACTTTAGTCTGGATATATGGAATACTATCTTTAGGAAGTGATTCATAATATTTACGAACTTCCGCAGGAGTTACTTTGATATTTTCAACCAATTTTTGTTGCATCT
The DNA here is from genome assembly GCA_947074145.1 of uncultured Bacteroidales bacterium. Taxonomy (GTDB): domain Bacteria; phylum Bacteroidota; class Bacteroidia; order Bacteroidales; family JAUNSR01; genus JAUNSR01. The sequence goes on from CAMTOJ010000069.1 coordinate 8,664, forward strand.
GCTGCACAACACCCTGATCTTTAAACATTGTACGATATTCATCTCTTAACTGAGGAATTGAACGCTTGAAATATTCTTCAACTTTCTCTTTAGAACCCACCTTAGAGATCATATCATTAATATGTGATTCAACTCTTTCAATCACCATTTGATCGGATACTTCAATACTATCAAGTTTTGCCTGATGCAAAAAAAGCTTTTGAATTGCTATCTGTTCCGGAATTATACAATATGGATCACCACTTAATCTTTCTCCCGAATAAAGCATTCTTATTCTTTCTTCCTCAACTTGTGAACGAAGTATAGCTTCATCACCTACTACCCATATAACTTCATCGATGGAATTTTCATTTTGAGCTATAGTCAAAAAAGGATTTACCATCAGTGATATAAGCAGAATTAACACAACGTTTAATTTTCGTATCATTTGTTCAATTATTATTTTTTATTTCTCTCTTTCTAAATTTCCGGTGCTACAAAAAACTTTACTTGTTCTTTCAATTTTGCTGATTCATATAATTCATTTTTAATTTGATATATGAAATCTTTTTTCTTACTATAATTAAGAATCTCCCGAATTTGCGACTTTGATACCTCAATCGGTTCATTATCACCTTTATTTAGGAAAGAGTCAACATAAAGAAAATACCAATAATCATCAAAGGTAATATCTAAATATTTTTTTGATTTCAAATTCTTTATTTTATCGTTATCAACAGGGATCTTTTTTGTTATATTTTCTAAATAAAGCCATTTTTCCATGAAATATTCATAGGTAATAGCGTTTTGAAGAGAATATTTTTCAATCATATCTACCGATTCCTCATCGATAACCTGCATTTTCTTTTTTATTTCTTTTAATCCTGGAGCATCTGCCGGTATCTTAACAAAGATACCTTTGATTAAAGGTTGCGAAAGAATGAATTGATCTTTATTTTTATTATAAAAATCCTCACACTCTTCATCTAAAATCTCGGTATAAAGAATATTTTCCTGCATTAGATCAGATTCATATCTTGAAGTTATTAACTCCCGTCTGAATCGTTCTACTTCACTTTCTATCCAAGCTGCATCTTTTATATTCTCAATAGCCTTATTATAAAGTAATTGATCTTTTACCCAGTTTTCGATATAAGTGTTAGCTATTAAACAACTATCATCATATGATATTTTCTTTGTGAACAATGAATCAAGTTCAGTTTTCATTAATGATTTACCATTGATTTGAACAAGTATATTATTATTCACATTGATATCATCATTTTTACATGATGATATCAATAATATTGTAAAAATAAGAAAGGCTACCGGGTTAACCCTATTCATATTCTTTGTTTTTTTTGTTTGATGTACAAAAATAGAACAAATTATAGATGTTTAAAGAGGGTTAACTGTTTTTAGAACATCTTTGTTTATTTCTATTTTGCTTTTCTTTCTTAATTTCTTGATCCATTCTTTGTCTAAGAAATTCTGATAATCGGAAGTCACAAGTCCTTTTACATCCTCATAAGATTCAGGTTTTTCAATAACTCGTCCAATAAGAAATGCTTCCGGAAATTTCTTATCCTTATATTCAATCTCTTTATTAAGTTCAAGAGCATCGACAACTTTATTATCTCCTTGTGCAAAAAGTCCTCTCTTGATTCTTATTACTCGTACACTGTCATTATTTAAAGTAGGTAATACTTTAAGAATCGAATCTGTTTCTAAACCGGCTGTAAGTTCTTTTGCTTTAGCCAATGTTTCACTATCTACACATTCAACCAACATTCCTTTAAAATGTGGTTTTTCCCATGTATAATTCTTCTTATTCTTTTTAAAGAATTTCTCCAAAGCCTTATCATCGGAAGAAGCCTTATTCCAAACCTCATTATTTGAAACCTCAAAAAGAAGTATACCATCTCTATATTCTCTCATCAGATTTCTATATTCAGGATATTTATTTTCTAACTGAGATTCCTCATATTTCAACACCTCATGATTTGTAAATTCTTCGATTTTAGCAAAAAAGGCATTGTGATTTGGTTTTGATTTAATCGAAAGATTTGATTTTACAAAATCATTAAAATCTTCTGATGTATATGTTTTATCTGAAATATGTAAAATTGGAATATTAAGATTTTCAGTTTTACTAAAATATATAGAATCAAAATTTCCAGTTTTTTCAAACGCCTCTTTTAAAGGTAAAGAGGAGCTATTATCACACATTACATTATATGAAGTCTTTAGATTAGCAATGAAAGCCTCCTGACCGCGATTAGCACGTTCATCCCTTTTGATTCTTTTCATTATCTCTTCCTTCTTATCTTCAAAAGGAGCCACATTTCTTTTATCGATAAGTTTTACTATATGCCAACCATATGGTGATCTGAAAGGTTCCGAATAATCGCCCTTATTTTTAAGGCTAAATGCTTTCTTTTCAAAGTCAGGCACCATTCTACCTGAACCGAACCAAGGAAGACGTCCACCTTCTCTTGCTGATCCTTTATCATCAGACAAATTAATGGCCAACTCTTCGAAGTTCTCTCCATTTTGAATTTTCTTGTAAATATCCTCTATTTCTTTTTTTGCATCAGCTTCCAAAGTAGCATCCGCACCGGAAGGTAATATTTTCATTATATGCTGTGTCAAAACCTCTCCTTTATCTTTTCGACGATTTGTTACATACACAAGATGATAACCGAAACTTGTCTTTACAGGATCACTCATCTCCCCAACAGGAGTATTATAAGCGGCAGACTCAAATGGATATACGGTCATAAAACCTGTGATATATCCCAAAGCACCTGAATTATTCCTCGCAGAAGGATCTTCTGACACTTCTTTTGCCAATTCATTAAAGTTCTTGCCATTCTTTACCTGCTTTTTGAAATCAAGCATCTTTTCATAAATCTCTCTTTCTTTTTCAGGAGAAGTACCCGGATCCACTCTTAAAAGAATATGACTCACCTCTACATTTTCAGTAAGTCTATTATAAGCTTCTTTACAAAGTATATCCTCCATATTATTATCAACAAGGTAAGGCTTTGCTAATTGTTGTCTGTATCCTTCAAGTTCTGTAATGAAAGTTTCTACTGTATCAAGTCCAAGTTTTTCAGCAGCATCAACTTTTAGTTTATAATTTACAAAAAGATCAACATACTCATTAAGACTTTTTTGTTCAATAGTCTGTTGTTGCGAATTTTTATTATATATATACTCGAATTCAGATTTACATATCTCTTTCCCGTTTATTTTCATTATTACAGGATCTGATTCCGCAAACATAGTACCTGTGAAGGTGGTTCCTAAAATAAAGGCAGATAATAAAAACTTTGTTTTCATTATTAAATTGATTTTTAAAAGGTTTCTCTTGTTACTAAATAAAACAACGCTTCAAATATAAAAAAATTATACTTATGATTTATTTTATTTTCAGGCAAAGAAAAAGCATCATAAATCTATCTAAGATAAACTTATGATGCTTAATTTATTTTTTTTGGAAATTATTCTCCTCTACTATAATTAGGAGCCTCGCGAGTAATCGTCACATCATGAGGATGACTCTCGGCAACACCGGCATTAGTAATTCTTGTAAAACGAGATGTTTCATGTAGAATATCAATGCTTTGAGCACCACAATATCCCATTCCCGCTCTTAATCCGCCTATCATCTGGAATATTACCTCAAAAAGAGATCCTTTAAATGGTACGCGAGCAGCAATACCTTCCGGCACAAGCTTCTTAACATCCATCTCTCCATCTTGGAAATATCTATCTTTAGAACCTTTTTCCATAGCTTCCAAAGAGCCCATTCCGCGATAAGATTTAAACTTTCTTCCGTTATAGATAATTGTTTCTCCCGGAGATTCCTCTACACCGGCCAAAAGTCCACCAAGCATTACACTATGTCCTCCGGCTGCTATAGCTTTTACGATATCACCTGAATATCTGATTCCCCCGTCTGCTATCAAAGGAACTCCTGTCCCTTTCAACGCTTTAGCCACATCATAAACAGCAGACAACTGAGGCATACCAATACCTGCAACAACACGTGTTGTACAAATAGATCCGGGACCGATACCAACTTTTACAGCATCAGCACCTGCATCTGCAAGATATTTCGCTGCTTCTCCTGTTGCTATGTTACCTACAACTACATCTAAATTTGGATATTTTGTCTTAACCTCTTTTAGTACTTTCACCACTCCTAGAGAATGCCCATGTGCAGTATCGATAACTATTGCATCTACACCCGCATCAACAAGAGCATCAACTCTATCCATTACATCCGGTGTTACGCCTACTCCGGCAGCAACACGAAGACGTCCCTTTGAGTCCTTACATGCGAAAGGTTTGTTCTTTGCTTTTGTGATATCTTTATAAGTTACAAGACCTATAAGTTTATTTTCAATATCTACAACTGGAAGTTTTTCGATTTTATGCTCCTGAAGGATTTCAGCAGCAGCTTCAAGATCAGCAGATTGGTGCGTCGTAATTAGATTTTCAGAAGTCATTACCTCATCTATAAGACGAGTCATATCTTTTTGAAATCTCAAATCTCTGTTTGTTACGATTCCCACAAGACGTCTCTCATCATCAACCACTGGAATTCCACCAATTTTGTATTCAGCCATAATATCAAGAGCATCCTTTACGGTTTTTCCTCTCTTGATTGTAACAGGATCATAAATCATACCATTTTCGGCTCTTTTTACAATCTTAACTTGTTTTGCCTGAGCTTCGATTGGCATATTCTTATGAATAACACCGATACCACCCTCTCTGGCAATTGCAATAGCCATTTTGGCTTCTGTCACAGTGTCCATTGCTGCTGAAACAATAGGAATATTCAATGTGATATTGCGTGAAAAACGTGTTGAAAGATCGATGTTTCTCGGAAGGATTTCTGAATAAGCAGGGATCAACAATACATCGTCAAATGTTAATCCGTCTAATACTACTTTGTCTGCAATAAATGACATGAATGAATGCTTTTTGAATTTTATTGCGTGCAAATTTAATTATTATATTGGATTTAATACTTTTACCACCTCCTCATTTAATATAATTTAATAATATATTCCCATATTTTTTGCATAAAAAAAACGGAACAAGCAAACTTGTCCCGTTTTTTTATTTTTTCATTACTATATATTAATTTGTAGTAGCTTTGATTTCCTGTTCAGGAGCGATAAGCTTATACCCTTTTCCGTGAATATTGATAATTTCAATATTAGGATCATCTTTCAAATGTTTACGAAGTTTTGTGATATAAACATCCATACTTCTTGCATTGAAATAATTATCGTCAATCCAAATAGTTTTCAAAGCAAAGTTTCTTTCAAGAATTTCATTAGCATGAGCACATAATAGACTCAAAAGATCTGATTCTTTAGTTGTAAGCTTTGTAATTTTATCATCGATTGACAAAATTTGTTTCTGTGTATCGAATGTAAATTTACCCAATTTATATGTCGTAACTTCTTTTCCACGTTTTCCTTTAACTCGTCTAAGTATCGCTTCAATTCTGAACAACAATTCTTCCATACTGAAAGGCTTGGTAATATAATCGTCACCTCCGATTTTGAATCCTTCAAGAATATCATCTTTAAGAGATTTTGCAGTCAAGAAGATAATAGGTACTTCACCATTTACAGATCTAATCTCCTGAGCTAATGTGAAACCATCTTTTTTAGGCATCATGACATCTAAAATACAGAAATCATATTTTCCTTTTAAAAATGCTTTGTAGCCACTTTCGCCATCAGCGAACAAATCACACATATAACCCTTTGCCTGAAGATATTCTCTTAGCAACATACCAAGATTTTCATCGTCTTCACATAGCAATATTCTTAATCTTTCTTCCATAATAATTAGTTGTTTATTAACGGTATTTGTATTATAAATTTTGTTCCTACATTAAACTCACTCTCTGCTCTTATCGAACCTTTGTGATCTTTTATAATCTTCAAAACATATGCCAGCCCTAATCCGAACCCTTTGACATTATGAAGATTTCCGGTATGAACCCTATAAAAGCGTTCAAATATCTTTTTCAAATTCTCTTTTTTAATCCCTATTCCATTATCCTGGACCACTATTTCGAGTTTATCTCCAACATTAGAGGTCGATATTTCCAATTTTAAAGGGACTCCTTCCTTTGAATATTTCACCGCATTATCCAGAAGATTAAACACCACATTCGTAAAATGCATCTCATCTGCCATTATCTCTGAATTTGCAGCATCCAATCTTGATTCTATAGTTCCTCCAAGCCGTTCTACTTTTAGCCTGAATGTTCCAACTATATTTTCGATTACTTCATTTGCATCAATATCCGATAGCTTCAACGTAGCTTTCTGCCTATCAAACATTGACATCTGAAGAACCTTTTCAACCTGGAATCTCAATCGTTTGGTCTCATCATTTATGACACCTGAAATATGCTTAAACATTGTAGGATTTTTTGCTACAGCCTCATCCTTAAGCATCTGAGCCGCAAGTGATATCGTAGATATCGGCGTCTTAAACTCATGTGTCATATTATTGATAAAATCATTCTTCATCTCTGTGATTTTTTTCTGACGAAATGCAACCACAATAGTAAATATGAATGTTATCAACATTATTATCGTAAAGATAAACGACGGTATCATAAACTTAATTGATGTGAAAATATAGTTTTGCTGTGTCGGAAAAACAACTTTCAAATAATTAAGTCTTGAAGGCGGATCATTTGGAAATAATATCTGTGTATATGAATTTGCATCTTTCTCCGGATCAAAACCGCTGCTCTTATAAGCAACTTTACCATTCTTATCGATTATAGCAAATTGATATGGCAAATTCAATCCGTTATTCTGAAGATCTGCCTTTATCAGATCATTCAGCTTTCTCACGTTAATTCTTTCCATTATCGGAGTTGAACTAGACTTCGATAGTATTCTATACACTACCTCATCTAATAAAGCCCTCTGATACAGATACTGCTCTCTCAATATATCTTGCATTGATTTTGAAAAATTTTGCAAGTTATTGGATCCGTGCTTTGGCGATATTACAACTTTTCTGTTTACTGTATCACCTTTGAAACCCTTCAACTCAAGCTTAGATATTGTACCGTCAGGATTCAACACCGAGAGATTTTTTCTATGAATGACATGTTCGGTCACCATACTTTCCTGATCTATGTCAGGCACCGAACTTGCAATTCTATCTCTGCTTTGTTCTATATCTTCATCGAGATACCTTCTCGTTTCTTCCCATTCCAAACTCTTGGACACCCTGAAAAGACTCCTCTTTACAGCATCATCAAATTGCTCATTTCGCAATTCAACCATCGTATCCATGTAACTTATCTGGAGATACAACAATCCAATAAAAGTTAAGACCATTATTATTATCAAAATCCAGATCGTCGATTTTTTCATATATCCTATTATATGATTAAGAAAGAAACCATTTTCATTTTTGTATAAATTTTATTGTTCTATTTTCTTTCTTTTCGTTATATAAACAATTTTAATAGGCTTTAGGTTTTTAAAATATTAAAAAAAATCAGCCAAAAAAGACATTTAACAAAACGGCATTAAATTAACACTCACCATCGGCTGGCCAAATTGTATTAGAGTTGGGAGCAGCATAGCGTTGAACAGTCAT
>CAMTOJ010000070.1 GCA_947074145.1 uncultured Bacteroidales bacterium
AAATGCATCCTGCTGAAGGATAACAAAGTCAATAAGTTCTGATTTCCAGAATACTACGTGATACTCCGTTGGCACACCGTCATCTCCTAGGATATTTATCTGTTCAGATATCTCTTTACCTCTTAAAAGTCGAGTTTTAATCTCATTCACCATACTAATCCATTCAGGAGAAATAAGTTTGGAGATATAATCTGCAAATTCAGGATATTCAATATATTTTGAATAAGAATCGATTGGGTTAACAGCCGGATAACGTTTACGGTCTGCACGTTCCTGCTCAAGAGCGAAGAAACAACGAGCAACTTTTTTAGTATTTTCTGTTACCGGTTCTTTAAGGTTACCCCCTGCCGGAGATACAGTTCCGATAAATGTAATAGATCCTGTTTTTCCGTTATTTAGTTCTACATATCCTGCTCTACCATAGAAGTTAGAGATAATAGCTGAAAGGTCCATAGGGAATGCATCTGGTCCCGGAAGTTCCTCAAGACGGTTAGACATCTCACGAAGAGCCTGTGCCCAACGAGATGTTGAATCGGCCATAAGAAGAACCTTTAATCCCATCGAACGATAGTATTCAGCAAGCGACATCGCAGTATATACAGAAGCTTCACGAGAAGCTACCGGCATATTTGATGTATTTGCAATAATGATGGTACGTTCCATTAGTGGACGCCCTGTATGCGGATCGACAAGTTCTGGGAACTCTGTAAAGATTTCCACTACCTCATTAGCACGTTCACCACAAGCTGCAATAATCACGATATCTGCTTCTGCTTGTTTTGAAATTGCGTGCTGAAGAACGGTTTTACCTGTTCCGAAAGGTCCTGGAATAAAGCCTGTTCCACCTTCAACAATTGGGTTGGCCGTATCAATTGTACGCACCCCTGTTTCTAACATTCTAAACGGACGTGGTTTCTCTTTATAATGTGTAACAGCTGTTTTAACAGGCCATTTCTGAATCATGTTAACTTCATGATCTTTACCTTGCTCATCTGTTAAAACCGCAATCGTTTTATAAATATTATAATCACCTTCAGGTGTTACACTTTTTACAGTATAAGTTCCTTCAAATGTGAAAGGTACCATCATTTTCAAAGGCTGAAAGTTTTCTTCCACTTCTCCAAGAAAATCCGCTGCCTTTACTTTATCGCCAACATTTACTATTGGCTTATAATGCCATAATTTTTCCTCATCTAACGGATAAGTATAATCTCCTCTTTGAAGGAATACTCCATCCATTTTATCTAAATCATTCTGAAGACCATCGTAGTTTCTCGAAAGCATACCAGGTCCGAGTGTTACTTCAAGCATGTGCCCGGCAAACTCCACTTCAGCATCCATTTTCAAGCCGCGAGTTGACTCAAACACCTGTACGAAAGCGTTCTTGCCGGTAACCTTAATTACCTCAGCCATCAATTTTGTGCCACCGGTAGCAATAAAGCAGATCTCATTCTGAGATACCGGGCCATCAACCTCAACTGTTACGAGGTTAGCCACGATACCTTTTACTAATCCTTTTGTAGCCATATTTTTGTTAATACTTTAATTTTTTATAATTCTTCAGGAACCTGTACCTCTGATTTTAACCTAGCGATCATATCTCTTAGAGTTTTTTCTCCCTGTTCACGGTTTAGCATATACCACCGCTCTATTATTTCTAGTTTTAGAAGATAAGCAAACACTTTTTCAATTGTAAAGTAATCGAAGAATGTATTCTCTTCAAGCCAGCTCCATTTAAGCTGATCTATTTTTCTTTCCTTCTCTGTAACCTCTGTTTCTTCTGCAATACGCTGAATTTGCTCCATATACCCGAATTCCCCAGACAATCCCCAGTCTCTTGCCGCAGATGTTCTTAATGCCTGAGCTACCGTATTTTCACCTACGATGAAGTTCTGCGAATCAAAACTATATTTGCGACCAAGTGAGGCTATTAGAATGTTTTTCAGGTTCATATTAAACTCATACCACGAGGTAAGGAATTTATTTGAACTCGTTAGGGCATAATTATAATAAAGTGCTTCAAGATAATCTCTTTCCAAGATTGACTGCGTCTCTATACTTTTCTCCGTATTTTTCCATAACATAAAATCTAAGAAATAGGGAGCTGAAAAACCTTTTGGAAGAGAATCTCCGTCATGCAAACTTTTTACTATTAACTCAAATTCTTCGGGAGCGATATTACCGCGTTCGTCTAGCTTTTGATCTTTATCTTTCAAAAACTGTAATAGATTATCATTATCATATTTCAGAAAATAGATATCAAACAATTTTTTATCGGAACAAGAAAGCTGTTCATACACCTCATCTTTGAATCCAGATACTGTATAAGCTAGTTTCTGATCATCGATGCTGATATTAGGCAAACCTGCAATCAGGCAATAATATTTACTCATAGATTATTATTTAGAAAACAGGAGATCCACAAGTTGTGGACGTAGGAAGTTTTTGAAATAGTTAACAAATTCTGCCTGGCCAAATGTAATTTTATAAGCACCATCGGCAGGAGCAATTGTAAACTCACTTTTCAAACCGTTTACCTGTTCTATTTTCACACTTTTATCAAGCAATGCTTTTGCTTTGGCCTCAAAATACTTTGTAAGTCCTGCCGCATCTTCACCTTCGATAACAATATATTCTCTTTTTGCCCATTCTGTAGCAAGTTCAAGAATAATCTGTTGCATAAATTCTTTATCCGGGAATGCTGCAGCTACTGCATCTGTAGATAGTTGATTAGTGATAAGATTTGTAACCTCCAATTTAAGAGCATCTAAAGCCTGACCGGCATAAAGCTGAATTTCTGATTCAGTATTTTTCTTTAGTTCCTCTGCTTGTTTTGTTGCTTGTGCCACTATTTCATTCGCCTTTTTTTGAGCATCTGCTTCTATCTGTTGGGCTTTGACTTGTGCTTCAGATAAGATTTGTTGTGCTTGCTCATTCCCCTTCTCGACACCTTCCTTAAAGATCTTGTCTGTAAGTTCCTGAATTTTTTTGTCCATATTATATTTTTTTTAGCGATTATCTTATAATATTTTCATGATTAGCATATGTATATAAATACCTTTTAAACATTGATAAATAAGCATAAAAATGGTGTCAAAATCTTATCTACAACCAATCATAAATATTTTCTTAAGAATACACAAAGTTAAGATTTTCAAACATTGAGCAAAGTTTTAAATCACTTTTTTGACCTTAAATTATTTTCCGTTTAGCTTTTTCAACTTCTAATATTTGTAGTTCCTAAAAATACTTAAGGGATCTTTCTCTCACGAAACAAAGCTTCTAATATTATATCTTTTCTCAATTAATGAATAAGTTATTTTTTAGTTTGTAACCAATCTTATTATATACCTCTTTGTACAATAACAAAATTATAAAAGTTACTAAGCTGCGCAAATTTTATTCATTACAATTAAATTAAAATTAATAATGACTAAATGAATCACTCGAATTTCTAACTCAACAGACATAAACATTGTAAATAAAATGAATATTATTTCATTATATTTCAATTATTCGGACTCTGATGAAAGTGATAATAATGACTGATATATTATTTCAATTTCTTGCGAATCAATATTAAATTTAAGCTGATCACCTGCTATCAATATCAAATTATCATCAAAATCTATCTGCTTATCCTCTCTTAAGACAGACTCAATAACACATCCATAGGGTAGATTTATATTATCTCTATTTTTTCCTTCAAAATAAGAATTTGGCATCACCTCAATATAGATATACAATTGTTTATTTTCTTTAGCATGAATACGTTCTAACAATAAATTATAAAGATTAGCAGGAAGTGATTGTGATTTTATTGCTGAAATAAGGAAGTAACCGGTATAACTTACAATAAGGGAAGGCAATAACATATCAAATCTATCACACATTTCCGCAACAAGCAACAGTCCTGTCAATGGAGTTCTCATAATAATGACGATTGCGGCATTCATACCGATAATCATAAAATAAGAAAATGATTCGATCTCTACTATACCCCATTTTGCAAGCAATAATCCGAATAATTTTCCAAATATCCCTCCCATCGTCAATAAAGGGAAAAAAGCACCTCCTGGAAATGTAACTGATTGAGAGTATGCCACAAAAAAAAATGTTATTGCAAATAAAATAAGCATCCTTATTATATCGTAATTTTCATAAATAGCCTCATTTATCATGAAATATTGACCAGAACCTAATAAACCGGGAAGCTTAATTGCTATAATAGTCAGAACGCCAGCCATAATAATCAATCTCATTCTGACATCTTGAAATGTAAGATCAAGTCCCAACCTCCATTTCTTTACAACTTCAGTGAATATAAACCCAAGAAAGGCCATCACCAACCCCATTATTACCAATATTAGAAAAAGATAATAAGGAGAGATATCAGGTTCTATTATCTTTATTACAGAATATGGATTGTATGAAAGTAAAGTTTTTGCCATTATTCCGGCAATCATCCCGGCCACAAGTGAACAAATAGCAATACGGTAATTATTGAATTTCTGTAATGATTCTATTATATACACCGGCCCGGCCAAAGGGGCATCGAGGGAAGCAGCCACACCCGCAGAAGCACCGGCAGATATTATATATTCTATTCTTCCGGGTGTTACTCTGAACAATTTGGCTAGAATTATACCAATATAACTTCCAAATTGGATTGAAGGACCCTCTCGTCCTAATCCCAATCCTATTCCAAGAGAGGCAGTTGATCCGATAAACTTATTTACAAGATGTCTAAAAATATTTTTATATTGTATATGCCCATTCAACATTCCTCGGGCCTGTTCTGCCCCATTTCCGGCAATAAGAGGATCTTTTCTCATAAGAGAATATATAGCCACCATTATTATAAATATCAAAATTCCATAAAGAGGGAATTTTATATATGGGTTCCATGAATTATAAAAAAGAGACAATCGAAACTCTTCAATTTTCATCAACATTATTCTAAAAAGGATACAAACAACCCCAACTACACCTCCGGTAATAATACTTACCAAATAGTTTTTGAGATCCCGAATATTTATATTAGTCTTTAAAAATTTCCGACTCATAAAGAAACCGATTATGCCTTATTATTAAACCAATCTCTAAAGTTTTGTGTTCAGTCAATAATATAAAATTTAGATCAACACAATTAAAAAGGATAAATCATGACACCTATAAGGATTAAACTTTTCAGCGCTAAATTATATGACATTAATAGCTTTAATGATATTAATCAATCCTACAACTATATAATAGAATATCACGAACAAGCCTTATCAATGAAGAATGTAGCTCTAACTAAAGACACGGATGTAGTTTGTATATTTGTTAATGATATTATAAATAGTGAAATCATCGACTCACTCCACTCAAATGGCGTAAAAATCCTGGCCTTAAGATGTGCCGGATTTAATAATGTTGATATAACATCTGCGATAGGGAAGATTCACATTGTCAGAGTTCCTGCATATTCACCTCATGCAGTTGCCGAATATGCTCTAACTATGATGCTTGCACTTAATAGAAAAATACATAGAGCATACTGCCGTACAAGAGAAGACGACTTTACTCTTCACGGTCTTACGGGTTTTGATATGTATGGTAAAACTATTGGGATAATCGGAACCGGAAAAATATCAAAAGTTTTAATCCCTACTTTAATCGCTATGGGAATGAATGTAGTAGCCAGTGATCCATATCCGGATAATATATTTGCAAAAAATACCGGTCTCAAATATCTTACCAATGATGAGCTATATCCAATTTGTGATATAATTTCCCTCCATTGCCCATTAACGAAAGATAATTATCATATGATAAACTCAGATGTGATAAAAAAATTCAAACAAGGAATTATGATAATCAACACTGGAAGAGGACAATTAATCAATACTACGGATCTTATAGAGGGTTTAAAATCAGGAATAATAGGTTCTGCCGGCTTAGATGTTTATGAAGAAGAAAAATCATACTTTTATGAAGATCGCTCTGATTATATTATGATTGATGATGATCTTGCAAGATTATTATCATTCAATAACGTAATAGTCACATCCCATCAGGGATTTTTCACAAAAGAAGCTCTATACAATATCGCCAAATCGACCTTTGAAAATATTCGCCTTGGAATGGTAGAAAATATATATCCCAACTTAGTCAACTCAGATAAATAAGTTACAGTAGTTAAGACGAAAAAGAATCAAATAAAAAACCCCGAAAATTTCATAGAAAACTTTCGGGGTTCTTATTTAAATAGTAAACAGCTTATTATAAAATAAGCGTAATTAATTAAAATTGTTTTTGCATCTTAATATGAAACTACAAATGTGGAATCAGATGTAAAACTTTTGTTGTTATTTTCATAATATTTCGAGTTAAACTCAACTTTTATTTTTTTGTCTTCAATGTCTTGATTAAGAAGAAAGGTTTTTGCAAATCTGACAATCTTCGAAGAACTCGTTATTCCCTTTTCAAATGACACTTTAAGTTTGTATTCAAGAGTATTATCATCTTCACCCAAATATATAAGATGAAACTCGGGCTGAGCCCCTTCTTTCAACTCTCCAAATATATTAAGATAGTCATTACCTATTTCAGTTCGCTGAATATAAGGCTGACATATATATGAAATAGCATCTTCTCTCATTTCTTCATAGCTATCCGAGTTTTCAACCTCCTTGACAAGATTCATCTTATTATAAATTATATCTGAAAAAAAGAAAGGGTTTATTTTTGTTCCTGCCGCTTTATCGGGTTGTTCACTATAATTTATTCTTAAGAAATTAAGGTAAATACGATCTCCTATCTCGAAATTATCACTCTTAGAATTAAGCAATGATGATTCATAGTATTTCTCTCCTCCATCCAGAGTCAAAACCACTTTTTCGGCATCTTTCTCAATTACTGTAGAAATGAAATCATAACCGAAACGCACATTATCACTATCCTTTATACATGATGTAAAAAATAAAACAGATGGCAATGCCAAAGCAGCAATAAGAATTCTTTTCATAATGATTATTTTTTATTGATTTTACTTTTTAATTAGTACGACTTTTCAAATAATGACAATTCTAAAATTTTAATCTAAGACCTAAATTGAGGTCAAAATTATATTTATTGTCTGTCCAAATTGTATTAAGTTCTGTATCGGAGAAAAATTTGGCAAATGATGGCTCTGTATAAATCTCCGTATTCTTGATTATTTTATAAGAAACTCCCGCTTTAATTCGATATGCCCCAATAGACCTATTATCTCTTTTATTATGACGAACAACAATATCGTTTATGGAATATTTCTGTGATGCTGACAAATTAAAATTTACCTCCCCTCCTATTCCAACATAAATTCTCAAATTTTGGTATTTCAAAATATCATAATTAATAAATAAAGGCACTCCCCAATATTGTAATTTCTGTTTACCTTTTTCTCCAATACCTGAATTCAGAGTAAAATCCGACTCAAGAAATGAATAAATAATACCTGTTTCTATCATTACTCTTTTTGAAATATAGTAACCAATAGACAATCCTACCCTTAACGGTTGTTTGTGACTAAAACGGCTAAATGCCTCATATGAAGATAAAGAATACTCCTGCTCTTGTTCATTGTCAAATCTAATAAATGGAGTAACGCCCGATCCACCGTGATGTATATTATTGTTCAGGTTATTTGAAGCCAAAAATCCAAAAGAAATATTTGATGTTTTAGGACTTTTTGCCTCCTTTATCGACAAAGTATTACTCGCCTCTTTATTTGATGACAATGTTATATTATTCCCTTTTTCCATAGGGATAAGAACTATAGCTTCAGATAATGAATCAATAAAAGTCTCCTGTATAATATTTTCTTTAATCACCTCTTTACTATATTCATTTTCTTTAGTAATATTTACTTTAATTGTTTCAATATTTCTTTTTCGAGAAACATGATATAGCATATTATCTTGATTTATAACTTCTCCCTTAATCATTGAAGGTTTTTCCTTTGGATTTTCAGAGAAAGCGATTTCAGAATTCACATTCGGTTCTATCTTCACCTTATTATTCAAAAAATAACCCAAAGCAAAAAATATCGCTATCATTGCCACAGCTAAAGCCCACATCGGATACATAAATAATTTCCGTACTGTGCTTGAATTTGCATCAGACGACTTTTCTGCAATTTCGTAAGGGGTCACAACATCTTCAAATACCGGAATTGAATCTTTAATAAGTCCGAAATCCGGGATATTGGTATCTGGAGTAAAATCTTTTACTTTTGATCTGATGTTATGTTCAAATTTATTTTCCTGCATTTTTTAACAACTTTATACTTAACCGTGCCTTAAGAGGTCAACGAAAAGAATCAAATATGTATATCATACTCTTCTTTTATCATTTTCTGAAGTGATTTCCTTGCTCTGCTGTACTGCGAGCGTGAACCTTCCACACTGATATCCAACATCTTTGCAATCTCTTTATGCGAATAACCTTCTATAGCATACAGATTAAATATGGTACGAAATCCTTTTGGAAGTGTAGATATCATCTTTACAAGCTCTGCGGCAGAGATAGTTTCTATTATATGTTCGGTCCTATACTCAAAAAAATCCGCATCGTTAAGCTCATACTTATATTCTATAATATTTGTCTTCCTTAGATTCTGAAGAGCAGTGTTTATAACTATTCTTCTTATCCAACCCTCAATTGATCCAATTCCGCTAAATGTATGAAGCATAGTAAAAACAGAGATGAACGCCTCCTGCAAATAATCACGCGCTGTTTCATAATCATCTGCATACCTTATGCAAACGCCAAACATTTTTGGAGCATAACTATTATATAATAGGCTCTGAGCCTCGGTATCGTTGTTTAAGCATTTTTTTATAAGCTCTGTTTCATTCATATAGCAATCTTGTGAAGCTGCACGAAGCGATAATGCTCTTTATGCAACATTTTCTTTGTGAGCATCACTTTAATATCAAGATGCGACAACTAATGTTTATGTTGCATTCGAATATTTTAATTTAAGAAATATATAGTAAACAAAATCCACTTCTTGTTTCAAACCCTTTAAAGAACAGGTACTTACCTGAAGATTATTCAAAATAAAAAGAAACGGAATACAAGAATAAAGAATAATAAAATTGTTATTTTTTCTAATCTGTTAATCAAAAGAAAACCCCAAAAGTTTATTATTTTACTTTTGAGGTTCTCTTTAAAATAGGATATATATAGTTTTTATTCAATTTATGTTGCTTTTCAATAATTCAAAAATCAGCATTTGATTAAAACTCTAATACAAAAACATCTTTTGCCGGAATAGTAATATTTCCTGATTTCAAATCAATTGATTTTCCCGTCAATACATCTTTTGACATTGAAGAAGTTAAAACCTCTTTATACCTACTAAGATCCAAGTTAACATCTGAAGAGGTTCCATTCATCATTACAACTACCGACTTACCATTATATTCTCTTTGATAGACATAAACACCATCCTGTGGATAAAAATGCTTCAAGCTTCCTTTTGCTATAACATCATTATTCTTTCTCCATTTTAGTAATGATGAAGTAAAATCAAAAGCTCTGTTTTCAAAATCCTCTCTGCCTTCACGAGTGAACTTATTCACTTTATCGCCTTCCCAACCTCCGGGAAAATCAACTCTCACGAGTCCATCTCCTCCATCTTTACTTCCTGCCATTAACCATTCTGTTCCATAATAGATCTGTGGAATTCCGCGTGTGGTCAATAAGAATGTTAGTGCTTGTTTATATCTATTGAAATCGGACCTTTGCTCTTCTGTTTTGAAAAAACGAGATGTATCATGATTATCCAAAAAAGTCAATAAGTTAGAAGGATCGGCATAAATTATGTCTTGCGAGAGATAATCATGAATTCTTGTCAAGCCACCTTCCCATTCTTTTGTTTCCTCATCAAAAGCAGTATCTGTAATTCCATATAATGGAAAATCCATTACTGATTTCAATTCAGTATTTTTAGGATAAGATATCTTACTGTCTTTTTGCCAATATGCAACTCCAACATTATTATTTAACCAGGTTTCACCCACGATATTGAAATCAGGATATTCATTCATTACTTCTTTGCACCATTCTGCCATCATATCGAAATCAGCATAAGGATAAGTATCCTGACGTATTCCATCGATCCCTGAATACTCTATCCACCATATTGAATTCTGAATAAGATAACGTGCAACATGACGGTTCTTCTGATTAAAATCAGGCATTGTAGGAACAAACCATCCATCAATTGCAACCGTAAAATCTATATTTGAAGTATAGGGATCAAATTGAGGAACTGTTCTAAAAGATGTCATTACATCAGCTTTCGGATTATTAAACCAATCATATGATGGTATATCCTTAATAAAATAATGCTCACTTCCGCAATGATTAAAAATCATATCCATTACGATTTTTAGATCTTTGTCATGTGCTTTTTCTACAAGAGAAACAAACTCTTCATTGGAACCAAAACGACGGTCTACACTGTAAAAATCTGTTGTTGCATATCCATGATATGATCCTTCGGGCATATCATTTTCCAAAACGGGATTCAACCATATAGCAGTTACGCCAAGATCAGATATATAATCAAGATTATTTTCTATACCTTTAAAATCACCTCCATGACGACCATATTGATTTTCGCGATCTATCTTAGACTCCTTCATTCCTTTTATGACGTCATTTGATTTATCTCCATTTGCAAAACGATCAGGCATCATTAGATAAAGAACATCAGCGGAAGTAAATCCGGCAGCTCCTTGTTTTTGGGTATCTCTTTCCTTTAATTCATAAGGTATTTTTAGTCTCTTTTTTCCACTTTTTAATTCAAATTCAAATTTAGAAGCCGGAGCATCTTTTGCATCAATATATATTAATAAGTAATTTGGATTTTCAAGTGACACCACCTCTTTTATTTTTATCAAGGGATTATTTACACTTACTGTTGATGTTGAGATATCTTTTCCGTAAAGCAAAACTTGCAATTCGCTATTTTTCATATCACTCCACCAAAATGATGGTTCCACTTTAGATACATTCATAGCGGACAACGAAGAAGCACACAGCGTCATTGCCATGGCACAGGTAAGATAGATTTTATTCATTATAGTATAAGAATTAAATAGTATTTCAGTGATTAATATATGAGAAAGACTCCTCTGAGGAGATAAAATAGGATATCTATCGATTTTAATAAACCTTTCTTTGACAAAGAAAATATATATACTATAATCTAGTACATAAAAAATATAAGGTTGTTTTAAATTAAATTAAAGAACGATATTCCCGGTAGATGCTCTTAATATTAAAGATGTATCAATTATCATTGTGGAAATATCATTTTTCAATTCCGGGTTTTTAATTTTATAGAGTAATCTTTCAACCGCTTTCTTTCCTGTAAAAAAAGGGAATTGATCTATTGACGTTATCGAGGGATCTGTGTTTGTAGATATATAACCATCCCCGAAGCCACATACAGCCAATTCATCTGGAATAGATATGCCTAATCTTTTTGCTATATATATAACACCTGCTGCTGTATTATCATTTATTGCAAAAATTGCATCAGGCCTTTTTCGAGAATTAAGAACATCAGCTGTAATCTCTTTAGCCTTTTCATTTGTATCACAATCATAAATTATCTTTTTATCAAATGCTATACCATATGTTTCTAAAGCTCTGATATACCCTTTTTTTCTATTTATCGCTATTTCAATACTTGAATGAGATCCGAAATAAGCTATTCGCTTACATCCTGTTTTAATCAGATACTCTACTGCCATAAAAGCTCCTTCCTCATCATTAATTATAACCCTATCTGCAATAGGCACAACAGGACATCTGTCAAAGAATACTAAAGGGACACCATTATCAACTACCTCTTTAAAATGATCAAGATTATCTGTAGTTTTAGAAATAGATGCCATTATACCCGCTACTCTCGAGCTAAGCAGCGTTTGTACACACTTTATCTCTTTTTGTAGTCTTTCATCACTTTGAGTTATAATCAATGTATAATTATTATTATCTACAACAGATTCGACTCCTGCTATTATCAGCGAGAAAAAATGGTTTGATATCTCTGGTATTATTATACCTATCACATTTGACTCCTGCTTTCGAAGATTGGAGGCTATGAAGTTAGGCTTATACTTGTGAATCTTAGCATATTCCGCTATTTTGTCCTTTGTTTCTCTTGATATAGTAGGATCATCGCGCAAAGCTCTTGATACAGTAGAAACCGATAAATTAAAATGTAATGCTATGTCTTTTAATGTCAATTGAGCTTTCATAAATCATTTTTTAAGAATTTAATACTATTTGAAAGCAATTTTAAATTACAATCGTTTGTGTAGTTAATCCCTGGTTAATAACAAATCTTTTTATACAAAAGATCATTTTCTAATATAACTTTGTAATAGAGATAACAAGAGGTGTGTGAATAATAAAGATATAGATTTTCATTAATTTGCGTCGGAATAACTATTTAACCTAATTACTTAATAACGGTTACTTGCCTAAATTGACTTGATGGATTCTTCCGTCTTTTTATTAATTGCATACATAAAAGAACTATTTAATCATTACTTTTTGATGAAACTTGGACTAATAACAAAACCCAGACCGATTTATTGCGCTCTGGCTTGGCTTTTATCACCTATAGGGATATTTGCCGTTGAAAACATCTCTTTCAAAGGGCATGTTAAAGATCAGACCGGATTTCCAATTATTGGTGCTAACATTCTACATCAAGCTACTAATAATGGTGTTGTAACTGACATTGATGGAAATTTCGAGTTTTTGGTTCCTGATACGGCTACTCTTGTCGTATCATACATCGGATATCTTAATCAGAATGTAAAAGCATCTAAAAAACCAACAACCATTGTACTTAAAGAAAACACTATTGCTCTTGATGAAGCTCTTGTTATCGGCTATGGTTCTGTTAAAAAATCAGATGCTACAGGTTCTGTAGTTGCAATTAAACCTGATGAAATGAATCGTGGTTTAACAACTAACGCTCAAGACATGATGGCAGGTAAAATTGCCGGAGTAAGTGTTGTTTCAGATGGAGGTACTCCTGGTGGGGGTGCAACAATACGTATTCGTGGAGGATCTTCATTATCAGCAAGTAATGACCCGTTAATAGTAATCGACGGACTTGCAATGGATAATGATGGTATTAAAGGGGTTTCAAATCCTTTAAGTACAATTAATCCAAATGATATCGAAAGCTTTACTGTACTTAAGGATGCATCTGCTACTGCTATATATGGTTCGAGAGCATCTAATGGTGTTATCATTATTACTACTAAAAAAGGAAGCAAAGGCGCTAAGCCAACAATTTCATATTCAGGAAATGTTTCCATTAGTACTAAAAAAGGAGAAGTTGAGGTACTTGACGGAGATCAGTTTAGATCATTTGTGAAAGAACTTTATAAAGATCGTCCAGAAGTTATTGAAAAACTTGGTCAAGCAAATACCAACTGGCAAGATGAAATATTCCAAACAGCTGTTGGTACCGATCATAATCTTACAGTATCCGGTGGTTTAAAAAATATGCCTTACCGCGTTTCTGTTGGATATACAAATCAAGATGGTATTCTTAAAACTTCAGAATTTGAAAGATATACTGCATCTATGAATTTAAGCCCCTCTTTCTTTAATGATCACCTTAGAGTGAATCTTAATGCAAAGGGTATGATTGCAAACAATAGATTTGCAAATACTGGTGCTATCGGTTCTGCTATCTCCTTCGATCCTACTCAATCTGTTTATGACAACAGAGAACAATTTAACAATTACGGAGGTTATTTTCAGTGGCTTGACAATAGCAACATTTATAATAACCTTTCTCCTCAGAATCCTGTAGGAATGTTAAACTTGAAAAACGAACGTGCTAATGCTAAAAGTTTCTTAGGGAATGCACAGTTTGACTACAAATTCCATTTCCTTCCTGAATTAAGAGCTAATCTTAATATGGCTATGGATTATTCAACTGGTAAACAAACTCTCTACGTTGATCCGACAGCCGCAGAATGTGAGGGATACGGACGTGAAGGATATGAAGATAGAGTTAAGACAAATAAATCTCTTGATTTTTATCTTCAATACGCAAAAGAATTTGGCGTTCATGGATTAGATGTTATGGCAGGATATGCTTGGCAGCATTTCTATAATAAAGGGAATTATGAATATTATGGTATTACTGATCCAACAAGATTACCTTCAATCGGACAATATAAATCAGAAAGTTTCTTGGTTTCATTCTTCGGACGTGTAAATTACAATCTTCTTGACAGATATCTTCTTACTGTAACAATGAGACGTGATGGTACTTCAAGATTCCCCGTTGACAACAGATGGAGTATGTTCCCTTCTGTAGCACTTGGATGGAAGATTAATGAAGAGAGCTTTATGCAACAATTCCATAATCTTTCAGATTTGAAATTACGTGTTGGATATGGTATTACCGGGCAACAGAATCTTAATCAAGGTGATTATCCATACATACCTATTTATTCAGACAATCAAGATGGTGCGTTTTATCCGTTTGATGGTATATATTTCCCAACTAGCAGACCTGAGGCATATAATCTTGGTTTGAAATGGGAAGAAACAACAACCTATAATGCTGGTTTTGATTTCGGTTTCCTAGGAAATAGAATTAACGGTTCGGTTGATGCTTATTACAGAAGAACTGATGACCTTTTAAACGTAGTAGATATTGCAGCGGGAACGAACTTCACAAATCGACTTATTAGCAATGTAGGGTCACTTGAGAATAAAGGTATCGAATTTGCTATTAATGCAAAACCTATTGTTACAAAGAATTTCACTTGGGATATAGGTTATAATATAACTTATAATGAGAATAAGATTACAGATCTTATTGGAGGAACAAGTGAGGGTTATCTTATTGAAACAGGAGGTATCTCTTCCGGAACAGGTAACAATATTCAAGCACATACAGTAGGATTACCTGCAAGTTCATTCTACGTTTATGAGCAGGTATATGACAATAACGGTAACCCAATTGATGGTCTTTTCGTAGATAGAAACGGTGATGGCGTTATTAATGATCAGGATAGATATTTCTACAAGAAACCAGCAGCGGATGTTCTTATGGGGCTTAACTCAAAAATGATATATAAAAATTGGGATTTCGGATTCTCACTTAGAGCAAGTCTTGGAAACTATGTTTACAATGATGTTGCCTCTGGTAGAGCTAATGTTGGAGAGAGCGGTGTATATTCTTCATCTGGTTTCTTAACTAACAGACCGACTTCTGCTTTTGAAACAAATTTTGGAGGTGCATCCAATTCTTATATGTCAGATTATTATGTTCAGAATGCATCATTCCTTCGTGTTGACAATATAACACTTGGTTATTCATTCAGCAATCTGTTTAAGAAAGGTATTAACGGTCGTATTTACGGATCAGTTTCAAATCCATTCGTATTCACTAAATATAAAGGACTTGATCCTGAGGTAAACGGAGGTATTGACAATAATCTATATCCTCGTCCGATGGTGTCTTTGATTGGAGTTTCAATAACACTGTAAAAAAACAGACTTAAAAATTGAGTATCTATGAAATTAAAAAATATTTATAAAGTATTTCCGGTTGC
>CAMTOJ010000071.1 GCA_947074145.1 uncultured Bacteroidales bacterium
AAATGGCGGGGTATGCGCCGGAATTAGGTGGCAGGGTATGCACCGGTATAGTTAACTCTCCCCACTTCCACGAGGTAGCTTTAATTGAACCATTGAGGAATTGAAACATTTCGGTAAGAGATCAGGCGCGACATCACTCACTTGCTTTAATTGAACCATTGAGGAATTGAAACGCAATAGTGTTCGCCACGTTTGCAGCAACAAAAGACGCTTTAATTGAACCATTGAGGAATTGAAACGACATTTAAGCAAGGTATAACCTCTATAATAAAATTGCTTTAATTGAACCATTGAGGAATTGAAACAGATTAGATTATAGTCAAGGGAATGCATGGTTTAAGCTTTAATTGAACCATTGAGGAATTGAAACACAGTTAAATAATTACTATCCGTCTCGTAACTTTTTAGCTTTAATTGAACCATTGAGGAATTGAAACATCACTTTAACTATTATTTAACGTTTTATTTCAGAGCTTTAATTGAACCATTGAGGAATTGAAACCAGATTGTTTTCTGTCACTCCCTTTACCTATCACGCTTTAATTGAACCATTGAGGAATTGAAACATAGTCATTGTATCGGGATTTGTTGCTTTTTCCAAAGCTTTAATTGAACCATTGAGGAATTGAAACTATACATTAAGAACATTATTAATATACCATGTCAGCTTTAATTGAACCATTGAGGAATTGAAACATGCAAAAAAGCTCGGAGATGAGATTGCAAGACGATGCTTTAATTGAACCATTGAGGAATTGAAACCAACTACTCTTACAAATAGTCCTCCGACCGTTTCGTGCTTTAATTGAACCATTGAGGAATTGAAACAACTAATGCCCCTTCATATCAAAATCACAAATATGCTTTAATTGAACCATTGAGGAATTGAAACGAAAAAGATGCGCTTTGAGCAATAGCTTTACTATCTGCTTTAATTGAACCATTGAGGAATTGAAACATTACGCTACTGTTTACGCTACTTGGCTTTAATTGAACCATTGAGGAATTGAAACTGGAGATGATGGAGACGGTGAAGAGATTTTCGGATAAGCTTTAATTGAACCATTGAGGAATTGAAACCCTACGACGGTTGTTTTCCGTCTTGTTACTTTTTGCTTTAATTGAACCATTGAGGAATTGAAACCGAGTTGAGGATGATGATTTGCCATTTTAATGAGTAGAGCTTTAATTGAACCATTGAGGAATTGAAACTTCAATTCTACTGATGATAATAGTGTTTTTTTATTAGCTTTAATCGAACCTAAAGGAATTGACCTGTTATTAGCATGATTCGTAATATATGGATTTGGTAAGATTTATTTATTCCACTAATAATAAAAACACCAAAATATCTCCTTTTTGCTCCTGCTTTATCACTGATTATTAAGATAATATATGTATTTGTTTGTTTGTATTGTAAATTTTGCTAAATTTATAATATGCGACATGAATTTTTATGTGAACTTAAAATAACCTTAAATATCGTGTGATAATATTGCTTTAGAAATTCCCTGAATTTAATATATACCCCAATAATATTAATTTTTAGTAATCCATTTAAAACTGAAAAATTATGGAATTTCAATTTATGAATAAGATGGAAAAAGCCATCTTTAAGCATTTTAATCCGGATCATGATCCGTACCCGGCTATGAGTTTGGTTAATATTGCCAAAGGAAGTGTAGCAGTTGTAATTTTTGTATTTGTTGTTCAAATGTTTGCGGGTGCAAATTTTAAGACAGCTGAGAATGTTTTAGCTGTTTTAGGTGTTTCTGCTCTAATTGGTTGGGTGTTTAAAACAGCCTGGCCCACCATTCAGGCTTTTCCTACCTGGGTGGGTAAAACATTATATAGTATTTACCTGGTTGCAATAACTTTTGGTGTATTCTATCTTACAATGTGGGGATTAATACTTGTTATTGCGGGATGTATTCTTTGGTTTATATTGAAAATAATGGCGGGACCTGATAAAAAGCCACAGGCAAAGATTACTTATAGTGACGGTACTGAAGAGATAAAAGATGTTGAAACAGGTATGTGTGGGGAGAGAACTGTAACTGATAGAGATGGTGATATTCATGAATTGTAATCAACATTATATAGAGAATAATTTTAATAATATAATATTATGTAAAGCTGTCAGAGGTTTTTTTGACAGCTTTTTTTATTATCCTTTCTTCAATCCCCTGTAATCCTTAGGGGAGATTCCCATTATTTTATGAAATAGTCTTGAGAAATAATAATAGTCTTTTATTCCGATTTTGAAGTTTATCTGATTTATTTTCATATCGGTGTTATCAAGTAAATCACAAGCCTTACGTATCTTTAAAAGATTAATATAAGTGATTGGACTATGTCCTGTTTTTTGTTTGAATATCATTGATATATGTGATTGTGAATAACCGATATAATCAGATATATCTTTTAGTGTGATCTGTTTTTCTATGTTCTCGTTCATATAGTGTATAGAGGCTTCAACGACATCATCAAGATTTATTTCATTGTTATTTTCTACAGTATGAGGTTTGTTGTAAGTTAGTGAGCCAAGGAAAAACTGAAAAAGAGATGTGAGATATTTTAATGAATTATTATTATATCCCTTTTTCAGAATATTGTACATCTCTTCGAATAAGTTTAATATTTCACTAATGTTTGAGTTAAGTTCCGTTTTAAGATCAACGGGTGAATATGTTTCTTTTGTATATAAATGGGCGACAGTTCCTTTGAAGTGAATCCAGTAGATTGACCATGAATCATCTTTATCGCTACCATAAGAATGATTGCAGCCCGGTGGAATAATAAAATATTGATTTTCTTCAACTTTATATGTTACATTATTGATCTTATACCATCCTTTTCCATTGATGCAAAATATGAATATATACTGATTTATAGCCTCTTTCCTCTCTCTGAAATGATGTTTTGCATTTGGATAGTATCCAATATCTGTTATATGTAAAAGTGATGTAAACGGATCATTTTCCAGAGTGTTGATAATAATCTGAGGCATAACTATTATCCTTTCTCCTGTAAATCCCTCTTTAAGTTTTACCATCTTTATATTAGATTAAAAAGGTTGATTTATTATACTTTATTATAAAAGTATAATAAAAATAAGATAATCCATCTTTTGAGTAAATGTTTCTATTTTTTTGATTGTGTAAATAGGATATTTTTGTAATATTTCAGTAAGACTTTGAATTAACACATTTAATGATGAAAAACTACAATAAAGGATTTATCTACTTTATCTCATTGGTTTCCGCAATGGGGGGATTGCTATTCGGTTACGATTGGGTGGTGATAGGTGGAGCTAAACCGTTTTATGAGATATATTTCCAAATAGAGAATATCGCAGCTCTTCAGGGTTTGGCAATGAGTATTGCTTTGGTGGGTTGCCTGATAGGGGCAATGACGGCCGGTATGTTTGCCGATAAATATGGTAGAAAACCTCTTCTTCTTATCTCTTCCTTTTTATTCCTAATATCCGCATACGCTACAGGTGCTTTTGATATATTTAATTTATTCTTATTGGCGAGATTTATAGGTGGTATCGGTATCGGTATTGCATCAGCGTTGTCGCCTATGTATATAGCAGAAGTTTCTCCACCGAATATCAGAGGTAAATTGGTTTCGCTTAATCAGCTTACGATAGTTTTAGGAATCTTAAGTGCTCAGATTGTTAATTGGTTAATTGCAGATGAGATACCTGCAAACTCCGGTACTCAGGAGATATTAGTTTCTTGGAACGGACAGCATGGTTGGAGATGGATGTTTTGGGCGGAAGCGTTTCCGGCAGGATTGTTTTTAATATTGGCAATGTTTATTCCTGAAAGTCCGCGTTGGTTAGCTTTAAAAGGGGATATTTCATTATCAAGCGTTATACTTAAAAAGATTGGCGGAGGTGAATATGCCGATATAGAGATAAAAAACCTTTTGAAAACTAAAGAGAAAGAGTCTAAAAGTTCAATTTCTCTGCTCTTTACAAAACCTTTTAGAAAAATATTGATTATCGGAGTTTTTATTGCAGTATTTCAACAATGGTGTGGTACAAATGTGATTTTTAATTATGCACAGGAGATTTTTCAGTCGGCCGGTTACTCATTGGGTGATGTGTTATTCAATATTGTAATTACGGGAATCGCTAATGTGGTATTTACTTTTGTAGCAATATATTGTGTTGACAGGTTCGGGCGAAGAGCATTGATGTTATTAGGAGCAGGTGGTCTGTCGGGCATATATCTTATACTTGGAACATGTTATTTCTTTGAAATAAGCGGATTCTTTATGGTCTTTTTAGTTGTACTTGCAATAGGTTGTTATGCTATGTCGCTTGGTCCTGTTACATGGGTTTTGCTTTCCGAAATATTTCCCAACAGGGTCAGAGCAGTTGCAATGTCAATAGCAACGTTTGCTTTATGGACAGGCTGCTTTACCTTAACATATTCATTCCCTTTCTTAAATAGTTTTTTCGGTAGTAGCGGTACATTTTGGATTTACTCATTTATCTGTGCAACAGGATTTATATTCCTCTACTATTTTATTTCTGAAACAAAAGGTAAATCATTAGAGTCTTTGGAGTCTGAACTTGTAAATTCCGAAAATAAAGAGGATTTATTGCTCAATAAATCAATATAGAGATTCTCTTAGTTAAACCCTTAATTCCTAAAATCAAATAGCAATTTTCACGATTTAAGTATGAGTGAAAAGGTTAATAATATCCATTATGAAAGTAAAAGCATGGCATGAAAAGGTGATAATCCCCACTTATGAAGTTGGTGAACCTGATAAAAATCCGATTTTTTTGGAGAAAAGAGTTTATCAGGGAAGTAGCGGAGTGGTTTATCCGTATCCCGTAATTGAGTCTATCTCTAATGAGAAAACCGATAAGGAGTATCATGCAATTTTTATAGAGAATGAGTATATAAAAATGATAATCTTGCCTGAACTCGGAGGTCGTATTCAAATGGCTTATGATAAGATTAAACAGCGTCATTTTATATATTATAATCAAGTTATCAAACCGGCTTTGGTTGGACTTGCAGGTCCGTGGATTTCGGGCGGAATAGAATTTAACTGGCCTCAACATCACCGACCAAGTACTTTTATGCCTGTCGATTCGACAATAAAAGAGAATAGTGACGGTAGCGTTACTGTTTGGGTAAATGAGATAGAAAGGATGTTTCATCAAAAGGGGATGGCCGGATTTACTCTATATCCGGGAAAGGCTTATATTGAGATTAAAGGTGTTGTATATAACAGAACCGATATGCCTCAAACATTTCTGTGGTGGGCAAATCCGGCTGTTGCGGTTAACGATTATTATCAAAGCGTTTTTCCTTCTGATGTAAATGCCGTATTTGATCATGGTAAAAGAGATGTTTCAAGTTTTCCGATTGCTACCGGTACTTATTATAAGATGGATTATTCAGCCGGTGTCGACATCTCTAATTATAAGAATATTAAAGTTCCAACCTCTTATATGGCCGTTAACTCTAAATATAATTTTGAGGGAGGTTATGAAAATGATACAAATGCCGGGATGCTTCATGTCGCGAATCATCATATATCTCCGGGTAAGAAACAGTGGACCTGGGGAAACGGGGATTTCGGAAGAGCATGGGATCGTAATCTGACTGATGAAGATGGTCCGTATATAGAGCTTATGGCTGGTGTTTATACAGAGAATCAACCCGATTTTACATGGCTTCAACCTTATGAAGAGAAGAGTTTCACCCAGTATTTTATGCCTTATCGCGAATTAGGATTAGTAAAAAATGCAAGTAAAGATATTCTGTTGAATATTGAGAAAAATGGTCATAATAGTGTGTTGGTTAAGGTTTTTGCGACTTCTGTTCACAAAGTAACAATTACACTTAATGGTAAATCTATTCTTTTATCTAAAGAAGCAATTATATCTCCTGAAGAGATCTTTATTAAGAGTTTCAATATAGAGAATGAAAATTTCAATGACCTATATCTACGAATCAGTACGGAGAATAAAATTCTTCTTGAGTGGAGTGGTGAATCGGATGAGATAAAGCCGATACCTAATCCGGCTGAGGCGGCTCTTTTGCCGGAAGAGATTAAAACCAATCAACAATTGTATCTAATTGGTTTACATTTGGAACAATATAGACATGCAACTTATAATCCTACCGATTATTATGAGGAGGCTTTAAGAAGAGATCCTCTCGATGTGAGATGTAATAATGCTTTGGGATTATGGTATATAAGGAAAGGGAAATTTAAACAAGCTGAAGATTATCTGCGGATTGCTGTAAAAGTGCTTCAAAAGATGAATCCCAATCCATACGACGGGGAACCTATATTTAATCTGGGATTATCTTTAAAGTATCAGAAGAGGTTCAATGAGGCTTACGATATGTTTTATAAGTCTTGCTGGAATGGAGCTTGGCAGGATGCCGGCTATTTTGAGTGTGCGAGAATATCTTTAATGCAGAATCGTTTGAACGATGCTCTTGAGGAGATAGATAAATCTCTTATAAGAAATTGGCATAATCATAAGGCACGAGCTTTAAAGGTTACAATTCTGAGGAAGTTGAATAAAGAGGCTGAGGCAAAGGAGTTAATAAATGAGTCTTTGAAGATTGATATGTTTAACTTCGGTTGTTTATTCGAAGAGTATCTATTGTCGGTTAATATTGACAGTTTTTTGGAGTTGATAAGAGATGAGTCTCATAATTATCAGGAGATAGCTCTTGATTATTGTGCCGCAGGTTGTTGGGAAGAGGCTTCCAAATTGTTGAATATATCTATAAGTACAGGGGCGGTTTCGGCTATCACGTTTTATTATTTAGGATACTGTTTGGAGCAGGGAAATATGCAAGGAGTAGAATCTGCTTATAAAACTGCATCAAAAACATGTTCAAATTATTGTTTCCCTAATCGTATTGAGGATATTATTGTGCTAAAATCAGCTATGAATTATGATGCAAATGATTCTAAAGCTCCTTTCTATCTTGGTAATCTATATTATGATAAAAGGCAGTATGATTTGGCTATTAAATATTGGGAGAGGTCTTATGAGCTTGATAATTGTTTTGCTACTGTATCAAGAAATCTGGCATTGGCTTATTTTAATAAGCTGAATAAAACAGAAGAAGCCGTAACTCTTATGGAGCGAGCTTTTGAGCTTGACACGACAGATGCGCGTATATTTATGGAGCTTGATCAACTTTATAAAAGGATTGGCAGATCTTCAGATGAGCGATTGACCAATTTAAGAAGATATCCTGAACTTATTGAGAAGCGCGACGATCTGGTTTTGGAAGAGATCACTTTGCTAAATCAATCAGGAGAGTATGAAGAGGCAAAAAGGATTTTGGATAATCATATTTTTCATCCATGGGAGGGTGGAGAAGGAAAAGTGCCTTCTCAATATCAATATTCAAGAGTGCAGTTGGCTAAAAGGGCTTTAAGTGAATCAAATTATTCAAAAGCAATCTCTTTACTTGAGGAGTGTTTAGTTTATCCTCATAACTTAGGTGAAGGAAAATTATATGGTGCTCAAGAGAGTGATTTTTATTATTATCTTGGTTGTGCTTATGAATTAAATGGTGCTCTAGATAAGGCAAAAGAGTGTTGGTTAAAGGCAACACTTGGTCCCACAGAGCCTGTTCCGGCTCTATATTATAACGATGCTAAGCCTGGAAAGATATTTTATCAGGGAAAGGCATTGTTAAAATTAGGAAAGCAAAATGAAGCAAATAGCAGATTTAATAAACTTAAGGCTTACGGAAAACAGCATTTATATGATAAAGTAAAGATGGATTATTTTGCCGTTTCACTTCCTGATCTGCTTATTTGGGATAATGATCTGGATATAAAAAATAAAATCCATTGTTATTTCCTTATCGGCCTTGGTGAGAAAGGGTTAGGAAATGATGATAAAGCAGTTGAATTTTTACAAAAAGCGTATGATTTGGATATTAATAATATTGATATATTTTCAGAACTTCAAGATATTCAGCATTCTTTTATGATATTTAATTACAATTAGATTCTTCAAATTACACTATGACACACAAAACAAAACTTTTATTAACATCATTATTTTTTAGTGCTTTCGGTTTTTCTCAGAGTAATTATTCTGTAAAAGTACCTGAAAAAACTAATGAGATAACTTATGGTCATTTAAATCTGGGGGGAAATAATCCGGCAGGTGTACCGATTGAGTTTAACAGCTATTATATGAGTGTGGGCGATAAGCCTTTTATTCCCATTATGGGAGAGATGCATTTTTCCCGTTTTCCTGAAACATATTGGGAAGAGCAGATCTTAAAGATGAAATCGGGTGGTATCAACGTTATTGCTACTTATATCTTTTGGAATATTCATGAGACAGAGGAGGGACAGTTTGATTGGAGCGGAGATAAGAATATTCGTCATTTTTTAGAGCTTTGTAAAAAGCATAATATGCTGACTCTTGTAAGAATAGGACCTTTCTGTCATGGAGAGATTCGTAATGGCGGTATTCCCGATTGGATGTACGGACGTCCATTTGAGATAAGAACTGATGATCCTGGGTATCTGTTTTATGTAAAAAGATTGTATAAAAATATCTCTCAACAATTAGCCGGATTTTACTATAAAGATGGTGGACCAATTATGGGTATTCAGTTGGAGAATGAATTACAACATTCGGCTGCTCCATGGTCTTTTACTCATATCGGTCAGCCAAAAGAGATGACTGTGGCAAATTATGATAATCAGATAACGCAGATTGGAGTTAGTTCACAAGATTCAAAAACTTCTTATGCCGATTTTGGTACTAATCATCTGGCAACACTAAAGAAAATTGCATTAGAATATGGTATTGAAGTACCATTATATACCGTAACAGGTTGGGGAAGAGCTGCTGTTTTGGAGAATGAAGCAATTCCTGTAACTGCAGCTTATCCTTATCCGTTTTGGTCTAAACCTCATTTATCACCTTTTTTCCTTTTCAAGGATATACAACGTAATCCGGATTATTCACCCGTAAGATATGACGGATCTAAATATCCCTCATTTTGTGCCGAGATGGGTGTAGGTATTCAAATAACTTATGCTCGACGACCTCGTGTCGCACCAGAAGCATCAGAGGCTTTGATGTTAAGAACATTGGGTTCGGGAGCTAACGGAATAGGCTATTATATGTATCACGGAGGATTAACACCAACTCGTAAAGATGGCGGTTTCTTTAGTGATGAGGCTATGGGTGTACCGAAAATATCTTATGATTTTCAAGCCCCAATCGGAGAATACGGAAAGACTAAGGATTCGTATAATTATCTGCGGGTCATACATCTTTTCTCTTCGAATTTTGCTGATTTACTTGCACCTATGGGTGTTGTATTGCCTGAAACAAATCAAAATATAAAGAAAGAGGATAAAGAGACTTTAAGATATTCGTTACGCTCTGATGGTAAGTCAGGATTTGTTTTCCTTAATAACTTTCAGGATCATGATGTAAGAAATGATCAGAATATTAAAAGTCTGAATATCGAGCTTGAAAATGAGAGGATAGTTTTACCTGAGTTTACTTTGAAAAAAGATGCAAGTGCAATTCTTCCTTTTAATCTTAAAATTGGAACGGGAGTATTAAAATATGCGATGGTGCAACCTTTGGCAATAACAAATACAAAAGGTAAAACTCATTATATTTTCTTTGCCCGTGAGGGATTTAAACCGGAGTTTGCATTTTCAAAGTCTTCAGTTAAAAAGATTAGCGGTAAGCAAACATCTAAAAATGATATAATATATAAAAATGTGGTTCCGGGTTATAACAGTTCATTTACTATCACAGATAATGATAATAATGAGATTGTTGTATCAACCCTTACAAGGGAGCAGGCTTTGAATTTCAATAGTATTGATAATGGTTTTTGTATCACTAAGGCAGATTTATTGGAAGATAATAATATGTTGACACTTCTGGATACAACAACTATGTATAGCGTTGCACTTCCTTGCGATATTAAACCTGATTTTAAGAACCATAAAGTAAGTTCAAAAAAGTATGATTATTTCACGGAGTATACTTTATCATTGCCAAAAGCAGATATTGAATATGAAGTAAAACAGGGAAGCAGTAATCAGCGATTTACCTTTGATATGAAGAAAAATCAGTTTAATGAGAATATTAGTGATTTAATTCTTGATATTAACTATGTTGGTGATAATGCGATGGCTTTCATTGACGGTAAAATGATTAATGATAATTTTTATTATGGAGAAAACTGGCAGATAGGTCTTAAAAGATATGCAGATGATATAGATGAAAAGGGTATCTATTTTTATTTCAGACCAATATATAAAGATGCCTCTTATCTTATCGATTTTGAAAAAGATAAGGTTCCTGAGTTTACATCAAAGAACCTATGTTCGGTAAACTATATTAAAGTTATTCCCGAATATAAAATTTCATTTACAATCAAGAGATAGCGTATAATATGAAAATATGTAAAATATCAATCTTTTTCTTTATTCTTTGTCTTTGTAATCTATCTGTCAATTCTCAAAACACCATTGACTTATCAGGTAAATGGCAGTTTCAGATAGACAGAGATGATATGGGCGAGCAGCAGAGATGGTTTGATAAAAATCTTAATGATGATATTCATCTACCAGGTTCAATGCCCGAGATGGATAAAGGGGATAAACCGTGTATTAACACCCAATGGACTGCAAGTCTTTATGATAGCTCATTCTTTTTTAATCCATATATGGAAAGGTTTAGAAAAGAGGATAATTATAAAGTGCCATTCTTTCTGACTCCTAAAAGGCATTTTGTCGGTGTTGCATGGTATAATAAAGATGTTGTTATTCCTTCAAATTGGAAGAGTGAACGTGTAGTGTTACATCTTGAACGAGCTCATATTGAAACAACACTTTGGGTTAACGGCAAAAAAGCGGGAATGCAAAATTCTCTTTCTGTTGCTCATGAATATGATATAACCGAATTTATAAAATCGGGAAAAAACAATATTTCTATCCGTGTTGATAACAGAATTAAAGATGTTAATGTGGGGATGGATTCTCATAGTATTTCTGATCATACACAAGGTAACTGGAACGGGATAGTGGGTGATATAGCTTTAATTGTTATGCCAAAAGTAAATTTTGAGGATATACAGATATTTCCGGATATAGAAAATAGAAGAGCTTTGGTTAAACTATCTATAAACTCAGATATTAAAACAAATGTTACCGTTTCATTATCTGCAAATAGTTTTAATTCACAATCTATACACGACATAGATGCAATTACTGAAAATATTGCACTTGATAAAGGTGTCTCAAAACATGAGATAACAATTGATATGGGCGAGGGAATGCTTCTTTGGGATGAGTTTACGCCTAATCTTTATAAACTAACTGCTCAATTGACAAAGGGGAAGAAAACTCAAATAAAAGAGGTTCAATTCGGAATGAGAGAGTTTAAAATTAAAGGGAAATGGTTTTATGTAAATGGTCGCAAAACTCATCTTCGTGGCAATGTAGATTGTTGTGCTTTCCCGCAAACAGGTTATCCTCCAATGGATGTTGAATCTTGGGAAAAGATCTATCGTTTATGTAAGAAAAGCGGACTGAATCATGTTCGTTTTCACTCTTATTGTCCGCCGCGTGCCGCCTTTATCGCAGCTGATATTGTTGGGATATATCTTCAACCCGAAGGTCCGAGTTGGCCAAATCATGGCCCGAAATTGGGACTTGGAGAGCCGATTGATAAGTATCTTATGGATGAAACAATAAAACTCACTAAAGAGTATGGAAATTATCCCTCTTATTGTATGCTTGCCGCAGGAAATGAGCCGGCAGGAAACTGGGTTGAATGGGTCTCTGAATTTGTTAAGTTTTGGCAGAAAGAGGATACAAGAAGAGTTTATACAGGAGCCTCTGTTGGTAACAGTTGGAAATGGCAACCTGATAATGAGTTTCATGTAAAGGCAGGCGCCAGAGGGCTAAACTGGAAAAATACTCAGCCCGAATCGATGTCTGATTATTCTAAGAATCTTGAGAATATAAACGAACCTTATGTGGCTCATGAGATGGGTCAATGGTGTGTATTTCCGAATTTTAATGAGATACGAAAATATACAGGTGTAAACAGAGCCGGTAATTATGAGATTTTCAGATCTCTTCTTGAGGATAATAATATGGGGCATAAAGCCAACGATTTTATGATGGCTTCAGGTAAACTACAGGCTCTTTGCTATAAACATGAGATTGAAAAAGCTCTCAGAACACCCGATTATGCAGGCTTTCAGCTTTTGGGAATCAATGATTTTCCGGGTCAGGGAACTGCTATTGTGGGTTTATTGGATGTTTTCTTTGAAGAGAGAGGATATATAACTTATGACCAAATACGTCGCTTTTGTAGTGAAACGGTTCTTTTGGCGAGAATGCCTAAGTTTACTTTTAAAAATAATGAGACTTTTAATGCCGCAATTGAGGTTGCTCATTTCGGAGAAAAGAGTTTACAAAATGCTGTTTTAAACTATACCATTTCTGATCAATATGGAAAACTTTATAATGAAGGAGAGTGTCTTATAAAGGATATCCCTGTAGGAAATTGTTTTTCATTTACAAATATTTCTTATGATCTGAAGGGAATAGACAAAGCCGTTAAACTTAATTTGACCGTAAAACTTAAAGGAACAGATTTTATTAATGACTGGGATTTTTGGGTATATCCTTCATGTCAGCAAGTAAATGAAGGGGATGTTTATATTGCCGATTCGTTGGATGAGAAAGCTATAAAGGTATTGGAACAGGGAGGTAAGGTGTTGATTACTGCTGCCGGGAAAATAACTTATGGTGCGGGAATTGGTCAAATGATGAGCCCGGTTTTTTGGAATACTTCATGGTTTAAAATGAAACCGCCACATACGACAGGGGTTTTGATAAATAACAATCATCCTGTTTTTAAAGATTTCCCTACAGAATATCATAGTAATATTCAATGGTGGGAGTTATTAAACAGAGCTCAGGTTATGTTGCTTTCAGATTTTGATAAAGATTTTGATCCGATTGTTCAAAGTATCGATACATGGTTTTTGAATCGTAAAATAGGAACATTAATCGAGGCAAATGTACTTAATGGAAAACTGATGATGACAAGCATGGATATTACAAATAATCCGGATAACAGAATTGTAGCCTGTCAGCTTCGTAAATCAATTATAGATTATATGAATTCGGTTCATTTCAGACCGGATTCTAAATTGAGTATTGAGCAAGTTTCTTCATTGTTTACTAAAAAGACTCCTGATGTTAATATGTTTACCAATGATTCTCCTGATGAATTAAAGGTTGGAAATTAGATTCTTAAGAGGGGAAATTGCTTTTCAAAAGTTTTTAATGTATTGAATTAAATCGTCAAGACATATGTTTATTTCTTCGCGGGTGCAGATAGTGCCGGGCATAGGGTAAACAAAAATTGCCGATCCAAAGATATGATCGTATTCAGGATTGAATCCGTAACGGGTACGTATCTCTTTGTTTTGAGTTGCAGAGAGAAGAGAATCGAGTGTGTTTTTATAAGTAAAAATAAGTAGTCGGGGTTCATATTTTCTGATGATATTCATCAGATGTATGAATCCCTTTTTATATACCTCTTTTGTGGGTTTTTTTAGTTCTCTTGGAATTTTTGAGATATGTGTAATACCATAATTGTTTTGTAGAAGATAGTTGTCAGGATAATCGCCTTGGGGAACTTTTAATATGCCAAGATCATTAAGTTTTTTCCAAAAGTTATGTCCTCTTTTACCTTGAAAATAATGACCCGCTATTATGCTTTTAAAACTTGGAGTTCGCCCTACGAATAAAATACTCAGTTTCCCTGTCTTCGGTAATATGTCCTTTAGAGTATCGTAGGTTGTATTGTCTATTGTTATTT
This sequence comes from uncultured Bacteroidales bacterium, assembly GCA_947074145.1. Taxonomy (GTDB): domain Bacteria; phylum Bacteroidota; class Bacteroidia; order Bacteroidales; family JAUNSR01; genus JAUNSR01. Next base: position 13,907 of record CAMTOJ010000071.1, read on the forward strand.
GAGTTCGATAGTTCATTAATTTTAGTTTTTGTTATTCTAAATGATTAATCTGTTAAAGCTGAATGGCATAACTTTAAAACTATTGTTTCAAACATAAAGTTTTAAAATCATGATATATTCAATAAGAGTTTTCTTATTTCTCATATTATGGTTGAATAGTTTTATTCTTATAATTTTTAGGAGAGATGTTTTAATATCTTTATACTCGTAAACTAAGAAATTATATATGTCTGAACATAACAATTCTAAATATACAGGTTGGAATCCGTGGCATGGTTGTACTAAAATAAGTCCGGGATGTAAACATTGTTACGTGTATAGACAGGATGAGATGTATGGCTCAGAGGTGAATAGCAGTAAAGTGAAAAAGACAGGAAATTTTAACCTGCCGATTAAAAGAAAACGAGACAAAAGCTACAAATTACCTACCGGGTCACTTGTCTTTACATGTTTTACTTCTGATTTTTTAGTTCAGGAAGCAGATGAATGGCGAAATGAAGCATGGGCAATGATGAGAAAAAGAAGAGATTGTGTTTTTTTCTTTTTTACCAAAAGAATTGATCGTTTGGCAGAATGTCTTCCCTTTGACTGGGGTGATGGATATGATAATGTAGTGATCGGATGTACTGTGGAAAATCAGAAAATGGCAGATTATCGTCTTCCTATTTTTCTTTCTCTTCCAATTAAAGAGAGGTATATCATTGTGGCTCCGATTCTTGAAAAGATTGATATTTCAAAATACCTTTCCAAAAAGATTTCAGAAGTGTCGGTTGGTGGTGAATCAGGCAATATGGCAAGGATTTGTGATTTTGATTGGATTCTTGATTTAAGAGGTCAATGTATAGAAAAAAATGTCGCATTTAATTGGTTCTTCGTCAAATTTGATGCAATAAAAATTGCCCTAATTATTTTATTAACACC
>CAMTOJ010000072.1 GCA_947074145.1 uncultured Bacteroidales bacterium
TGTTCAAGGATGAAAAGCGATTTTTAGAATTTTTCCCCGGTGTATATTTTAAGAATACTTATGGAACGGGTTCTTTGCTAAGAGTTGAGCAAACTATGATGGGATTATTTTATACCACAGTTCATACGGTCGAAAGTTCAACAGGTGCAGACTCAATAGTTTATAAAAACAGAGTTCAGTCGTTATTTGTTACTCCGGATGTTCTTCAGCTCAACAGTATGAGAGATGTTTCCCCTAATCAGGAGATTCTTAATAATGATACAGCTACTTTTGTAATTTCCCCCGGAAGTTATTTTACGGAATTGAAGTTACCTGTTGGGGCCATAATGGATACTCTTCGTCAGAATAAAGACGCTACTGCTCAATATTTGAACGGATATAACTTCAAACTTAAGGCTTATAAACCACAAGAGTTTTTTACTCAATATCAGCCTCAGTATTTATTAATGGTGGAACGTTCAAAAATGAACGAATTCTTCGAGAATAATAGTTTGCCTGATAATGTAACATCTTTTGTATCATCTTTTTCACAAGATACAATAAATGATATATATCAATATAATTTCGGCAATATAAACACTTTGGTTCTTAATCTTGCTGATTCAATTCAGAATGCTAATGGTTCATTAAGTGTAGCTGATACAATCGCGATGGCAATAATTCCTGTGTCTATCAGAACAAGTTCTTCAACGGGAGCTGTATTACAAATCTCAAACTATTTCCTTCCAAGCGGTATCGCTCTATGGGGTGGAGAGAAGAAGCAAACTGCCACAATGGTATTTACTGAAAAAGTCAACGACTAACATTAAAAGATATAAAAAAAGGGATCTCCGGTGAAGTTATTTGCCGGAGATTTTTTTTACAATATAATTATATAACGAGAAATGATTCACGGATCTTAAAACTTATATATCGAGTAATGGGGTGTAAATGTCAAATTATATGACATATATCCAGGCAGACAAAGTCGTTGTAATGCTCATCGGTTTTAAAAGTCAAACTAATAAGACATATTTTTATGCAGATAAAGTTAAAGTATTATCCAATCGTTTCTAAACATTAAAATTTATATAGCAAATAATGGTTTCCAAATCGTATATATTTAAAATTACCTATCCAATCATATTGAGTCTTTTGGCTCAGAATATAATAAACATCACCGATACAGCTTTTTTGGGACATGTTGGTGAAGTCGAACTTGGCGCAAGTGCTCTTGGCGGGTTATGGTATCTTGCCATATTTATGTCCGGCTTCGGGTTTAGTATAGGAACACAAGTTCTTATGGCAAGGAGAAACGGAGAGGGACGAACTGATAAAATAGGACCTATTTTTATTCAGGGACTTATGTTTCTTATGTTTTTGGCAGTAGTAATAATCAATGTTACCGATCTCATAGCCGGTCCGATGCTTAGCCAGATGATAAAATCGGAGAATGTACTTAATGCAACTATTGAATTTGTTGAATGGCGTATTTGGGGTTTACTATTTTCGTTTCCTAACGTTATGTTTCGCTCATATTTTGTAGCAGTAACAAAGACAAAAGCTCTCACCGTGAGTGCCATAATAATGGCTGTTGTAAATATTTTCCTTGATTATGCAATGATATTCGGAGAGTTCGGATTTGAAGCAATGGGATTAAAGGGTGCAGCAATAGCATCAGTAATTGCGGAGGCTGCTTCTGCACTTTTCTTTGTGATCTATTTTGCTGTTACGACAAACATGAAGCAACTTGGATTTATGAATATAGCTTCATATAATCTACGAAAGTTACCACATATCTTAAGCGTTTCAATTTGGACAATGTTTCAATCTTTTTTTGCACTTGCAACATGGTTTATGTTCTTTGTAGCCATCGAACATCTTGGAGAGAGATCTTTGGCTGTTTCAAATATCGTAAGAAGCGTAAGCTCCGCAATGTTTATGTTTACCAGTGCCTACGGTACAACAGCCAATACATTAATGAGTAATCTGATGGGAGAAAATAAAATAGAACAGATTCCTCTTATGCTAAAAAGAGTGATTCTTCAGTGTTCCTACTTCGTGATACCTATAATGTTATTTGTTGTGGTATTCCCAAAACTGATACTTGCTATATATTCAAACGATATATCACTTATAGATGCCACTCTGCCAAGTTTGCTTGTGATGATGTTTAGTTATTTGATAGTAACTCCGGGACTTATTTTTCATCAGGCAATATCAGGAACGGGAAATACACGTTCCGCCCTCGCAATTGAGATTGTGACTCTTATTGCATATGTAAGTTATGTTGTAGTGACAGCCTTCGTATTGGCTACAGATGTAAGCATATGTTGGGGCTCTGAATATGTTTATTGGGGATTGATAGGGATACTTTCCTATTTATATCTTATAAAAGCAGACTGGAGATCGAAGAAAATATAAGAAATACCAGATCTAATTAATCTATTATTGATAAAAATATATAAAGCCCGTTATCATGCTAATATAAATTTTATAATTTTGCGAACGGTAAAGCTGCGGTCAATTGCTTTAACAAATTAATTTACAATAAGATGTTTGAAAATCTAAGTGAAAGATTAGAAAGATCATTTAAAATTCTTAAGGGTGAAGGGAAAATTACGGAGATTAACGTAGCCGAAACTCTTAAAGATGTACGCCGTGCACTTCTTGACGCGGACGTTAACTACAAGGTAGCGAAGACTTTTACAGATAAAGTAAAAGAGAAAGCACTTGGAATGGACGTTCTTACAGCCGTTAAGCCGGGGCAATTGATGGTAAAACTTGTCCATGATGAACTTGCCGAACTTATGGGTGGTGAATCAGTGGATATAGATATAAAAGGTTCTCCTGCAATTATTCTTATGTCGGGTCTTCAGGGATCAGGTAAGACAACATTCTCAGGAAAACTTGCCAATATGCTTAAAACTAAGCGTGGCAAAAAAGTTCTTCTTACTGCCGGTGACGTTTATCGTCCTGCCGCTATCGATCAGCTTAAAGTATTGGGCGAACAGATCGGTGTTGAGGTATATACTGAAGAGGGGAGCAAAGAACCTGTTAAGATTGCACAAAATGCAGTTAAACACGCTAAAGCTAACGGTTTTGATATCGTGATTGTCGATACTGCCGGACGTCTTGCTATCGACGAATCGATGATGAAAGAGATTAAAGCAATTAAAGATGCTATTAATCCTCAAGAAATTCTTTTCGTTGTTGACTCGATGACAGGTCAGGATGCGGTAAATACAGCAAAAGAATTCAACGATCGTCTTGACTTCGATGGTGTGATCCTTACCAAACTTGATGGTGATACACGTGGTGGTGCAGCTCTTTCAATCCGTACGGTTGTAAACAAACCTATCAAATTTGTCGGAACAGGTGAGAAGATGGAAGCAATCGACGCTTTCCACCCTTCACGTATGGCAGACCGTATCTTAGGGATGGGGGATATCGTATCACTTGTTGAGCGTGCTCAGGAGCAATATGATGAAGAGGAAGCAAAACGTCTTCAGAAAAAAATTGCTAAGAATCAGTTTGATTTCAATGACTTTATCGCTCAGATCCACCAGATCAAGAAAATGGGTAACCTTAAAGACCTTGCTTCAATGATTCCGGGTGTAGGAAAAGCTATTAAGGATATAGATATTGACGACAATGCATTCAAAAGCATTGAAGCAATTATTTACTCAATGACACCTGAAGAGAGAAAAAAACCGGAACTTCTAAACGGAAGTCGTCGTGCTCGTATTGCAAAAGGTTCGGGTACTACAATTCAGGAAGTAAACCGTCTTCTTAAACAATTTGAAGAAACAAGAAAAATGATGCGTATGGTGACGCAGGCTAAAAATCCTGCGAGCCTTATGAAGAATATGCGCAGAAGATAATATGATATATTTAGCCTGTCTGATTATTTAAGATAATCGGATAGGCTATTTTTTTACGAATTCATTAACATTAAAATCAAATATAGAATTATCATGCAACTTATTGACGGAAAAGCAGTAGCGGCAAAAATAAAAGAAGAGATTGCCAAGGAAGTGCAAGCAATAAAAGCAGAGGGTGGAAAAACTCCTCACCTTGCAGCTATCCTTGTCGGACATGACGGAGGAAGCGAAACTTATGTAGCTCATAAAGTTAAGGCTTGTGCAGAGTGCGGTTTTAAATCCACTCTAATCAGACTTGAAAGCGATGTAACGGAAGCTGAACTTCTTTCAAAAGTAGAGGAACTTAATCAGGATGCAGATGTTGATGGTTTCATCGTTCAACTTCCATTGCCAAAACATATTGATGAACAGAAAGTGATTGAAGCTATCGATTACAGAAAAGATGTAGACGGATTTCACCCAATCAATGTAGGTCGTATGTCTATTGGTCTTCCTTGTTTTGTATCTGCGACTCCTGCCGGAATAATGGACCTTCTTGCTCATTATAATATCGAAACAAAAGGTAAACATTGTGTTGTTCTTGGAAGAAGTAACATCGTAGGAAAACCTGTTGCAACACTAATGATGCAAAAGAGTAATCCCGGTAATGCTACTGTAACAGTTTGCCACAGTGCTTCAGAAAATCTTAAAGATATAACTCGTCAGGCTGATATTCTTATCGCAGCTCTTGGTGTACCTGAATTTGTAACAGCCGATATGGTAAAAGATGGAGTAACTGTAATCGATGTAGGCACAACTCGTGTTCCTAATGCAAACACTAAATCAGGATTTAAATTGACAGGAGATGTGAAATTTGATGAAGTAGCACCAAAATGTAGTTATATAACTCCTGTTCCCGGCGGAGTAGGTCCAATGACTATATGCTCTTTAATGAAAAATACTCTTTTGGCAGGAAAAAAATCTATCTATAAATAGTCTGTTTTTATATTTAAAATATACAACCCTGTTTTTCAAAAAAAATAAATGAAAAGCAGGGTTTTCTTTTTGCTTGATTATCAAAAGTTTGAAAAAATAGACCTCTTAATAAACTTTTTTCTTTGTAAGTTTTTTTATTAGAGGTATTGCAGAGATGAATAAAATCAATATCTTTGCACCGCAATAGCAAATACGGTGGGTATAGCTCAGCTGGTTAGAGTGTCGGATTGTGGTTCCGAAGGTCGTGGGTTCGAGCCCCATTATCCACCCTTTTAAGAGGATTTTAGTCATTAAAGACTGAAATCCTCTTTTTTTTTACCGCGATTATTAAATAAAAAACTAATATCCCGTATGTCTTGATATTTATTTTATATTTGTAAAGAGTGTGAAATAAACATTAAAGACATGGTATTAGATTCATTACAGAATGCTTCATTTTATGAAAAGCTGCATCCTGCATTTAAACAAGCGTTTGATTATATCAAAAACACAGATTTTACAAAACTTCAACCGGGAATCATCGAATTAAACGGAAAAGATTTATTTATCAATTTTGCTAAGATCACAGGAAAAAGCAAAACAGAGGCAAAAATGGAAACCCATAATGAATATATCGATATTCAGATCCCTTTCTCCTCCGATGAAATAATGGGATATATTCCGTCTTGTGAATTAACCTCACCAATGGCGCCATATAACGCCGAGAAAGATATCACCTTTTTTGAAGATAAAGCTACAACTTTCATCGATGTAAAAATGGGCCAATTCGTTATATTTTTCCCCGAAGATGGTCATCAACCGGGTATTGGCGAAGGAACTTACATGAAGATAATAGTAAAAATAAAAGTAAAATAAGGTTAGGGCGGCATATACCGTCCTTATTCTGTTTATCCGTATTCAAAGCCATATAACTTTCCTAAAAAAACAAATGAAATGAAGAAAGTATTAAGTATAATAAAAAAAGACCCATGGCTTGCGCCATATCAGCAAGCAATTGAGGGTCGATATAAATATGCTCAGGAAAGAGAAAAACTATTGACACAAGAGTCAAAGAGTCTTTCCGATTTTGCAACCGGATATATGTTTTATGGTTTACATAAAATACCTAACGGATGGATTTTTCGCGAATGGGCACCTAATGCCACTCGAATTTATCTTATAGGGAGCTTTAGTCATTGGCAAGATGATGAAAAATTTAGACTTCAATCAATAGGCAACGGAAATTGGGAGCTTTTTATCTCGGATGAAGACCTTAAGCATGAAGATATTTATAAGTTATCTATGCATTGGGATGGTGGTCATGGTGAAAGAATACCAGCCTGGGCAACTCGTGTGGTGCAAGATCCGGTAACTTATATTTTCTCTGCACAAGCATGGGCTCCTGAAAAACAATATAATTTCAAGGTAAAAGATTTCAAACCTGCCAAAGACTCCCTTCTTATATACGAATGTCATATCGGTATGGCTCAGGAGGAGGAGAAGGTTGGATCTTTCGAAGAGTTCAGATTAAAAGTTTTGCCACGTATTATAGCCGATGGTTATAATGCTATTCAAATAATGGCAATACAGGAGCATCCATATTATGGTTCTTTCGGATATCATGTATCCAATTTTTTTGCTGTTTCCTCAAGAAACGGAACGCCAGAAGAACTGAAAAGACTTATTGATGATGCCCATGCTGCAGGAATTGCAGTGATTATGGACATTGTACACTCTCATGCCGTAAAAAATGAGAATGAAGGATTAGGACGTTTCGACGGATCTTATAATCAGTATTTTTATTCTGATGAACGTCGCGAACATCCTGCCTGGGACTCTCTATGTTTTGATTACGCAAAACCGCAAGTTTTACACTTTCTTCTTTCAAACTGTAAATTCTGGCTTGAGGAATACAAATTTGACGGATTCCGATTCGACGGTGTTACATCAATGCTTTATTGGAGCCATGGCTTAAACGAATCTTTTTCAGGTTATGAAGATTATTATAACATGAATCAAAATGGTGATGCTATCTGTTATCTGACTCTTGCTAACGAACTAATACATCAAGTAAATCCACACGCAATAACAATAGCAGAAGAGATGAGCGGTATGCCCGGTCTTGCACTTCCTTTTAAAGATGGAGGAATAGGTTTTGACTATCGTATGGCAATGGGTATCCCTGATTACTGGATAAAACTTCTTAAAGAGAAGAAAGATGAAGATTGGAATGTGACCGATATATTTTGGGAACTAACTAATAGACGTGCTGATGAAAAAACAATCTCATATGCAGAAAGTCATGATCAGGCTTTAGTGGGGGATAAGACTATTATCTTCCGACTTATTGATGCAGCTATGTACTGGCATATGATGTGTGGCGATGACGATATAACTGTAGCACGCGGAATGGCACTACATAAAATGATTCGTTTGTTGACACTTGCAACATCCAAAGGTGCATATCTCAACTTCATGGGAAATGAGTTCGGACATCCCGAATGGATTGATTTCCCGAGAGAAGGAAACGGATGGTCGTATAAGTATGCTCGTCGTCAATGGGATCTTGTAGATAGAAAAGATCTTAAATACAGATATCTAAATAAGTTTGATAATGCTATGCTTTCGACTATAAAAAGCGTAAAAAATCTACTATTGACAGATATTGTTCCTGTTTGGGATAACCGAGGAGATCAGATTTTAGCTTTTATGAGAAAGGATCTTCTTTTTATATTCAACTTTAATCCTGTACACTCTTTTGCCGATTATAAGTTTCTGACAAAGGCAGGAAAATATAAAGTGATTCTTAATTCAGACGATTTGGATATGGGTGGATTTCAAAGAATTGATGACTCTGTGAAATACTTCACTCAAAATGATCCGCTTTATGAAAAAGATCAAAAAGGGTGGTTAAGTCTTTATATTCCATCAAGAACAGCATTGGTATTGAAAAGATCAAAATAATAACAATATTTAAATATCATTTTTTATTAAAAACATATTTTACAACATATACACTATTGTTGTTTAAAAGTCTAAAAAATGACATCTTTGTATCGATAACAACAATCTTTCTTACCTTAAAGAACTTAATACCTCATTGAAAACATAAAAAGGGCGGCCTGTGAAGGCTGCCTTTTTTATTTTACTTTGAAAATCCTTTCTTCAAATTTAATTTTTAGTCAGATAGTTTTCTTTACACCTTGCAAGGTGTCGGTTAAAACCTTACAAGGTGTAATATATCACCAAGCAAGGTGTAAAGTCTAATCTTGTTTGGTGTGAAATAAAAACTTATAAGGAAATTACAAAATTGAAGCGGTCAAAATAAAATTGATTATGATAATTGAAATTTCCAATTTATTAATAAGTTTGTCTGAATAAAAATTAACCCATGATTCAATATAAAGAAATAAGTTTCGTTTTTTCTGGAAAGAAGATAATCGACAAATTCGATTGTAGAATCTCTCAGGGCGAACATTGTGCTCTTGTGGGTGAATCAGGTTCTGGAAAAAGTACACTTATCGGAGCTCTTATGGGATTAGTGTTGCCCGAAAGCGGGTCTATACAGATTGATGGAATCGCTGTCAACCCCTCCACGATTCAGCAACTTCGCACCTATATGGCATGGGTGCCACAAGAGGTGCAACTTCCATATGAGACAGTTAGGGAAACAGTGATGGCCCCTTTCTCTTTAAAAGTGAATCAAGGACATAAATTCGATGAAAAAAGATTTATTAATCTTCTTTCCGAACTTGGACTAGAGGGTCAATCAATCCTTACAAAAGGGATGCGTCAAATATCGGGAGGCGAGAAGCAAAGATTGATGATTGCTCTTGCAGTACTTCTGAATAAAAAGATTCTATTGCTTGATGAGCCAACATCGGCTCTTGATTTTTACTCAAAGCAGAAGATGACAGAGTTTCTCAGAAAACTTGATATGACAATGCTTTCTGCTACTCATGATGGTACATTTGCCGAGAGCTGCGATACTATAATACGAATTGAAAAATTGATTGTATAATCTCTTTATAAATAACATATACGGGAAACTGTGAATAAATGAATACACCCGAAATAAGTCTTTTTAGCCTGGCAGCAGGACTTCTGCTAATCATAATCCCTCTTATGATACTCGAACATTATAAGACGGGACTTGTCAAAGATACTATAGTAAGTGTCATTCGAATGGTTGTGCAGTTGTTTTTGGTGGGATTTTATCTTAATTATCTTTTTGAATGGAATAACCTTTATGTAAATATAGGTTGGATGTTATTAATGGTGGGGGTATGCGCCTTTAATTTGATAACGAGAATCCATCTATCTAAAAGAGTATTCTTTATACCGGTTTACTCGGCTGTTTTCTTTTCGGTAATGATAATAGGTACATATTTCTTAAAGGGAGTGATTGGTCTTGATAATCTGTTTGAAAGCAGATACTTTATCCCTATATGCGGAATACTATTGGGCAATATACTATCGTCAAACGTGATAGGAATGAATGCGTTTTACAGCTCCATAAAAAGGGAGCAACATATGTATCACTACCTTTTAGGAAATGGCGCAACCATTAGTGAAGCCCGTTTCCCATTTATGACTCAGGCTTTGATAAAAGCGTTCAATCCTGCCATTGCAAGTATGGCTGTGATGGGGCTTATTGCTCTGCCGGGTACTCTTGTGGGGCAGATCATCGGAGGTAGCTCGCCCGAGCTTTCAATCAGATATCAGATAATGATTATGATTATCAATTTCTCCGCCTCAATAATTGCAGTGCTGATCAGTCTGCACTTCTCTTTTAAATATACATTTGATAAATATGGACGTTTGAAGCAGAGTATCTTTAAAAGTTGATTATTAAATTCTTAATTACGATATTAAGAAATGTATGTTTATTGAGAAAAAAATAAATTATTAGTATCTTCGTGCGTTTTTAGATGATTTTATTGAAAAATATAGATATGAGTAAGAAATTTACAGAATATTCCGCATTCAATCTTTCTGATGTCAATAAGGAAGTGTTGAAAAAATGGGATGAAAATGATGTATTCCATAAAAGTATGGACGAGAGAGAAGGAGCGCCTTCTTTTGTATTTTATGAGGGTCCGCCGTCAGCAAACGGAATGCCCGGAATTCACCATGTAATGGCTCGTTCTATTAAAGATATTTTCTGCCGTTATAAGACTATGAAAGGTTTCCATGTTAAGCGTAAAGCGGGATGGGATACTCACGGTCTGCCGGTTGAACTTGGTGTTGAGAAAAGTCTTGGTATCACTAAGGAAGCTATCGGTAAGACAATATCTGTTGCAGAATATAATGCTGCATGTCGTAAAGACGTGATGAAATATACAAAAGAGTGGGCTGACCTGACTCATAAGATGGGTTACTGGGTTGATCTTGAGAATCCTTATATCACTTACGATAATAAGTTTATTGAGACTCTTTGGTATCTGCTTAAAGAGCTTTACAAAAAAGATTATTTATATAAAGGATATACTATTCAGCCTTATTCTCCTGCTGCGGGAACAGGTCTTTCGACTCACGAGCTTAACCAACCGGGTTGCTACCGTGACGTAAAAGATACAACCGTAGTTGCGCAGTTTAAGATTAAAAATCCTTCAGAGGTTCTTTCTCAGCATGGTAATGCTTATTTCCTTGCATGGACGACAACTCCCTGGACTCTACCTTCAAACACTGCACTTTGTGTTGGACCTAATATTGATTATGTAGCAGTTCAGAGTTTCAATCCTTATACTTCAGAACCTATTACTGTTGTTCTTGCAAAAGCAAGAATGGGAGCATATTTCAATCCTAAAGCTGAAGGAATCGCTCTTGAAGATTACAAAGAGGGTGATAAACTGATACCTTTCAAAGTTGTTGCCGAATTCAAAGGTACAGAGCTTGAGGGAATGCGTTACGAACAGCTTATGCCTTGGGTACGTCCTGACGGTGATGCTTTCCGTGTAATCTTAGGTGATTATGTAACTACTGAAGATGGTACCGGTATAGTACATATTGCTCCTACATTCGGTGCGGATGACGACCGTGTAGCTAAAGCTGCAGGAATCGCACCTCTTATGATGATTGATAAAGATGGTAATAACCGTCCGATGGTTGATATGAGCGGACGTTTCTTCCGTCTTGAAGATCTTGATTATAAATTCGTTCAGGATTTTGTTAATATTGATGCTTACACTGAGTATGCGGGCAGATACGTTAAGAATGCTTACGATCCGATGCTTTCGGAGCAGGATGCTACTCTTGATGTTGATCTTAGCGTGATGCTTAAAGTGAACAATCAGGCATTCAAAATCGAAAAACATACTCACAGTTATCCTCATTGCTGGAGAACTGACAAACCTGTGCTTTATTATCCTCTTGACAGCTGGTTTATCAAAACAACTGCTTGTCGTGAGAGAATGATTGAACTAAATAATACTATCAACTGGAAACCTGCTTCAACAGGTACGGGTCGTTTCGGAAAATGGCTTGAAAACCTTCAGGACTGGAATCTTTCACGTTCAAGATATTGGGGTACGCCTCTTCCTATCTGGAGAACAGAAGACGGAACTGAAGAGATCTGCGTAGGTTCTGTTGAGGAGCTATATAACGAAATCGAAAAAGCTGTGAAAGCGGGTGTGATGAGCATCAATCCTTTTGCTTCTTTCGTTTCGGGTGATATGTCGAAAGAAAACTATGATAAGATCGACCTTCACCGTCCTTATGTTGATGATATCGTTCTTGTGTCAGCATCGGGTAAACCGATGAAACGTGAAGCAGACCTTATCGACGTATGGTTTGACTCAGGTGCTATGCCTTATGCGCAGCTTCATTATCCTTTTGAAAACAAAGAGATACTTGACAGCAAAGAGGTATATCCTGCAGACTTTATCGCTGAAGGTGTTGACCAAACTCGCGGATGGTTCTTTACTCTTCATGCTATTTCAACAATGATTTCCGATTCTGTTGCTTACAAAGCTGTTATTTCTAACGGTCTTGTACTTGATAAGGGTGGAAATAAGATGTCGAAACGTCTTGGTAACGCTGTCGATCCTTTTGAGACAATCGAAAAATATGGTTCAGACCCGCTTCGTTGGTATATGATTACCAATGCATCTCCATGGGATAACCTGAAATTTGATACAGAAGGTATTGATGAGGTGCGTCGTAAATTCTTCGGAACACTATATAATACATATTCATTCTTTGCGCTTTATGCCAATGTTGACGGATTTGACTTCTCTCAGGCTGAAATACCTGTAAACGAACGTCCTGAAATTGACCGTTGGATTATCTCTGTTCTTAATACTTTGATTAAGAATGTGGATGAAGCTCTTGAGGCTTATGAGCCTACAAAAGCCGGTCGCGCAATCTCTGATTTTGTAA
>CAMTOJ010000073.1 GCA_947074145.1 uncultured Bacteroidales bacterium
GTACAATTAAAATTAATAAAGTGTATTTAATTATTTTCCACTGTGCTCATTTAGTTGTTATATTGTTAAGTCGTGAAACCTAAATAAAGATTTATGGTTTATGCATACTTAAGAGTTAGTACATCTAAACAAGATCCGCTAAATCAAAAAAGAGAAATTATAAATTATGCCAAATCTAAAGGGATAATAATCAATAAATGGGTTATTGAGACTTGTAGTGGAAAACAACATAAGAAAAACCGCAAGTTAGGACGATTACTTAAGTCTTTGAAAAAAGATGATATACTTATAGTAACAGAGATATCAAGACTTAGTCGCACCTTACATGAGATAATGTCTATCATGGGCGATTGTCTTGAAAAGGAGATTATTATATACAGTACAAAAGATCGTTATACCTTTGATAATAGCCTTAACAGCAAAGTTCTCAGCTTTGCATTTGGTCTGGTGGCCGAAATAGAACACAAGTTAATCTCACAACGCACTAAAGAAGCATTGGCCCTCAGAAAAGAGAGGGGAGTAATCTTAGGACGTAAAAAGGGATCATCTCCGAAACTTTTGAGGCTCGAAAATGAGAAGGAAAACATAATAAAAATGATAAAAGAGAAGGAATCTATCAAATATATATGTTCGACTTATGATATTTCTACCGAAACTTTCCGCAAGTTCAGACGAAATAATGATGATATCGAGTTTTTATTAAAAAATAGAAATTCTACAATTTGATAATAGTTATTAACCTAATATATATTGCATATATTTCGATTCTTGCCAATATAACTGAATATAAAAACTGAACAATTCAAATTAAATATCATGCGGTAATTCTGTTCGGATAGAATATTTCCTTTTTATAATAAAACAGATAAGTAATATTGTGGAGAATCCTGTTCCAAAAATATATCCATAAACATGAGGAATACCAAACCCTTCAGGAGAAACCAGGATATATGTCATGCAGACAGCGCTCATAAAAAGAGCGGGCAATAGAGTGACATAAAAATTTTTATTTTGTTTGGCAAGATAAACGGTTATGCTCCAAAGAGTAATAGCAGCCAATGTCTGATTAGTCCAAGCAAAATATCGCCAGATTATATCGAAGTTGATATTTAATAATATTATGCAGACAAGGAAAAGAGGAGCGGAGATAAGTATTCTGTTTTTGAAACTTTTCTGTTCCTTATTCATAAAATCCGCAATTATAAGCCTTGCTGATCTGAATGCCGTATCGGCTGAGGTTATCGGAGCTACCACAACACCCAAAAGAGCAAGAAATCCCCCCATCACGCCAAGCCATGTTGAAGATATGTTTTTAACTACTACTGCTGCACTATTTCCATTTTCAGCCATAAAACTTTGAAATCCCTCCATTCCATTAAAGAAACATATAGCCGCAGCCGCCCAAATAGAAGCAACTACACCTTCTGCTACCATAGCACCAAAAAATACTTTTCGACTATCTGATTCGCTCTTTATACATCTTGCCATAAGGGGCGATTGAGTGGCATGAAATCCGCTAATTGCTCCGCAGGCAACTGTTATAAATAACATCGGAAAAACCGGATATCGTTCCGGATTAGGATTCATATTGTTCAATGAATTGTATAATTCTGGCATTGGATTGTTATTAACAAAAATTGCTATAAGTATCCCGAAAGCCATAAACAAAAGTGCAAATCCAAATATAGGATAAACTTTTCCTATTATTTTATCCACAGGGAAAAGGGTCGCAAGCACATAATAAGAGAATATCAATATAATCCACCATAAATTCTCAATTCCCGTCATTGATGATAACAATGATGCGGGGCCGGAAAGAAATACAGCACCCACCAATACCATCAAAACAATAGTTATTATTCTTACAGCAAGTCCTATTGTTTTGCCAAGTTCTCCCGAAATTAGTTCGGGAAGCGATCTCCCGTTACTTCTGAGTGACATCATTGCTGAAAGATAATCATGAACGGCGCCACAAAATAATGTTCCTAACACAATCCATAGAAACACTATCGGACCATACATTGCTCCCATAATTGCGCCGAATATAGGACCCAGACCAGCAATATTAAGAAACTGAATAAGGAATATTTTTTTAGAAGAGAGAGGCACATAATCTACTCCGTCTGTAGAAGTTAAAGCGGGAGTTTTTCTGTTTTTATCCGGTGAAAATACTTTTTCGATATATCGACCATAAATAAAATAACCGCCGATTAATATTATAAGGCTTACTATAAATGTTATCATAATATGTATTACTTTATTCAAATTCCGGTATAAAGTTAAAGTCTTTTTTTTCCGGTATTATTATATTTAAAAAATAAATAAATTTACAATTATATGGAAATAAAGAAATTACTTAAATCGTTTATTATATGGTGTTGTATTGTGCCATGTGCTATAATTAACGGAGGATTAAGAGAATTATTATTGATACCTATATTGGGAGAGAAGATTGCAATGATAGTGAGCGGACTTATACTGTGTTTTGTTATTTACCTTATAGCGTATTTTCTACTTCCCAAATTAAGAATTAAAGAGAAAAACGAACTAATCACAATTGGAATATCATGGGTAATACTTACTCTTGTTTTTGAATTTTCAATGGGCGTTATGAATAACCTCTCCTTTGAAGAGATGATGAAAGCATACGATATAACAACCGGCAATCTTTGGTCTGCCATAGTGCTTTATATAGGATTCGTACCTCTAATAGTGATGCGTGACTATAAATCGTTTAAAGAACAATAATTATAATAATCGAAATTATTCCTACAACAATAGCAATAGGAAGCATAATACGGTTGAAATTAACAACCCTTTTTTCATCTTCTTTATCTTTTTTCTGATCTTCCAAATCAGCTATCATTGTATCAAGTTTTTCTTCAAGAGACAGATTCTTATTTTTATTCTCTTGATTATCATCATCGGGATCTTCTCCATTAGGTCCCATATACCATTCATCCTCCTCATTCATTAGTCTGTATTGGTAGTCGTCACTCATTATTGGCGAAGTTATAGGGGTTAATAATTTAAGAGTTCCTGGAATATATCCACAAATTGTCCGATATCATACCCATCTGTCAAAGCATGATGAACATGAATAGATACAGGCATTATCATTCGTCCATTCTCTTTGGTTGCTTTTCCGAAAGTGATTCTGGGCGCGCTCCCCTTAGATGAAAACATTCTGGCATGTGACATTGATGTGAACTTTATCCATGGCACGGTAGATGTCAATATTGTTTGTTCTCCATATACACATGGCAATAAAACATCTGAAGATAAAGCTCTGTCAATCTCAGACTTTGCATTTTTGCAAAAAATATTGAAATCAGAATCATAAACTATATCGGCAAAAACGAAAGTATTATTTTCAGTGCTAATAGTTGCCGAACCGTGTACAGTGTCATATAAAACTACATTTCCATTCTCTATTCTGTAACGAAACGAATCAAGCCTGTTACAGACTGTCAACATTTTGTGAAAGTATAAAAGAAAAAATGACTCAGATCGGTTTTTTGCATCATCATAAGTTGCAGTAACATCAAAATCGACGCAAACGCCATAAAAAGGTTCTTCAAAATCTTTGAAAAAAAGATATTGCTGTTTTCGTTTCCATCCGTTTATATCTATTATCTGCTTCATAATTTTATTAATCTTGTTTGATTACATAAAGTAAATAAAAACATGATTTCAATCACCGTAAAAGAATAAAATAAAATGTAGTAAAAATAAAAATCCCCGAATCCTAAAAAAGGACCGGGGATCATTAGGTAAAGCAAAAAAGCTTATTAATATCTTCTGCGATTGTTTCCGTAACCTCCGCCGTTGCCACCACGGTTATTACCATAACCTCCACCGAAAGCAGGTTTTTCTGCTCTTGGGCGAGCAACGCTTACGTTGATTACTTTACCTTCGAATTCTGTCTGATTAAGTTTTTCGATTGCATTTTCAGCCTCTGTATCATCAGGCATTTCAACGAATCCGAAACCACGAGAACGTCCGCTTTCGCGATCCATGATTACATTAGCAGATGTTACTTCGCCAAACTGTGCGAATAAATCGAATAAGCTGTCGCTAACTGTGCCCCAGCTTAAATTTGAAACATAAATGTTCATTTCTAAAAAATTATTGTTTGTTTATGATTGAGATGCCTACAGCGTTCATGCCCCTGGCTGCACGTTCAATCTGAAAAGTTACTTTATCACCCTCTTTAATAAAAGATGGTGCTGTTGATATATGAAAAAAATATTTTTCGCTGCTTCCAAGATCTTTAATAAATCCATATCCTTTGGATGAATTAAAGTGTTCCACTCTTCCGTTCAACAATTTCGGCTCCTCAATATCCTCTTGTTTTGGTGTTGATACGGAGATTTCGGAGATGTCAACTTCTGTTTTACTAATCTCCGGAGGTGCAGAACATAGTCGTCCGTTTTCATCCACATAAGCTATCATATCTTCAAATGTGTTGGTGCCGGAACTTTGTCTCTCCTCTTTTCTTTTAAGTTTTTCCTGACGTTTTTGTTGTTTTAATTTCTCTCTGTCTTTTTTTCCTGTTGTGATTCTTTTTGTCATTCTTTATTGTTTAACCTATCATAATGTAAATGATAGGCATTAATGTTATTTCATCTTAAGAAATATAGTGTATAAGTTGTGAAAAAGAATCGATTGATTTGATGGAGTCTTTTAAGATAAGGCAACAGTATAATAGATCATCAAGTCGAAGGGAAATAAATTCCCTCTAATTTCAATATTGTTCACATCCCCGTTGTTATATATAAACACTATAACGTCATCTCTTTCTAACAAAGGATATGATAATGATCTATTTTGTGGATTATAATATTTTATCGGAATGATAAAAAAGAATAAGCGCAAAGATAATTTCAATAAAATTTCGATTGCTAACTTGGCAAATGTATGTTTATTATTTCATTATTCCTAATAAAAAAACTGATATATAGAATTTTAGAGAAAAATTTACATCAATAATTTATGTAACAGCGGTGTAAAAAAAGTTTTTAACTTAAAGAATGCATAATATCAGCAGTTTATTTCCCTTTTTATCTCATATTATTTTAAATCAATTCTTTTTACTCTTAAGAAAAAAGTCACTTTTAATTATAGGTGATATAAATTGTGGTCAATTTAATTTATAAATTAATATTAAATGAGTCAACTTACTTAAAAACTATGATATTTTGAAGATAATGAAAATCGTAAAACCGCAAACGAAAATCGTTAAATCACAAAGTTAATTTAAAAAAGGCGAAAGTGTTTTCGCTGCTCCTAACTAGTTATCAACTGATAACTAGCAAGGTATCAACTGATAACTAGCGTCTTATCAGTTGATAACTAGTTAAGAGCAGCAAAAAAGATAAAGAGAAATTTATAATTTGAATATTATTTCAGCAAGCTCTCTAAAGCGTTGAAATCTTTTACATCTCCCTCTCCATTTTCAAAGGTTATAATGTCATCTTTTACCATCTCAGAGATAGCTCTTGAGAGTGAAGGCCGTTCGACACCAAAATATTCGGCGAGCCATGATATGCTTTTACCCAATTTGAAATGACCGTTTTTCTCTTTTGAAAGTATATAATAGACAACTTTTCCCTTTATCCCTTTTTGAGCAAATAATTTAAGTCTCTCAGATATATGTTGCATTTTATTGGCATTGAATGCCATAAATCCACGAAGGAATCCAGGACATTGTGCCATTTTTTTTTCAACTGTTTCCTTCGATATCGAGATAATCTCACAATCGTCAAGAGCTATCACATCAACCGGAAATCTGTTGTCGTCGGCAAAAAGAAAGGCTGCGGCAAGAGGAGCAGGAGCTTTTATATTTTCCATCGGTAAAGCAAGTCCTGAGTCTGAAATTATCTCGGTTTTTACTTTTCCTTTGGTTAATATCATAAGATAAGTGATCTTATCACCTTGATATGCAATATGATCCCCTTTTTTATATTGTTTTGTCAAATGAGGAATCTCACAACTTAATTCTTCAATCTCTTTATTCGATTTATCCCTACAATTATTACAAAAAAACAATAAGTCTCTTTTTTCCATAAACTCTTTATTTTATTCGAAGAAAATATAACAAAATAGATAACTATGTAACAATTGTTACACTGTAGTTGTTTATTCAAGTATACTTTTGTATAAAAAAGAAAGTATGAAAAGAAATATAATATCGATTGATGAGGAAAAATGCAATGGTTGTGCACTTTGTGTAAAAGGTTGTCATGAAGGAGCTTTGCAGATGATTGATAACAAAGCAAGAATTGTAAGCGAACTATATTGCGACGGACTTGGAGCATGTATCGGCGATTGCCCTGTTGGTGCAATCACTATTATTGAAAGGGAAGCAGAGCCCTATGATGAGATTGCCGTGATGGAGCGTCTTTCAAAGAAAGGGGAGGAGACAATCCTTGCTAATTTAAAACATTTGAAAGATCATAATGAAACAGAGTATCTTAATCAGGGAATAGACTACATAAAAAGAAATAATATAGATGTTGATTTAAGTAAGATGGAAGATAAAAGTAAGAAGATGCCATGCGGATGCCCCGGTAGTATGGCAAGATCATTTGTTGCACCTGCAAAACCGGTCTTTAATAAAGAGAATAGCAATCAGCAATCGGCATTGAGTCATTGGCCTGTTCAGCTTCATTTATTAAATCCTTCAGCTTCATATTTCAAAGGTGCCGATGTCGTTCTTGCAGCCGATTGTACAGCTTATGCTTTTGCCGATTTTCATGATAGATTTTTAAGAGGGAAAAAGTTGGCAATTGCTTGTCCGAAACTCGATATTGATAAAGAAGAGTATATTGAGAAAATAACAGAGATGATAGATTCTGCAAGAATTAATACATTGACTGTCGTGATAATGGAGGTTCCATGTTGTGGCGGTTTGATGCAGATTGCTAATCTTGCTTTAAGTAGAGCAACGAGAAAAATCCCGGTTAAAAAGATTGTTGTCGGGGTTCAGGGAGATATAGTCTCTGATGAATGGGTATAATGAAGATGGTAAGAAGGTGTGTCAAAATGAGAATTGACACACCTTTTTTTTATCCTATATATTTTCCGCTTCTTTTCACAATAACCAACCCCAATATGGTAATCAACGCATTCACAATAAGAAGTTCATATCCCATCTTATAGCCATTGAACCATTTTTCAGAATTCATTGAAATAATATAGCATAGAACCGGTGATGCAATTGCGATAAAAGGGACAAATTTGTCGCGTACATTTATCTTAGTAAACAATCCGAACATATAAAGACCCAGAAGCGGACCGTAGGTGTAGCTCGCCACAATATAAACCGCATCAATTACATGTGTATTATTTAGCATCTCGAATACACATATTATTATTGCCATTATAACGGCATTTGCAGCATGTGTGATCTGTCGTGTCTTTTTTATTCTGTTTTCATCACCATCTTTATTAGCACGCAAGATGTCGATTGTAAAAGATGTTGTTAAAGAAGTAAGAGCAGATCCGGCACTTGAAAATGCTGCTGCTATTAATCCGAGAATAAAAAGTATCCCTACAATATCGGGAAGAAAACCGGAAGTTGCGATGTATGGAAAAACCTGATCTGAATTTGGAGGGAGGCTGATCTGCGCCTTTTCAGCATACATATAAAGTATTATTCCGAGTGAAAGAAACAGAATATTGATAGGCAGAAACATCACTCCGTATGACAGTACGTTTTTCTGAGCATCGCGCATATTCTTACAACTAAGGTTTTTTTGCATCATGTCCTGATCAAGCCCCGTCATCGCAACGGTGGTGAATACGCCTGCAAGAAACTGTTTCCAGAAAAATCGTTTATCGTTGGAATCTTCAAAATAGAATGTTTTTGAAAGAGGACTCTCTTTAACCACATCTATTAGTCGGGAAAAGTTTAAGTCGAGTTCATTCGCAATGTACCAAATACATAGAATAACAGTCAGAACAAGCGAAAGAGTCTGAATCATATCTGTCCAAACAAGAGTTTTCACACCACCTTTGAATGTATATAGCCAAACAATGAATATGGTTATTGCAACATTTAGCCAGAAGGGTATTCCTATCTTATCGAAAAGTATGATCTGAAGAACCAGAGATGTAAGATACATTCTTACTCCGCAACCAAGCATTTTGGAGATAAGAAAGAAGCCGGAGCCTGTCTTGTAAGAGTACTTGCCAAACCTGTTGCCCAGATATTCGTATATGGAGATCAGGTTGAGTTTATAGTATAACGGAACGAAAAGAAATGCCACAACGAAGTATCCCGTGACGAACCCGAATACCATCTGAATATAGGAAAACTGACTGGCGACGACACTGCCGGGGACGGAGATAAATGTTACTCCCGAAATAGAAGTCCCCACCATTGCAATGGCTACAACATACCAGGGCGATTGGCGATCGCCGGTAAAGAATGCATTATTGTCGGCTTTGTATGATGTGAGATATGAAACTCCGAACAGCATAAGAAAATAAGCCAGAATAACTGTGATGATCAGCAAATGTGACATAATAGAATTTATTTACTCAAGTAAATATACATTAATTGAGGTGATAAAGAGATGAAAAACAATGATACTGAGAAATTTTAGATATATTTTTACGCAAATAAAAATTTCATATCATGATTTTAATCGCTGATGCCGGATCGACAAAGACAAAATGGTGTTTTTTCGATAAGTCCGGATATGAACAGACTTTGACAACTTCGGGAATTAATCCTCATCATATCGATAAAGAACGAATCAAACATATAATAGAAGATGAACTTCTTTTAGGATTGGATCCGGATCTTAAGGAGATAGAGGAGTTGCATTTTTATGGAAGTGGTGTTTCCAACCATGAGATAAGTGATAATCTTAAAGAACTTTTTCATTCAATTTTTAATATACATAACATATCTGTTCATTCAGATCTTCTTGGAACTTGCCGTGCTTTGTTCGGAAATGAAAAGGGTATAGCTGCTATACTTGGAACGGGATCAAATTCTTGTTATTATGACGGGGAAAAGATTGTTGCAAATGTTTCACCTTTAGGTTATATTCTTGGAGATGAGGGAAGTGGTGCTCATCTTGGACGAACTCTTGTTGCCGATCTTTTGAAAAATCAATTGACTGATTCTCTTAAGGAGATGTTTTTTTCGGAGTTCAAAACAGATAGGGATCAGATTTTGACAAATGTTTATCGAAAACCTGAAGCCAATCGTTATCTTGCTTCCCTTTCCGTATTCCTTTGCCGACATATTGAGGAGCCGGAATGTTATAATATGGTTTACAAATGTTTCAGCGATTTTTTCGTCAGAAACATAATGCAATATGATGCGGTTAATGGCTGTAAGATAAGTTTTACAGGGTCTGTTGCAGAAAATTATAAAGATGTGCTTTTGCATGTATGTGAGCATTACGGTGTAGCTCTGGGTAAAATAGAAACTAATCCCATAGCGGGATTGGTGAAGTATCATCTAAATTCATTATAATAATGACTTTTAAAAGAATAACAGAAAGTGCTTCTAATCACGATAATCTGGAACAAAAAACAGTAAAGGAATTACTGATTGCTATAAATGAAGAGGATAAAAAAGTGCCTTTGGCTGTAGAAAAGGCTATTCCTGAGATCGAGAAGCTTGTAGAGGGTATTGTTGAACGTATGACAATAGGCGGAAGACTTTTCTATATGGGAGCCGGTACAAGCGGCAGGCTCGGAGTGCTTGATGCTTCAGAGATACCGCCCACTTTTGGGATGCCTGATACTTTTGTAATAGGTATTATTGCAGGAGGTGATACAGCTCTTAGAAAACCTGTTGAAGCGGCAGAGGATAATATTGAAAAAGGGTGGCTTGATCTGCAGCAGTTTGAGGTCAACAAACTTGATACCGTAGTTGGTATTGCAGCTTCGGGAACTACTCCTTATGTAATAAATGCTTTGAATAAATGTCGTGAAAACGGGATATTGACTGGAGCTATAAGTTGTAATCCCGGTTCTCCGCTTTCTCAGGCTGCCGATATTGCTATTGAGGCTATTGTTGGTCCGGAGTTTGTTACCGGTAGTACAAGAATGAAATCGGGTACTGCTCAAAAGCTGATACTTAATATGATATCAACTTCAGTGATGATAAAGATGGGCAGAGTGAAGGGTAACAGAATGGTGAATATGCAACTTTCTAATGCTAAACTTGTTGATCGCGGTACTAAAATGATTGTGGATGAGACCGGACTTGATTATGAAGAAGCAAAATCGTTGCTTTTGGAACATGGGTCGGTAAGAAAGGCGATTGAAAATTTTCAGGAAAATATGGAGTAAATTATTAATGATACATAACAAAAACGGATGAATAAGAGATAATACTTTTATTCATCCGTTTTTGTTTCAATTAAAAAATTACTGTCATATCTTATTAATATGCAACCGTAAATCTTTCTTGATGATGTTTTGGAGTTTCCAACTCATCAACCATTGCCATTGCATAATCTTCTACAGAGATAAAACTATTACCCTTTTCATCAACAAGAAGATCATCTTTTCCGGTACGATATTTACCGGTTCTGATGCCCGGTTTCAGGTCACCCAAATTTGCTGCCGGAGAAAGGAAAACCCAATCAATCTCTTTCTCATTCATTAATGTGTTAAGATAAAACTCACCAAGCGATTTTACTGCCGGGATCCATGCTTCCGGTAAAACACCACTATCAACAAGTCTTACACCGGGAGCTACAAAAAGTGTTCCGGCTCCGCCAACGACAAGAAATCTTTTAACTCCCGATTCTTTTACGGCATTTAATATCATAGGATATATTCTTAATGTATCCTCATACATATTCGGATTTGTCCATCCGGGACTGTAAGCACTAATTACAGCATCTTTGCCTTTACATATTTCGGATAGTTTTTTTGTATCTTCCACATTGCACTCAACGACTTCGATATTTGGATTTATTATTTTGACTTTTGAAGCATCACGAACTACTGCGGTTACTTTATAATTTCTGTCTGATAATTCTTTAAGAATTGCATTTCCTACAAATCCTGAAGCTCCTATTAATACTACATTTTTCATAATTCTTAATTTGATTTTAATATTGATAATAGATTTTGTTTTAAACAAAAATAGTATTAAAATAGCTTGTAAATCAAGAGGTTACATTGTGGGAAGATGGTTACCTGAAAGTTAGTGATATTGATAATTAATTAGTTGTATTTTTATGTTTAACATTTTTTACACCTATGGTAATTATGTAGTGTTATATATTAAAAAGTTTATTAGTTACTTTTGGAGAGTAATAATGCCATTATGAGTAAAGAAACTAAATTAAACGAATGTGACCCGACATGTCCAATCAGAAATATTCTGTCCAGAATAAGTGATAAATGGTCGGTTTTGATAATATATAGCCTGACTCAGACTCAGGTTTTGAGGTTCAAAGAACTTCAGCGAGAACTACCGGATATATCTCAAAAGATGTTGACTGTAAAGCTTCGTTCACTGGAGGAGGATGGGCTGGTAAGTCGTAAAGTATTTGCCGAGATTCCTCCTAAAGTAGAATACAGATTAACTGAAAGGGGAAAGAGCCTTTGGCCATATATTCAATCCCTTATAGAATGGGCAAAAGATAATATGAATGATATTCTTGAAACTCGTCAAAAGATGGGTGGAGTTTAATTCTTTTGAAAATCAGTATATTTACAATATAAAAATATAAGGCTTATTTTATGGATAAATATATAGTTATCGTTGCAGGAGGCAAGGGGCTTCGTATGGGTGGAGAGTTACCAAAACAGTTTATTGAGGTAAAGGGAAAACCGGTATTAATGCATACGATTGAGTGTTTTTATAATTACGACAATTCAATAAATATTATACTCGTTTTGCCTGAATCGCACTTCGATTTCTGGAAAGAGCTTTGTAAAAAGTTTGATTTCAAACTTCATCATACTCTTATAAAAGGAGGAGAAACAAGATTTCATTCCGTAAAAAACGGACTTTCCGTAGTTACAAAAGGGGCTATTGTGGGGATTCATGACGGAGTACGTCCTCTTATCTCAAGTGATGTTATTGATAGGGCTTTCTGTGCTGCAAAAGAATATGGGGGTGCTATCCCTGTAATTGATTCTATTGATTCGTTAAGGGAGATGGGTGATAATAATGATTCAAAACA
>CAMTOJ010000074.1 GCA_947074145.1 uncultured Bacteroidales bacterium
TAGAGCATCTGACTGTTAATCAGAGGGTCGCTGGTTCAAGCCCAGCCTGAAGAGCTTTTTTAAAATACTACTTTCTTCAGTAGCTCAGTTGGTTAGAGCATCTGACTGTTAATCAGAGGGTCGCTGGTTCAAGCCCAGCCTGAAGAGCAAAAGAGTTCGTGATTTTCACGAACTCTTTTTGTTTTATAATATTCCCCCAATATGTTCCATCATCATTAAGGTACAAAAGGACAAACCATCTTTTTCTCTATCACACCCGATCTGTTGCGACATTTAATATAAATAATATATATCCCCGGAATTATTCTTTTCTCTGTTACCTGAGCTAAATCAATGAAAAGTGTACCTGCAGCCCCTATTTCAAAACCTATATATGGTCGTGCAATCTCAATCCCCTTAGAATTGTAGACAGACATATCGATGATAC
The DNA here is from genome assembly GCA_947074145.1 of uncultured Bacteroidales bacterium. Taxonomy (GTDB): domain Bacteria; phylum Bacteroidota; class Bacteroidia; order Bacteroidales; family JAUNSR01; genus JAUNSR01. The sequence continues at coordinate 428 of CAMTOJ010000074.1, forward strand.
TTTCACTTTCATCAATCAGATAATTTAGAGTCAAAACCGATTGTGGATGCCCTGATGCTATTTTCATATAAGGATACAAGAAAGAGAAATATTCTCTTGCCAACTTCAATGTATCAAATGAAGCCACAGTTCCGCTTACCTGATTTGCATATCCCGGAGAAACAAAACACTCATCCTCTTTACCGGAACACCAGTTTGAAGCGAGAACTGCCGGTACAGAAAAAGATATCCTTTCCAATGATAGATCAACGAGAGATTTATCTTTTGCAGTGTGAAGAGATTCACTATAATCAAAATCTTCTATAATATTTTTTTTAGAATCAGTAAAAGCCAATTTACCGTTCTTTGCATTCAATGTTGGAAATTTTGAAGGAACAACTATCCTTGGAATCCCTTTATAACCGAATTTTTCAAACACTGCTTCCGGGGATCTGCAAATAAGAAGATATTTAGAGGGCTCAAACAATGTCGGAATTGTAGACAACTGATATATTGTCTCGATTACATCATTCTTGTTGGGTACTGATACATATAAATCTCTCAAATCTATATATTTGTTTGAATTATTATAAACCTCTATAAATTGTAAAGAGGGGTCTGAAGCATTAAAAAGTATCTCTGAAATCCTCACATCTCCATCTTCCGGAATTTGAGTATCTCCAAACTCCAATTCTCCCGGATTATATATTTCATTTCCTGATATACATTTTAATCCATCCATATCAAATGAAAAAAGATAAGACTCTTCCCTATAAATCTCCTTTAGATCTTTAACGGCAAAAACTTTATTAGATAAAGGATATTCTCCTAGATAAATATCCTTAAAATATGGTGTCTGATCTAAATATTGTTGGCGATTGAGAGTTTGTTCATCAAGGTTTTTAGAAAAAACAACCTGAACATTTCCCTCTTTATCAACATGATGAGAGATAAGATAAGCTCTTGTATTATCCGGATTTTCATAACTTACACTATTACATCTTCCGGGAGTACCTCCAGACGTATCTGTTGATGCGCACCAATTTTTTGAAGATGGATATATATTTTCGACATCGATTACCTCAAGCGAAAAACCTCCGGAAGATTTATTCTTATCATTATACCATTTATCTGTGTATTCTGCGAAATGGATAAGATCACCCGAGCCGTTTTCTAAATAGATTAACTTTCCCGTATTATTCATAACCGGAAAAGATGTAATGCCATATATATTAATATTCGAATCAAACAAAGAGAGTTTACTTTTATTACAAAAAGCAATATATTCATTTGGTGATATAGATATATCTGGGAATTCGTATCCCTTGTAATTATAATAATATTTATATCCCTTTAGATTAACTATTGCATCCGACCGATTATATATTTCAACATATTCTACTTCGGGAAGCCCCGATGCATTAATAGGGTTTGCCATAATTTCTGAAAACACAAGAGTTCCAAATAAAGAATCATCGCTAAGAGTCAAGGACCCAACCCAAAATGAATGAAATCCCCAAAGAGATTTCTCTTCTAAATCATAGATTGTGATATAGGAGAATGTATGATATTCGTTTTCTATAAATTGTTTAAAAAATGAGAGTATTATTTTATCATCAGAGATCTGATTGAATGAGATCACGGGGTTATCCATATCGACTGATAAAAACACAGCTTTTTGAGCATTTACAGGGGCGCTAAAACATATTAGAACATCGGAATTAGAGATTACTTCGACAGAAGAAATAATTACATCAGAAGAGATCCGTGTTTCAGAATGTTGCAGATTCTTTAATGTATCAACTTGCTCTGTTATAATATTTTCGGATGCAAACAAATTTTTTACATCTAATGGATTTGCGTTTATGCATATTTTTGCATTAAAAAATGAATAAATAATACATACTGATATTAATCTGCAATAAAAAGATATGTTTTTTATTGCATTATTATTTAAATTACGCATAAAAGTTTTATTTTTGCAATTCAAAAATGAAAATGGATACTTATTAATATCTTATTATAGTCGTATACAAATCTGAGAACATCATCATAACAAACCTCTAAAACTCTCAGTCTTGTAGTTAAGGTTTCAATAAAATGGGAATAATATCCCTGTGAACTTTAGAACAATCTAGGGATATATATGTTTATCATTTTCAAAAAGATTAATAATTCATTACAGTAAAAGAAAAATGAGAATTGCAATTGTTGGCGCCAGTGGTGCAGTAGGACAAGAATTCCTTCGCGTTTTGGAAGAGAGAAACTTCCCTGCAGATGAGCTTCTGCTATTCGGTTCATCTCGTAGCGCAGGATCAGTGTATAAATTCCGTGGACAGGATATCGTTGTCAAGGAGCTTAAACAGAATGACGACTTTAAGGGTGTTGATATAGCATTTACATCCGCAGGTGCAGGAACATCAAAGGAATATGCTGATACAATTACCAAACACGGAGCTGTAATGATCGACAACTCAAGCGCATTCCGTATGGATAACGATGTACCTTTGGTAGTACCTGAAGTTAATGGAGAAGATGCAAAAGACCGTCCTCGTAACATCATCGCTAATCCAAATTGTACAACAATACAGCTTGTTGTTGCATTAAAACCAATCGAAGATCTATCTCATATCAAACGTGTGCACGTTTCTACATATCAGGCTGCCAGTGGTGCAGGAGCTGCAGCTATGGATGAACTTATCAAACAATATGAGGAAATCCTTAACAATCAGCAACCTACTGTAAGCAAATTTGCTTATCAGCTTGCATACAACGTAATCCCTCAGGTTGATGTCTTTACAGACAATTCATACACTAAAGAGGAGATGAAAATGTTTAACGAAACACGCAAAATCATGCACTCTGATATCAAAGTTAGTGCTACTTGTGTACGTGTTCCGGTTATGCGCGCTCATTCTGAAGCTACTTGGATCGAAACAGAACGTCCAATCTCTTTAGAGGAAGCTCGTGATGCTTTCGCAAAAGCTGACGGAGTTATTTTAATGGATAATACTGAGAATAAAGAGTATCCTATGCCTCTTGACATCGCAGGTAAAGATCCGGTTTATGTTGGTCGTATTCGTAAAGATCTTTGCGACGAGAACGGACTTACTTTCTGGTCAGTAAGCGATCAGATAAAAAAAGGAGCCGCTCTTAACGCTGTTCAAATCGCGGAATATTTAATTAAAGAGAATGCTCTGTAAGAATCTTTTTTCTTATATGACTGATTTTTAATTAATCTATTATATTATTCCTATTTTTAGCAAAAACATCAAAATGAGAGGTCGGAAGTTTTCTTCCGGCCTTTTTTATTTCAATATCTCAATGTTTTATCGAACCTATATCATCTATACAGCATAGCCATACATATTTTGACGCTAATCTTTCCTTAATTTCACCACCTCAATATAGATTTTAATTTTGCCTTTTTGAGTTTTGCTGCTCTTAGCTAGTTATCAACTGATAAGACGCAAGTTATCAGTTGCATCCTAACTAGTTATCAGTTGATAACTAGTTAGGAGCAGCAAAAAGAGTTATAGGAAAATAAAATCGCACCCTATAATGTTAATTATCACTGCTAATAATATTTAAAATATGTCTATTAACATTATTAACGTAATAATTAATAGTTTTCATATTGCTACTTTTGAATCTTCGATTTTGAAAAAAATTCTCACATTAGATAAAATACACTTTAAATTATGGATAAAAGATATAATGTTGTCAACAATATTACTGGATGGTTGATGTTTGTAATTTCAGCTATTGTATATATAATGACAGCTGAATCGACGGCAAGCTTTTGGGACTGTCCCGAATTTATAATATCTGCATTCAAACTTGAAGTTGGTCACCCACCCGGTAATACTTTTTTTAATCTTACAGGTCGATTTTTTGCAAATTTTGCAGGAGGCGACGTTACCAAAGTAGCCCTTGCAATCAATATAATGTCAGCTATATGTAGCGCAGGTACAATACTGTTTCTTTTCTGGACCATAACTCACCTATTAAAGAAAATAGTTTGTCGAAACGGAGTCGTAATGACACCGGTTTCATTGATAACTATAATAGGAAGCGGCATAATAGGTTCACTAATATATACTTTCAGCGATACATTCTGGTTTTCGGCTGTAGAGGCAGAAGTTTATGCTTTCTCTTCTTTTATGACCGCACTTGTCTTTTGGATAATTTTAAAATGGGAAGCTAACTCCGACTCTCCGCACTCCGACCGTTATCTGATTCTAATAGCATATATTATTGGCTTATCGATAGGTGTACATCTTCTTAATCTGCTTACGATACCTGCCATTGTATTGGTATATTATTTCAAAAAAAGGCCGGATGCCACATTAAAGGGATCAATTATTGCATTGCTTGTATCAATGGTTCTTATAGGAATCATATTGTACGGACTTGTTCCCGGATTTGTTCAACTATGCAGTTATTGGGAACTTCTTTTTGTCAATGTATTAGGATTAAGTTATAATAGTGGAACTCTGTTTTTCTTTTTTCTTGTAATAGGACTCCTTATATGGGGAATTGCGGAATCAAGAATAGGGAAAAATATGAAAAGGATAAGATTACTTTTTGCCCTTGGTATCTGTTTTACCGGTATTCCGTTTATAGGTAATGGGATATATACAGGTCTTATTATTTCTGCTTTTATATTCTCTTTTGCTTTTATATGGAAAAATCCTTCACTTAAATTTATAAATACTACTCTTCTATCTCTGTTAATGATAATAATAGGTTATTCCACTTTTGCTCAAATCATAATCAGATCAGTAGCAAATACACCAATGGATCAAAACTCTCCGGATGAGATATTCTCATTTACGAGCTACCTGAATCGTGAGCAATATGGAGATAGACCACTATTCTTCGGTAATACTTTTGTATCAGAATTGGAAAGAGATAATATGGGTAATCCCATTATGAAAACAGGTGCTCCAATATATTCGAAGTATGTAAAAAAAGAAGAAAACGAAAAAGACAAATATGTGAAAAGGGGTTATAAAGAGGATCCCGTTTATATTAAGGATCTAAGTATGCTATTCACAAGAATGTATAGTTCTAACCCACAACACATTGAAGCATATAAAGAGTGGACTGATTTTAAGGGCAAAGTTGTCAAAGTGAAACAAAACGGACAGGATAAACTTGTCAGAAAACCCACTTTTGCAGAGAATCTAAAGTTCTTTTTCAGATATCAGATTGACTTTATGTATTTCAGATATTTTATGTGGAACTTCTCCGGCAGACAAAATGATATACAGGCTGACGGTGGCGCCACAAAAGGAAACTGGATAACAGGAATAAATTTTATTGATTCATTAAGACTTGGAGACCAGAGTAATCTGCCACACGATATGAGAACTAATAAGGCTCGAAATTCCTATTTTATGCTTCCTTTAATTCTCGGTGTTTTAGGAATAATCTATCAGTTGAGATCAGGAAAAGAGGGAGTACAAGGAACTACGATTGTTGCTTTGTTATTTTTCATGACTGGACTTGCAATTGTGATTTATCTGAATCAAACACCATATCAGCCACGTGAAAGAGATTATGCTTACGCTGCATCGTTCTATGCCTTTGCTATATGGACAGGTTTCGGAGTGGCAGCATTGATTGACATGCTAAACAAAATCTCTAAAGAAAAGATGTTCAATGCTTTGGCTGCATCTATAGTTTGCCTATATGTGCCTGCAAGAATGTGCGGTCAGAATTGGGATGATCATAATCGTCATGGCAGATATATTGCTCGTGATATGGGTTATAACTATCTTACCTCAATTGGTCAGAATGGAATCGTATTAACAGCCGGCGACAATGATACTTTCCCTCTTTGGTATGCACAGGAAGTTGAAGGCTACAGAACAGATGTCAAAGTGTGTAATCTTCATTATCTACAGACAGATTGGTATATAGATCAGATGAGAAGTCCTACCTATGATGCTCCGGGAATTGGAATGAATATAGACAGATCAAGATATAGTGATGACAATTTAAATATAGCATATCTGATAGAGTTAAATAAAGATAGTGTTCCTCTTTCAACAGCTTTAGAATTGCTTATTTCTACTGATGAAAGGACAAAAAAAATTGCAGGATACTCAGAACGAATCGATTATATTCCATCAAAAAGATTATATATGGATATCGACTCGGCAAAAGTGGTAAATTCGAATGCATTGAAAGGACTAAAAAAAGAAAGTGTAGTAGACAAGATTTTAATACCATTACAGGGAAAAAATGTTATTCTAAAAAATGAAATAGCAATGCTTCTTATGCTTGATTCTATCAATAAAGAGGGATGGAAACGTCCTATATACATGATTGCGCCTAATTCGGATACGGGCAATTTAGGAATTGAGTCTTACTTTTATTCAACCGGGATGGCATATCAATTGATGCCGATGAAAAACAGTGAGAATAATACAGGTGTTAATACAGAGGTGATGTACGATAATATGATAAATAAATTTCTGTACAGAGGGCTTGATGATGAAAAAGTATATTATGACGAAACAGCAAGAAGGATGATTTCTGCGCTAAGAATGCATTTTGCAACACTTGCCGATGCTCTTTACAATGAAGGAAAATATCAAAAGGCTAAAGAGGTAATTGATTTTTCTATTGAAAAGATCCCTGACAATGTGATACCATATGATTTTTTCAATATTCAAATGGGTGAGACATATTTGAATATCGGAGAGAAAGAGAAAGGGAAAGATATTCTTTCAACTATTGGCGACAGAAGTATAGAAAAACTTGAATGGTGTCTTAACGCCAATAGCCGTAATATAGCCGGAGTATATTATGATATGTCGCGCGAACTGTATAATCTCCAATGTATTGCAAAGATATTTGTCGAGAGTGCAGAAACGACAGAAGCCTCCTATTATGCACAGATTTATATGGATATTAACGATAAACTACGCCGTTTGATTAACTGATAGAAAAATAGTTAGTAGTTTTGCAGACAAAATAAAACGGTAAAAGATGAAAATAGCAAATATAGACTTGGGCGATAAGCCTGTTCTTCTTGCTCCTATGGAGGATGTGACCGATATAGGTTTTAGAATTATGTGTAAAGAGTTTGGAGCGGATATGGTTTATACCGAATTTGTTTCGAGCGATGCGTTGATCAGAAGTGTCAGTAAGACTCAACGTAAATTACATATTGATGATATTGAACGTCCGGTTGTTATCCAAATATACGGAAGAGAAACAGACGCTCTTGTTGAAGCGGCGAAAATTGTGGAACAGGCAAGACCTGATATCCTTGATTTGAATTTCGGTTGCCCGGTAAAACGTGTTGCCGGAAAAGGTGCCGGAGCCGGTATGCTTCGTGATATTCCTAAAATGCTTGAGATTACAAAAGCTGTTGTCGATGCTGTTGATATTCCTGTTACCGTTAAGACAAGACTTGGCTGGGATAGCGAGAATAAAATAATTGTAGATCTTGCGGAACAACTTCAGGATTGCGGAATTGCTGCTCTTGCAGTGCATGGGCGAACAAGAAGCCAGATGTATACAGGAGAAGCTGACTGGAGTTTAATAGGAAAGATTAAGGAAAATCAGCGCATGCATATTCCTATCATTGGAAACGGTGATGTTACATCGGCTGAGATAGCAAAAGAAAAATTTGATAAATATGGTGTGGATGCCATAATGGTTGGACGCGCTACTATAGGCAGACCGTGGATTTTCAAAGAGATAAAACATTATCTTAAGACAGGTGAGCAACTTCCACCTATAAGTTATCACGAAAAAATGGAGACTATCAGACGTCAGATCCGCGAGAGCGTAGAACGTCTTGATGAGTATCGTGGCATTCTTCATATTCGTCGCCATCTGGCTGCCACTCCCCTGTTCAAAGGGATTCCGAATTTCAGAGATACCAGGATTGCAATGTTAAGAGCAGAAACGGTTGAAGAACTTTATGCTATTCTTAACGGAATAGAAGTTGAGTTTGGTGAATATTTAAAGGCATAAAAAGTATAATTCGTTTTGTTTAGTATTGAAAACGGAGCATTAAAATGAATAACAATAAAGGTTCTACACTCTTTAAGATGTAGAGCCTTTATTTTTTAACTTATTTAGATCGAATTATTTATAAGGAAAAATAAATTTAAGCTTATTGTTTTGCTATTTTTATATATTATTTAAAACCAATGACATAATGAGATCAAAAAAGGTATTTTTCGTTATAGCGGCATTTGTATGTAGTATGGCGATTTTTTCTCAGAAAGTAGTAAAAACGATAGAAGATAGTAATGGAAATATTTCTAAGCTTTTGAAATATTCTGATTTTGAGTCTCTCCATAACCAAACACCTTATAATGTGATTTATAAAGTTGACTCAGATTCTGCCGGGTTTATTAAATTGGTGGGAAAAAAAGAGATATTAGATCTTATATTAATTGATTTTAATGAAAACAGTATATATTTCAAGAATGAAATTAAATCAAGAATAAGCACTTCAAAAACACAAAAGATTGATATTTATGCATATTCTTCATCTATTTCAATGTTAAATGTCAAAGGTAGTGGTAATATCTATGTAGTGAATGAAATAAAAAACTCAAATACCGAACTTAATATTTTCGGATCAGGTAATATAAAAGCTCCTTATGTTGTGACAGAGAACCTTAGAGTTTTAGTTAAAGGTTCTGGGAATATAGATGTTTGTGGAAGTTCAGATTTTTGTGAGTATTCCATACTTGGTTCGGGAAATATCAGATCGGCCGAGATGGATGTAAAAGAGATGAAAAACGTGATAAAAGGATCTGGAGATATAAGATTTGAAAAAATGAAATGTGAGAGCTTAAACTGTAATATTTCAGGATCTGGGAATCTAATATTGAATGGTGTTGCAAACAATGCAGAATTCAATCTTAACGGTTCGGGTGATATAAAAGCATTAAAATTTGAGACACAGACAATAAATGCACAAATTAAAGGTTCGGGTAGTATATTATGCAATGTTGAGAAACATCTTGATGTGGTAATTATAGGGACAGGCAATATTAACTACATAGGTGATCCTAATGTTAAAATGAAACTTCTAAGCTCCGGCAAATTGAAAAAAATAGAATTATAAGCATGATATTTGCATATAATATTGAATTATCCCGTTATGAATTAGAATCATTATTCATAACGGGATTTTTATTGCTCATATTATATGTCTCAAAACAATATTAATGCTCATTATCAACAACTAATTAGTAATTATTTTATTACTTTGTGAACAAATTAAAAAAAATATATTATGAATATAAAGAGGATATTATTCGTTTTATTTGCAATAATATGTTCGGTAGGAGCATATTCTCAGCTGTTTAAAAAAGTAGTAGGTGACGAAAGATATGAATGGAGAGAATTTAGAGTTGCAGATTTTAACAAAATAGATATAACAGAACCTTTTAACATTGTATATAAGGTAAGTCAGGATTCTGCCGGTTATTTAAAGATTAATGGAGAGAAAAATATATTAGATCTTCTTGTTATAAAATCTGAGAAAGGAAAAGTAAGTATCAAACTTAAAGGATCAAGAAAACCAGATTATGGATTGATCACTGTTCATGCTTACTCCTCTTCTCTTTCAGAAATTGACAATCAGGGAGGGGCAACATTTAACCTTTTGACTCCTATTGAAGGAACGGAACTAAAATTTACTGTTATAGGTGCCGGTCAGGTAAATGCAAAACATGTTACTTGCGGAGTTATGAAAGTAAACGTTGGAGGTGCCGGTGATGTTTGCATAGAGAATGGAAATGTTGGTTATGCTGATTATTCTATACAAGGTACAGGTGATATAAACGCTGCGGATGTTAAAGCTGAAGAGGTGAATATTTCAATTACCGGATCAGGCACAATACATTGTTTTGCAGAAAAAAATCTTAAGACATTCTTAACAGGAACAGGAAAGGTAAAATATAAAGGGAAACCGGTATTGAAGACACGTACAGTGGGTTCGGGAACGGTATTGCCTTTATAATATATTTTTTGGTAATCAAATTTGGTAATATATATAGATGTAATAATAGGATTGTAAGAATAAATATAATTTACAATTTCTATATATAAAAAAGGGAAATATAAGGTGAATTGTGGATTTGATTACGGAAATAATTCTTTAATAAATTGCTTAATTATGGTATTAACATTAATTTTGCGCAACTAAAATAAGGATAATCATTAATAATAAATTAAATAACTAAAACTAAAATCCTATGTGGTTAGTAGATTCATCAGTCGGCAGAAAAGTGATCATGAGTATCTCCGGTCTTTTTCTGATCGTTTTCTTGTTGCTTCACCTGTCGGTGAATTGCCTAATGTATGTTAGTCCTGAGGCATTCGGATTGGGATGTGAGTTCATGGGAACTCCTTTCGTTTCTGCAATGGTTCCGGTATTGGCACTTGGCTTTGTGATTCACATCGTTTACGCATTCATTCTTAACGCACGCAACCTTAAAGCTCGCGGAAAAGAGAAATATGCAGGCGGAAGTAAAACAAAAATTGACTGGGCTGCAAAAAACATGCTTGCTCTTGGTGTTATCGTATTAGGTGGATTAGCTTTCCACATGTCTCACTTCTGGGCAGAAATGCAGCTTCCTATGTTCTTAGGACAAGAAGAGTATTCAAGAGTTATCGAAAGCGGTCTTCCATTAGAAGTTAATGGAGAACTTGTGGCACCTTATTCTCTTGCTATTTTGACATTCTCAAATGTAATCGTGTCATTGATCTATATCGTATGGATCTGCGCACTATGGTTCCACCTTTCTCATGGTTTCTGGAGTGCATTCCAAACTTTAGGTGTAAACAATCGTGTATGGTATACACGTTGGAGAAACATCGGTCTGATCATTTCAACAATCGTATGCTTAGGCTTCATTTCAATCCCTGTATCTTTCCTACTTGGAATACTGGGTTAAGCAGGTTATTTAAATTAATAAACTAAACATCTTAAAACAGATATGACTAAGATTAATTCTCGTATTCCAGAAGGTCAATTGGCTGAGAAATGGAGTAATTATAAAGCTCATCAGAAATTGGTGAATCCGGCAAACAAACGCCGTCTTGATATCATTGTTGTTGGTACAGGTCTTGCAGGAGCTTCGGCAGCAGCTTCTCTTGGAGAAATGGGATTCAACGTTATCAACTTCTGTATCCAGGATTCAGCTCGTCGTGCTCACTCAATCGCAGCACAGGGAGGTATCAATGCAGCAAAAAATTATCAGAACGATGGTGACTCTATCTATCGTTTATTCTATGATACTATCAAAGGAGGTGACTATCGTGCTCGTGAGGCTAATGTTTATCGTCTTGCAGAAGTATCAAATAACATCATCGACCAATGTGTAGGTCAGGGTGTACCTTTCGCACGCGAATACGGCGGTCTTCTTGACAACCGTTCATTTGGTGGAGCTCAGGTATCTCGTACATTCTATGCAAAAGGACAGACAGGACAGCAGTTGCTTCTTGGTGCTTATTCTGCACAGATGCGTCAGGTAAATAAAGGAACTGTAAAATTATATACTCGCTACGAAATGCTTGACGTTGTTATTATCGACGGACGTGCTCGTGGTATTTTGGCTCGTAACCTTGTAACAGG
>CAMTOJ010000075.1 GCA_947074145.1 uncultured Bacteroidales bacterium
TTGTAAAGGCTCAGTATTATCCGAGTTTAAATTTTGAGGCAGGTTATAACAACGGATATTTCTATAATTTTAATCTTGAAGATGGAGCGAAAAATATTTCATTTTCTAATCAGATAAAAAATAACGGTAGTGAGTTTTTAGGATTAACACTTTCAATACCTATTTTCAATAGATTTACTGTTAGAAATCAGGTCAGACAATCACGATTGAATATAGAACAGCAAAAACTTCAGCTCGATAATGCTCACCAAATATTATATAAAGAGATTCAACAGGCTTATTTTAATGCGGTAGCTTCCGAGGATAAGTTTAAAAGTGCAGAGAAATCGGTTGAGGCTTCCCAATTAGCGTTCACTCATGAAGAAACTAAATATCTCAACGGTAAGTCGACAGTACTTGAATATAATAACGCCAGATTGAGACTTGAACGCTCTTTATCGGAAGAGGCTCAGGCAAAGTATGATTATATTTTTCGGATTAAGATTCTTGATTTTTATAATGGTATTCCCCTTTACAATAAATAGAAATATGTATATATAATTAGCGGATAATCAATTTTTAAATAATAGAGATCAAATTGATTTCATAGCTAAAACAATGGAAAATGTTTGACTTTTAAACAAATAAAAAAAGAACAAAGAGAATTAATCTCAATGTTCTTTTTTGCTTCTACGCATTATTATAGGTTTTATTTTTCCACAGTATTGTATATTGTATTTTGTATTACAATATACATAATACAAAGATCAGCTGTTTATGATCTTTAAGATTCATTGGGAGTAAAATTTAGCAAAGCTCTACGATAATATCCGTTTCAGAGTCTGTAAATTTTATTTTCCCTTCTCTTGCAAGCCATCCTAAAGCAAGATAAAGATCTTTGTCTTTTAACTTAGTGGCTTTTTTAAGAGCCTTATAAGTCTGTTCTTTCGCTTCATTTAGGATATTCCAGACAAGGCCCGCGTTTGCCCCGATTGTTTCCTGATTCATAACTTTACAAATTTAGATTAGACAATATTATTTAATCGTTTTTACAATAATAGCGATTTTTATTTAAACTTCAACTACAAGATGGTAATTTTAATAATTTATTGTAATAAATATGTATATAAATTACTTTGGTTGTTATATCGTTATTAATTAGCTACTTTATAACATCAAAACGATAAATTTTAATTAATTATTTTATAATTATATTGTAACAACTATCTCAACAAATAGGTTGTCACTTTTTTCATTTTTTATATATTTTAACACAGACTTGTAAATAAGGATTGTTGTGTTATATTGAAATTATACACAAAAAAGTGTTTCCTTTTTACGATAGTAATGCTCAACCTTATTTTTCAATATAAAAATCTCTTTTGCTATATTTTCTGTTTATGTATTTATTTATATCCTATGAATAAAATTTATATCAAAAAAAATATATTCTAACTATAAGTACAATTTTTGATTAGATTGGTTCAAAAGTAACTAATATTAATATTAGAAGCTGAAGCATATTTTATCAGCATATTTGAAATTAATGATATGACTTTATCTAATCCTTCATTACCGGAATATGCATTAATAAGAATAAGTATTTTTTTTGTATTTATAGAGATTTTAGTTCTCTCCTCGTCGCTTGTCGGAGTACCTATGCCTCCTGTATTATCTTTATAAATTGGTAGGTTTTCTATATTTAATAAACCTCTTCCAATGGCATTGAAAATATCTTCTTTTCTCCCTTTATCAAGTGTCAATATATCACCGTTGATTTTTTCTTCATCAAAACCTCCGATTGAATATCCTGTTTCAATTGAAACATAGTTGATGATATCAACAAGCGTATTTATTTTATATAATGATTTCTCTTTTACTATTCGACGACATAATGCCTCAGCAGAAGGTCTGTATCGATTGGGTTCTTTTCCCAGTGTTTTATATGCATCTCTTGTTGCTTTTATTGTGACTCTTTTATTGACATCTTCTACATTATTGTTTTGTGCAAACTGTTGTAAAAGCTGTTCAAAATCTGACCAAAATAGATCATCGTATGTAGAGTTTATAACATCTGCGCTTATTGCAGCTCCTTTGAATTCTGGTAATTTCTCATTGAATAAATCGGTCTTAATAATCTTTTTCATAACACTTCTTACTTTTCACCTCTATTTAACTTGTCGATTAGAACACTTTATACCATTTTTCTCAAAATTACCGATCATAAATTAACATATAAAGCTCGTTATTTGCAAAAAATTGTATATTTACGCAAATTAAAACAAACGAAGCGAAAATCCTAATATTGGGATAATTAATGTTTCATCTTAAAAATTAGACTTAATAAAATGGAAAAGAAATTTACAATGTCAAACGCCATTCATAGAGGATGGGAAACTACGAAGGAAAACTGGATAGTATTTGTTGGGTTTACACTTGCAATAGGTGTTATATCGGGTCTTTTATCTATACCTTCGTCATTTGGAGGGAATGGAGCAATTGCTTTAATATTTTCGATTTTGAGTCTGATTATTCAATCTTTTTATTATGCCGGAATAACAAAATTGGCTATTGAAGTAACAAAAGGTAATGAGTGTGGTTACAGTAAGTTCAAAGAGGGTTTGAAATACGGATTTAAAATGTTATCTGCTAGCTTAATCTTTGCTTTTATTTTAATTGTCGGATTATGTGTTTTTATTATTCCGGGGATATTGCTTGGTATTAGGTTTTCAATGGCATTTTATGTAATTGTTGACCAACCGGAGAAAGGCGTAATCGGAGCTTTTAAAGAGAGTTGGAAATTGACTAAAAATAATGGAACTAATATATTTGTTTTGGTTCTATATTCTTTGGGTATAACAATATTAGGTTTTTTATGCTTCTTTGTCGGAGTTTTCTTTACCTCTGTTATCAGCAGTCTTACTTTTGCAGCTGCTTATAATATGCTAAAAGAGGATTATATATGTGATGAAAACATTAGTTCGGAAAACATCGCGTGTGCACAATAGTTTCTCATATAACTCCTTTTAATTAAGATAATTGCATTATACAACTTATGTAGAATTAACACAATTATATGCATTGTAAGGTTCTATATTCATAAATGACGGTTATTTTACTTTTAACGAGAATAAAAGACATAAAAAGAGTGATTACTTCAGGTTGAAATAATCACTCTTTTTTTATGTTGTAAAAATTCTATTTATTATTTAAAAGGAATTTTTTGAATTCGTCATATTTACCGGACAGTTCTACAGTGTCTTTAACTCCTTTCATAAATCCTTGTAGATTTTCAGGTATAGCCACCTCCTCTTTTATTATAGGTTCTACTGTATCTTTGAATTTTGCAGGGTGTGCCGTTTCAAGGAATATACCTTTTTCACCAGGTTGTAGAAGTTCTTCAAGAGCAAGAAATCCGCAAGCTCCGTGTGGATCGAGAAGATATCCATCCTTTTTATATACTTGATTTACGGCATCTGCAATTTGCTTATCATCATATGTAACAGCTGATATTTCAGATTTGATATCTTCGTGAGAGTTCTTATAAAGATCTATGATACGGGCAAAATTGCTTGGGTCACCTACATCCATTGCATTTGCAATTGTTTGAACAGATGGTTTAGGAGAGTAAACACCTGTTTTGATATATTTATAGAATATATCATTTCTATTATTTGCTGCAATAAAGCGTTTAATAGGTAATCCAATGAATTTACCAAACAATCCTGCAGTGATATTACCAAAGTTACCGGAAGGTACGCATACCACAGGATCAATTGAAGGATTCAATTTTTTAAACTGTGCATATGCATAGAAATAATAGAAGGATTGAGGAAGAAAGCGTGCAACGTTTATTGAATTGGCTGATGTAAGAAACATCTGAGTGTTTAGATCCTCATCCATAAATGCTTCTTTAACCAATCTTTGACAATCGTCGAAAGTTCCGTCAACTTCAATAGCATTTATATTCTGACCAAGTGTTGTAAATTGCTTTTCCTGAATTTCACTGACTTTTCCCTTTGGATAAAGAACAAAGACTTTTATTCCGTCAACTCCAAGGAATCCGTTTGCTACAGCACTTCCGGTATCTCCTGAAGTCGCAACAAGTACGTTCACTGTCTTATCTTTTTTCTCTTTAGAGATAAAATAACCAAGAAGACGTGCCATAAATCTTGCACCTACATCTTTAAATGCAGCCGTAGGACCATGAAATAGTTCTAAAGAATAGATTTTATCAGTCACAGAAACAAGAGGAATATCGAAGTTCATTGTATCAAAAACTATCTCTTTTAGTTTATCCTCCTCCACATCTTCACCGAAAAAGGCTTTTGCCACTTCAAAAGAGATCTCCTGAAGTGTCATATTTGTAATATTATCAAAAAATGACTGTGGTAATTTATTGATTTTCTCAGGCATGAAAAGACCTCTGTCAGAAGCCAATCCTTTGATTACTGCATCCTGAAGAGATGCATCGGATACATTTTTATTTGTGCTATAATATTTCATATAGTTTCTTTTGAATTAGGGATATATATTTCTCTATTTGAATGAGAATAAAAGTTTTATAAATTCATCTCCGCATAAAAGACCGGCTGATCCTTTTGAAGCATTCACTTCATCATATATTTCTATATTATCAGGGGTAATACCGCGTGTCCAAATAAGGAAAGGAACAGGTGCTGATGTGTGAGTTTTAAGTTCAGTTGGCGTAGGATGATCGGGAAGAATAGCAATAGTAACATCTTCATTCCATTTTGAGATCTCTTCAATAATAGGTTTCACGACACGATCGTTAAGATATTCTATTGTTTTGATTTTAAGATCTACATCACCTTCATGACCGGCTTCATCACTTGCTTCAATGTGAAGAAAAACAAAATCTTTCTCTTTTAACTGATCAAGTGTCGCTCTTACTTTTCCTTCATAATTAGTATTATAAAGACCTGTAGCTCCTTCCACCTCTATTTTGTCAAGACCGGCATAGACACCTATTCCATGAATCAGATCAACAGCAGAAATTACAGCTCCTGATTTTATATCAAAGATATCAGTCATCTTTTTCATTGAAGGTCGATAGCCAAGTGACCATGGCCAGATAGAGTTGGCTGGATCTTTGCCCTCTTTCTTTCTCTTGATGTTTATAGGATGTTCTTCCAGAAGTTTTTGGGAATCTAGAATCAACTGATGAAGAAGAGCCATCGTCTCAGCTGCCTGTGGCGTTTCTGCTTTAGGCATAACATCTGCATAAGGGGTGCCGGGAACATCGTGTGGAGGAGTACAAAAAACATTTTTATTACCCCCTTTTATTTTCAACAAATGTCTGTAAGATACACCGGGAAAGAAGTTCACATTTTCATTTCCTAATTTTTCCTGAAGATAAACTATCAATTCGGTTGCTTCTTCATTCGATATGTGTCCGGCTGAATGATTTTTAATCTTATCATCCTCAATACATATCAAGTTACAACGCATTGCTACTTCATCATCTTCTATATCGATACCCATGCTGGCTGCTTCAAGGGAACCACGCCCTTCAAACACCTCATTTACGTCATAACCGAGCACTCCTAAATTTGCGATTTCACTTCCGGGAAGATATCCTTCAGGCACTGTTTTCAATAATCCTGTTATACCTTTTTTTGCAAGCAGGTCTATATCCGGCTTATTGGCAACCTGTAAAGGTGTTTTCCCACCTAAAGCGACAGTCGGATCATCAGCCATACCATCACCCAATATTATAAGATATTTCATTTGATTTCTTTGATTTATGCTTTCGGACTATTAGATTGTACGATAAGATTTTTCTTTTATAGGAAGATTGACCAGATCGAATTAATCAGATAATTCGGAGTTAAATTAACGGATATTTGCAATGCAGATTATATCTGCGAAAACTCCGGCTGCCGTAACTGAGGCTCCGGCTCCGTATCCTTTTATCTCCATCGGATATTCCTTATATCTTTCGGTTGTAAGAAGTATCACGTTATTACTTCCCTCAAGATTATAAAAAGGATGTTTTGAATCTACTTCTCTTAATTCTACAGTTGCTACACCGTCGTTGTAAGAGGCAACAAAACGACAACGTTTTCCCTCTGCAACAAGACGTTTACGTCTTTCTTCAAATTCTGCATCAAGTTCGGGTATTTTTTTCCAGAAATCCTCTATAGAACCTTTGAAATATTCATCAGGTATAAACAGATGTTTAATCACATCAGATTGTTCTATTCTATATCCAGCCTCACGGGTTAGAATAACAAGTTTTCTGATCACATCTGAACCATTAAGATCAAGACGAGGATCCGGCTCTGCATATCCCGCTTCCTGAGCCATTTTTATAGCAAGACTTAAAGGTACGTCTTCACTCAGAACATTGAATATATAATTTAATGTACCCGAAACTACAGCCTCAATTTTAAGTATCTCATCACCGGAATTTATAAGATTATTAATCGTATTTATAATAGGAAGTCCTGCTCCTACATTCGTTTCAAAAAGAAATTTGATACCTTTTTTTCTTGAAATTTCTTTCAAATTAGAATAAGATTCATAATCTGCAGAAGCAGCAATCTTATTTGCTGTGACAACATTTATATTATGTTCCAAAAGATCTTTATATATAGATGCTATTTTGGGTGAAGCTGTACAATCAACAAAAACAGGATTAAAGATATTCATTTTTATAATCTCATCTCTGATAAATTCAGGTGTTGAAACTTTATCAGACTCTTTCAGAAGCTTTTCATAATTATCAAGATCGATACCATCTCTGTCAAATATACAATGACGAGAGTTCGCAAGCCCCACAATCTTTATTTTTAGAGAATTATGCTTCAATAATCTTTCCTGTTGTTTTTTAAGCTGGCTTATTAGATGCTGACCAACAAGACCCACACCTGAAAGGAAAATATTCAAAGCCTGATATTCAGAAAGGAAGAATGAATCATGAATCACATTAAGAGATTTTCTTAATGAGTCAAGTTCTATTACAAATGATATATTTGTTTCTGATGCACCTTGAGCACAAGCAATCACATTTATACCGTTTCTTCCAAGTATATTGAAAAGTTTTCCTGCAATACCAGGAGTATGTTTCATATTCTCGCCAACAATAGCAACAGTTGCAAGATTTTTTTCTGGGGTTATTTCACTAATCTCTCCAAGTTGTATCTCATTAGCAAACTCCTCCTTAAGAACCTCAATTGCTTTATCGGCATCAAGATTTCTAACTCCGATAGAAGTAGTGTTTTCAGATGAAGCCTGAGAAACAAGGAATACACTTATTCCTGACTTGGCAAGAGTACGGAAGATACGATGATTAACACCAATAACTCCTACCATTCCAAGGCCTGTCACAGTGATAAGACAAGTGTCATTAATTGAAGAGATACCTTTAATTGCTTTAGTTTTGCTTTGATTATCATGTGAATTGGCAATCAAAGTTCCAGGAGCGTCAGGGTTAAAAGTATTCTTAATTTTAATTGGAATATTCTTATGATAAACAGGGAATATTGTAGGAGGATATATAACTTTTGCTCCAAAGTTGCAAAGCTCCATCGCTTCAATAAATGTCAGTTGATTGATGACATATGCACTATTGATCACTCTTGGATCTGCTGTCATAAATCCATCTACATCTGTCCATATTTCAAGGATATCGGCATTAAGTGCTCCTGCAACTATAGAGGCTGTATAATCGGATCCGCCTCTTCCAAGATTTGTTATTTCATTTGTTTTTGAATCGGTAGATATAAACCCACCCATTACGGCAGTATGCTTTAAATTGGCCAATGAATCGATAACCAATTCATTAGTCAATGCAAAGTTTACAACATGCTTACTAAACTGTTTTTCTGTTTTTATAATTTTCAGGGAATCATAATGATGGGCACCTTCAATTAGTGCAGTTACAAGAACAGAAGATATTCTTTCACCATAACTCAAAACAGTGGCAAGTGTCTTCTCTGATAAATCTTTGATTAGACATATTCCTTTAAATATGTTGGTAAGATCCTCAAGAAGTGCTCTTACTGAGCTTCTTATTGCCTTTAATTCATCACCTTCAAAAAGTCCTTCAAGAACTTTTTCGTGATATACTTTCATTTCATCAAGTCGTACAAGATAGCTGTCATCACCATTACTTGCCGTGGTTGCCATTTGAATAAGTGAATCGGTTACACCACCTATAGCCGATACAACAACCACAATTGGTTCATTAGACGACTCTACAATTTTTTTCACATTCAATAGACTTGATACGGAGCCAACTGAGCTACCACCGAACTTCAATACCTTCATAGTGTTTTTGCTTTCTTTTGCTTTGATATAAAATAATTATGCAACTAGTTACAATTATTCAGATAAATCGCAATATTAGTCATATTTTGTCATAAATTAAAATCTTAATATAACAAATTGAATTAGTAAGTTATTATTTATAAATATTAATTTTATTATTTTCATATTTTGTCAATATGGTTTATTAATTAATAAAAGCTTATATATCATTTTATTATAAAATTTGACAGACCGGATAAACTTCACTCCCATATTATTGTTACATTGATATAACCATAAATAGATTATTTTGCCCGATAAACCACTGATATCGTTAATCATGTCAATGCTTGGAAGCGCAGTATTTGTACTCGGCGGTTCTATACCATTATTGTTTAAAGAGATTAAGAGTCATTTTCTATCAGTGATACTTGGATTTACAGGGGGAATAATGTTGTATGCTGCTTTTCTGAAGTTTCTACCCTCCTCGCTATCTGCATTAACAGAATATTATGGTTCTCAACAAGGAAATTTAATTATGAACGTTAGTTTCTTTTCAGGACTTCTTTTTACTCTGCCTGTCGATATTATTGCTTCATATAAGCAACGTCAATATCATAATGAACGAGAGATTCCTGAGATTGCACAAAAACATGAGTATACTCTATTTAACCTGATATTTCTTGCAATCACAATACATGCTTTTGTAGAAGGAATAGCTACCTATCTTACATATTTGAGTGAAACTTCATTTGCTCTTCCGGTTGTAATTTCTTTAATTGCCCATAATTTTCCTGAAGGAGCATTAATTACAATGGTATTTATGAAGATGTCTAAAAGCAAACGTAAATCTTTCTATTACTGCATTATTGCATCTCTCGCTATGCCTTTGGGTGCATTAGTTTCTTATTTTATAATAACAGACTTTTCCAGCCCTGCTATTTTTGGGATTGTAAAAGGTTTATTAGCCGGTCTTCTTGTCAATACTGCATTAGATGAGATGATTCCCGGAGCAGAATTAAAGGGTAATCATAAGTTATCAATGAGTGGCCTCATTATGGGTATGTTGTTTATGGCTATTGTAATAATGTCAACTTTAAAAAATTGATATATACTCAGGGTATTAGATTTATACAGAGGAAAATAATAATAATTCGAAAAACAAGATCGATTAAAAAGCAATACTGATATTTATATCCTCATTTACATCATTATTGATCTCCTCTTCAAATTGTTCAAGCCACATATTTTCGCCATCAAAAACAGCATAAGAAAATAGGTTAATCCAGTCACCAAGTATTATAACTCTACTCTTCCTGGATATCATAAGATCGAGCATTATGTGACGATGACCATATATAAAGAAATCAATATCACTGGTTTTAGCCATATCTTTACTAAATTGAACAAGATGCTCTTTATCCTCACCAAGAAAAGTTTCAACTGTACCTCCCAAGCGACTCTTCTTCGACCAATAATGAGCTAAACTCACTGTCCAACGAGGATGAATACCTGAAAATAGTTTTTGGCATATCTTATTCCTGAAAAACTTATGAATAAATTTATATCCTAAAGAATCATCACCCAAACCATCACCATGAGCAAGGTAAAATCTCTTACCCATAATCTCCTTTATTATGGGTTTAAGATAGATAGTAGCACCCGTTTCTTGTGGTATATAATCGAAAATCCAAATATCATGATTACCGGTAAACCAAAATACTTTGATTCCCATATCTGTCAATTCTGAAATTTTTCCTAAGAATCTTGTAAAACCCCTTGGAACTACTTTTTTATATTCAAACCAATAATCAATGATATCTCCCATCAGATATATTTCAGAAGCGTCATTTTTTATGGAGTCAAGAAATCTCACAACCCTTCTTTCATGTTCAAGGGGGTTATTTATTGTTTTTGCTCCAAGGTGTATATCTGAAAGAAAATAGATTTTTTTCATTGAAACCGGGTTCTTTATAATTTAAAAAATACCCCTCATATAGGTATGAGAGGTAATAATATTGATATTATATTAATTGTATCGTATAACGAATTTAAAGGCCAATATAACTCATAGAATCAAATATCCTACAGAATAATTTATAAGAATCCCAATTCAAGTTTAGCCTCTTCGCTCATCATTTCCTTATCCCATTCAGGTTCAAACACAAGATCTACTTCAACGCTTTTTACCTCGTCAATACTTTCAACCTTAAATCTTACATCTTCTATAATAAAGTCTGCCGCAGGACAATTAGGTGCAGTCAGAGTCATTTTTATTTTTACAGTTCCCTGATCATCTACATCTATTTCATAAATTAGTCCGAGATCATATATATTCACAGGTATTTCAGGATCAAACACCAAGCGAAGCATATCTACTACTTTTTCTTCCAGAGCTAATATTTTATTTTCCATCATTCTTTATTTATAATTATTGCAAATATAATATATTATACAAAAGAAATAAGCTCTAATTATAGTTTACCTTCATCTGCATAACTAAAATACGACTGTTCACCTATTATAATATGATCTAATAAATCAATGTTCATTATTTTCGAAGCACTATGAAAGTTACGGGTAAAAGCATCATCATTGATGCTTGGTCTTATGTTGCCGGAAGGATGATTATGACATAAAATAACAGATGAAGCTAGCTTTGTGATTGCTTCTTTTAGTATAATTCTTATATCTACCGCTGTTTCTGATATACCACCCTTGCTAATCTGTTTGGTAGAAATTAAATTATTGGCTCTGTTAAGATATGCAACCCAAAACTCCTCATGTTTGAGATCTCCAAGATAAGGTCTGAAAAAGGTATATACAGCCTTGCTACTTGAAAAGTTATCTTGCTTCATAACTTCATAACGACTTCTTCTTCTTCCAAGTTCGATTGCAGCAAATAGAGTCACAGCTTTTGTTTCGCCAATTCCTTTATATTTTTGTGTTAGTTCTTCAACCGATAATCTTCCTAATTGTGATAAATTATATTCACTCAGAATTTCGGTAGATATCTCGAATACCGACTTCTCTCTCGTTCCTGATCTTAATATAATTGCCAAAAGCTCTGTATCTGTCAACGTTGAAGCTCCATGCTTGATTAATTTTTCACGAGGTCTATCATCTGGTGTCCATTCATTTATTTTCATGAGTATTGATATTAAGTTACATTTTAGGTAACAAAATCATTAAATAAATGTTTAGACATCTTTTATAAGAAACATTTATATCCCACTATAATTGAAGAGATATTTTAAGAATATGGTATAGAGTAAAAACTTCTTGTAGATACTTACTATACATAATTTGAGTTCCCAACAACTGAGAGTATGCGTTGATTCTTGATCTTCTGCACAGAACACAAACGGATCTGCGGATAAATCCGGTTGTTGATGTTTTTCATTAAGCATATAATTTAGT
>CAMTOJ010000076.1 GCA_947074145.1 uncultured Bacteroidales bacterium
ATTACAAAAAGAAAAGTAAGCATCTCTGACAATGGTACAGCAAGCCATACTCCGGCATTACCTACAAGTTTGGGAAGGACTATGAAACTGAGTATCATAAACACAAAACCTCTTAATAAGGTAAGTATCGTGGCATATTTAATACGTTCCACACTCTGAAAATAACCCACCGATATCATATTTATCGCGAAAGGAATAAATCCGAAAGCAAACAACGGCAATCCCTTTATTGCGATTCTGCGAGCTTCGTTATCTTCAGTTATGAACATCGAAACAATTTCCGTACTGAATAAAGAATTAAGCACCACGGCAATCAGTCCACAGAAAAGCGAATACTTCAAAGCGATGGCATAACCGGCTTTCGCTCTTTCCTCACATCCCGCACCATAATTATAACTTATTATAGGCTGGGCAGACTGCCCTATAGAAGTATAAACCATGAACACTATCGGGAAAAAGTAACATGCAACGCTGAAAGCAGCAACTCCGTCTTCTCCCATATACTTCATAAATACATAATTACCACATATCATCATCGATGCGATTGCTATCTCGCCTAAAAACGACGAGAAACCGAGCTTACACATATAGCCTATATTTCTACAGGTAAGCAAAAAACTTTTCTTTGATAGTTTGACACTTACAAAATGAATGGTATTTTTTTTGTTCAACAAGTAAAAAATCATCATTATCACTCCTACCGTGGTCCCTATCCCTGTTGCAAAAGCGGCACCGAACATTCCCCATTTAAATACGAATATCAAAAGATAGTCGAGGATAATATTTATTACCGCCGATACCACAGTACAAACCATAGCATAATTAGGCGCTCCGCTCAGTCTGACAAAAAAACCGCATGATGTGATCAATACCAATGAAATAAGAAAAGGAACAAATCCCTTCAGATAATCGATAGCCAAAGGTGTCAGTCTTTCTGAGCATCCGAGTATAGATAAAACCTGATAAGGAAATATCATGACAAGAACCGAACATATAACCATCAAAAGTGACGCGACAACAATGGACTGAGTAACATTTATTCTTGCTATTTTTAATTTATTCCCTGCCAGGTGAATAGATGCCACAACAGAAGCTCCCATTCCGAACATAAGCCCTATGCCGGTAGCAAGCATAAATAAAGGTGCCGTGATATTGACAGCTGCCAAAGCATCACTTCCTAATCCGCGGCCGACAAAGATACCGTCGGTAATAGTAAACAAAGCAGAAAACAACATTCCCAACAGAGTCGGATAAAGCATCTTGCGAAATAATTTAGAGACATTTTCTTTTCCGAAATCAATAGTGTCTTTTAGTTCCATAAACAATACATATATTTTAAATCGACAGCAAAGGTAGGACAGCTGATGTTGATAAAAATTACCATATGGTAATTAATGAGTCATGATAGAAAAAACATATTTTTGTGAATGGAACAATTCAAAGAAAAACTTTGTAATAACTATTCTCTTAGTCCTGAGGATTTAGAGATTCTCTTATCTCATACCGAAAGTTGCTTTATTCCGAAAAAGGATTTTCTTGTTCGCGAAGGAGAGTGTAACAATAAGCTCTATATAATCAAGCAAGGAGTTATACGCGCATTCCGAAACAACGACGGTGAGGAGATTGCTTTATGGTTTGCCGGCGAAGGAGAAATGGTCATTCCTGTGTGGGGATATTGTCTCGATTCATTATCACAACTTACCATAGAAGTAGAAAGCGATTTGAAGGGATATTACATTACAAAGCCGGAAATCGATAAACTTTGCAATGAATCATTACGATTTTCGAATATCATTAGAAAGATGTTTGAGCATCATTCAATGATTATGGAGGAATATCTTCTATTCTTTGCCGACAATCTTTCTGCCGAAGAACGTTATCTGTCTTTGATGAAAAAAAATCCGGAACTTCTAAACCAAGTATCACTTAAAAAGCTTGCTTCTTTTCTTTTCGTTACACCTCAATCACTTAGCCGTATAAGAGCGGGATTAAGAAAGAAGTCGAAATAACGATTTTTCAATTATCTTTGATTTTAAAGAAACTACTTACTGCATGGAAAATCTTAAATTGTTGAATTACTCGAACGTATTTATAGCATGCTATTTTACAGATGATCGCGAATGTACCCATCCCAATGCCGAACATACTTTGATATATCTATGTTCCGGAAAACTGGAGATTACGGAGCATGGCAATACAACTGTTCTTGATGCCGGCGATTGTGCATTCATGCGTCGCGACAATCAGATGATACTTCAAAAAAGAGCAAGTGAAGAAAAACCATACCAGTCAGTCGTTTTAAAATTCTCACGCAATTTTCTTCGCGAATTCTATAAGGATATAGCGAAAAAATCTCTACCGGAACTGTCGAAACGCAATAAAAGAAGTCTTACCCTGCTTCAATCAAACCGCCCCGACATCAAAAGTCTTTTCGAGTCGGTACTTCCTTATTTTGATTCAGAGATAAAACCTTCTGAAGAACTTCTGAAATTAAAAATGGCAGAAGGATTATATATACTTCTTAATACAGATAAGAATCTTTATGCCTCATTATTCGATTTTACAGAACCCTGGAAAATAGATCTCCTCGATTTCATGAATACCAATTATATGTATGATCTTTCGCTTAAAGAGATGGCTGCATATTCAGGTAGAAGTCTTGCGACATTCAAACGTGATTTCAAAAAGATAAGCGATCTTTCACCTCAAAAATGGTTGATAAAACAACGACTCGAAGCCGCTCATGAATTATTAAAAAACGGCAATCAAAAGATATCCGATATATGTACTGAAGTCGGTTTCAAAAATCTGTCTCATTTCTCAAAATTATATAAGGAGAAATACGGCACCTCCCCCATTAACAGCGTCTTATAAAATCAAACTACATATTCCTTTAGCTCTCTGTCATTGACTGACAGAGAGCTATTTTTATTTACTGAAGCCAGGAATAACAATCAGATATTCTAACAAAAACATTTGAGCCTCTTAACAAAAAAACTTGAACCTCTCCACAAAGCACCGGCAATCATTCGGTTTTATTTTTGTAATACCACAATCGTCAAAATATTGAACTATGAAAAGGAATGCTCTCTTGAAAAATAATTTATTAACACACAAAACGAAAATTCAGAAGTGAAGATGGAAGACAGCAACAAAAAAGAGAAGATCAACAGACGCGGATTTCTGAAGATCGCCGCTGCCGCAACCGCAGCTTTCTCAATCCAACCGACTCTCGACAAAGTAAAAGCGGCTAACAATGTGATAACCGGAAAAAAGAACTCAATTGTCAGAAAAGACGGTATGCTCTATCGCACACTTGGTTCGGGTTCTGCCGCTTTTGAAGTCTCGGCAATGGGATTCGGAGTGATGGGTATGAATTACAATCGTTCGCAATCGCCGGGTAGAAAACAATGTATCCGTGTAATACACGAGGCGGCCGAGCGTGGAGTGACTCTTTTCGATACCGCTATCGTATATGGTCCGCTTCATAATGAGATTCTTGCCGGCGAAGCGTTAGCTCCTTATAAAGGCAAGGTGAATATAACGACCAAATTCGGACATGAAGTGATAAACGGCAAAACAACCGGGCGACAAGACAGCAGTCCCGCCACTATACGCCGTTATTGCGAAGACTCTCTTCGCCGTTTGAAAATAGACTCGATTCCTTTGTTTTATCAACATCGTTTTGATCCTAAAACACCTGTTGAGGTTGTTGCCGAAACGATAGGTGATCTGATAAAAGAGGGAAAAGTGCAACATTGGGGAATGTGCGAAGTCAATGCCGAGACTATACGTAAGGCTCACTCCATTCAGCCACTTACAGCTATTCAAAGCGAATGGCATCTTATGCACCGACTGATTGAAGAAAACGACGTTCTTAAAGTTTGTCAGCAGTTAGGCATCGGATTCGTTCCATATAGCCCTGTAAACCGCGGCTTTTTAGGTGGCGCGATCAATGAATTCACCGTCTTCGACGATAAAAATGACAACAGGCAAACACTTCCCCGCTTTCAGCCGGATACTATTCGCGCCAATACCGCGATACTTAACGTTCTTCAGCATTTCGGCAGAACTCGTGGTATGACTTCTGCTCAGGTCGCCCTTGCGTGGCTTATGAGTAAGGGTGAAGGTATTGTGCCGATACCGGGAACAACGAAAGTATCTCACCTGATCGAAAATCTTTATACTCTTGATTTCGATATCTCTGACAATGATTGGAAAGAACTAGAGTCGGCGGTAGCTTCATTTCCTGTGATGGGTGACAGATATAATGCAGAACAGCAACGCCAGGTAGGACATTAAAAAACGAATATATAAACTTTTAAATTTTATCAGAATGAAAAGATTAACCGTGATTTTCAGCCTCATACTTATGATTGTTTCCGTTAATGCCAAAACTCTTATCGTATATTATAGTTTTTCAAACAATATACACCGTGTAGTCACCGAACTGCAAACACAAATACAAGCCGATATATTGAGAATAGAACCACAGGAAAAAGGTCTTGACTATGCTGCAAACAATTATGCCATAGGAAGTGCTCTGATCTCAGATATTCGTCAGAATCCGAATAGTGAATCTTCATATCCGGCTATCGATCCGGTTAATGTCAACTTATCCGAATACGATATGATTATCGTTGCCGCACCTCTTTGGTGGAGCAATATGGCTGCGCCCTTACAGACATTCTTATTCAGGTACGGTAGTCAGATGGAAAATAAGAATATCGCAATGATTGTTTCGAGCGCAAGCAGCGGAATATCAGGAGTTGTGGGAGACGCGAAACGTCTTATTCCGAATGGCAATTTTCTTGAACCGAATCTCTGGATCCGATCTTCTCAGGTTTCAAATTCCCGAAATCTGATATCGACATGGCTTCAGTCTATTGATTATGACAATATCACTTCAACAACCTTAATAGATAAAACAACAGATATTTCGGACATTGATATAGTAGTAAATGTAGACGAAATAAATATTATAGGAGAATTCGACTCAGTTTCAATATATAATATTGAAGGAAACAAATTGCTGGAGACAAATGATAACATTATTAAAACTACAAATATAATTCACGGGATATATATCGCTTATTTTCATAAAAATGGATATCAAATCAGTAAGAAATTTCAAATTGTCGCAAAATAAGAGTTCTAAAATATGACATAGTTTTAATTTAAAAAAGAATGGAAAACTGTCTGTTATGAATATTTCCCAACTTTTTCCCACTTAATACTCTATCAAAAAAGCATCATTGACGATAGAATACCCTCTTTTATTATTGTTCTATGCAATTGTTTTTCATATCTTGCGAATATGATGTTAATCATTTTCATCTTAAATAGAATTGATTCATATGAATTAAAATAATAATTAAACAGAATAGATTTATCATTTGCGGAGATGCATAAAGATTCTTATATGCTAAGGCATAATTATATTATTAATTAATTCAAAAATGTTATGAAAATCAGTGCTAGAAATCAATTTAAAGGTGTAATTAGCTCTATTAATGAAGGAGCAGTCAATAGTATGGTAACTTTGGATATAAACGGTGTTAAAATACATAGTACTATATCAAAAATGGCTGTTGAAGAACTTAATTTAACAGAAGGGAAAGAAGCTTATGCTATTATCAAGGCAACAGAAGTAATGATTGCTTTGGGAGATATCAAGATAAGCGCAAGAAACAAATTAAAAGGTAAAATCATTTCAATAACCGAAGGTGCAGTTAACTCAATCGTAGCATTAGAAATTAGTGACGGAAATGTTGTATCTTCCACTATTTCGAATGGGTCAATCAAGGATCTTGGTTTAGCATTGGGTGTTGAAGCTATTGCTGTTGTAAAAGCAACATCAGTGATGATAGCTATTGATTAAAATAAATTATTTTGAACAAAACGACTGTTTCTAATCTTTAAATTAGAAAGCTAATAATATTGATGTTTATTTAATATATAACATCAATATTATTTTCATTTTAAACTATAGATGATGGATAACAGAAATATTTCAATAGCAACCCAAGGGCATTTTACAATTGGCGGTAAAACAATTCAACACTCCGGGATTTTCGATGATACTAAATTCGTTAGTTGGTCTACTCAAAATGAGAAAGGTCAGAGTTACCGATGCGATCATGCCACCATTGATTATCAAATACCTGAGAATTCCGAATCTTTGCCTTTGGTTTATATTCATGGTTATGCAGGCTCGGGACTTTGCTGGCAAATGACGCCTGACGGACGAGAGGGTTTTGCTACTCTTATGTTACGCAGGGGCTGGAGCAATTACATTGTTGATTTGCCGGGACGGGGTCGTGCCGGCCGGACATCGGCGGTAACTACAATAAGACCGATGGCTGATGAGATGTTTTGGTTTGAGATATGGAGAATAGGTATCTGGCCTGATTACCATAAGGGTGTGCAATTTCCTATCGGAGATGAATATCTGTCACATTTTTTCAGGGAAATGACTCCTGATTTGAGTGATCATAAACAAGACATTCCGGTTCTTAATTCTCTTGCGGAGAAAATCGGAGAACATATACTTATCACTCATTCCGCAGGTGGTTATCCGGGATGGATGACTGCAATAGAGAACGGAAAGACTAAGGCTATCGCAGCATTGGAACCGGGAGGGTTTGTTTTTCCCGAAGGTGAGGTGCCTGATCATATACCGGGATTGACAGGTGGAATTTCAGTATTCTGCGTATCTGCCGATCAGTTTACAAAATTGACGAAAATCCCTATCATAATCTATTTTGGCGATAATATTCCAACAGAACCATCAAACAAACTTGGCTATGAGAATTGGCGTGTTCGCCTTCAAATGGCTCATAATTTTGTAGAAACAATAAACCGTCACGGAGGAAATGCGACATTGATTGAATTACCTAAAGAGGGAGTTTTTGGCAATACACATTTTTTGATGCAGGATATGAATAATGATATTATCGCTTCGTTATTAGATAAATGGTTAAAAACAATCAAATAAACATCCATCCTTCTAATGATTGATTATTTAAATCGATATTCACTTTAATCATCCGGTATTGTATATAAATAGAAAAAAGTTATAATTCTATCTCAAAATTTTATAAGAAGCAATAAGCTGTGGTAAGATAAATTTGTATTATAATTTTGAATGATAAACTTATGACAAAGTATAATACAAAGAGAGCAACATTTCCGGTTCTTAATATGCACTGTGGTTCATGCGCGGCTCGTGTAAACAAAATCCTTAATCAACAGAATGGTATTATTGAAGCATACGTCAATTTAGCATCTTCATCGGCAACTATAGAGTTCAACACTGATATTACCTCAGCACAACAACTTAAGCAGGTTATACAGGATGCCGGCTATGATATGATTATTGAAAATGAAGAAGATGACGACGAGAATGATAATGCTGAAAATTCTGAACAAAGAGATTATATTAATTATATCAAATTACGAAAGAAGGTTATTCTATCAATAATTCTTTCTTTTCCCGTATTCCTTATAGGAATGTTCTTCATGGATATGTCTTATGCCAATGAGATAATGTGGATGTTTTCTACTCCTGTTATATTTTGGTTCGGACGTGACTTTTTTATAAATGCGATAAAGCAACTAAAACATCGTTCCGCAAATATGGATACGCTGGTAGCTTTAAGTACCGGTACGGCTTATGTTTTCAGTGTGATGAATATCATTTTCCCTGATTTTTGGATATCAAAAGGAATAGAACCGCATGTATATTTTGAGGCTTCGAGTGTTATAATTGCGTTTATTCTAATAGGTCGTTTTCTGGAAACGAAAGCAAAAGCAAATACTTCTTCGGCAATAAAAAAACTTATCGGACTTCAACCCAATTCTGTAATGATAATTACAAAAAGTAATCAACAGCGTGAAATCCCCATAAAAGAGGTTAGAAAGGGCGATGTGATATTGGTTAGACCAGGCGATAAGATTGCAGTTGACGGAATTGTGACAGAAGGATCGTCGTTTGTTGATGAAAGTATGCTCAACGGAGAACCTGTTCCTTCATTAAAGGAGATAAATTCTTATGTCTATGCGGGTACGCTAAATCAAAGAGGAAGTTTTCTGTTCAAAGCAGACAAAACAGGTTCTGATACTATGCTTTCTCAAATAATAAAAATGGTAAAAGAAGCTCAAGGCAGTAAAGCGCCGGTTGAGAAACTTGTTGATAAGATAGCTTCGGTATTTGTTCCTATTATTATCATTATTGCGCTATTATCTTTTGCAACATGGTTTTTTCTTGATCCTGAAAACGGATTTACTCACGGATTGCTATCGTTAGTGACGGTACTTGTGATTGCTTGTCCCTGTGCTCTTGGTCTTGCAACACCCACAGCAATTATGGTAGGGATTGGTAAAGGAGCAGAAAAAGGGATACTTATTAAGGATGCTGAAAGTCTTGAGATTGCAAGAAAAACAGATGTTTTGGTTCTTGATAAAACGGGAACAATCACAGAAGGTAAGCCAAAAGTAACAGATTTTATTTGGAAAGAAAGTAATGATAATCTAAAGAGTATTTTCTTCACTCTTGAAAGCAAATCCGAACATCCACTTGCACATGCTATCATCAAATATTTAGGTGAGAGTGAACCAGTATCTTTTGACTATTATGAAAGTGTTATCGGAAGAGGTGTTTTCGGAGATTTTAATAAAAAAAGATATTATGCAGGAAACAGATCTTTTCTTGTGGAAAATAATATTAGAATTTCAAAAGAACTTGAAAAGGGATATGATCAGTTGTTGCAAGAATCAAAAACTGTAATATGGTTTTCAAATGATGATGAAGCTTTGGCTATTGTCGGTATTACAGATGAGATTAAAAGTAGTTCTATCAGTGCCATAAAGAAGTTACAGGAAAAGGGAATTGATATATATATGCTTACAGGGGACAATGAAGTTTCAGCAAGTCTGATTGCCAAAAAGACCGGAATAGTAAATTTCAGATCCGGAATGCTTCCTGATGAAAAAGCCTCTTTTGTGAAAGAACTCCGTTTAAAAGGGAAAATTGTTGCAATGGCAGGCGACGGGATAAACGACAGTGCAGCATTGGCTCAAGCTGATCTGAGTATTGCGATGGGAAATGGCAGCGATATAGCAATGGATACTGCTAAAATGACGATAATATCTTCTGATCTTAACAAAATAGCTGATGCTTTAGAACTATCACGTTTGACAGTAAGAACCATAAGGCAAAATTTATTCTGGGCATTCATCTATAATCTTATAGGTATTCCGATAGCTGCAGGGATATTGTTTCCTGTAAACGGTTTTCTTTTAAACCCTATGATAGCGGGAGCAGCAATGGCATTAAGCAGTGTAAGCGTAGTTTCAAATAGTCTGAGACTTAAATTGAGAAGATTCTGAACAATGAATAATTTAAAAAGATACATTTGTCTTCATAAAATATAGTTATGGCAATTACTTTATTCATAAAAAATATGGTCTGCAATCGATGTATAATGGTTGTAAACGATGAATTAAAAAAATCCGGCTTCGTCCCTACCGCTGTAAAGCTGGGAGAAGCCGAATTCAATATCGAGTTGAGTAAAAATGACATATCGGTTATCAAACAAAAACTCGAAGCTCTCGGATTCGAACTTATTGATGATAAAAGGATAAGAATTATCGAGCAGATAAAAAATATAATAATCGAATTGATATATTATACTCCTGATTTAAACGGGATGAAAATAAATCTTTCAGGTTATATATCCCAAAAGCTGCATTACGAATATACTTATCTGAGCAATCTATTTTCGGAGATTGAAAATACCACTATTGAGCAGTATTATATAATACGCAAAATAGAAAGGATAAAAGAGCTTCTCGTTTATGACGAATTATCTCTTAATGAAATTGCCGATCTTATGGGATATTCAAGTAGTGCATATTTGAGTGCTCAGTTCAAAAAAGTGACAGGACTTACTCCAAGTCATTTCAAGAAAATTAAAGAAGATAAGAGAAAACCATTAGATAAGATGTAATAAAATATCTATTGTTTGAGAATATCAATATAAAAATCTATTTATTATTTTTAGATAATCTCTTTCTTTTTCTTCTATACATTACAAAACCAGTTATGGTAATTATAGATAGTATAATTCCGGAGATAAACACAAAAAGATCAGAAAAGAAGCCCAAAAAAGGTTTATATATTCTTCCTGTATGAACTTCCAAAGCCAAATGCCACAATGATATTCTATCAGGAGATTCTATCTCCGGCATAGGGATAAAATTACCGTTTCTATGGATATATCTTGCTCCGAAAGAGTATCCGAAAGCAATATCTCCCGCAAGAAAATCGGCAGTATAGCCTGTTACGGCTAATTGATTTCTGGATGGTCCCGGTTTATGAGGTGTAATCGGGAGTTTTGTTAGATAGTCTAAACTTTTTCCTGTATTTCTATCCCATAGCACCAATCCATCAAAAGATCCGACAATCCAGTAATTTTGATAAACCTGTTGCATAATATTCACACCCATTACACTTACTCGAGGAGAAGAAGGGATTAATTTTGGTTGTGCATCCAGATTATTCATCGAATAGAATCCTTCTGATGTATATAGTAACCATTCTTTTTGTTCAATATCATAGTTTATGCAGCGTAATCTATCGTTCCAGGCATTATCTGAATCAAGTGTGGAATAAGGAAATGGAGTTACTTCAGATCTTATTATGCTAATTAATAATGGCGGACGTAAAAAGGCTCCACTTACAAACAATATAAGGATCAAAAAGGTAAGCCAATAACCAAGTTTTCCATGCCATTTATATGAAGGGCGAAGAGCTGAAATAAATATAGTTATACTTTTGCCTTTTCGTTTAAGAGGTTTGACAATCTTCGGAAAAAGAAATATTATTATACCCGTAATAGTAAAGATAATTATGGCTATGGCTAAAAGATCAACTACAATTTTACCAATCTCACCAAAAAGCTCGCCACTATGTAATCGCCAAATCGTTCTGAATAATGAGACTTTTCCATCATAACCGACAGGTGCAGCTAATGTTGATTTGGTAAAGCTCTCAAATGGATATATAGAAAAAAAAGCTTCCGAACGAGAAAGAACAACTAAAGTATCTCCACACGTAGCCATGTCACTTAATCGGCCACCATTGTCAATAAGAGAAGATACATTATTCCATCTATTGTTATTGGCATCAAGGCGATAAAGATCGAAAGTCGTAACAGCAAATACATCACCTTTTTCAGTCTTTATAATTTTTGATGTATTCCTATTCTCTACTCCACTTTTCATCCCTTTTTCAAACCGTTCGACAAAAGTATGCCTTTGATTTGTAAGCCAAATCCCGGACCCTCCATACATCAAAAGAGAGTCTCCCCCAATATCGATTGTGGTTTTAATAGAACTTTGATTCCAGTTTTCTAATTTTAAGTAATCCGGTAAATATTTTCTTGAAACATCTATACCCGAGACAAGAGATCTGTGATTTAGAATAAT
>CAMTOJ010000077.1 GCA_947074145.1 uncultured Bacteroidales bacterium
GAAGCTATCCGCGCAGGAAAACTTAAACCAACTCAAATTAAAGAGGAAGACCGTGACTATTACTTGGAACGTCGTTACCCTGCATTTGGTAACCTTGTACCTCGTGACGTTGCATCTCGTGCTGCTAAAGAGAGATGTGATGCAGGTTTCGGTGTAAACAATACAGGTCTTGCAGTTTACCTTGACTTCTCTGACGCTATCAACCGTCTTGGTCGTGATGTAGTAGAGGCTCGTTATGGTAACTTATTCCAGATGTATGAAAAAATCGTTGATGACAATCCATATGAAACTCCGATGATGATCTATCCTGCTATTCACTATACAATGGGTGGAATCTGGGTTGACTATGAATTGATGACAACTATTCCCGGATGTTTCTGTATCGGTGAAGCAAACTTCTCAGATCACGGAGCTAACCGTCTTGGAGCTTCTGCATTGATGCAGGGTCTTGCAGATGGATATTTCGTACTTCCTTATACTATTCAGAATTATCTTGCTGATCAGATTCAGGTTCCACGTTTCTCTACAGATCTTCCTGAATTTGCTCAGGCAGAAAAAGAACTACAAGCTAAGATTGAAAAAGTGATGGCAGTTAAAGGTACTCGTACTGTTGACTCAATCCACAAAGAACTTGGTCTTATCATGTGGGATTTCGTTGGTATGGCACGTAATAAAGCCGGTCTTGAAGAGGCTATCAAGAAAATTGCAGATCTTAAAGTTACTTTCTGGAAAGAGGTTTACGTTCCGGGTGTAGCAAATGATTTGAATACAGAGTTAGACAAAGCACTTCGTCTTATCGACTTCATGGAGATTGGCGAACTTATGGCACATGATGCACTTGATCGTGAAGAGTCTTGTGGTGGTCACTTCCGTGAAGAACACCAGACTGCGGAGGGTGAAGCACTACGTCATGATGATAAATTCTCTTATGTTTCTTGTTGGAAATATGATGGAGAAGGTAAAGAGCCTGAATTATTAAAAGAAGATTTGGATTATCAGTTTATCCAGGTTCAGACTCGTAACTATAAAGCTTAATTTTCTTTCTAACTCTATATTAATTTTTGACTCAAATGGAAAAATTCATAAATGTAACGCTAAGAGTATGGCGTCAGAGAGGCCCGAAAGAAAAAGGCCAATTTGTAGATTACCCTATGGAGAAAGTATCAACAGATAGTTCTTTCTTCGAAATGCTTGATGCACTAAACGAAAAACTTGTTGCTCAGAAACAGGAGCCAATCGTATTTGATCACGATTGTCGCGAAGGTATTTGCGGAACTTGTTCATTATATATCAATGGTCGTCCTCACGGGACAGATACTGCGGTAACAACTTGTCAGCTTCACATGCGTCGTTTTAACGATGGTGAAACTATCATTGTTGAACCTTGGAGATCTACAGCGTTCCCTGTTATCCGTGACCTTATGGTTGATCGTACTGCTTTTGAGAAGATTCAACAGGCAGGAGGTTATATCTCTGTTAACACAGGTGGCCCACGTGATGCTAACGAAATTCCAATCTCTAAAATTGATGCTGACGAGGCTATGGACTCTGCGTCTTGTATCGGTTGTGGAGCTTGTGTAGCAGCTTGTAAAAATGCTTCTGCAATGCTTTTCGTTTCTGCAAAAGTTAGTCAGTTTGCTCTTCTTCCACAGGGTAAAGTTGAAGCTAAAAAACGTGTAAAATCAATGGTTGCTAAAATGGATGAGCTTGGTTTCGGTAACTGTACAAACACTCGTGCTTGTGAAGTAGAATGTCCAAAAAGCGTTTCTATCAGCAATATCGCACGTTTGAACCGTGAACTTATCTGTGCAAAATTGACAGACTAATAACACAGTGAAGGATTAATCCTCATTTATAATATTAAGCGCTTCGGAATATCCGAAGCGCTTTTTTTATACCTTTAATTATAATCTATCATGATTAAAATCAATAGATTATAACATTTATCTAAATCAGATAAATGATATTAATAATTTTTACATTCTTTATCCTAAAATCGTAATTCTTTTTCTTTTATAAGTGTTTATATAATCAGATTAAAAGGATAATTTTGCACCAAATATTATGCTTTTAATTTACTATTGATTCTCTTTTAACCTATAACTTATGAAACTTTCGAGAAAAGATCTTCTCCTGCAGTTAAGAGACTATTTTATGATAATAGTCGGATTATTTATTTATTCGTTTGGTCTTACGGCATTTTTATTACCTGAGAAAGTTGTTATGGGTGGTATGGCAGGTATTGGATCATTAATCTATTATCTAAGCGGCTTTCCTGTCGGTTATTCGGTATTTATTATCAACGCTTTTCTATTGGTTTTGGCATACAAAGGTGTAGGTAGAAAGTTTGTAATAAGAACTATATTCGCATCTTTCGCAATGAGTTTTATTATTAATATTTTGCAACCTCTTTTTACCGAACCGTTCATTCAGGATCAACCGTTTGTAAATATAATTCTTGGCTCGGTTATTTGTGGTTTAGGAATAGGTATTGTTTTTATAAATAACGGAAGTACCGGCGGAACAGATATTGTTGCAGCAATGATAAACAGAAAAAGAGATATATCAATAGGTAGAACGATGCTTTATTGTGATCTATTAGTAATATCATCGTCCTATTTTCTTTTTCATAGTGTTGATAAGATTGTTTACGGTTTAATTATTCTTGTGATTGTATCTAATATGGCAGATCTTGTGATAAATTCAAACCGCAGATCTGTACAGTTTACTATATTTTCCAAACATTATGATAAGATTGCCGATGCAATTAACTCTCAAGTGAACAGAGGAGTTACCGTGGTAGACGGAATGGGATGGTATAGTAAAGAACCGATGAAAGTACTTCTTGTTCTGGCTAAGCAAAACGAATCGGTAACCATATTTAGAATAATAAAATCAATAGATCCTAATGCTTTTATTTCTCAGGCAAAAGTAAATGGTGTTTACGGCGAAGGATTTGATACGATAAAAGTTAAATAGACTTATATCTATTTATTTGGAATCTGATTTTATTAAGTATTTATTCTTTGATAAGTAAATGATAACAGAATATCTAAAAAAAAGATAATGGGATAAAAACTATTAACTTCAATAATAATTGAAAAATAAAGCAGCAATATCATTTAGATTGATATTGCTGCTTTATTTTATATATAGTTATTCTTTCTAATTTATGAACAGAATTTTTGTTACTACGCCTGACTTTCCATCTTCTGAAGTTCCATAAACAAAGTAAACTCCGGTTGCTACTCTTGATCCGTTATAATTATTTCCATCCCAACTTATCATACCACCAAGAGAATTAGCCTGATAAATCAGATTATTATTTACATCTGTAATCTTAACAAGAGAATTTTCCATTAATCCTGTCACCGTTATTATTC
This sequence comes from uncultured Bacteroidales bacterium, assembly GCA_947074145.1. Lineage (GTDB taxonomy): Bacteria > Bacteroidota > Bacteroidia > Bacteroidales > JAUNSR01 > JAUNSR01. The sequence goes on from CAMTOJ010000077.1 coordinate 3,384, forward strand.
CTGAATATTCAGGTCTTACAGGGTTAGGAAAAGCATAAACATCAGAATAATCTTCTTTTCCCTCTATTGCATCTGACTGATAACCTATTAATCCTTTTGCTGTTCCAACATATAGAATACCGGTTTTATTATCAATATCAAGTTGTAGAATTTCATTTGAAGGAAGTGGAGAATTATCTTCAGTAAAATGATGAATCTCTTCAAGACCATCTTCACTTACAAGATAGATACCGTTAGAAGATGTAGCCAACCATTTTCTATTAGCTCCATCGACAGCAATTGCAATTATCGTTTCATTTTCAAGCAAAAAATCGGCAAGATTAGTTCCATCATTACGAGGGATTTTTATTCTTGAAAACGGAATAGTGTTATCTTTAAACAGATTCGCTTCATTATTAAGAATAAACGGTCCTTTGTCTGTTCCTATCCATATTCTTCCATTTCGGTCTTCCGCCCATCCTTTAAAATCCATCGCATCAACCTCTACTGGAGATCCACCATCACTATAAACAAATTTCTGTAGATATTTAGTTTTATATCCGGAAGGATTATCCAAGGAACCGCTATTATCAATAACAAAAAATCCATAATCTTTATTTGAGAATAATACGTTTATCCATTTATAATTTCTGGATGATACGAAAACTTTACCGAGGCTATTATGCCCCTGAAGAGATGCATAATCAAAGTTTACAAGATTATTCCAATCTCCGTTTTTACGAAGTACTTTGACCGGTTTTGCTACTTCAGAGTTAGTAAACCAAAGATTTCCTTCTTTATCGAAACATCCTCCATCTACACGAATATATGATGGACTATTTTCAAAAATAGTCTCAACTCCTGAGTTATGATAAGAATGAAGAGTTACTAATTTATTATTTTTTATCTCAAAAATCCCCTCTCCCCATGTAAAGGCATAAATATGGTAAGGATCATCAGGATGAGGTACGGTGTGAACAACATCTCTAAATCTGATGCCTGCAGCATCTGCAATTTCCGCATTATTTGTATTTGTCCAAGTTTGTCCGTCATATATTGAAACTCTTCCGTCATATCTATATCTATCATAATATTTACCCCCACCGGAAACATATAAATGGTTGTTTATAATTTTAAGATGAAAAGGTGAAGTGATGGATATTCCATTATATCCGATTCCTGACAATTGGGATGTCAACGTATTTCCCGAATCATCTGTTTTATAGAGATTAAGATGAGTGACTATATCTCCTGTCCAGAATTCATTATTTTTTTTATTTGAAGATATATCATTGGCAGCATTTGTAAGAGTCATCTTTTTATAACTTCTGTCTTTATTCACAAGATAGAAATTATTGACCGATTGACCTTTTATAATGAAAACATCAGGGTCAGATGTATATTTTAGTTTTTGCGCACTTCCGTAATTAAATATCTTTTCCCATGAATTGGAGCCCTCTTTTTGATAACATATATCCTTATTACTTTTTAAACAGAAATTTTGTCCGTTAACATTAATCATGTCAATAGGAGCAATATTAGATACATGTGTTTTCCATGAAGAAATATCAGAAAGATTATCATTCATATTTCCTGTTCTTATTCCGAAAGAGTCACCGGAAACATAAATTACATTATTATTTATTATAGCACACTTTATCTTCTCTCCCCAATTATAAGAATCTCTAATCTCTCTTTTTTCAAGATCAATTACAACAAGTCCAAAACCTGTCGAAACAAGAAAAAGTTTATTGTTTTCGCTATAATGATAAGCTTGTTTATCTCCTGTTATGGTTTTATCTTTTACATCAGATATATTATACAGTCTATCCCCTTTAATTATATCTATATTCATATTGTTATAGATCACAATTAATTGCTTAGTGCTGATGCTATAATGAATAAACTGAATATTATTGTCACTTAGACCTTCCACTTTACTATAAGAAGATATTGAGTTGTCTTTTTTATCGTATGAATAAAGGCAATTATTGCTTACATAGTAAGTTTTATCGTCAGCCTCTTCAACAAGACTTATTGTTTCGAAAGAATTAAAACTTATCCAATCACCTATGGCATGTTGAGAATATGTGATAAATATTGAAAAAAAGCATAATGTAAAAAGTAGTATTTTCTTCATAATGGTCATTTCTTGTTTTTTAAAAAATCTATCATTGAAGAGATTGCTCTTCCTCGGTGAGATATAGCATTTTTATCTTCAGAAGACATCTGTGCAAAAGTAAGGTCAAAACCTTCCGGCATAAAAATCGGATCATATCCGAATCCTTCATTTCCTGATTGCAGTTCTGTGATTTTGCCGTTAACAATTCCCTCAAATAAATATTCTTCGTTATTAATTAATAGAGCTATTGCGGTTCTGAATCTTGCTTTTCTATCATGACTGCCACTAAGCTCGTTTAAAAGCTTCTCCATATTTGATTTAGAATCTTTATCAATACCCGCATATCTGGCTGATATTACACCCGGTGCATTTCCTAATTCGAAAACTTCCAAACCTGTGTCATCGGCAAAACAATCATAACCGTAATGTTCGGATATATATCTTGCTTTAATCAAAGCATTGCCTTCAAGAGTATCGGCAGTTTCTTCTATTTCTTCATGACAACCTATTTCATCAAGGCTTAGCACTTCAAATTTATCTTTGAGAATCTCTCTTATCTCTCGTAATTTATGTTGGTTGTTTGTTGCAAAAACTAATTTATTCATTTTAATATGTCTGTTAATAAGACAAAAATAATACATCCCTATTATTTAAACGTAATAACGTTTAAAATATTACTTTATGAGATTAGTTAATGGAAGATATATTAGATTTTGATTATCAATAGATTAATATTAAAGAAAAAAATAATATTATTCATTGATTTTACTAATACTTACACAATATTCATTCCACATATTTCCACAACTTTCCACATATACATATATCGGTTTTTATTAGTTAAACATTTAATAATCTGAATATTACCAACAAGGGCACGACGTTTGAACATTTAATAAACAGAAACATTTAAAATAAATGATATGAAAACTACAAAACTTATAATTGCTGTATGTGTAATATTTAGTATTACAACTTCGTGTGTTGAAAAAAGTGACAAGTATAAAGTCGTAGTTGCACAAAGAGACTCAATACTTAATAGTGAACATATGTTGAAATTCGAGTTTGATCAAACTCTTGAGGTTATAAATGAGATTGAATTACAATTCAAAAATATTCGTGATGCCGAGAATAATATTAGTCTTAATCTCGAAAAAAAGGAGCAGAAATCAGTTTCGAAACGTAATCAATTATCTGAGCAGATTAATCAGATAAAAGATATTTTGGATAAAAACAAAGAAAAGATTGAATTATTGGATAAAAACCTTGCAAAAAGTGGAAAGGATAATAAATCGTTGTCAAGAACTATTGCGAGATTGAAAGTTGAGATAAATGAAAAAACATTGGCTATTGAATCTCTTAGAGTGGAATTAGAAAATAAAAATATTATTATTGATAATTTGAATACTGTTGTTGATACTTTGAGAAGTTGTATTTCTGATCTTAATCAATTGGCAGTTAGTCAAGAAGCCACTATCGCAGAACAAGAAAAGGAACTAAATAAAGTTTGGTATATAATAGCCGAAAATAAGGAATTGGAAACAAAAAATATTATTTCGGGAAATGGCTTATTCAAATCAAAATCTATAATGGATAAAAACTTTAATAATGATGATTTTATTCAATCTGATCTTAGAAATCTGAATATTATAGAAACAAATTGTAAGAAACCTCGTTTACTTTCTTCTCATCCTAAAGATAGTTATACACTTGCGGTGCTGGATAATAAGATGGTTAATATTGAGATTATAAATCCCGATAAATTCTGGAGCGTAACAAAATATCTTATAGTAAGAGAGTAATTGTATTAATAAAGGTTATCAAAAATTATCCCTGCACTTATTTTAGTGTGGGGAAATTTTTTTTAATACTATCTTTATAATATGAAGAGTAAAATTTTAATAATAGAAGATGATGTAGCTTTCGGAGCCATGTTAAAAGGATGGTTTATTCGAAACAATTTTGAGGCTGTCTTATGTACCAAAATTGCAGATGCAAAATCAGAATTGAATAAGAATCAATTTTCTTTGATTCTTAGCGATCTACGTCTTCCTGATGGTGATGGTATTGTTCTTTTACAATGGATAAAGGATAAAGATATCCGAACACCGTTTATCGTTATGACAAGTTATGCAGAGGTCCAGACTGCTGTTTCTTCAATCAAATTAGGAGCAGAAGATTATCTTCAAAAACCGATTAACCCTGCAATGCTTAGAGAAAAAATTGATTTGGTATTATCGAAGAAATCCTCTAATCAGGAAATAAATATCGATAATAAAGAGATAGACAATACTTCTAAACAAAAATCATCTTCAAAAAAGATGGTTACTCCAGGGTTTGTTTTGGGACATAGTGCATCAGCCAAAACGATGTATGATCACATATTAAAAGTTGCTCCAACAAGAATGTCAGTTCTTATTCTTGGAGAAAGCGGAACAGGAAAAGAGTTTGCGGCTAAACTTATTCATGACAACTCACAAAGAAAAGATAAACCTTTTATAGCTATTGATTGCGGTGCTTTATCTAAAGAGCTAGCTCCAAGCGAACTTTTTGGACATTTAAAAGGTTCTTTTACCTCAGCAATAGATAATAAAACCGGAGTATTTGAACAGGCCAACGGAGGAACAGTTTTCCTTGATGAAGTAGGAAATCTAAGTTATGAGGTACAAGTGCAACTATTAAGAGCTTTGCAGGAGAAAAAAATCAGACCTGTTGGATCCGCAAAAGATATATCTGTTGATGTGAGAATAGTAGCAGCAACAAATGAGGATTTAAGAAATTCTATAAATCAGGGGTCATTCCGAGAAGATTTATATCATCGTCTTGATGAATTTTCTCTTTTTGTTCCACCGTTAAGAGAAAGAGAAGATGATATTATTCTTTTTGCAAATGAGTTTCTCAAACAAGCAAATACCGAACTTGAAAAAGAGATTAAAGGATTTAAACCTGAGGCAATAAAAATATTAAAACAACATCATTGGAGTGGGAACCTTAGGGAATTGAGAAATGTGATTCGTCGTGCAGCTTTGTTTGCAAATGAGGAATATATTTTACCTGATGACCTTCCTACTTTTACCGAAAAAAAAGCAGAAGATCTATCTTTAAGACCGGAAAACGAGAAAGAACAGATCGAAAATGCTCTTAATAAGGCAAGAGGTAACAAAAGTCTTGCCGCAAAACTTCTTAAAATTGACAGAAAGACACTTTATAATAAGATGCATCTTTATGATATAAAGATCTAACATTACAAATTAATAATCAAATGCTTAAGGATTTTAAATATTGAAATGTCATTTAATTTATTATTCTGTATTTAATGATTGTTGGTTGATTATTTATTCTATTTAAAATAGTAAAGGTTATATTTCTATATAGTAACTGATAATATCTTTTCTACATCAGTTTGCCAAGATTCATATTCTTTATCTTTATTTAGATCAATCTTTACCAATTCATCGGTCCTATATCCTAATTGTGTAAACATAGGAAGCATTTTATGACATATAGCACGAGCTTTGTCGAAATCACTTTCATTAAGAGCTGCTTGTAATTTTATCATATCTTCTTTTGATGACTCCTTAAACAGCTCTTTTATCTCTTCAAAATCATCACCCAAAAAGTCAGCAAAACTCTCACCTTCTCCAATCATCTCTCTTATTGATTCCTTATTAACAGGTTTAGGTAAATAACCTATAAAACCATCTTTTAAAGCTGCATTATCAGAATAATCGCTTCTGCCTGTCATAACGATCACGGGAACTAAAGGGTTTTCTTTTAATATATCCAACCCTGAAATATCTCCCATCTCCATATCCGTGATAATAAGATCGAAATTTTCATTCACAATCATATGACCTAAAGAGGACAACATATCAGATACAACTCTTAATACCACAGGATCATCGTCATAAACCTTTATTCTTTTAGCTCCCTTTGGAACATCTTTTTTAGCATTATCTACATTGAAAACAATAGTAGCAGTTGTACCTTCATTGATTTGAGAATCATATTTGATGTCACCTTCAAAAAGATCAACTATTCCTTTCACAACAAAAAGACCAAGACCTGTACCATAAGCAAGATTATTATTCTCCTCGATTCTTGAAAATGGTTTATAAAGATCAGAAAGTTTATCAGAGGGGATACCGGCCCCTGTATCGGATACAGAAATTGTAAGCCTATTATTATCTAATTGCGCTGAGAAATTTACTTTTCCTTTTGATGTATATTTTATTGAATTAGAAATCAGATTTATAATCAATTGTTTCAATTTTATCTGATCGGTATTTATCCTTACATCATCAGAATTAAATGATAAATCAAGTCCTTTTTTGGTAGCCAAGGGTTGAAACATGTCATTTATATCAGAGCAAAGATTATAAATGTTGAAATCACTATTACTTTTAGTTAGTTTACCCTGTTCTAAGGTGGAGAAATCAAGAAGATTATCAAGCATTGAAAGAATATGCGAAGACGAATTTTTCATCGATTTTATACTTTCATTTTCTTTCATCAAATCAAGATAACCGGAAATTGAATTCAACGGACTTTTTATATCATGAGATACGGAAAGAAGCAATTTATGACGACTTTCCATTGTGTCCTTAATAACATTATTCGCAATTTCAAGCTCTTTTCTTGCTTTATATCCCCTATTTACATCTGTTATTATTAATGTTATAAATATCAATATTAATGCAAGAGATATAATTGCTCCTATAAATGAATATCTATAATTACGTGCTATTGAAGCCTCACTAGTCTCTATCAAAGAGACCGTAGTGTCAATAGTTTGTTTATGAAGTTGAAGTAAAAGAGCTGAAATCTCGATAGATATCTCTTTATCTGCACTGACAAGCGAATTGATTTGCTTCTCTATATTCTTTATATTTTCGTCATATGCCAACTCTGCTTTCTGAGCAATATGTTCTACTTTCTCATATATAATTTCGAGTGAGTCTTTTAAAGTTTGCGATCTTACGGTATCCACACGCTGATTAACTACAACTTTAAGTGAATCTTTTGATGGTTTAAAAACTTCTCCGATTCTCTTGAAAAAACCTTTTTGAGGTACCTCATTTAAAATAGTATCATTATGTACAGTGACAATAAGAGTATCATTTTTTAAAGGTTGTTCATATTCTTTTATCTGCACACTTAAGGCATTAATAGGATTTGTCTGAGATAATTGAGAATTAAGACGTGCGATATTTCTGGATTGATTTCTAAGAAGTTTTTCTATTTTCCTTAGGTTTTCTTCTTCTGACGGTTTTAATATAATTATAGAGTCAATTAATGATTCTATATTATCTAATGCCATATTATAATTCTTTTTATAATAATTTTTCTTTGTCAAAAGATAAAGGCTTGATTTAGTTTGAGCCTCACTGACGCTATATACTAACTCATTTGTCATATATAATATATGATGCTGATTTTCTATATCTCCTTTATGATTGTAAACATCTTTCCTGAGATCATTAATATAGAATAGCATAGCGAGAATACCTATAATAGATATTATATATAAAAAAGCTGCTTTAAATCTTATTCCGTTTTCTATATTTTTCTTCATATAACAAATATAACCTTTTGTCTACACAAAATTGTGTGGAATCATTCCACACTTTTCCACAATTTCACATACACCCCAATAAATATAAATAAAAACAAACACCTGAAATACAACAAATTACAAATTATGGCATATAGATTGCAATATTATACAATAACAATGAATAATCATTTTAAAAGAAGTTTAATCTCTAAAATTATATGTAATTATGAAAAAGTCAATCTTGTCTATCGCAATCATCTTAGGAACTGTGGGTTATGCAAATGCATTTAATCTTTCTGTAAAAAATAGTATTGCTACAGTTATCGCTGATGATACTGAGACTAAAGAAGAAACTAAAGAAGAGAAGAAGGAAGAGAAAAAAGAAGAAGTAAAAGAAGAGGCTTCTCTTGTAGCTCCTGCTTGTGACGATGAGAAAAAAGAGGAAG
>CAMTOJ010000078.1 GCA_947074145.1 uncultured Bacteroidales bacterium
AACCAGGTATTTTATTTTAAAAAAAGCACAAAAAAAGGGATACAATAATCATTGTATCCCTTTATAATATTAATAAACTCAGTGTTTTTATTTCAAAATATAAGTAACAGAAAGTCCCGCCTTAGTTATTCCATAATAATTTCTATATCCAGGATTATTTCTCTTATAATTCATTCTTGAATAAAATTCATCAGCTCTAAAACGAACATATCCCAATCCAAGGTTTGCTTCTACTCCGAGTCTTGAATTAAGTCTCCATAAATAACCGTATGAAAGTCCTCCTCCGACAAACCAACCTTTAAAGGAATGAGTATTTAAAGGCTTAATCTCAAGTAATCCGAATATCTTATCTGTTCCGAACGACCATGGTGGCATTCCACTTAGATCATATGCCCCTGCCAAGCCATGAATAGCTACGAAATGACCTTTATATACCTCCTTACCCCAGTAACGAAGTTCAGGTTGAACCATATATATCTTTGTTTTTTTATTATCCTCATAAGTCCATGGATTTGCATTAAGAGACAATTCCACTGATACATTCTTATTCAGAGAATACTCAAATCCAATATTTATCGTAGAAGATAGATCATAGATTAAATTCGTCTTTATCTGAAATTTCGAAAAGCTCTCTTCTTCCACCTCCGGCACACGCGAATAAGTAATAATATTATTTTTCGGATTGTCAATCACACATAACGGATACGATGCAGTTGTTGGAATACTTGCAGAAACCATATGTACAAGTGGAATAATACTATCTCGTTGCTCTACTATTTCCGGCTCCGGTATCTCTTCCGGTTCAGGAACCGGCACATATTGAGGCGCCCTTTTTGCTACAAAAATGCAGTAAAATACACGTGATTTTCTGTAACTAAGCCCCGTACCCTTAAGTATTCCATTAAGTGAACTTTCCAAATCATCAGACAAAAGTGTTTCATCCGGATATATCTTATTTGTCAAAGTCGCACTATAAGAAAATTTGACCTTATGAGTTTTTGACAGTTCTGACAAAATACTTGTCAGATTCCTGTCTTTCACATTCTCTGCGTTAATTCTCCCCTGAGAACCTATGACCGAAAATATGGTCATACCAAATAATATTAATACAATACTTTTCATTCCCCTTAACATCTCTATTTTACTTTAATCCGATTGTTACTGTATTCAAAATCCAGATCACAGATCATGCTTAACAGCTCAATCGTTTCATTTATATCGCGGGGAACTATAAACCCTGAAAATTCGAAGTTTTTGTATTTATCTTTATCCTCAACCACAACATTAAATATATCCTCCATTTTTATAAATACATCATATAATGTAGCATCTTCAAATTCTACATATTCAGGCCATGTCATATCAGGCACCATCTCTTCACCATCATAATGAAGTTTCTGATCTTTTGTCAAGATTTGTACTCCAGATTTCGTTCTGACAGATACTGAACCTTCATAACATTCAACAATAAGTTCTTCTCCGTTTACATCAACCATAAATCTTGTACCTAACACCGATATATCACCCAAAGCAGTGTTGACGGTAAATGTATTTCCCGTTACAACTTTGAATTCCGCACATCCCTCAAGTGAAAGATCTCGTTTCAATATCCATGTAAGCTTATTATATTTAATTGTTGTATTTGGTTGCATCATTACATCCGAATTATCAGGAAGAACGATTGCCATAGCATCCGATCCTGTTGTAACGGTTGTATTAAGTATCCAATATGCACCGGTCATAAATATCATAATAGCAACTGCTGCTGCTGCAAGATTTCTTAATATTACTTTTGGTGTTAAGAAGATCCTTGTTTGCTGCTTCAACTTATCAGCTTCTATGTAATCAATTATCGCTATGCAGATCTCCTCTTTACGCGCGAAGTGAGCCTCCTTAAATCTTACATCTCTAAGGATAGCATCAATATCTATGTTTTCATTTTTTGTATGCATAACAACAACTTATAAAGTAAAATACAATATCAACATCGGTATAAGGATCTCTTCCGAAACTCCAAGATCATCACGTAAATTATTAAGCGCCTTAGCAAGAGTAGATCTCACGCTTTGATGATTAATATTCATAATTTCCGCAATTTCCTGTCCCGATAGATTATTATAATATCTCAGATAAACAGCTTCTTTTTGTCTATCCGGCAATTTATTAATAGCCCCTTGAAGCAGGTCAAGTTTTATGTTATTATTCTCCGAAGCAATTAACAATGACTCCGGATCAAGATCAAGATTAAAATCGTATTTTCCCGCAATATCAGATATGTCGTAATCCTCTTTCTGCTCAGATCGTCTCTGCCCCTGTTTGCAATTTAGAAATATCTCATTCTTTAGTGCTCCAAGAAGATAAGCTTTCAATGATACAGGTTTGGATATATTATTTCGCAGACGATAAACATTGATAAACACATTTTGTATTGAATCTTCTACCGTCTCGGTGTTAGGGGTCAATTTTAGGCCATATCTATACATCTCATCGGCATATTTATTATAAATATCCCTAAAAGCGTCAGAACTGCCAGCCTTAATAGATTTCCAAATTTCCTCTTCTAACATAAACTCTCTATTTAAGAAGAATATGATTCTTCCGTTTTGTACTCTTTATTTTTGAAAAAAATTTAGTGAAAGCATAATTTTATTTCAGTCTACACATTTTTGTGTATAAAATTAATGCAATGATTGATAAATGAATTATTATTTGTCTGTCACAGACAATATTGTAAAACAACAATTTATGTATCAGTAATTAAAATTTATGCAAAGATATAAATTGGGATCATTAATTCAAATTAAAGTTAATTAGAACACACATTCGAAATAATAATAGTCTTTGTTAATTATTAAAAAATTATGTGCAAGATTTAATTATTAAATAATTATTCGAATCTTATATCATATACTTTAAATGATTATAAGATATTAAATGTATAAGAGTCTGTCTAAAAATATCAGACAGACTCTTAAACTAACTCTATTTGTAATAATTATTATATTGCAACTTTGAATGTTCGTTCTCCGACTGTGATAATATAAATCCCGGTTTCAACTGAAATGGATATATTTTCACTATTAATTTTAGAAGAAAGTATACTTGCACCGGAGAGATTATAAACAGAAATAGAACTTCCTATTTCGGCTCCCTTAACAACTATTTCCGACAAACTTCCATAAACAGAAATCTTTGCTCTTGACGATTGTGAAACTTCTGTAGAAATATCTTTTTCAATTCTTATTGTTTTTTTAATCTTCAGAAGACTTCTAAGTCTTTGATCTCTATAAAGCGATATAATGTTTAAACCTTCTACTACAATTATCCTCTTATCTAGTGTATTTCATAAATTAGAAAACATCCAAAACAAGAAAGCTCCATTGAAAATAGTATACTTTCAAAGGAGCATTCTATATAATATTTAATTATACTTATTTCACTTCCCAACCAAGAGCGCTGGCACCAAGAACGGCTGCATCGCTTTCTTTAAGTTCAGAGAAAACAACTTTAATCTTACCTTTCCAGATCTTAAGAAGGTTTTCATCAAGAGCCTTAACGATAGGATCCATAATAAGTTTTCCAGCCTTAGTAAGACCTCCAAAAAGAATAATAGCTTCCGGAGCAGAGAAAGAAACGAAATCAGCAAATGCTTCTCCAAGCATTGTTCCTGTAAAGTCAAACACTTCAAGGGCTAATTTATCTCCCTGAATAGCAGCATCAAAAACATCTTTTGATGTGATTGATTCAGGATCAAGCTTTCTTAATAATGACTCGTCGGTTCTTGTCTGAAGAAATTCTTTTGCTGTACGAGCAACACCTGTTGCTGAAGCATAAGTTTCAAGACATCCTTTTCTTCCACATCCGCAAAGACGACCATGCTCTCTTCTCATGATTACGTGACCAAGCTCACCTGCAAAACCATCATTTCCGTAAACAACATTTCCATCGATTACTATACCACTACCAACTCCTGTTCCAAGAGTGATCATGATAAAGTTTTTCATACCTCTGGCCGCGCCATAAGTCATTTCACCGATTGCTGCAGCATTGGCATCATTGGTAATATTTACAGGAATTCCAATCTTAGCAGTGATTAAATTTGCTAAAGGAACAATCCCTTTCCAAGGAAGATTAGGCGCAAGTTCTATATTACCGGTGTAATAGTTTCCGTTAGGAGCACCTATTCCTATACCTTTTATAGTATCACTACCTCCAACCTTTTCAATCAATGTACTAAGTTTTGAAGTAAGTTCATTAACATAGTCTTCAATCTCAGTATACTGTTGTGTTTTCATGGAATCCTGAGCAACAATTGATCCTCTTGCATCAACAATTCCCATTACAGTATTTGTACCGCCGATATCAATTCCGACAGCATAAGGTTTATTTGTGTTCATTATTGTAGTTTTTTTATATTATTAGTTCGGTCGCAAAGTTAAAAGAATTATCTAATTATCAGACCTATTTAGAAAAAAACAACGTCTTCAATAGCTCTTCATTTCTTTTTTAGTTAATTTTTAGTTGATTTTTTTATAAACCAAAAGCAATATTTAAAAACTCATGATATTAAAGCAGTCGTAGATCTTTTTATTACGATAAATATTATCTTAATCTTAAGACATCTCCACTTTTAGGATAATAGTCATATCCTTTATTATTAATCTTATAAAGATATTTAAGTCGAATGCCATATTTCTGTGAAATATCATGCATTGTATCGTTTGGACCAACAATATGTGCTTTTACAGGATACTTTCTACTTACTTTCTTATTCTTTGACTGAAGATATATAATATCACCCTTATCAAGAGCCATATTCTTGGGTACTTCATTGTATCGTCTTAACTTTCTTTGAGAAATACCGATCTCTTTTGAGATCAAAGCATAAGTATCATTTTGTTTAGCTACCACATAATATAATCCGTCATTTTTATATACCTGATGTTTGGCATACCATGAAGGATAACCTTCACTTTTGGGTTCCTCTCTGATAAATGTTACTGTTGCCTTATCATATTTATGCAAGTCATAATCCTCTATAAGTTTTATCAGTTTTTCCGGATATTTTGGATCAGTAGCATAACCACATTTTTTCAGACCTTTTGCCCAACCTTTATAATCGGTAGTTTTAAGGTCAAACAATGATGAATAGCGATCTCTTTTTGCAAGAAAAAGCGAATGGTCGGTATATGAATCCATAACATCGGAATAACGACGAAAACATTCATTTCGCTTATCATCATCATGATAAATCTTACGACCTGTCCAATCGCCACATTTTATTCCAAAATGATTATTTGCTTCCTTTGCAAGCCGTCCATTTCCGGCTTGAGACTCAAGCAAACCTTGTGCAAGTTTTATACTTGCAGGAATACCATATTTCTTTTGTTGTTGTTGCGCCGTTGGTGCATATTTATTTATATAATTAAGATATCCCTGATTCTTGGTCTGAGCATTCAATGATATAAGATTCGCGGACAAAAAAAGAGATAAAAGAAATAGTAGTTTTTTTAGCATAATTGATGTATTTGATATTTTTATATTCATGTTTTATGATACAGATATCTCTTGTGAAATATTGATGTTGCAATTATATTCTATATTTATTTAAATTCATATAACGCCATCTCACAATCGTTAATATAAATAATTCATATATTTGCCCAATATAAGAATTTTATAATTTACTATGAAAGAATTAAATATAACTACAAAGATAAAAGTTTGTACATACGACGAACTTACTCCTGAACAAAAAAAATTGGCAGATACTGCGAAAGAAGCAACATTCAGAGCTTATGCTCCTTATTCGGAATTTTTTGTGGGATCTGCAGCATTGCTTGATAACGGTGAAGTTATCTCGGGTAATAATCAGGAAAACGCCGCTTATCCATCAGGTCTGTGTGCCGAAAGGGTTACTCTTTTCTATGCTAACAGCAGATATCCAGATGCTTCGGTTTTAAAACTTGCCATCGCGGCTCGTACAAAAGGTGATTTCATTGAGCAAATCACAGCGCCATGCGGAGCTTGCCGTCAGGTGATTCTTGAAACGGAAGATCGTGGAAAATATCCTATTGAAATGATTCTTTGCGGAAAAGAACAATACTATATTGTGGAAAGTATCAAAGATCTTTTACCTCTATATTTTTGCAAAAATGATTTGGGATAACAACAATAAAATCTGTTGATCCTACTTTATAATAAACTAAGAAATAATTTTTTCTGATTACATAAAAAAGCCTTACGGATATCACTTCACAAAGAAGATATCCATAAGGCTTTTTATTATATGCTTATTTTTCTAAGAGATTTATCTTGTTCTGATATAAGATATGCAGACAACTCAATTTATATTAAATATTATGCCATCTCAAGATTAAAAGTATCTTTTAAGAATACCAGATCCTGATTTTCCGCAACCATCTCCTTATAAATCTCTTTAGGAGTCAAAAACTTACGATTCTCACCTTTCTCTTTCTCATGTACAAATAATCGCAAAAAAGAGTTTGAAAGAGCACCTCTAAGATAAGGTATAAGGTCAGCTGTTTCCTCATTAAGATCATTTACCTGAGTGGGATTTTCAACCCAAACATGAATCTCCGTATTATTATGAATTTGTGGTAGACAACTCTTCATTGTATTGATTAGAATTGTCTTTGTCGGTATTCGAGAAGTGTATTCTCTCCAAAATCTCAAAAGATTATCAGGGTTTACAGGCTCATTTCTTTGCTCTGTATATGTTTGGACAGCTTCTTTCTCTTTTTCTTTTTTAGGAGCCAAATCGATTGAGATGTCTGGCATTGCGACTCGTCGACGTGGTTGCCCGGCATCAGCTTTAACCTGGGGTCTTGCTGCTTGTGTCGCTGTCTGCTGAGCAGAAGGCTGAATATTATTTCTAACAGCATCGG
Source organism: uncultured Bacteroidales bacterium (assembly GCA_947074145.1). Lineage (GTDB taxonomy): Bacteria > Bacteroidota > Bacteroidia > Bacteroidales > JAUNSR01 > JAUNSR01. The sequence goes on from CAMTOJ010000078.1 coordinate 6,909, forward strand.
TTTGTCGTTCATTAGCTCCTCTTTGATCTTGTGCAGATTGATTAGGTGCAGAGGCAGGTTGATTATATCCTTGCGCAGAAACATTGTTTGCTCCATTTTGAGGAGGCATATTAGTATTATAACTTCCTCTTTGCTCAGCTACCATATTGGACTGAGGTTGTTGAGGTTGCATATTTGGTACTCCATTTCCTACGTTACCTTTTTGCATACCCTGAGGTTGCATCGGAACATTCTGAGGATTATTTATCTGAGCTATTTTTATAAGAGCAATCTCTGTCAGAAGTCTCTTATTTCTACTTGCTTTATAATTTAGATCGCAGTCATTACTTAACTCCAGCGCTTTGTATAAAAACCTCTCACTACATTTTTTTGCCTGTTCCGAATATCGTGCTGCAAGGTCAGCTCCTCCCTCAACAAGAGCAAGAGTTGCCTCATCTTTACAAACCATCACGTTTCTCAAATGAGCACTAAGTCCGTTTATAAAATGTTGTGCATCGAAACCTTTTGAGATAATTTCGTTTAAAACAAGAAGAGATGCTGTCACATTTGTGGCAACAAGCGCATCTGTTATTCTAAAATAATATTCATAATCGAGTACATTCAGATTCTCAATTACTGATCTGTAAGAAAGATTGCCATCCGTAAAACTTACAACCTGATCAAATATTGAAAGAGCATCACGCATCCCTCCATCAGCCTTTTGAGCTATAATATTCAACGCAGCAGGTTCGAATGATACATTTTCATTTTTTGCAACATAAGCAAGATGATCAGCAATATGAGCAACGGTTATTCTGTTGAAATCATATATCTGACATCTTGAAAGAATAGTTGGAAGAATCTTATGTTTCTCGGTTGTTGCAAGAATAAATACAACGTGGCGCGGTGGCTCCTCCAATGTCTTTAAAAATGCATTGAAAGCGGCAGTTGATAACATGTGAACCTCATCGATAATAAAAATCTTGTATTTACCGACTTGTGGTGGAATCATCACCTGAGAAATAAGATCCTTTATATTGTCTACACCATTATTTGAAGCAGCATCAAGTTCATGGATATTATATGAACGTTGTTCATTAAATGACTTACAAGATTCACACTCATTACATGCTTCACCTTCTTTATCAGGATTAAAACAATTGATTGTTTTTGCAAAAATACGGGCACATGAAGTCTTTCCGACTCCGCGTGGTCCGCAAAAAAGATAAGCATGAGCCAGCTTATTAGAATTTATTGCATTCTTTAGTGTTTGAGCGAGATTGCTTTGTCCGACAAGTGTCTGAAATGTCGCGGGACGATATTTTCGTGCAGAAACTATGTAGTTATCCATCTATTACTCCTCTTTGTGTTTAGCAAAGATAAGAATAATTGTAGTGATAGACTTTATTCATAAATATTCATTTATATAATTATCTATAAATAGAGTAATCTATTGAGAGATAATATTTAAAAATAAAAATTTCCGATCCCCTCCCTCACGGGAGAGGGTACGGGTCTTACTATTAACTAATTACCACTTTTCTAGTTTCTCCATCAATAACAATTATATATATTCCACTTGGTAGAATAAATGATGTTTCAGATTGTTCTGTTTCCAAAGATTTAATCATTATTCCCACAGCAGAAAAAACACTAACATATGATCCTTTTGAAGCTTTAATTATAATGACTCCATCGTTCACTATTATTTGAGATTTACCTGTAATTGTACTGACAATATCTGTGATTACATGGTTTGCCATAATCTTAAATGGTTACTATTTCTATTGATCAGCGTTTTTTTTGATTTTTCGAATATAGCCTTATGTGTATTATTTATTATTTGATGTAGATAAATTTTAAAAATAGGCTATTAAGTCTTTATCTTCTATTATTATTTTTCCGATTTTAAAGTTCACTGATATTTATTAATTGGGATTTAATGTAACACTTTTAACAAATAAAAAAAAATAGGATTTTATTAAATTCTGCACATCGGTCAAATAGATTGATTAAGCGGTTTAAAAAAAATGGTGAACGGTTATACTTTTTTTTGCATATTTTATAATGACAGCTCCATTAATCCCATAATCACCTGAATACCAATATCCTATTTAAACACTAAGTTTCTATCATCAATCTATAAAAAAATATTTCTCTATATATCATAGTTAAATAATCAGAACAAAAAGATCGACACTTTGCTCGGTTTCGATTAACACCTTGCAAGGTGTTATCTAAAACCTTGCAAGGTGTTATTTCATTTCTTTCAAGATGTAACTAAAAGATATAATGGCTTTGGATTTTAATATTAATAAAAAACGGATGTAGAAACTCGGCTCAAAATAGCAAAAAGCAACATAAAGCAACTATATACTCCCTTTAAATGGCATTTTAATCTTATTAATAAAAAATTTATAACATATTGTAATTCGCTAATATCATAAATTATTATATTTACGAAAATTGAAACAGTTATGAACACAACACCTGAACGTATTGCAAAAAGCGAATCGAATTTTGGAAATCCACGCAAAGATTGTATTGGCGGGATGAATGAAAGAATTAGAAGATTAAGAGAGTTAAGTGTCGAGACAGAGCCAAGCCTAAGCATAGAAAGAGCAATGATCGAGACTCATTTTTATAAGGAGAACTATGGTAAATATCCTATGGCTGTCCTTAGAGCAAAGAATTTCTATGAGATTTGTAAAAAGAAAACTTTATATATAGGTGACGATGAACTTATCGTCGGAGAACGTGGTCCGAAACCTAAAAGCGTTCCCACTTTTCCGGAACTTACATGCCACAGCGTAGATGACCTGGAGGTTCTTAACACAAGAGCTCTTCAGAGATATACTATCTCGGCAGATGAAATAAAGCTTTACGAAGAGGATGTTATTCCTTACTGGAAAGGAAAGACTCAGCGTGAAAGGATTTTCAGTCATGTGCCACAATCATGGCGCGATCTTTATGAGGCGGGTGTTTTTACCGAATTTATGGAGCAGCGCGCACCGGGACATACCGGGCTCGACGGAAAGATTTATAAGACAGGAATGCTTGATTTCAAAAAGCAGATTGCAAAGGAGCTTGAAAAGCTTGATTTTATAAACGACCCTCATGCAACCGATAAGCAGGAGGAACTTATGGCGATGGATATCTCTTGCGATGCAGTGATACTTTTTGCAGAGCGTCATGCCGACCTTGCAGAAAAAATGGCGGAGGTTGAAAAGAATCTGCATCGTAAACGTGACCTGCTTAAGATTGCTAAGGTTTGTCGTCGTGTGCCTGCTCATGCTCCTGAAAACTTCCATGAGGCAATTCAGATGTACTGGTTCGTTCATCTTGGTATCATTACTGAGTTAAATGGATGGGATGCAATGACTCCCGGACATTTTGATCAGCACCTTGCACCTTTTTATGAGAAGGAGATTAAGGAGGGAACCTTGACAAGAGATGATGCGAAAGAGCTTTTATCTTGTTTTTGGATCAAGGTCAACAATCAACCTGCTCCTCCCAAAGTTGGGGTTACGGCTAAAGAGAGCGGTACATATAATGACTTCACAAATATCAATATAGGCGGATTGACAGCCAACGGAAACGATGGAGTAAGCGAGGTTTCTTATATCATGCTTGAAGTGATAGAGGATCTTCACATATTACAACCGGGAAATTCAGTACATATAAGTGCGAAAACTCCGGATAAGTTTCTAAAAGCAGCTGCACGACTTATTCGTCAGGGTCATGGCTATCCGTCAGTGTTTAATCCCGATACATATATCCAGGAACTTGTTCGTCAGGGCAAATCTATTTGGGATGCACGTGAAGGGGGATGCAGCGGATGTATCGAGGTCGGAGCATTCGGGAAAGAGGCTTATGTACTTACCGGTTATCTGAATGTTCCGAAGATATTCGAACTTGCATTAAACAATGGTGTAGATCCGTTGACAGGAAAACAGATAAGTATTAAGACCGGAGATCCTCGCGATTTTAAAGATTTCGAAGATTTCTATGCGGCATTTATCGCTCAGCTTAATTACGTTGTTGAACAAAAGGTTAGTGTCAGCAATTACATCGATCGTATGTTTGCAAAATATGCACCTGCCACTTTCCTTTCGGTAGTGATTGAAGATTGTATTAAGAAAGGGCGTGATTATTATGATTGCGGGCCTCGATACAACACTACATATATACAATGTACGGGATTGGGAACGGTGACAGACTCGCTTCTCACTTTGAAAAAACATATTTTCGAGGATAAACGTTTTGAAATGGATAAATTAATCGATGCCGTGAACTCAAATTTCGAGGGTGAAGAACCGCTTCGTCAGTTCATCGTAAATAATACTCCTTTCTTCGGAAATGATGATGAATATGCCGATTCACTTGCCGTAAGGATTTATGATGATCTTTTCAATGCTATTGACGGACGTCCGAATACCAAAGGTGAGACTTATCACCTGAATATGCTTTCAACAACTTGTCATATATATTTCGGTAAGATGCTCGGTGCAACACCTAACGGCAGACTTG
>CAMTOJ010000079.1 GCA_947074145.1 uncultured Bacteroidales bacterium
CACTAATCTTAACACTCTTTCCCTACACGACGCTCTTCCGATCTAGTTTACTAAAAAACTTCGAGGGGCTGTTCTTATATATTAAAGAGCTTTTTTAAATCTTTCAATGAATAGATCCACATCCTTTTTAGTCATACAAAGAGGAGGTAGCAGTCGTATCACATTTGTTCCGGCAGCTCCTGTAAACACTTTCTGATCGAAAAGCAGTTTTGATCGTATCTCTTTTGCCGAGCCGTTGAACTCAATACCAATCATCAATCCTTTACCTCTTATCTCTTTAAGATCGGGGATATCTATTTTGGCAAGTTCCTGCATAAGATAATCGCCTACTTCCTTTGCATTTTCCACCAGATTCTCCTTTTCCATAATATCAAGAACCGATATTGCAGCTGCACAACCTAAATGATTGCCTCCGAAAGTTGTTCCCAACATACCATATTTAGGTTTAAACTCAGGACTTATAAGAACAGCGGCAAAAGGATAACCGTTAGCGATCCCTTTTGCAACAGTTATCATATCCGGACGTATGCCGGCATGTTGATGAGCAAAGAATTTTCCGCTTCGGCCATATCCTGATTGTATCTCATCAAGTATTAAAACTGCTCCATATTTAGTAGTTAACTCTCTTAATTTTACAAAGAATTCACTTTCAGGAATATGAATACCGCCAACACCTGTAATACCTTCAATAACCACAGCGCAAACATCACCCTTTTTCAACTCTTCTTCCACTGCTTTAGCATCATTAAGTTCGCAAAATGCAACCTCAAAAGTGTCATTGATAGGTGAGACTATGGCAGGATTATCTGTAATCTTAACAGCGGCGGAAGTTCTTCCGTGAAAAGCTTTTTTAAAAGATATCACTTTTTTCTTTCCTGTATGAAAAGAAGCAAGTTTAAGTGCATTTTCGTTAGCCTCTGCTCCTGAATTAATCAGGAAAAGTTGATAATCGTCATACCCGGAAGCCTTTCCAAGCTTTAGGGCAAGATCTTTCTGCAGGTGATTCTGAACCGAATTAGAATAAAAAACAAGTTTAGAAGCCTGATCATTTATAGCTTTCAAAAATTCGGGATGGGAGTGTCCCACTGAGATTACGGCATGACCTCCGTAAAGATCAAGATATTCGGTCCCCTTGTCATCATAAACAAGGCATCCTTTACCTTTTTCAATCTCTATATCAAAGAGTGGATAAACGTCGAAAAGTTTCATATAGTTTACTGTTTTGAAAACAAAAGGATCTTAAAAGCAAAAACGCATCTTTAAGATCCTTTTATGTTTGATTTATTATGGAATATTTTGCGCCAAATATTGAAAGGCTATTCTTCCGTAATATCTGAACTATCGGTTTATTTAAAACGCAATAGGTTTTAACTTAAGTCCGGTAGTTTCTTCAAGTCCGAAAAGAAGATTCATATTATGAACAGCCTGCCCCGAAGCACCTTTAAGAAGATTATCAATACATGAGATAATCAATAACTTATCATTATGTTTTTGCAGATATACCAACGCTTTATTAGTATTTACAACCTGCTTAAGATCAGGATTCTTATCTGTTACGAAAGTAAAAGAGTGATCGCTGTAAGCCTCTTCATAGATCTTTTTGATCTCTTCAAGCGGTAAATCGCATTTAGTGTAAGCCGAAACAAATATACCTCTTGCAAAATCGCCTCTTACAGGAAGGAAATTGATATCCGCATTAAACTCAGGTTGATAAAACTTTATAGTCTGATTTATCTCATTAAGATGCTGATGATTGAATGCTTTATAAATAGATATATTATCGTTTCTCCAGCTAAAATGAGTTGTTGAAGTTGGTTTCTGTCCTGCTCCGGTAGATCCTGTTATACCATTAATATGAACATCATATTTCAGTAGACCTGCTTTAGCAAGCGGTAGTATAGCAAGTTGGATAGCAGTTGCAAAGCATCCGGGATTAGCAACACGGTTACATCTGATTATTCTTTTTCTGTTCATTTCAGGTAATCCGTAAACGAAATCATTGCCTTCGGCATCAAGACGATAGTCTGTCGAAAGATCAATAATTTTAAGATCTTCAGGCAATTCATTAGATTCCATAAACTTCTTTGTATCGCCATGAGCTGTACAGAAGTAAAGAAGATCTATTTTGTCGAAATCAGCTTTGTCGGTAAAAACAATATCTGTTTCTCCGAAAAGACCTGAATGAACATCCGAAATCTTATTTCCCGCATTACTGTTGCTGTGAACGAAAACTATCTCAACATCAGGATGATTGATCAATAATCTTAATAGTTCCCCTGCCGTATAACCTGCACCTCCGATAATACCAACTTTAATCATATCCTAATATTATTTATTCTCGTTTTTAGCCTGTACTGAAAAATATATTTTTGTTTGATTACCAAGAATTTTTGTAAATCCTTTAACATCGTCAGATGTCCATGCTTTATTAATCTCGCCATATTCGCCGAAATCAGATTTCATAAGATCATAATTCGATTCTACACCAACAAGCACATAGCGATATGGATGAAGTTCGACAATCACTCTACCTGTCACGTTGCGCTGAGATTCCTGAAGGTAAGCCTCCATCTCTCTCATTACAGGCTCAAGATATTGTGCTTCATGAAGAAACATCCCGTAATTGTTTGCAATTTGATCTTTGTAATATTGTTGCCATTTAGTCAACACATGTTTCTCAAGCATCTTATGTGCATTGATGATAAGGATAGGAGCCGCAGCCTCGAAACCTACACGTCCTTTGATTCCGATAATAGTATCACCGATATGCATATCTCTACCAATTGCATATTTCTCACCGATAGCCTCTACAGCTCTGATGGCATCAACTTTATTTGAATACTCAACACCGTTGACAGCTTTAATTTCACCCTTTTCAAAATCTATTGTAAGAGTTTCGCTACCTGTCTCTTTTAATTGAGAAGGATAAGCCTCTTCGGGAAGTGTCTGATTTGATTTAAGAGTCTCTTTTCCGCCGATACTTGTACCCCAAAGACCTTTGTTAATAGAGTATTCCATCTTTGTATAATCGGCAGTTACTCCATGGCTTTTCAAATAATCAATCTCATATTCGCGAGTTAAAATAAGGTCGCGTGTAGGAGTAAGTATCTTAATGTTAGGGGCAAGAACCTCAAAAGTAAGGTCGAAACGAACCTGATCATTACCTGCGCCTGTTGATCCGTGTGCCACATACTCAGCACCAATCTCTTTGGCGTAATTAATGATAGCTATTGCCTGAAACACTCGCTCTGAACTAACGGAGATAGGATATGTGCCGTTTCTAAGAATATTACCGAATACCATATATTTAATACTCTTTTCATAATACTCTTGAGTAACATCGATAGTCACATGTTTTTTAGCGCCTAATTCGTATGCTCTTTTTTCGATATTCTTAAGTTCTTCATCACTGAAGCCCCCTGTATTTGCAATTGCAGTATAAACTTCATATCCAAGATCTTCGGCAAGATATTTTACACAAAAGGAAGTATCAAGACCTCCGCTAAATGCCAATACGACTTTCTCCTTCATAAGATTATATTTTTTTGTTAGGTGAAATCTTCAATATTATATGAAAACTACCCCATTTATTAGATTTAACTATTAGTTTATAAATTTATAGAGAATTTACTACAATATTCTCTTTTTCAGGCTTTTTAAGCGATTTTTTTTCGATTGCTTCCTCTTCCTTATGTAACTCAGGATCATAAAGCATTCCGGTGCAAAGACACATCTTTCTGTTTGTTCTTACAAGAACGTCATAATTTATACAACTCTTGCACCCGTTCCAAAAAGCTTCGTCATCGGTAAGTTCTGCAAACGTGACTGGCCTATATCCCAATTCATTGTTGATTTTCATCACTGCCGCTCCTGTAGTCAATCCAAACAGTTTCGCTTCCGGGAATCGTTCTCTGGAAAGATCAAATGCGAATTTTTTTATCTTTTTTGCCAAACCATGGCCTCTGAATTTGTCAACAACTATTAACCCTGAATTGGCAACAAATTTTTTATTGCTCCAGCTTTCTATATAGCAAAAACCTGCAAACTCATTTTCACAAAGAGCTATTACAGCTTTTCCTTCAAGCATTTTCTGTTGAACATATTCCGGAGAGCGTTTTGCAATTCCGGTGCCTCTTATTTTGGCTGCTTTCTCGATTGTATCAAGAATAGTGTCTACATATTCCAAGTGGGTCTTATCTGCGACCTGCACTTTTATAATGTCTTCCATTTCAAATAAAATATAAAATGGTTTTCTCTACGTTTCCTCATTTCAGGGGGCGCAAAATCCCTGATCTTCTAAAAGACCACGAAGAGAATTTTTAACCTTGATTATTTTTTTTGTTACTTATAATTCAATCTGATATTTGGAATAAAGATCGAAAGGGCATCAATAACTTGTTCTCTTGAATATTCCTCGCGCGGAATAATCAATATTGTGTCATCTCCTGCTATTGTTCCGAGTATTTCGTGCGGAGCGTTTACGTCAATGTCATAAGCTATACTACTGGCATATCCCGGGCGGGTGCGCACTACTGCAAGATGTCTGGAAAACTCCAAAGATACAAAACCTGAATTTGCGAGCATAGAGTTGTTCACCGGTCGGGTATTGACCATTTTGCCAACGCCTCCCATTTCCGGCAATATATATATGTAACCTCCATCGTTACTTGCAACTTTCGCAATTTGCAGTTGTTTCAGATCTCGGGATAAGGTAGCCTGAGTAAGATCAAAACCTTTTTCAACCAAAAGGCTCAGAAGTTCATCTTGACCACTTATCTTTTGTTGCATAATAATTTCACGTATCGCAAGAAGTCTCTCTTTCTTGTTTTTCATACTTGCATATTTATTCTTTAATTCATTGCAAAATTAATAATTTGTTGAATAAAAATAGAAATATATGCTTTTTTTTATGGCAAATAAGTGTCTTTTTTTCACTTTTCTTATCAATATGATAAAAATAACGCATAAGTCATGAATTTATATACAATATTATTGTTTTTTGATTATCGGTTATTTATTCATTTTTGATATAGCTCCGCGGTAATATGATTTCTCGTTATGTTGTTTTTGATTTCCCTTGAGGGTTCTGTGTCCTATGCGCTTTTAGTATATATCCTACACGCATTTAGGATGTGTTCTAATAATTATTAGGATATATCCTAACCGCCTTTAGGATAGAAAGTATCAATTGTAAAAAAAACAGGTCAATTATACGTTGATTGAGTTTTAGTTGTATCAATCACTGCTATTTCATATTAAAAGCAGATGAACATACCTATATATATAGGTGTTGTTACTTTTTATTTATAGTGTATATTTCAGATGGTCGGATTAATTCATTGCTAAAACAGTATTTAAATATGAAGATTGTAGAATATTGATCAAATTGTAAGTTCATTAGTGTAAAACGTATCATGGTGTTAATATGCAGATTTGTATGTAAATGAAAATGAGATTAATATTTGGTATTTAAGATTTAAGTAGTATCTTTGCAAGCCGATTATTATCTGAGAAGGATAAAAATCGCTCTTTACGAAGGCAGTGTCCGCACGAGTAAAGATATATTACTAATAATTAACTAATTAAAAATTTTTTAGCAGTGGATACTTTAAGTTATAAGACCATTTCTGCGAACAAAGCAACTGCGCAGAAAGAATGGGTTGTAATTGATGCAACTGATCAGGTGTTAGGACGTATGTGTGCTAAGGTTTCTAAACTCCTTCGCGGGAAATACAAACCTTCATTTACTCCTCACGTAGATTGTGGTGATAATGTGATTATTATCAACGCAGACAAAGTTAAATTGACAGGTAACAAATGGAACGACCGTGTATTTCTATCTTACACAGGTTATCCTGGTGGTCAGCGTGAACATACAGCAGCTTCTGTAGTTAAAAAGAACGGAATCGCTAAATTGTTCTCTATCGTAGTTAAAGGTATGCTTCCAAAGAATCGTCTTGGTGCTCACCTTCTAACTAACCTTCATGTGTACGGTGGTGCAGAACACCCACACGCAGCACAGAATCCAAAGTCAATCGATATTAACTCTCTTAAATAAGAACGATGGAAGTAATTAATGCACTAGGTAGAAGAAAAGCAGCTGTTGCTCGTATTTATGTAAGCGAAGGAACAGGAAAAATTACTATCAACAAACGCGATCTTGGAACTTACTTCCCTTCAAGTATCCTTCAGTTTGTTGTTAAACAGCCTCTTACAACTCTTGGTAAGGCTGAGGCTTACGATATTAAAGTAAACCTAAACGGTGGTGGTTTCAAAGGTCAGGCAGAAGCTTTACGTTTGGCTATCGCTCGCGCTTTGGTAAAAATCAATCCTGAAGACAAACCAGCACTACGTGCTGAAGGGTTCATGACTCGTGACCCACGTGCTGTAGAGCGTAAGAAACCAGGACAACCTAAAGCTCGTAAGAGATTCCAGTTCAGCAAGCGTTAATATTTTTATCTCCATTGCGAGATATATCTATTATTGTTTCGGCTGTTACGACGACTCTCGAAATGCTCTTTTTTACAGAGCGAAAATCAAAGTCTTTTCTTAATCGGAAAAGCAAACCTCAATATTGTTGATATATATAGAATATACAATATATATAGAGTGTTTAGTATCCAAATTATCGGGACCTCGCTTTTGCGGACTACCCGGTAGTTGAAGCAGTAGAATGTAAACAATCTAAAAAGAAAAAAAATGTCAAGAACAAGTTTTGACCAACTATTGGAAGCCGGAGTACACTTCGGACACCTTAAGAGAAAGTGGAATCCACAAATGGCTCCCTACATTTTTATGGAACGTAACGGTATCCATATTATTGATCTTTATAAAACAGTTGCTAAAATAGATGAAGCTGCTGAAGAACTTAAAAAGATTGCGAAATCAGGAAAGAAGATTCTTTTCGTAGCTACAAAAAAACAAGCTAAAGAAGTTGTAGCTGACAAAGCTTCATCTGTAAACATGCCTTATGTAATTGAGCGTTGGGCAGGTGGTATGCTTACTAACTTCCCTACAATCCGTAAGGCAGTTAAGAAGATGACTACTATCGATAAAATGACAAAAGATGGTACTTTTGACAATTTATCAAAAAGAGAAAGACTTCAGATTAGCCGTCAACGTGCTAAATTGGAAAAAAACCTTGGTTCTATCGCTGACCTAACTCGTCTTCCGTCTGCACTTTTCGTTGTTGACGTAATGAAAGAGCATATTGCAGTTCGCGAAGCTAACCGTCTTGGTATTCCTGTATTTGCAATGGTTGATACTAATTCAAATCCTTTGAATGTTGACTACGTTATCCCTGCTAATGACGACGCTACAAAATCTGTAGAAGTTGTTCTTGGTGCAGTTTGCGGAGCAATCGCTGAAGGTCTTGAAGAGCGTAAGATTGAAAAAGCTGATTCAGACGCTGCTGAAGCATCAAAAAAAGATGCTAAAAAAGCTCGTCCTGCAAAGAAAGCTGAAGAAGCAAAAGAGGAAGCTCCTGCTGCTGAATAATCTTGCATAAAGCTCAGTACAAGTTAATATAGGTATTCATATACCAATATATATAAATAAAGGAGTGAAAGGTGATTGATTTTCACTTTTCACTCTTTTGTTATATAAAGAATGATAAGTGTGTCTTATCTTTGAAATCTGATTTTTTAATTCTATCGAAAAAAAATAAAATATTATGGCAGTATCTATGGCAGATATCCAGCACCTACGTAAAATGAGTGGTGCAGGTATGATGGATTGCAAAAAAGCTTTGGAAGAAGCTGGTGGTGATTATGACAAAGCAATGGAAATCATCCGCAAAAAAGGACAAGCGGTAGCAGCTAAACGTGAAGATCGTGAAGCGGCTGAAGGTTGTGTTCTTGCAGGTGCAGTAGAAGGTTTCGCAGCTATCGTTGCAATGAAATGTGAAACTGACTTTGTTGCTAAAAATGCTGATTTCGTTGGTATGGCTCAGGCTACACTTGATGCAGCTCTTGCAGCTAAAGCTACAACTGTTGAGCAGGTTCTTGATCTTGTAATCGACGGTATAAGCGTAAAAGACACTATCGTTAACCGTAGTGGTATCACAGGTGAGAAAATGGAGCTTGGTTATTTCGCTACTGTTGCAGGTGCGGCTGTTGAAGCTTATATCCACCCGGGTAACAGACTTGCTACTATCGTAGCTTTCAACGAAGCTGTTGATCACAAGATTGCTCGCGACGTTGCTATGCAGATTGCTGCAATGGGTCCTGTTGCTGCTACTCGTGCAGAAGTTCCTGCTGACCTTGTTGAAAAAGAATTTAATGTTGCGAAAGAAAAAGCACGTGAAGAAGGGAAACCTGAAGCTATGCTTGATAAAATCGCAGAAGGTCGTATCAACAAATTCTACAAAGAGTCTGTTCTTATGGAGCAGGAGTTTGTAAAAGATCCTAAAGTTACAATCAAACAGTATCTTCAGGCTTCAAGCAAAGATCTTACTGTAACAGAATTCAAACGTTTTACTTTGAATGCTGAGTAATCAGGAAAAATAGAAATTTTATTTCTTATTATATAAAGAGCGAAATCCGTTGGGTTTCGCTCTTTTTTTTTGTCCTTTATGGCTAAAATTTTACTCCTTTTATCCTTTTTTTTTGTGTTTCAGTATCTTGTTCTTTCAATTGATGTTTTGCCTTTTTTCTAATGTTTGTGGAGGTAATTTTGTATTAATAATGGACTCGTTTTATCGGTTGTTTGTATATCTGCATTTGTAATTCTTGACTTAAATCGCATCCTTAAATTGAAGAAATAATATGCTTCCAATATATGTTTATTTATGGTGGAATTATTATAAATAGTGTGTAAATTGTTAATTAGAACATGTCCGTATAGAAAAATAGAGTAAATAATTATTCCATATAACCCCCTTGTAGTTAGCTCTATGCCCCTTTTTGTTCTATACGTTTAATTAAAATTGAAATATTACATATATTTTTGATTAAAAATAAAAATAAGTATTGTAATTAATTATAAAATATTATCTTTGCTCTAATTATAATCAATACATATAGATAACGGTTAAGGTGTCTTGAGATAATAATGCTTATTAGTGTAAATAAAATTAAATAACATATAAAAAAATGAGACGATATCTACTATTTATTTTAACATTGTTTTTCGTTCATACGTCTATGAATGCGATTGTCATTTGGGATAATGATGTACAAGGATCATTTGTAGATGGTCTTTTTCCAATGGAAGATCATCTTGATGAATGGATACAAATTGCAGAGTCAGGAAATACTCTGAAGCTCAAAGGAACTGTTACTACAGATCAACTAATGCATCTTGCTTCGAATCTTTCAGCTGGTCTCTTAGATAATTTGGATTTGTCAGAGGCGGTACTTGATTTTACAGCAGTCCCAAGAAATATGTTTTATAAAACGCCTGATGCAAATCAACTTGGGGTTGCTTATAGAACCGTTATTTTTCCTGCGTCAGTGACCTCTGTTTCTGATAATGCCTTTAGGGGCTCTCCAATAGAGACTCTTACATTTAATGGTAATTTGCAAAGTATTGGAAATATGGGTTTTTATGGATGTGTTAAATTGAGAGAGTTGTGGCTGATGAGCCCTGATCAGATTTCTAATGTTTCATTGGGTGGTCTTTGGAATTATCAATTTTCAACTACGGCACCTATTTATGTTATGGCGGGATCCCCAATTGCTGGAAATTTGACTTTCGCTAATACAAATTATACAGTAAAGATTGCTGGTGCACAAAATATGACAGTTGTAGAAGTGTCTCCGGATGCTTTTTCGTATGCCATTATCTCGTATAAAATTGGTGAAGATGATTATGTCCAAATGGATTTTAGTTCTAATGTTGTTACTTTAGCTGAGGGAACTGTAATTGAGGTGAAACTTGATCCTCTTGAGTATTCTGAGATTTCAAATGTAAGACTTAGTGGATCGCCTTTGGTATATCAAAATAAAATTGTGCGATTTACGGTTGGAATAGATCGTCTATATCTTGATCTTGATGCATATTTCTATCGTACACTGTCGCTTAATCAGCCTTCTAATGGTGTTATACAAGCATCTTGGCTTAATACAGTTGTAAGTGAAAATAACATCTATAAAGTCCCAGTTAATGAGACTGTTATTATTGAGTATCTGCCTGAACCAGGATATTATTGCAGTTCAATGACTCCAGAGTTAAAACCATGGGGCGATCCTGAAAATCAAGAGTTTTATGTAGAGATGTCTGACTCGAGAAATCTTACAGCAGTATTCTCGAAAAAAGAAGCCTTCCTAAATGGCAAAAGTTTTACTAACTCTCCGGGATCGATTGATTACTTAGTTGAGAAGTTTGTCTTCTCAGGTGCTTGGGATGCTCAAGATTTTGTAAATTTAGGAACCACTTTTAGTACCAGAACTAATTTAAAATCTATTGAATTTGATGATAATTGCTTTTTGATAAATGGAGCTAATTTGTCAATGACATTTTATAATAGTCGAAACCTTGAGAGTGTTATTGTATCAGATAAAGCATATTCTAAAAATTTGGAATTATATCGAACTTTCCGCGATTGTACTTCTTTAAAAGGACTTGATCTTAGAAATCTAAATGTAGCTCATGTTTCAGGAGTATTGTGGGGATGTACTAATGCTAAGTACTTATTGATAAATACAAAAGATCTTAGGACATATTCAAATGCAAATGATTTTACAGATGTAACATCTAATCTGTTGATTTATGGTAACAGTTCAGTTCCTTCTCATTGGGTAGGAATGAACTTTATAAACGGTGATATCGCTTCGGATATTACTCTTACAGCAGGTGAACCATTCTATTGTCCTGAGGCATTTACAGCAAGTAATATTACTTACAAAAGAAGTTTTACTAAGAAAAGTGGAGTTAATGAACTTGCAGGGTATGAAACTATTGTGTTGCCGTTTACTCCGACTACAATTGAAACTGCAGATGGTCGTTCTCTTTATACATGGAATGATTATACAGGAGCTACAAACGAGGTGCCATTCTGGTTATATAACTTGTCCGGAGGACAGAATGTATCCGCTTCAACAATGACAGCTAATGAAGGTTATCTAATTTGTTTCCCAAATAATACTGAAGCTTACGATGATAAATATAATGTAAACGGTGAAGTGACATTCAGTGCTTCAAATGCAACAGTAGCAGCTTCTGAAAATATGCCTATTAC
>CAMTOJ010000080.1 GCA_947074145.1 uncultured Bacteroidales bacterium
GCATTCGACCACTCTGCCATCTCTCCTTTGTGGTCTCGGTTTGTTTCCCGATTGCGTTGCAAAGGTAATACTATTTTCTATTCCCACAACATTCCAGAAGTGTTTTTTGTAATAAAATCGCACTTTATTTTCTTCATTTTTTTGTTAGAGATAAGAGTCTAATCGTAAGTATTTTTTATTTTTTTGATAATCAATCAAATCCAAACTACTTAATAAGTATGTAACAAAATACGATTTTTATTTTCTGCTATATTTTTTTCTATCACTTTCCAAAGAATTTAATTTCTCTTTGAGAAACTGCAATAAAGAAGGATCATATTTATGGTAATATATTCAATATATCATTAATGAAAAAAATAAATATATGATCTAATCTTTTTGCTGAGTTGTTTGTTTAAACTTTGAAGAATAATATATTTCTGTTAAAAAATACATCTTATTCATAAGTATATTAACTACACTTCTGGCTATTAATGATATTATATTTATTTATTTGAAAAAAAATATAAATGCAATCGATTAGCTTAAGAAGTTTTAGAAAAAAGAAGATAGAAAATGATTGATTATAATTTTCTAAATATGTAACTTTGGATAAAAATTATTTAAACTCATTTCAAAGCCTGTGAAGGTGCTATAAATGTGTTAATAAAAAGAATAAGCCTGTGAAGGTGTATATTGTTTAATGTGTTAATAAAAGAGGGCATCCATTAGGATGCCTTTTCTGATTATATAAGTTGAAGACAACGTTATTTCCTTTTTATGATTATATAGAAAAAATATATCCTATTTCTTATTGAAGAATATCTAATAAAATATCGAAGATTGATAATAAAATTTATTATCACGGATAAATAAAAAAATTCCATTTCCTATAGATCGATAATATTTAATTTATCTGATATCTTGAAATAAAGAAAGTAATGAAAAAAGGACTATTATAAAACGAAGGTATTTATCCATAAGAATGAAAATATTAGAGAGGCCTATTATTTCTAATCTAAAATAAAAGGGCAAAAAAATATTGAAAATATCTATTATATTTATTATAATCCCCTTAGAAGTATCTCTATGAGTATCTATGTTTATTCTTTCATAAAAAGTAGCGAAAGAAATCAATGCTAAAGAGACTAACCAAATGTTAAATTCTTACCTTTTAATAAAATCATAAAAACTTTTAACACAGACAATGCGTTATTAAGCTAAAAATGTAAACATTCATTTTAATATCTCAATGTCATTTTTTTTTAATCGAATAATATTTTCAATTAAGAGTAAATTTAAACAGTATGAAAAAGTTAGTTTTTTTATTAATGATGTCCATAGGACTAATGAGTATGAATGCGCAGAACTGGTATGCAGGGGGTTCTATTGGTTTCTTTGACACAAATGCATCTGGAAAAAATAGCGCAACTTTCCTTTTGGCTCCTGAAGCCGGTTATTGGTTTACCAATAGTATGGCATTAGGTGTTGCCCTTGATATGGAGTTTTACAAACACTACACAGGTATTTCAATTTCTCCATATTTAAGATATTCTTATTTCTCTATTGACAAGTTATCATTATTTTTAGATGCAGGCGGTACTATACCTGCAGGTGACTTCAAAAATTGGAAAGTTGGTATTGAACCGGGTATATCTTTTGATATCAGTGATAGATTTACCATCCTTTCACACATGGGATTTTTGGGATATCGAAAATTTAATGAAAGAAATTCTGAAGGAAAAAAAATACACCAGACTGGTCTTTGGCTAACAAATGATCTTTCATTCAGCTTATTCTATAAATTCTAAAATTTTAGATAGCAATATAAAAAATGGCGGATATGATTTTTTTAATCTATCCGCCATTTCTTTGTTTTATTCGAATCATATCAGCCAAAAGATGATATAACTTTCATTTTTATTTCAAAAGAGCAACCGCTTCTTTAATTCTATTCATTGCTTCTACAAGATTTTCGTCTGAAGTAGCATAAGAGAAACGAAGACATTCAGGTGCTCCAAAAGCATTACCTCCAACTGTTGCAACAAGAGCTTTTTCAAGAAGATACATTGCAAGATCGCTTGCATCGTTGATAACTTTTCCTTCAAAAGATTTTCCGAATAATGCGCTTACATCCGGGAAAAGATAGAAAGCTCCGTCTGGAACATTGACCTTAAATCCAGGAATCTCTTTCGCCATTTCGATAACAAGTTTACGACGACGATCGAAAGCTTCACGCATCACCTCAACACACTCCTGAGGACCGTTGTAAGCAGCAACTGCTGCTTTCTGAGCGATAGAACTTGGCCCTGAAGTATATTGTCCCTGAAGTTTGTTACATGCTTTTGCAATCCAAAGTGGAGCGGCAATGTAACCGATACGCCAACCTGTCATTGCATAAGCTTTTGAAACTCCGTTTACAATAACTACACGATCACGTACGTTTTCAAATTGTGCGATACTCTCATGTTTACCGATATAATTTATATGCTCATATATCTCATCGGCTATGATTGTAATATTAGGGTATTTAGCCAAAACATCAGCAAGAGCTTTTAGCTCCTCTTTGCTATATACACTTCCAGTAGGGTTTGAAGGAGAACAAAGAATGATTGCTTTGGTCTTATCTGTGATTGCAGCCTCAAGCTGCGCCGGAGTGATTTTGAAATCCTGGTCGATTCCTGCTTTTACCAAAACATTTGTTCCTTCTGCAAGCTTAACCATTTCCATATAGCTTACCCATGCCGGAGTAGGGATGATTACTTCATCACCAGGACCAACAACACAAAGAAGAGTGTTACATACAGACTGTTTTGCTCCGCCTGAAACAATGATCTGCTCCGGAGTATAATCCAAGTCGTTTTCCCTTTTAAGTTTATCGCATACAGCTTTTCTCAAATCCATATATCCCGGTACAGGAGAATAGAAAGAAAAGTTATCGTCGATAGCTTTTTTTGCAGCTTCTTTAATATGATCAGGGGTAAAGAAATCGGGTTCACCGACACTAAGATTTATTACATTAAACCCTTGAGCTTTTAACTCCTGGCTTTTTTGTGACATTGCCAGGGTCTCAGATGGAGAAAGGCTTGCCAAACGAGCTGATACTTGTTCCATTTTAAACTTTATTGATTATTTTGTTAACGAGAATTTGTTGCAAAAAAACAAAAAAAAACGCGTAATCACAATACTATTACTGCCTTATGGTTAAGTTTTATCATAAGTTGTAAGCTAAATTTCCATTTTGATATTTTTTTGTAATACAGAGATATCAATTTAGCACCTTTTAAAGAGAGAATATTATTGCAAATTTCAATTAACTATAACCATAATTAACCAACAATGCTTATGATTATGCACATTGTTTATATTGTAAATATATATATTAAATAACATTAATACAATCCACTTGTTTATTTGAAACCACAAGACACAACAACTATCTCAAGAGTATAAAGATTAAGATGTTACACAACATAAATTTTCTTTTTGGAAAACTTTTCAAACACTAAAAATATTTAATCAGCTATATATCAGTTCTTTATTTTTTATTTTGGAAAACTTTTCAACAATTATAATTTTATATATTAATTTCTTTGGATAACATTTTAGAAATACATAAACTTGCATAAGTAAAAAATTTAGAGATAAATATTTACTAATTATAGTTAACCTTAAGACAATATCAAGTAACATCTAACTTTCGTAATTCATTAAAATCGTGGAAGATCAAAAATTCACTTACAACGAAGCTTTTGAAACATCTCTAAAATATTTTGAAGGAGATGAATTAGCTGCAAGAGTATGGGTAAACAAATATGCCCTAAAAGACTCATTCGGTAATATATTCGAAAAATCACCTGAAATGATGCACCATAGAATAGCATCAGAGATTTCAAGAATAGAGCAAAAATATCCAAATCCGATCAGCTATGAGACTATTTACTCTCTAATTGATCATTTTCGTTACATCGTCCCTCAGGGTGGACCTATGACAGGTGTAGGAAATGAGTTTCAGGTAGCGTCATTATCAAATTGTTTCGTAATCGGGCTTGAAGGAGATGCCGATTCGTATGGAGGGATTATTAAAATTGACGAAGAACAAGTACAATTAATGAAGCGACGTGGTGGTGTCGGACACGATCTTTCGCACATTAGACCTAAAGGTTCTCCTGTTAAAAATTCCGCTCTTACTTCAACCGGTCTTGTTCCATTTATGGAAAGATATTCTAACTCAACCAGAGAGGTAGCTCAGGATGGACGAAGAGGTGCACTAATGCTTTCCGTATCCATCAAACATCCTGATTCGGAATCTTTTATTGATGCAAAAATGACAGAAGGCAAAATAACAGGAGCTAATGTATCTGTGAAGATTGACGATGATTTTATGAATGCTGCGGTAAACGGTGAAAAATATACACAGCAATATCCTATTTACAGCACCTCTCCTACTTTGGAGAAAGATATCGAAGCTGCTGATCTTTGGAAAAAAATTGTACATAATGCTTGGCGTTCTGCTGAACCGGGTATTCTTTTTTGGGATACGATATTAAAAGAATCGGTGCCTGATTGTTATGCCGACCTGGGTTTCAGAACTGTGTCAACTAATCCTTGTGGAGAAATTCCTCTATGTCCTTATGATAGTTGTCGTCTTTTGGCACTTAATCTTTATTCTTATGTTGTAAATCCGTTTACTAAAGAAGCACATTTCGACTTTGATCTTTTCAAAGAACATGTAGGATATGCTCAACGCATAATGGATGATATCATCGATCTTGAAACAGAAAAGATTGATCTTATAATGAGTAAGATAATCACCGATCCTGAAACTCAAGAGGTAAAAAATACAGAGCTTCATCTTTGGGAAAAGATAAGAGAACGTACACTTCAAGGGAGAAGAACAGGTGTTGGAACAACAGCAGAAGGGGATATGATTGCAGCTTTAGGACTTACTTATGGAACTCCGGATGCAACAGATTTCTCAGAAAAGGTACATAAAACCTTGACTCTTGCTGCTTACAGATCTTCAGTTGAGATGGCTCGTGATCGCGGAGCTTTCCCTGTATATAATACTGAAAGAGAAAAAAATAATCCTTTCATAAACAGAATTAAAGAGGCAGACAAAAAGTTGTATGATGATATGGCAAAATATGGACGTCGTAATATCGCTTGTCTTACGATAGCTCCTACCGGAACTACAAGTCTGATGACCCAGACAACTTCCGGTATTGAACCTGTTTTCATGCCAGTATATAAGAGACGACGAAAAGTGAATCCTAATGATACAGATGTGCGCGTTGATTTTGTTGATGAACTTGGGGATGCATTCGAAGAATATGTCGTATTCCATCATAAATTCATCACATGGATGGAAGTAAATGGTATTGAAGTAAAAAATAATTATTCACAAGAAGAACTTGATGAACTTGTAGCCAAATCACCATATTACAAAGCTACAGCCAATGATGTAGACTGGCTTGAAAAGGTGAGAATGCAGGGAAGAATTCAGAAATGGGTTGATCATTCAATAAGTGTTACAATTAACCTACCTAACGATGTATCAGAGGAACTTGTAAACAAACTTTATGTTGAAGCATGGAAAAGCGGCTGTAAAGGTTGTACTGTTTATCGCGACGGCTCAAGATCCGGAGTTTTGATCTCTACTAAAAAGGAGAAAAAAGATGAAGATAAAAAAGATTCTCTTGAACCACTTAGTACCGTAAGGCCAAAAGAACTTGAAGCAGATGTTGTAAAGTTTCAAAACAATAAGGAGAAATGGATCGCATTTATCGGTCTTAAAGATGGTGCCCCTTACGAAATCTTTACCGGTCTTGCAGATGATGAAGATGGTATTTTGTTACCTAAGAACGTTACTAAAGGTAAAATCATCAAACAGGTTGATTCTGACGGCACAAAACGTTATGACTTTCAATATATGAATAAACGCGGTTATAAGACCACTATCGAGGGACTTTCTGAAAAGTTTAATCCTGAGTATTGGAATTATGCTAAACTTATTTCCGGAGTACTTCGTTATAAAATGCCTATGGATCAGGTAATAAAACTTATATCGGGGCTTGAACTGAGTAGCGAATCAATAAATACATGGAAGAACGGTGTTGAACGTGCATTGAAGAAATACCTGCCTAATGGGACAAAAGTTAGCGGTCAGACTTGCCCTAATTGTGGTAATGAAACTCTGATTTATCAGGAGGGTTGTCTGATTTGTACCTCTTGTGGCAGTTCAAAATGCGGATAAATTGATAAAAAAGCTACATATAGAGAATATTATTGTTTTTTGTAAAATTATATTTATTAAATTTAGAGGCTTTATGTCTACGCTTCGTTAAATATAATATTATGAAAATAAGATTCAATATTGAATACTATACAAGATGGGGACAAAGACTCTTTTTAAGGGTCTTATCTCCATCTTTGCTTTTTAACAAAGATAAAAATATACTTACTGCGGATGCCAACGCTGTTATGCCCGTTACTATTCCAATGGAATATGTAGAAAAAAACCAATGGCAACTTGAGGTTGAATCACAAGAAAACATTGAATTAAGTTATTGTTATGTTTTCGTTGATGAAGACGGAAAAGAAACAGAAGAACCTAATTCACATACAGTGTTAACTGACGATACTAAAGATATCTATGATGAATGGCAAAATAACCTTAATGATAAGATATTCTTTAGCTCTGCTTTTTCTGACAATATTTTCAGTGATGGTGAAAAGAAAAAAAAGAGTGTCAGTCGAAAATTAAAAGGGAAAAAAAGAGTTACAATTCAATGTTATGCTCCCACAATACGGCCTAATCAGGAGATTCGTGTAAGTGGAGAAAATAATATTTTTGGGAATTGGATAGCTGAAAAAGCTCTGTTAATGAAAGAGATCTCAGAATCATTATGGAGTATTACATTAGAATACGAGGACGATATTCTTCCTTGTTCTATAAAATTTATCATCTTCGATAAACATGATAAAAATATTTATTATTGGGAGTCTGGCGATAATAGAATTATAAGAAAAATCGAATCTGACGGATTCAATGAACTTTTATTTCGCGGTTTTCATCTAAAAGATCCTCTTCATCAATGGAGAGGTGCGGGGGTGGCAATACCTGTCTTTTCTTTGAAGTCGAATGAGAGCTATGGTATTGGTGAATTCAACGATATCATAAAACTCGTTGATTGGGCTGCAAAAACAGGATTAAATGTAATTCAGATTCTTCCTATCAATGACACTACTATAAATCGCACATGGCAGGACTCATATCCATATAATGCTATGTCCAATTTTGCTCTTCATCCGGTTTACATCAATCCTTTGAAAGCAGGAATTCTGAATGATGCAGAGAAGATGTCTGAATATGAGAAAGAGAAAGAGAGACTAAACAGTTTAGTCTCGATTGATTATGATGCTGTTACTAAACTTAAATGGAATTACCTCAAAGAATTATACCAACAAGACAAATCTAAAGTTTTCAAATCTAAAGCATATAAGGATTTTTTCAATGACAATAAAGACTGGCTTATTCCGTATGCTGCATTCTCTTATTTAAGAGATCTATATGACACTCCTGATTTTAACTGGTGGGAAAAACATTCTGTTTATGATCAAAAAGAGATAGAAATTCTTACAAATTCTTCTTCTGAAGAATATGATGAAATCGCTTTCTTTTATTTCATACAATACCTATTGCATATCCAACTTAAAGAGGCTTCTGAATATGCTGCAAATAATGGTGTCGTACTTAAAGGTGATATACCTATCGGTATAAGTCGTAATAGTGTTGAAGCTTGGAGTAATCCTGAGCTATTTAACCTTGATGGGCAAGCAGGGGCACCACCGGACGATTTTTCTATAAATGGTCAGAATTGGGGTTTCCCGACTTATCGCTGGGATGTAATGGCTAAAGATAATTACTCATGGTGGAAACGTCGATTTGAAAAGATGTCTGATTATTTTCAGGCATATAGAATAGATCATATTCTCGGATTTTTCAGAATTTGGGAAATTCCTACAACTGCTATTCAGGGTCTTTTAGGATATTTTAATCCCGCACTTCCCTATAGCATTGATGAGATTAATCGTTTTGGCTTTTGGTTTGACCAATCACAACTTACAGCTCATATGAATGAAGATGAGGTTGCTTCTTTATTTGGAGAGAATAAGGAGATGATGATTTCTGATTTCCTTACAAAAAATGAAAATGGTGAATATTATTTGATAAAAGAGTTTGATACACAAAGGGAAATATCTAATTTCCTTAAAGGCCCTTCAGATCTAAAAACTAAGAATATAGTTGATAATCTTTTTGATTTTGCAGCTAATGTTCTATTTATTGAAGATCCTTATAAGCCGGGACATTATCATCCTCGTATTAGTGCTCATTCTACAAAGGCATATCAACGTCTTGATGATGGCCAGAAATGGGCATTTGATAATCTGTATAAAGAATTTTTCTATCATCGTCATAATGATTTCTGGGCAAAAGAAGCTATGAAGAAATTGCCGGAACTTATTTCAAGCACAAAGATGCTTGCATGTGGAGAGGATTTGGGTATGATACCGGCAAGCGTGGAGGGTGTAATGAATTTCTTAAAGATATTGAGTCTTGAGATTCAGCGAATGCCAAAAACTCACGGTGTTACTTTCGATAATCCTGAGAATTATCCATATTTATCTGTGTGTACAACTTCCACTCATGATATGTCACCTATACGTGAATGGTGGACTGAGTCTCCTCAACAAAGTCAATTATTTTACAATAATATACTGAAACGCCCGGGAATGGCCCCTGTGGAATGTACTACATCTATATGTGATCAGATAGTAGAGTCGCATCTTAACTCTCCTGCAATATTAACCATTCTCCCTCTTCAGGATTGGATGTCGATAGATGAAGAGATAAGAAATCCTGATTATAAAAGTGAAAGAATTAATATCCCGGCTAATCCTCGTCATTATTGGCGCTATCGTATGCACCTAAGTCTTGAAGAATTGAATGATGCTGAAGATTTTAACGGACGTATTCTGGAGATGAATAAAAAAGCCGGAAGGGGAAACTTATAACAGATAATTTACTTTTAATCGGTAGATATTTATAATTTATCGCTTATAATATTTATTCTGCATGATTTTGTATTTTCACATATAAAATCATGCAGATTTTTTTTAAGCTATTCATTCCTTTAATATATAATTTCGGTGCAAATTGTATAAATATCAAATCTGTGCGATTTTGCACTCGTTATGTGCGACAATGAACTTAAAGTTCTTTATCATAAAAACCTATTCTGCTAATATTTAACACATTACTCTCTTGGCACAGTTTTTGCGCTATATAGTTTAAAATTATCATTATGCTTAAACATTATATAATATCAGCTTTTCGAAATATATTCAAAAACAGAGTTTCTGCTATTATTGCGATTCTTGGGCTTGCAGCAGGGATAGGTTGTTTCTCTTTTTGTATGTATTATGTACATGAGATGAAAAATGTAAACCGAAATTTCAAAGACTCCGAAAGAATGGTTACGATCAAATGTGGAAAAGATAATCTATATGAATTTCAAACTTATCCGGCATTGGCATCCGAACTAATCGATCTTAATCTTGATGAAATTGAATCAGCTACAACAGTTCAGAATTGGGGAGATAGTTATGCTAATTTTCAAAAAGATGATGGTTCAAAACAACTATATAATACCTGCCTGATGATAGCAGATACATCTATTATCGATGTTCTTGGTATGAAAATTATTGACGGGAATCCGAGAAATGCCAAAATATTACCTTATTCAATTATAATAACTCAATCACTTGCAAAGGAAATTTATGGAGATGAGTCAGCAATAAATAAGGACGTTTCCTGGGGTTCTTTTAATAACCAACTATTTATAAGGGCAGTAATAGAAGATTTGCCCGATAATATCAGTATTGATAAGGTAAAACCGGAATTTATCATTCTTGAGCCTGAAGGGATATTCGGTAATGCAGGAATAGAAGATGGAGTTGAGTCCTGTTTAGAAACCATTGTAAAACTCAAACATGGCTATAGCTCAAAAGATCTTAACAGAAAATTTAAAGAGATAGATTTTTATAAACAATATAATGATGACATATATAGATTCGAAGCTGTCAATTATGTCGGAATAATAAAAACTGAAAATGATATCTATATATTTCTCCTCTTGACAGGATGGCTTATACTTATTATAGCTATTTTAAATTATATAGTCTTTATTTCAGGTATCACAAAAAACAGATATAATGAATATCTTTTGAGAAATATTCTTGGAAGTTCTTCAAACTCACTTTTCATTCTTATCTCATCGGAAATAGTATTCACAATTCTTATTTCAGGGGTTATAACTCTTATATCAACGGAGGTTATATGTAATCTGGTAACTATAAATATACCTGATCAAAGAATAATATTTAATATTGATAAAAGTATATTATATATGCAGGAGGTACTTTATATCCTGGCTATTATAATATTATCATTGTTTGCCACATTGTTTTTTGTAAAAAGACTTCATAAAAAGAGATATATAATTGACATTAAAAATGACAATTATCTTTTCAGAAACATGATACTTTATATTCAGTTTTTTATCTGTTTTATATTTATATCCGGTACAATTCTGGTTTACAAACAATCTCTTCTTACCAATAAAACTATTTATAATAATTTTTCAGAACAGGAAAAGGAAAATATATTCTATGTAAATCTTATAAAATTAGATTTTGCCGGTGAATTCGCAAATGTCATAAACCAATTAAAAAATAATCCCGGTATAGATGATATACTTTTTACGGAATCGAAATTCGCTGAGGATAGATATATTGGGATGATTATAAATGATAATAAGGAACTATGTAAATATTATAATGTCTCCGATAATTTTTTCAGGTTTACAAATCAATATATATCTTCCGATTATTCGAATCTGAATATGGAAGGTGTTTATTTCAGTTCTTCGTATAACATAGAAAATCTACCCAAAACTATTTCAATTAATTTCCGGGATGATAATTATAAAGTGCTTGGTGTCTTCGACAATAAACTACACTCTATTCTTTCAAATAAAGAAGCCAAATACAATCTGATATTTGTAAAACCTGAAAAAGAATTTGATA
>CAMTOJ010000081.1 GCA_947074145.1 uncultured Bacteroidales bacterium
GGCACCGGTCTGCAAAACCGTTTACAGCAGTTCGAATCTGCTAGAGACCTCCATTAAAATTTTGAATAAACTTATTTGGTCTCTTGGCCGAGTGGCTAGGCACCGGTCTGCAAAACCGTTTACAGCAGTTCGAATCTGCTAGAGACCTCCATAAACCCCGTTAGCATTCTTGCTAATGGGGTTTGTTGTTTTAAGCTGAAATAGATTTGCACTATTAATCGATTCCTCTCCTTATAAACTACATCGTTTCGCATTTCTATTCTATCTTTTCGTATATCCTTTCAAAATGCATATTAAAACCTTGCAAGGTGTTGTATTAACCCATGCATGGTTTTAAGCCACCCCTTGCAAGGTGTAGCTTAAAATAAAAAGGAAAGAGGAGAAATGGTTTTAGTTGATTCTAAAATATTTTTGACTTAAAGTAAAAAAAAGAGATAACCTGTTAGGCTATCTCTTCTATTGCTATCTCTTGTTTGTCGATTTCATTATTAATACCATTGTTTGGTTTTCCTTCTGTAATTTTGAATTTAAAAGCTGCTACCAAAAGAGTCATACAGGGGCTAAGCAGGTTGAAAAAACAATATGGAAGATATGTTAAAGTGGCAACTCCAAGAACAGAGGATTGTGCCATCCCGCAACTATTCCATGGAATAAGAACCGAAGTTACAGTAGCCGAATCTTCAAGTGTTCTACTAAGAAGTTCAGGTCGATAACCTTTATCCTGATAAATTTGAGAAAACATTCTTCCCGGAATCAGAATTGATATATATTGATCACCTGTTGCAAAATTTAAGAATAGACATGCTCCGCTTGTTGAAGCCACAGTTGAAAATGTTGATTTCATTATAGAAACCATTTTGCGAGTAAGTGTTTCAAGCATACCACTCGCTTCAAGAGCGCCCCCAAAACACATTGCACAGATAATCAACCAAACAGTATTTAGCATTCCACTCATTCCTTTAGTCGATACAAGTGAGTTTAACATCTCAGATCCCGTTTCAGGAGAAATAGGTCCATATGCAGACTTGATTGCAATAACAAACTTCTCAGAAAATGAATTAATAGGATTTTCACTTATTAATGATACAACATTGGGTTGAAATACAAGAATTCCAATTACTCCCAAAACTGCTCCTATGAAAAGAACTATTATCGCCGGAACTTTACGAGCGATAAGAATCATCACTATTATTGGAATAATGAAAAGCAGAGGAGTGATATTGTATTTTTGTGCAATTATACTGCTTAATTCTACGGTATTGATATCTCCATGAGAAGTGGTAAAAAATCCGTAAATCAAAAATATAATTATAGTGATAACAAAAGAAGGAACAGTTGTTATCATCATATATTTGATATGAGAAAATATATTGGTTCCTGCAGTTGTTGCTGCCATATTGGTTGTTTCGGAAAGAGGAGATACTTTGTCTCCGAAATAAGCGCCTGAGATTATAGCTCCAGCGACCCATCCGGTGTCAAATCCAAGAGCTTTTCCTATACCAATGAGTCCAACTCCAATCGTAGCTATAGTTGTCCATGAACTTCCTGTACACACTGATATTATAGCAGACACTATACAAGCAGTTACAAGAAATATTGTAGGATTGATAATCTGTACTCCATAATATATCATGGCCGGTATTATTCCACTCATCATCCATGTACCCGCCATTGCTCCGATAAGAAGCAATACAAGAATAGCCGGAATAGAATTGGCTATATTCTTTATAAAGCCCTTTTCAAACTTTTCCCACTGAGTTTTGTATATAAGTATAGAGATGCCACATGTTATGGCCGATGCCAATAATAACACTATCTGAATAGACCCGTCTAATGCTTCATCACCGAAGATGTAAACATTAAAGATCAGCAATGTGATAAGTGAAATAATTGGAATTAATGAGACTTTGAACGAAGGTAAAACTTTGTTGTTCATTTATTGTAATTCTCTTTTTCGTTTAGGTAGTTGCAAAAGTATAAAAAATGCATAAGAACAGAACCTAATTTGTATATAAATTGCTTAAAATGAATATCGATGTAATATATATACAAAAAGAGGCTTCGTCTCCCTATTCTGTATAAAATTAATAAATAGTATTATTAAATAAATATTACAATTGTGTTTCTATAATATTAATAAAAAGTGAATTTTGAATTTATAAACAATTACATTTGCGCAAAATTAAATTTATGAATTTTTTATTAAAACTTAAACAGTTAAAACCGAGTCAATCTTCTCTGTATTTATTGTTTTTAATATTGATGATTTTGCCATGTGTAGCTTTGGCGATGACTGAACCGTTAGGTCTATGGGTTAAAATGGCCTCTGTGCTATTGCCATTGTCAATTTATATGTTGCTACTTAACGTCTTTGGTAAACCCGGATATATATTCGTTTTTTTGTTATTTCTTCAGTTGATAAATGGCTATCAGTTGGTATTACTTTATCTATTCAATGAATCGGTAGTTTCTCCCGATATGTTTTTAACCATTGTAACAAGTGATAGTGGCGAATCAGGTGAATTAATGGGACTCATATGGCCAGTTGTTCTTTTAGCATGTGTGGTATACTTTACGGCTATTATGCTTGGGGTAATATCAATTTTTTCAAAAGAAAAATTGTCGAAAAGCTTTTCCCTTAAAACCTATAAATTATCTGGTTTTTCAGCCCTTTTGGCAGTTGTCTTTCTCTTCACTAATTCATCTAAAGGATTGAGTTTTTCTTTACATCACGATATTTATCCTGTAAATGCTGTATATAATCTGTATTTCGCCGGTAATAAATATGTTAAGACATTAAATCATCAACGCAATAGTAGACCATTTAGATATAAATCTGTTAGGAACGAATTGGAAATAGTGCCGCAAACACCACAAAGAGAGGTATATGTGTTAGTAATAGGAGAAACTTCTCGTGCGGCAAATTGGCAGCTTTACGGCTATGATCGCGAAACTAATCCTTATTTGTCGCAACGTGATGATATTTGTATTTATAAGGATGCCTTGACAGAGGCTAATATTACACATAAGATAGTGCCGATGATTCTTTCATTTTCGGGTCCTGAAAATTTTGAAGATATATATGGTTCTAAAAGTATAATTACAGCCTTCAAAGAAGCAGGGTTCAGAACTGCTTTTGTATCCAACCAAATACCGGATAAAGCATTTATTGATAATTTCAGAAACGAATCGGACACAATAGTACAATTATATTCGAGTGACGGCTCAAAGGATCATCCTCAGGATATTCAGGCTGTAGAACATATTGCTCAAATGATTGATAATAATAATGAGCCAATGTTGATAGTATTTCATTCTTACGGCTCTCATTTTGAATATAGTCAGCGTTTTGAGGATGTTGATGTAAAATTCAGACCATATACGGCTCCGTCGCTGAAAATAAAAAACAGACCTATTTTGGAAAATGCATACGACAATTCTATAAGACATACCGATAGAATGTTGAGCGGTATCATAAATTGTCTTGAATCCAGAAATATAGTCTCTTCTATGCTCTATCTCTCTGATCATGGCGAAGATCTTATGGATGACGAAAGAAATATGTTTCTTCATTGTGCACCTGTGCCAACCTATTATCAACTTCATATACCTTTTATAATGTGGTTCTCTCCACAGTATAAAGCTTTTAATCCGCAAACTGTAGAAACGGCCTATATGAATAATGATAAAACAGTAAGTTCAAAGGTGGTATTTCATACATTGCTTGACATGGCTAAAATCTCAACTCCATATTTAGAAAACAACTATTCTTTAGTAAATAATAATTATGAGTCTTTTGAACGATATTTTATAGATGAGCATGACGAACCCGTTTCATATCTTGATTTAGGGATGAAGGAGCGAGACTTGAGAAAAATGAAAGAACAGGGAATACAGATATGGTAGTTTAACCTAATGTGCGGATATGATGACATTGATAAATAACAATCTTATTTATCAATGTTATTTTTTTTTGTAGAAACAGTTTTTGAAGCTTTTTGATAGTATTTGCACCAAGATGTTATTCCGCAAGATGTACATTTGGGATTTTTAGCCGTACAGACATATCGGCCGTGAAGAATCAACCAATGGTGCGCAGTAGATAATAGCTGTTCCGGGATATTTTTTACCAATTCCTTTTCTGTTTCAAGAGGATTTTTTGAATTATTGGTAAGACCTATTCTGTTAGATATTCTAAAGACATGAGTGTCAACAGCCATTGCTGCTTGATTGAAAACTACAGAAGCAATCACATTGGCTGTTTTTCTACCAACTCCGGGGAGTTTTTGTAGAAGATCTCTATCTTCAGGCACTTCACTATTAAAATCATCAACAAGCATTTTTGCCATCTTTGATAAATGTCCGGCTTTATTGTTAGGATATGAAATTGATCTGATATATTCGAATATCTCTTCAACAGGAGCTTCAGCCAATTTTTGGGGAGAAGGAAATGCTTTGAAGAGATCCGGAGTAACCATATTTACACGTTTATCGGTACATTGGGCAGATAAAATAACAGCCACTAATAATTCATATGGATTATGATAATATAGCTCTGTCTCCGGATTCGGCATATTTTCCTTAAACCATTCAATGACATGATGATATCTTTCTTTTTTTAGCATAAATTTCTATTTAAGATATTAATCTGTGACTCTAGCATCAAAAAAATTTATTCTGTTTCCGTTGCCATAAGTCCAAATCTCCTTTAGTCCTGAATATGTTGGAATTCTTTGAATATTATCCGGTTTACCAATTGACAATCTTACTTCATTCTGAGTCATACCTCTTTTTATTTTTGAGGCTATAATTGCTTCCCATATTTCCTCATCGATATCTTTGTATTTTAATTTTGGATTATGAAATGAGAAAATATTAGAGAATAAATTTCTAGATGTCCCGTATAATGAATTGGAAATATTTGAAAAAATATAATATTGATTTCCCTGATATGAAAAAAATACTTTGTAAGGATTATGCGAATCACCGTAAGATATAGAATCTACCCGTACATTAACAAATTTGAAAGTTGGTTGTTTGTCTTTGACCGGTATCCATTCATTTGTTAGAATATACAATTCATTCCCTTTAAAAATATCATTTGCCTTTTTCAATTCATTTAATGAAATAAAAGATGGAATTAAAGGGTTGTATGTGGTGTCGCTTATTTGAGCAAGGTTTTTTTTTGTGTTGAAAGAGTAAAAATTCTCGTTTGCCTCAAATATCAAAAATATAGAAGAGTTTCCTAACCAATCGGTTTTCTCACTGAAATTTTTGAATCTAAATATTTGTCCTGAATAGTTTTTTATATCATTTTTTATACTATCCGGTTTTATTGTTATGTTCAAAACTGAATCCGTATAAATGAATTCATCTCCGGGTATCCATTTTGAAGGTGTCAGCAATGGAAAATTCATGTTATTGTAATCTTTCATATCAATATTTTTTTCATTCTTTTTATTTTGAGAGAATGTCAAAAATATGTTTGTCAATAATAGGAAAGAAATAAATATAAAATGTTTAAACAATATCATCTCTATTGATAAATAAGGATTATAATCTCAAAGATAAAAATCATAATTATTATTGTTTAGAGAGAATCCGGTTTTATAATAAATTTTTGATTTTATTATAAATGGCACAAATAAAAAAACGTTTTTTCTAATAACATATAAGTGAAAAATATATTTCCTTTGCAAATATTTTAAGTTTTATATGGATTCAAAAACATTACTCTACATCATTGAAATTATCGGAACCTTTGCATTTGCAATTAGTGGAATAAGACTTGCTTCAACTAAACAATTTGATTGGTTTGGAGCTTATGTTGTCGGACTTATAACAGCCATCGGGGGAGGGACAATGAGAGATTTATTGATTGGTGTTACTCCTTTTTGGATGACCGATTCAATGTATCTTGTTGTTACAGGTGTCGCTTTGTTATGTGTAATATGCTTTGGTAAATATATTATACATATGCATAATACAATATTCATTTTTGATGCCATCGGTTTAGGTTTATTTGTTGTAGTAGGTGTTCAAAAAACGGTTTTTCAAGGATTTCCATATTGGGTAGCTATTGTAATGGGCACAATAACAGGTATAGTAGGTGGGATATCAAGGGATATTTGCATTAATGAAGAGCCTCTGGTGTTCAGAAAAGATATTTATGCACTTACATGTGTAGCAGGAGCAATGGCATATTGTCTTTTCGATTACCTTGAGGTAAATCCTATATTCTCACCTTTGGCTTGTGCTACTGCAATAATAATTCTTCGTATACTCTCTTCGAAGTATCATTGGGGATTACCTGTGTTGAAAGGGGATGGGAAACCGCTAATGGATCAGAAATATGAAAAAGAGAATCAAAATCAAAATAACCAAGACATTAACAATGAAAAATAAAATTGCTTTAATTACAGGCGCAACCTCAGGTATAGGCAAGTCTACGGCTCTTTTTTTGGCAAAGGAGAATTATGACTTAATAATCACAGGAAGAAGAGAGCAGTATCTTGAAGAGATACAAAAAGAGATAAAAGATCAGTATGACGTTAATGTGAAAACCTTGTGCTTTGATATTCGCTCAGAATCTGAAACCATTGAGGCTTACGAATCATTGCCCGATGAATGGAAATCCATCTATTTGCTGATAAATAATGCAGGTTTGGCTGCAGGTCTTGAACCGATTCAGGATGGAGATGTTAATGATTGGGAGAGAATGATTGATACAAATATTAAAGGCTTGCTATATATTACCAGAACTGTAACTCCAAGAATGATCAAAAATAGGTCCGGACATATAGTAAATATCGGATCGATAGCGGGTAAACAGGTATATCCTAATGGTGGAGTCTACTGTGCTACTAAACATGCTGTTGATGCATTGACAGAGGCTATGCGACTTGATCTTGTGAAATATGGCATAAAAGTATCACAAGTTTGTCCCGGAGCAGTAAAAACAGAATTTTCAAAAGTTCGATTTTATGGAGATGAAGAGAAGGCAGACAGAGTTTATGATGGTTTTGTTCCTTTATCGGCAGAGGATATAGCTTCCGTAATAACCTATATTGTTACACTTCCTGATCATATCTGTATCAATGACATGGTTGTAATGCCTAAGGCTCAGGCCTCCGCATATGTAACTTATAGGGATTAAATATGAATATACTTAAAGAATTAAAGAAAAAACATCAACAAAATCCAAAGGCTTTTGAATTTCTTAAATATATTGGGCCGGGAATACTTGTTACAGTAGGTTTTATAGATCCGGGCAATTGGGCTACTAATATCGAAGCAGGTTCAAGTTATGGATATTCACTTCTTTGGGTGGTTACCCTTTCAACCATTATGTTGATTCTTCTTCAGCATAATGCGGCTCATCTTGGTATTGTGACCGGAAAATGTCTTGCCGAAAATGCTACATGTCACCTATCTTCAAAAGCATCAAAATCAATATTGGTGAGCGCAATGTTAGCCACTATATCAACAGCATTTGCAGAACTGATAGGAGGGGCTATTGCACTTGAGATTTTATTTGATATACCACTAAAGCTTGGTGCTGTCATAACATTTATATTTGTAACTTTTTTTACTTTTTCAAACACTTATTCAAGAATAGAAAAGGTTATTATAGCATTTGTTTCGATAATAGGCTTCTCATTTATTTTTGAAATTCTCACTATCGATGTAGAGTGGAATAAAACTTTAGTACACACTTTTGTGCCAGAAATACCAAAAGGTGCTTTATTTTCCATATTAGGAGTTATCGGAGCGGTTGTAATGCCTCATAATCTTTTTCTACACTCGGAAGTTATTCAGAGTCGAAAATGGAATCTTCAGGGTAAAAATATTATTGAAAAGCAGTTAAAATATGAGTTTTTCGATACTCTTTTTAGCATGATAATAGGTTGGGTTATAAATTGTGCAATGATAATTCTGGCAGCCGTTGTTTTCTTTAAAAATGGTATTCAAGTTTCTGATATTTCACAAGCCAGTAATCTTTTAACCCCTTTACTTGGAAAATTATCATCTATAATTTTTGCTCTTGCCTTCCTTTTTGCCGGTATTTCATCATCCATTACTTGTGCCATGTCAGGTGGGATAGTTTTTGCCGGAATGTTTAATGAACCTTATAATATAAAAGATATTCACTCTAAAGTTGGAGTTTTAATCTCTCTTATTCCCGCTTTGATAGTTATATTTTTTGTAAATGATCCGTTTCATGCACTTATCCTTTCTCAAGTAATACTTTGTTTTCAACTTCCCTTTACTGTGATTCTGCAGCTTTTGTTGACCTCAAGCAAAAAAGTTATGGGAATTTACGCTAATCGTGGATTTAGCAAAACCTTACTTTGGGCATGTGCAATAATTATATCCATTCTCAATATAATACTACTTTTTGATTTTATATTTTAGATAGATTAAGGCATAAAAATATACCCCTTTAGAGATACTCCAAAGAGGTATATAAAAGATCACATATATATATTAAAAAAATGATATTCTCGATATGGATCAGGTATATTAAATAATAACCTGATCCACTATCCCTACTTTTGCGGTGTAGAGTCCGGTATTATAACGCGTCCGTTAATCTTATCTACAATAATATCAAGTGGCTCTGTTACATAAACAGCATTTTCCGAACCACTGTTACTACTTATACGTGTACCATCTTCATTTCCGCTTATAGAGAAAATATTTTTTACTTGAATAAGAATTTTTTCACCATTTTCTTTTGTGGCTACTATGAAACCGTCTATCATAATCTTATTATTTTGTTTAGAATAGAAACAATAGCAAAAAATAAAGGTTCAACAGAAATTCAGAAAAAATATTACAAACCTCAATTTTTGAATTTACAATATATCTCTTTATCATATTCTCATCCTTTATTGGCTATATTATTCCCAATAATGATAATTCTGTCTTTATAAATCATTTGTTCTTAAACCAAAAACATAATCGGTTGTTCTAAATACATACGTAAATAATTATTTGTACTACTATGGCTGAAAATGATAAAAAAGACGAATTATCTAAAAAAGATACGATCAATGATTCCTCTTTCGAGAAAGAGACATCTCAAATAAGTCAGGAAAACAAAATCCAAACCGATGATGAAGATGCCGGTCAAAGTGAGGATATTGTCAGACAAAAAAAACGTATGAAAAGTTACATCATTACTATAGTGGTGATAGTGTGTCTGATCGTGATATTCATATGGGGCGTGAAAGGATGCAGTGCCTCCTTCGATTCAATTACGGGTTAGATTATTATTTATTTCCATAAACGGGTTTAGGAAAAGATGAATGTATGCTTTATATTCTTGGGATATTATTTCTGCTTGGCTACATTTTAATTACTTTAGAATCAATTATAAAAGTTGATAAATCCGCTATTGCTATCACTTTGAGCATGTTGCTTTGGTTTATATTAATGCTTAATGTGGATAAATTTCCTATTATTTCAGAGACTGTATGGTTTAAGGATTATTGTAATGCTCATTCTGACTCTTCAATAACTGAAGATGATTGTAAATTCACATTTATAAAGAATATCATATTAAAAGAGAATCTCGGAGATGTATCTGAGATTTTCTTTTTTCTTTTTTGTGCAATGTCAATTGTTGAGATGATTGATATTAATGGCGGGTTTACGATTATAACAAACTCTATAACAACAGGTAATAAAATAAAGTTGCTTTGGATTTTGTCCATCTTCTCTTTCTTTCTTTCATCTATTATAGACAATATGACAACAAGTATTGTGATGGTGTCACTTTTGAATAAGCTTATTAAAGAGAAAGAAGATTTAATGTATTTCAGTTCTGTGATTGTAATTTCATCAAATAGTGGTGGTGTTTGGTCGCCAATGGGAGATGTTACTTCTATTTTATTATGGAGTCAAGATGCAATTACGACATTGAAGTTGATATCTTATGTTTTTTTACCGGGCATGATTTCGTTGCTTGTACCATTGTTATTTGTGACTTTAAGAATAAGAAAAAGCATTAAGACTCAAAATAAGGAAGCCGAAATCGCAGATCAACATATCAAGTCCAATTATATTTTGCCTCAAAAACCAAAAATCGAAGTATCGCCTCAGGAATTGTCAGTAAATCCGGTTATTGTAAGCGGTAAGGCTAATGTTATTTATCCTATAAAAGATAAAACCAGACGTATAATATTCCTTGTATTAGGGATTATCTCAATAATAATGATACCTATTCTTCGTGAAATAACACAAATTCCTCCTTTTGGAAACGCTATTCTGATATTTGGTTTTTTGTGGATACTAACAGATTTGTTATATATTAAAAATAAACGGATGTATAAATTTACAGATATAATACCTCGCTTAGATATATCAACTCTTTTATTTTTCCTAGGAATTCTTATGTCGGTTGATGCTCTACAGGTATCCGGTGTAATGAATGGATTGGCGATTTTTCTAAAAGATCATCTTGGTGATATATATGTTATAAATATAATAATAGGTTTTGTATCTTCTATTATAGATAATGTTCCACTTGTTGCTGCTGCTCTTGATATTTATCCAAAGATCGGAAGAGCACACGTCTGAACTCCAGTCACGAGATTCCATCTC
>CAMTOJ010000082.1 GCA_947074145.1 uncultured Bacteroidales bacterium
CGAGATGGAATCTCGTGACTGGAGTTCAGACGTGTGCTCTTCCGATCTTAGATCTCTTATAAAACACATAATTTATCAAAGTGATCTTCCTGAAAATTAATTAAGACATTCTATTTTTATAATCTTCATAAGAAAAATCACGATAAAGCTCCAATGAGTTATCGCTATGCCACATTGCAATTGAAGGATGAGATATTCCATTAAACATATTTGTTTTTACAACTGTATAATGTATCATATCTTCAAAGATAACCTTGTCGCCTATTTGTAGTTCTTTTTCAAAAGACCAATCACCCATATAATCACCACTCAAACAACTATTACCTCCCATCCGATAGGTAAATCCGCCCTCTTTTGGTTCTGAAGCTCCGCGAATTACAGGTTTATAAGGCATCTCAAGACAATCGGGCATATGACAAGCAAAAGAAACATCAAGGATAGCTGTTTTTATGCCGTGATTTTCCACTATATCAATAACTGACGAAACGAGTTCTCCCGTTTGCCATGCGAACGCACTTCCCGGTTCCAGAATCAATTGTAGATTAGGATATTTGGCATTGAATGATTTTAAAAGATTTATAAGATGTTCAGGGTCATAATCTTTTCTTGTCATTAAATGACCTCCTCCCATATTTAACCATTTAAGCTGAGGAAGATATTTACCGAACTTTTTCTCTACTTCACCAAGAGTCTTTTCAAGATCATAAGAAGTAGATTCGCAAAGCGTATGGAAATGAAACCCTTCTAGTCCTTCAGGTAATGTTTCCGGTAGATCGGAAGCAAGAATACCAAAGCGACTTCCCGGAGCACAAGGATTGTATAGAAGTGTTTCTACGTCTGAGTATTCAGGATTTATACGAATACCACAAGATATTTTATGATCTGAAGTGAGAGTGTCTTTATAAAAACGATTAAATTGAGAAAGCGAGTTGAACGTGATATGGCTACTGTATTTCATGAAAACGGGAAAGTTCTCAATTGAATAAGCAGGAGAAAAGGTGTGTGCACGACTCCCCATCTCTTCATAAGCAAGTTGGGCTTCATATACCGAGCTTGCAGTAGAATAACCTATATATTCTCTTATAATAGGAAAGCTTTTCCAGATTGCAAAAGATTTAAAAGCAAGTATAATATCTGCTCCGGAACGATCTTTTACGTCCTTTATAAGTTTAAGATTACTACGAAGTTTGTCTTCCTCTATTACATAGCAAGGAGAGGGGATCTTGTTGAAATCGATCATATCTATTATTATCAAAATTTGTATTCTTTTTTCTTAACCTATTATTTCAAATTTGGCAAATTTCAGAAGTAATTGTTTACTACCTACATTTTCAAACTCGACAGTGGCCTTTTTGTTCTCTCCGTCTCCTGAAAGTTGTGAAACTTTTCCTATCCCGAATCTGTCATGGCGAATAACGCTTCCTATTATAAGTTCAGAACCGGAAGTTACCGTCGAACTTTGAATTGAAGTGTGAGAGGCTGAAGATGGAGTCTGATTAACTTTTTTAAGTTTCTTTGCTCCTAAATAAACCTCTTTTCTTTCAACCTTTTTAGGAATGTATTCATCTTCATATCCACGATCGAAACTGTTATAACCACTGTTTCTATTATTGTCGTTATTTCTTAATTTTTCAGAAGGATAATAATCTTCCTTTTGATAGGAGGAGGCGAATTTGTTACTATCTGAAAAGGAACGACCTATCGTCTCTACGCTCTGAGACAGTCTTACTCCTGGCGAAATATCAAGATATTTAGGATCTATATCCTTCAAAAAGCGACTCGATGAACATGGCTGACTCTGTCCGTTTTTAAACCTTGTACCGGCATAAGTAAGTACACAGTTTTCCTCTGCTCTTGTTAAAGCCACATAAAACAGACGACGCTCCTCTTCAAGCCCGTTTATAGTCTCCTTAGCCATTGAAGAGGGGAAAAGATCCTCCTCAAGTCCGGCAATAAAAACGTTTTTAAATTCAAGCCCTTTAGATGCATGAATGGTCATAAGTGTCACTTTATCTCTTTCAGACTCATCAACTTCCTGTTCTACATCGGAGGCAAGAGCGATATCCGAAAGAAAATCAACCATAGAGGTTTCTGTGCTTCCTTCTTCAATTTTGGATTGTACAAAATCATAAATTCCGGCAAGCAAAGCCTCCACATTTTGTTTTCTTGATGTTGCCTCTACTGTATTATCAACATTTAGATCATGCATTATTCCTGATCGACGGATAATCGTATCAGCCATTTCATAGGCATTCTTTGAGTTGTTGAGATTTACGAAATCAAGTATAATATCTTTGAAGCCTTCAATTTTTTTAAGAGTCCCGGAATTAAGATTTAATCCGTATTCAAGAGGTGCGCAAATAGCATCAAAGAAGCTTATCGATGAATCGGATGCTGCCAAGCCAATCTTTTTAAGCGTTGTATCACCAATTCCTCTTGCCGGATAATTGATCACTCGTTTGAATGCCTCTTCGTCTGCCGGATTTATGGAAAGACGAAAATAAGCTATCACATCTTTTATCTCTTTACGTTGATAAAAGGAGAGGCCTCCATATATTTTATAAGGGATATTTCTCTTTCTTAATGCCTCCTCAAGAACGCGGCTTTGGGCATTTGTTCTGTAAAGTATAGCGAAATCTGAAAAGTCATAATGCCCGGCAAGACGCATTTCGCTGATCTTATTGCTGATAAGAAATGCTTCGTCGAAGTCGGAATATGATGAGTATAAAGAAATCTTTTCACCTTTACTGTTCTCCGAAAATATATCTTTTTTTATTTGTTGGCTGTTTTTCTTTATAAGGGAATTTGCTGCTTGCACAATGGTCTGTGTCGAACGATAATTTTGCTCAAGTTTGAAAACCTTTGTGCCCTTTATTGATGTCTTAAAATTAAGAATGTTGGCAATATTAGCTCCGCGAAACGAATATATACTTTGTGCATCATCTCCCACAACACATATTTTATTATGTACTTTGCCCAGTAACTCCACAATAAGATGCTGTGCCTTATTGGTATCCTGATACTCATCTACCAATATATATTGGAAATAATTTTGATATTTCTGAAGAACTTCGGGAAAATCGCGAAATAAGATATTAGTGTATAATAGAAGATCATCGAAATCCATCGCCCCTGCCTGACGACATCTTACCCAATATTTTTTATATATATCAAGAATGTGAGGACGATTATTTTTCTGATCATACATAAGCAGTTCTTTCGAAACTGCATACATTGATGGTGTGATAAGATGATTTTTGGCATTTGATATTTGCGACTGAACGGTAGCAGGCTTGTACAACTTGTCATCAAGTTGCATCTCTTTTATTATTGTCTTTATAAGATTTTTGGAGTCCGTTGAGTCATAGATTGTAAAATCCGGTTTAAAACCGATATACTGAGACTCTATTCTTAATATTCTTGAAAAAATAGAGTGGAAAGTACCCATCCATATCTGCCTTGCTGTAGTCCAACCTACTACCTTTGCAATTCTGCTCTTCATTTCAGCTGCTGCCTTATTGGTAAATGTTAGCGACAATATGGTATTAGCCGGTATACCCTGGTTTATAAGATATGCGATTTTGTAGGTCAGTACTCGTGTCTTACCTGATCCGGCACCTGCAATTATCATTGATGGTCCCTCATTATATATGACAGCCTGACGTTGGCTTTCGTTCAATTCGTTAAGAAAATTCTCCACTCGTTATTGGGATTTGAATAATTAATCATCTTATTACGATACTCTTTATAGTCGTAATTATTGTAACAAAGATAATTTAATAAAAAAACATATGAACAATATTGAAAGTGCAATGTTATTCTTTTAAAACAATGAAATCAAATTTTATAATTATTAGAGTTATTGATTTTTTATCAATAACAATAGAAATAAAATTATTCGATTTTACTTCAGCTAAGTGCTGATTGAAAAAATAATTTTTTTATCTGATAATTAATCCTTTGATTATAAATGCAATAATTAATAATTAGCATTTATTAACACGGGGATGACAACCAATTGATAACACTGTTTGTTATATATACGAATCGAATCTAAAAAATAAAACATGGCTTTCGAACTTATACCATTACCATATAAAGAAGATGCTCTAGAGGGAGCGATTTCATCAAGCACACTCTTCTTTCATCATGATAAACATTTGGCAGCTTACATTGCAAATACCAATAATCTTATAAAAGATACACGGTTTGAAACAATGACTTTGTCAGAGATTGTAAAAGAAAGTGAAGGCCCATTATTTAATAATGCTGCACAGGCATGGAATCATGTCTTTTATTTCGAGAGTTTTTCTGCCAAAAGAGGTTTGCAACCGGGTGGTGAATTACTTGAAAAGATAAATAAAAGTTGGGGCAGTTTTGAGCAGTTTAAAACTGAGTTTGTAAAGCAAGGGGTTGCTCAATTTGGCTCAGGCTGGGTGTGGCTTGTTAAAGATTCGGATGGAAATCTTCAGATAATAAAATATCCAAATGCGGAGAATCCGCTAAAAACATCGGGTTTAGTACCTTTACTTACCTTTGATGTTTGGGAACATGCTTATTATCTTGATTTTCAAAACAGACGAGGCGATTCTCTTGAGGCCCTTTGGGATGTGGTGAATTGGCCAAAAATAGAACAACGATATTCGGAATAGCTCCGAGTATATTAAAAATGACTTCTAATACACCTCTAATAATAATGCAGCGCGTGACGCGTAGCTTTCTAGCACTTTAAAATAAGCATAATGTGATGAATTCGGCAGAGAGCCAGACCTTGTGAAAGGGTGCTCTCTGTATTTTTTTTGTATATACCCAAATCTTTTAAAATAACATCTCCTTATGATACAAGGGTAGTTCAAATGAATTCTATGGAATATATTTAACAAAGATTTAAATCTTCCGATTTTACATTTTAAAGATTAGGTTACAAATCTCATTAAGATATTGCGAGTCGATATTGTCGAATGTAGAATATTTATCACTGTCTACATCGAGTACAGCCACCACCTTACCTTCGAAGAAAACAGGAACCACAATTTCTGATAGCGATAAAGAACTACAGGCAATATGTCCGGGAAATGAATTTACATCATCAACAATTACAGTTTCTTCATTTTTCCAAGCTGTTCCGCATACTCCTTTTCCATAATTTATGCGAGTACAAGCCAAAGTACCCTGGAATGGACCTAATACGAGTTGTTCCTCTTTTACAAGATAAAATCCAACCCAGAAGAAATTAAAAGCCTCTTTCAATACCGCTGATATGTTTGCCAAATTGGCGATAAGATCATACTCACACTCTACTAAAGATCGAATTTGAGGAATAAGCTCTTTATATGTTTTCTCTTTATCTTCCTTATTTGTGATAATCAATTGTTCTGCCATAATATTCTTAATTAAATGAATTTCTAAATATATCCGATAAAAATAATAATTAAGCAGAACTTCGGCATTAAACAATTTGAATAACATTTCAAAATAGTTTAGAAAACTAATGAACTATGAATTTTTCTCAATGTTACTTTATTGGGATATGACCAATATATAGATAGAGAATCCGGTGTTTAAAGAGGAAAAATAAAATATCAAAAGGTCGTAGACTCTCAATTTTAATTAATCGGGTGATATATGTTATTTATTTTATCAAATAGTGTTATATTTTTTGTTGCCTTGTTGATAATAACCA
Source organism: uncultured Bacteroidales bacterium (assembly GCA_947074145.1). Classification (GTDB taxonomy): domain Bacteria; phylum Bacteroidota; class Bacteroidia; order Bacteroidales; family JAUNSR01; genus JAUNSR01. Next base: position 5,684 of record CAMTOJ010000082.1, read on the forward strand.
CTGTTCTTGCCGGTAAGGCCGGTAATAGAGTGGGAATTCCATTACTTTTATTATATCTTTTAATAGGAATAATAGCAGGATTTTTCAGTGAGATAAAATCATATATCTCTCCGCATCTTGCACAAAATCTTGGAAACATAGCTTTGGTGATAATACTTTTTTCAGGAGCTATGTCAACGAAATATACGGAAATAAAAAAAGTTTTTGTTCCAAGCACCGTTCTCTCTACATTAGGCGTACTATTGACAGCTCTTATTACCGGTTTTTTTATCTGGCTCATAATGCACAAAGGAGAATATGGCGATTATTTCGGAATAAAAGAATCTTTATTACTTGCTGCAATTATGTCGTCGACAGATGCAGCTTCCGTATTCGGATTATTAAGGGAGAAAAATCTTTCAATAAGAAAAAGCACAAAATCAATTCTTGAATTTGAATCGGGCAGCAATGACCCTATGGCATATATGTTGATGATAATGTTTCTTCACTCCATAACATCTCCAGAAACATTTACCATTGGTAAAACAGTAATATTTTTCCTAAAACAGATTCTTATAGGGGGAATAGCCGGTTATTTGTTTTCTTTTCTTATTATCAAGATCATAAACTCAATAAACTTAACAAACAACTCTTTATATCCTGTGTTGGTGTTAAGCTGTGTATTTCTTCTATATTCAGGAGTTACTTTTTTGGAAGGTAATGGATTTTTGTCAGTATATATTGCCGGTCTTATGCTGGGAAAAAATAAGATTATCCATAAACATATAATCGAGGAGTTTGACGACGCGCTTTCTTGGCTTTTTCAGATAATAATGTTTATTACTTTGGGACTGTTGGTTGATCTTAAAGGAATGGCATATATATCAATTTCAGCCGTAATAATAGGTATGTTTTTGATACTAATTTCTCGTCCGGCAAGTGTTCTACTATTACTATTACCCTTTAGAAAAATAGAATTAAAAGATAAACTTTTTATATCATGGATAGGTTTGCGAGGGGCTGTCCCTATAATATTTGCCACTTATCCGCTATTAGCAGGGATGCCATTTTCGCAGATATTTTTCAATATAGTATTCTTTATTACTATTCTTTCATTTTTGCTGCAGGGAATAAGTGTTCCCTATGTAATAAAACTTTTCAAACAAACAGAGCAATCTCAAGAAGTAGATTCCGATTTCAATATTTCATTTCCCGATTCTATGAATAGTACTATGGTTGAGATTGAGTTAACCAGAGAAAACCTCAGGGCCGGAAGCAAATTAATGAATCTACCTTTACCGGATAAAACACTCGTAATAATGATAAAAAGAAAAGATAAATATATTGTACCAAAAGGTGAAACTATTCTTAGGGAAGGAGATAAATTGCTCCTTATTGCAGACGATTCGAATTCTCTAAAGAAAGCGATCCGTATTTTGGGAGAAAAGGAGGAATAGAATATTATTTGTAATTATTTTAAATAATAACCTCTGATTTATTTATAATCAATATTTTTTATTCATATTTGCACTTTAAATAAAAACAAGAATAGAATATGCGTCTTTCAGATCTGAAAACGGGAGAAAAAGGTGTTATAGTGAAGGTTCTCGGCCATGGAGCATTTCGAAAGAGAGTGGTTGAGATGGGCTTCATTAAAGGAAAGGTTGTAACTGCGATATTAAATGCTCCCTTAAACGATCCTATTAAATATAAGATACTAGATTATGATATCTCATTAAGAAGAAAAGAAGCAGATATGATCGAGATAATGCCTCTTGATCCCTCTTCTCATAATGATGAACATAGAGAACTTGCATCAATTGAGGCAAGCTCGGATGATATAAAAACACAATTCGAACAACAACGTAAGGTGATAAATGTAGCACTTGTCGGAAACCCGAATTGTGGTAAAACCTCACTTTTTAATGTCGCATCCGATGCTAAAGAGCATGTCGGAAATTATAGCGGCGTTACAGTAGAAGCGAAAAAAGGTGTATTTAAATATAGTGGATATACATTTAATATTTTCGATCTACCGGGTACATACTCCTTAACAGCTTATTCTCCTGAAGAAAGATATGTAAGGAAACAGCTTTTTGAAGAGCATCCTGATGTTATTATAAATGTTGTTGCGGCATCCAACCTTGAACGTAACCTATATCTGACAACTCAGCTTATAGATATGGACATGAGGATGGTGATTGCTCTGAATATGTATGATGAGCTGGAGAAGAGTGGCGCTGTCCTGGATTATAAACAATTAGAAGTTTTATTAGGTACTCCAATTGTTCCCACTGTTTCGAAACATGGAAAAGGGATAGATAATCTTTTTGATACTGTTATCCAGGTTTATGAGAACAGCAACTCTATTGTTCGTCATATTCATATCAACCATGGTCAGATAGTGGAAAAAGCGATCCATAAATTGAGAAAAGCAATCAGAGGTTCGGATATGAATCTAAAACACTTTTCTTCCAGATATCTGGCGATAAAATTTATTGAAAAAGATAAGGAGATTGAGAAGATACTCAGTAAGAATGTCGAATATCCTCAATGGGTAGAGCTGAGAGATACTCTTGACGAAAATATAGAAAAAACTTATCAAGAAGATATTGAGTCGGTAATTACCGATGCAAAATACGGGTTTATATCGGGAGCTTTAAAAGAAACATACACTCCGGGTAAACAAACGGAAAACCTAATTACTAAACATATAGATGAGATAGTAACTGGTAAAGCGTTAGGATTTCCTATATTTTTATTTGTAATATGGATCATGTTTCAGGCTACATTCTCGCTTGGGCAGCATCCTATGGATTGGATAGAATCACTTGTGAATTTTATATCAGGGTTATTCGTAAAATTCATGCCTGAAGGACCTTTGCACGATCTTATTGTAGATGGTATAATCGGTGGAGTTGGTGGAGTGATTGTTTTTCTACCCAATATTATGATCTTATATTTCTTCATATCCTTTATGGAGGATTCGGGATATATGGCTCGTGTCGCCTTTATAATGGATAAGATTATGCATAGAATGGGACTACACGGCAAATCATTTATTCCTCTTGTTATGGGATTCGGATGTACTGTGCCATCTATAATGTCAGCAAGGACAATTGAGGATCCCAAAAGCAGACTAATCACAATGTTGATTAATCCGTTGATCTCATGTAGTGCGCGTTTACCGATATATATCCTTCTGATAGGGACTTTCTTCCCCAATCATGCTACGATTGTTCTTTTGCTCATATATGCTTGTGGTGTTTTACTTGCAGTATTAATGGCAAAAATATTCAGACGCTTCCTTTTTAAAGGTGAAGATACACCTTTTGTAATGGAGCTTCCGCCATATCGTCTTCCGACTCTCAAAAGTACATTGATTCATATGTGGAATAAAGCTTATGCTTATCTATCAAAAATGGGTGGTATAATACTTGTTGCATCTATTATAATATGGTTTTTGAGTTATTTCCCTCGTACAACAAAACAAGATCACTTATTTGACGAACAAATTGAGGTTCTTGAGGCTCAGTATGAAATTGATAAAGAAATACCTTTAATGAATATTGATTCGTTACAAGATGCGCTAAAACATTCAATCGGTCATATTGAAGCAATAAAAGAGATAAATCGTCAAAGAGAATCATATATTGGAAAAGTTGGGGTTTTTCTAGAACCAATATTTGAACCATTAGGTTTCACATGGAAGATAAATGTTGCATTGATTTCCGGAGTTGGGGCAAAGGAACTTATTGTAAGTACTCTTGGTGTGTTATATACAGATGATACCGTATATGAAAATAGTGATGATGCATTTAATGAACAAGCTTTATCGAAAAAATTGAAAGATATCAATCCTATCACAGGAAAACCGGACTTTACACCGTTGATTGCTATAAGTTTTCTGATTTTCGTATTGATATATTTCCCTTGTATTGCCACTATAACTGCAATCACTAAAGAATCTGGATCTATATGGTGGGGGATATTCACAATGGCATATACCACTATTTTAGCTTGGTTGACATCTTTTGTCGTTTATCAATTGCTAATTCATATATTCTAAGATAACGATCAACCTTTTTCTTATAAAGGTAAAAATATAGAAAAAGGGGATGCTTCAAATGAAGTTCCCCTTTTTCAAATTCAAGAGGAATCCTGTTAATGATTCATGCATAAAGAAGCAAAAAAAAGTTCTGTTTGTGTGATATAAAAAATAAAGTTTCAGATATGGATCATACTATTCAATGGGTAATTGTTGTATTAATAATAGCAATATGTATAATATTAATTATGCATAGAATATTCAACTCTTTTTTTTCTAAAAAAAAATCAACATCTCTTTGTGATTCTTGTTCCGGATGTAATCTCCGAAAAGAGATGAATATCAGACAAAAAGAGTGTACAGAGAACAAAGAGGCGCAAAAATGTCATGTTGAAAATTCAAAAACCGACAATTAAACATTTTAATATTTCAAATATTTATTTACCTTTGCAATCGCAAAACAGATAAGGTCTCTTGGCCGAGTGGCTAGGCACCGGTCTGCAAAACCGTCTACAGCAGTTCGAATCTGCTAGAGACCTCTTATTAAAATTTTGCATAAGTTTATTTATGGTCTCTTGGCCGAGTGGCTAGGCACCGGTCTGCAAAACCGTTTACAGCAGTTCGAATCTGCTAGAGACCTCCATT
>CAMTOJ010000083.1 GCA_947074145.1 uncultured Bacteroidales bacterium
TCTGTCTGTTTCATTTTGTTACTTTTTTAGTGTAACGCTATTTTAGGACTAGACATATGATATAAATAAAACACTTACGCGTTTGATAAGATCAAATAATCTATCTTTTTTAATCGGGTGACAATATAATAATTAATTTTCACAATATCCAATCAAGCTGTTAAAGCAAAAAAAGGGTGCTCCAAATTTAATTTGTGGAACACCCTCTTCTTATCGATATCGTAACCGGGCTTAAGATAACCCTCATTTCATCATTGATTAGAACTAAACCCAAGTATAAATTTATCTAATATTGGAAAGTACACTTTCCAAATGTGTATCATCCATCACCAATACTTGGCGTGCTTTACTTCCTTCAAACGGTCCCACAATTCCGGCTGCTTCAAGCTGATCCATTATTCTTCCGGCTCTATTATATCCGATTGAGAATTTACGCTGAATCATTGAAGTCGAACCTTGTTGAGAAGCAACTACCATACGTGCTGCATCTTCAAACATTGAGTCTCGATTTTTTAGATCAATCTCACCTATTCCAGAATCCTCTGATCCTTCCGGAACATATTCAGGAAGAAGAAATGCTGTAGGGTAACCTACCTGTTCTCCGATGAAATCACATACTTGTTCTACTTCTGGAGTATCGACAAATGCACACTGTATTCTGACCATATCACTACCCTGCGAGAACAACATATCACCACGTCCAATCAACTGATTTGCACCTGAAGCATCAAGAATTGTTCTCGAGTCAATCATAGATGAAACGCGGAATGCAATACGAGCCGGGAAATTGGCTTTAATAATACCTGTAATGATATTTGTAGATGGTCGCTGAGTTGCAATTATCATATGAATACCTACTGCACGAGCAAGCTGAGCAATACGTGCAATCGGCAATTCTACCTCTTTTCCTGCTGTCATAATAAGATCTCCGAACTCATCAACCACAACCACAATATAAGGCATATATTTATGGCCTTTATTCGGATTAAGGCGTCTTGCCTGGAACTTAGCATTGTATTCTTTTATATTTCTTGTTGAAGCAGCCTTCAATAGATCATAACGTTCATCCATCTCTTTACAGATAGAATTAAGGGTAGCAACTACTTTCGTTACATCTGTTATGATAGCATCTTCTTCATCAGGAAGTTTAGCCAAGAAATGCTGTTCTATATGAGAATAGATATTGAACTCAACCTTTTTAGGGTCAATAAGTACAAATTTAAGTTGTGCAGGATGCTTCTTATAAAGAAGAGACGTAAGAATAGCATTAAGACCTACAGATTTACCCTGTCCCGTAGCTCCGGCAACAAGTATATGTGGCATCTTAGTCAGATCGAGCATAAAAATCTCATTGGTAATTGTTTTACCAAGAGCAACAGGCAAATCAAATTTACAATCCTGGAATTTTCTTGAAGCAATAACCGAATACATAGAAACCATCTGAGGATCTTTATTCGGAACTTCAATACCTACCGTTCCTTTACCCGGTATAGGTGCAATAATACGAATACCTAATGCAGCAAGACTTAATGCAATATCATCCTCAAGATTTCTAATCTTAGAGATTCTTACACCTTGTTTTGGGATTATCTCATAAAGTGTGATTGTAGGACCTACAGTGGCTACAATCGACTGTATTTCTATTCCGTAATTATTTAATGTATCCTCAATACGACGTTTATTTGCGTTCTGTTCATCTTCATCCACTATTCTTTCCTGACCATCATATTTATTAAGAAGACTGAATGTAGGGAATTTATAATTAGATAAATCAAGAGTCGGATCATATTCCCCAAGCTGATCTTCAGGTGTTTCAAGAATCTCATCCTTTTCACCCATATCAACTTTGAACTCTGCCTCTTTAGGGGCAAGATCATCACTACTCATTTCTGGTTCTACAACCGGTTTTTCTGCTACTTTTGTTTCTTGTTCTATATGAGAATTATTGTCCGACAGAGAAACAGAATCAATTGTTTTTTCCGAATATGATGATTCCTCCGTATTATATTCGATAGGAGAATTAATATCTGACTTATCATCTGCCGTTTGCCAGCTTTCGTCAGATATTTCCTGATCATCTATTGTATATTGATTCTCTAATATCTCTCCCGTTTCCTGATCTACTACATATTTATCTGAACCTTCACCATAAAGATCTTCTGATTCGTTAGGATTAACTGATGACACAGGATTTATTGTCTCAGGAGTAGTAAATCTACGACTATATATATCGTTGATACTAACGACAGGTTCGATAGTAGGGATTTTATTTGAATCAACATTTGCAACAGGTTCCAATGCAGTATCATTAATCTCGAAAGATAATGAGTCTTCATCATTATCAGTTTTATCAAGAACATCTAATGCTTCTACTGTTTCTTCTATTATTTCATTTTCTTCTTCTTCAGATTCCTCTTCCTCAACCGGAACAACGGGTTCTACTCTGTTGATTTTAAATGCATCATCTTCCGCTATAACCTCTTCAAGTTGTTTTTCTTTCTTTGATTTGAATAGTTTTGTTATGAATGTAAAACGTGGTAATTCGATATTAAACGCTCTTCTAACATAATCTATTGTAGGGTTATAAAGAAAACTTGCTATGATTATGAATATCGCCATTATAACAAGAAAAGTTCCAAACCAACCGATATTGGCCTTTAGAAGCAGGGACATATAAAATCCATGCTTTCCACCTAGATATAAAAAAGTGTCATTATATCCCGAAATAAAGAAGAAACCAAGAAATAATGAACCCCATATCATCAATACAAGAGAATAAATATAGATCTGCCAAAGTCGGATTACTCTAACTCTCATTAATTTTAATCCCGTAGCAATCACCATAAAGCTCACAAGAAATGAAGATACACCGAACCAGCGGTTAATAAACAATTCCGCAAGATAAGCTCCGACAAAACCAGCCCAGTTGGTCAACTCATTTTTAACATCCGTCAATTGATTAAAGGGCAAATTCTCTAAACTACTTTGATCCTCTGCTCCCGTAAAAAAGAAGGAAAAGAATGATATAAACATAAATACTCCGATAACAAAAAATATCAGACCACTTATGAAATGTGTCATCTCACTCTTAAAAAAATTACGAAATTTGAGTTCTGCCGTAGCTGAATCTTTTTCAAATGTTTCAGATATTACTTTTTCCTTACCGGATTGAGAGGGAGCATTTGCAGCACCTTTGTTTGTCGATGAAGATCGAGTCTTCTTTTCAGAAGTACTTCGTCCGGTCATATCATTAAATAGGTCTCCGGCAAAATTAGATGTACTTTTCCCTTTTTTGGGGGTATCTTTTTCTTTATTAATATTCATAATAATGTGAGTTCCTTATTCCTCTATGGATAATTCTTGTCATGAAAAGCAAAAATAGTAAAATAACTCTTTAATAATGAATCTTTATTTGGCAAGTTTCGTTCTTTAATACTTCTTATGCTAAAAGAATCGTGTAATACTTAAATCATAAATCTTGAATTACGATTAAAAAACAAAGAGTATCATAAAAATATTACGATACTCTTCATGCAGACATTTATAGAAAGTAAACCTCATCAATTAATAAAACATGTATTATGGTCTTGAAGATAATAAAGTACCCTCTTTATTCATATAAATTGTGTAATCATTTTCAATTCTTTCTATTTCAATTTCATAAAACTCTTCTTTATTTGGTTCGTATATCAAATCAATATCATCAATATTTATTCGATTATATCCCATCTGTGTAAGCGATGTTTTTATTGTTTCAGGTAACATATCATAAGATAAATTGAACTCCGATTTTATCCATTGTGCATTTTTATCGAATTTTACTTCTGTTTCTATTCCTGACACATAACAATCCGCAACATAATATTTACCATCTTTCTCCCATCTTATATTTGTTGCCGCAGGATATTTCGAGCTTAGAGCCTCATGAAACTCACCTTTTACTGCTATATCCTCTTTGTCACATCCGATAAAAAACATGCTTAGCATTAAAATGAAAGCACTTAAGAAACTTTTAATTTTCATTATTCTGTAATTTATTTTTATTGAAATATATTAATCATCAAATCTTATGAATTTTCCTGTTTTGTTGAAATGCAATTCAAGACCATTATTCAATTTCACCTCATAGGTTTTTCTTTTCTCTTCTATTTTATCAATCTTGAAATTTGGATATTTCTCTGATAAATAAGATTTCACATTTTCAGGAATAAGAGATTGAGGAATTGTATCTTTTTTTGATTTTATTTCTTTCCAGAAACCTTCGTAATTGAATTCCAAGTTTACGCCATCAGTGAATACAACTTCATATTCACGACCGATTGACCATCCTTCTGTCTTAATATATGATATACTCTTATCTTTAAAATGATTATTTATCATCTCTATTGATCGTTGTGGTAAATCATTTATTTCATGACTGATTCTATCCTTTGCAAAAATTGACAAACAAGAAGATGCCAATATTAACGATAGTAGTATTTTCTTCATAACATTCTATTTTTTAGATTTATAATTATTTCCTTTTTTTTTTATATCACAAATAAATCAGGTGAATCTGAAAAAATTCTGGAATAATTATCTCAAATCAAATTTTTTATAACTTAATCTTTAAATCTATTCCTCTATATCGAAATCAGTTTATATTTGCTTTTATGATATTTAAAAGAAGTATATACCAATAATCATTCTGTATGAAAATTCTTGTTATTGAAGATGAATCTGAATTAAGACAACTTATTTGCAATACTTTGAAAAAAGATAATTATGTAATTGAATATGCGGCAGATTTCAAATCTGCTCTTTCAAAAATCAATGATTATGATTACGAGTGTATCGTTCTTGATATAATGTTGCCCGGTGGAAGTGGACTCGATATTCTATCATATATAAGAGGTCAAAAAATAGATGTAGGAATATTGATTATTTCTGCTAAAGACTCAGTCGAAGATAAGGTGATAGGTCTGGATCTTGGAGCAGACGATTATCTTGCTAAGCCATTTCATCTTTCAGAACTTACAGCGAGAATAAAATCTATAATAAGACGTCGTGACGGGAATACTATTATGAGTATTTCACTTGGTAATGTTGAAATGTGGCCCGATTCTCACCACTTCAAAGTTGATGGTAAAGATGTCGATCTTAATAAAAAGGAGTTCGCTTTACTATATTACTTCTTGATCAATAAAAATCGTGTTGTGAATAAACTCTCTCTTATTGAATCAGTTTGGGGTGATAATATAGATCAGGCTGATAATTATGATTTTATTTATTCTCAGATAAAAAACGTAAAACGGAAATTAAAACTTGCAGGAGCAACAATTGATATTAAAGCAGTCTATGGATTCGGATATAAAACTATAGAATTATGAAATTAATTCAAAATACCTTCATCAAAATTTCAGCTTTCATTTCCTTTATTTTTATAATATGGGGAGTATTTTTCTACTTCACTATATTCCATGAAGTTATTGACGAAACAGATGATATTCTTAAAAATAAGAAAATGCTTATTATTAAGCAGGTTATAAATAATCCTGAACTTCTAAAAGATCATGACGGGGCTCTTCTCTCTTTTTCCATAGAAGAATTGCCCGAGAATGAGAAAATTTCTTTTAAGGATAAATTTTATAATTCAACAAGATATGTAGAGATTGAAAATGAAAATGAACCGGTAAGAGTTCTTGAGACATCATTCAGGATGAATGACAATAAAAACTACAAACTCACTCTTATGCTTTCCACTCTTGAACAAGAAGATCTGACTGAAACTATCGTAGGATATACTCTTGTTCTGTATTTTCTATTTCTTATTGTTACATTTATAGGAACAAGGATTATACTCAAAAAATCATTTTCCCCTGTTATTCGCCTTTTAGAGTGGATGGGTTCAATTATTCCCGGAAAGAAAATACCACAGTTGATAAATCCTACTAATATATATGAATATAAAGAGCTTAATAATGCAGCTCTTGATATGGCTCTTCGTAGTGAAAATGCATTCAACAGTCAAAAACAATTTATTGAAAATGCTTCACATGAGCTTCAAACACCTCTTGCTATTGTTATGGGGAAATTAGAAATGATGATAGATGATGATAATCTCAATGAAATTCAGGTAAATCATATTCAGGAGATATTCGAGACACTCAACAGAACTGTTAGGCTAAATAAATCGTTACTCCTACTTCTTAAAATTGAAAATAATCAAATAGGAGAAACCTCTGATGTTTCGTTCTCCTCCCTGGCTCATAAAATAACTGAAGATCTTTCAGAAATATATTCATATAAATCTATAAATCTTTCATTTACCGGCGACCAGGAGTTCGTTTATAAATGTAATATGGATCTTGCTTTGATTCTTGTTTCTAACATTATAAAAAATGCTTTTATTCACACTCCTATGGATGGTTTTATAACCATAAATATATCATCAGAGAAGTTTATTGTATCCAACACAAGCAATAACAGTACACCTCTGAGTCCTGATAAAATATTCACGCGATTTAATAATGACAGATATTCATCAAATAGTAATTCATTCGGACTCGGACTCTCAATATCCAAATCTATAGCTTCGGCATTCGGTCTTTCTCTTGAATATTCTTTTTATGATAATATTCATTCCTTTATCATTTCAAAATAAAATGGATATTATGAATCTTAAGAATAAAATTTAATCTCTTTTTACTCATATTCTTTTCATTTTTTTATCATTAGATATTAAGCAATTCTTATTTGAAATTGTTTATATGCTGATATTATAACAGTATAAATCTAATTGTACAATTATGAAAAAGTTTTTGTTATCATTATTCTTTATAATAGCATCAGTGACAATGATTAGTGCACGAGATATTATAGTTAAAGATTATGAAGCTCTTCCTCAAAAAGGAAAAGAATTTATTGCGAAATATTACAGTAACAATGAATTAGTACATATGAAAATTGATGATGATTCTCATAAAAAAGAGTATGAAGTAGTATTTAAAGGTGGTATTAGAATTGAATTCAACGAATTAGGAGAATGGGAAGAGATAAAATCAAAAAAAGCTCCTATCCCTTCAGGAGTATTTCCTTCTGTTATAGCTAACTATCTTGCCAACAATTATCCTCAAAACAAAGTATTGGAGATTGAGAAAAAATCATATGGTTATGAATTAAAATTAGATAATAGAAAAGATTTGATTTTTGACAAAGACGGTAGTTTCAAAAAAATTGATCATTAATTAAATTATAGAGAGTTTACATAATAAAAAAAGATATCATATTTCTAAATGAATATGATATCTTTTCTTGTTTTAGAACTCCGATGTAAATCTACAGATTTCTCCATTCGTAGTTACACCTTCTATCTCTATATATGTTTTATTTGGTATATCGTTATTGAAATAATTTATTATAATATTTCCTATAGAATCAGATTCGACAACAGGCTGCCAATGCACCGTTGTACGCATATCGGGAATATTGTTGTTAATCTGCTCTAATGTTTCATATTTTGGAATATAAAATTTAGCAGTTTTGGTATATCCCATTGGCATAAAAGATACAACTCCGTCATCCTTATCTTTTATCACAGATCCGCGTTTCATTGTTAAGATAATAGCTCCATTATTTCCTTCATTTCCAAAAATAGTTGCTGTAGCATTTCTTAAAATATCAATTCTTTCTACATCAAGGATATCGGTAAACTGTAATAATTGTTGTCCATCTTCTCCGGGATACTTTATATCATTTATAAGAATAAGCGGATAGCCTCTTGCTCCTGAAATCATAACCGTTTCACCATCTTCAGAATATACTCCTGGCATCTCTTGTAAAACTTGAATAAGACTAAGGCCCATACGTTCTTCCAAGGTTTTAGCTGTCATTGAAAATTCTGCAATGTTGGAATATGCACTTTTAAGCCCTCCGTCATCTTTACGTGCTGTAACCTCGACCTCTCTTAAATTATATACACGCATGCCACCTTCATAATAATATTTATCCTGCGTGTTTTTTAAGTAATCATCCATGCTGAAATCTTTGAATATATTATATGGATTCCTGTTATATGCACGGGGGAAAAAATCTTTTTCAGGAAAAACAGTAAGAAGAGGTAAAGTAGGCCCATTTACTCTGGTAGCACGAACTTTAAACTTTGTACTATCAGGAAACTCTATTCCATCTATTAAATACTCTCCTCTTTCATTTGTCTTTGCTCTAAGATTAGCACCATTATCTAAAGACCAAACTCTGACAGATACATCCTTCGACATACTTCCAATGGCATTCTTTACAATTCCTGCAACAAATTGCCCCTGTTCTATATAATGGTTATCTACAACTTCAGGAATTTTGGTAAAATCGAAATCCGCATATTTGCGCCAACCATGTGTCATCATTAATAAATCTGAATAACGCTGTGTCCTTGCATTTACATTGTTGAAATAAAAACCTGGATTCTCTATATAGCCTTTTAGTTCTGAACTCATCAAAAAACTTGAACGTATATTCTCCGCTGTCGAATCCGGTTTTACGATTACTGCATCAGTTATAGCGACAGAGAAGTTTCCTTGTACTGGTTTTCCCTGGGTATCTTTAATATTTACTGTAATCTTATTTTGACTTCTTCTTCTTTGTTCTTTTACTGACATCGTCATCGACCAGTTATGCTGATCTTTATGCTGAACAAGAGAGAGCCTTTCTGTTATAGGTTTCTTTGTTGCACCATCAACAACTAAAAAATGAATTATTCCTTCAGGGAAATTATTTATCTCATATTGCCCACTCATATTCGTCTCATTTAATGGCGATGATAAAAGTAGTTTACCTCTTGTTTGTATAATAAGATAAAGCTGATCTGAAATTGGAGTATTTTCTGTTTTTAGTATTTTGTAAAAAAGCATTCCTCTGTTTTGTACAATAGAAATATTCATTCCCACCTCTTCAATTTCAGGAAGTGAAAACTCTCTGATAATATTTTTTTCGTTTTTCATCACAACTTTATACTTACTCGACTTGTCTGCATATAATGAAAAAATACCCATACCATCATGTTCAGTTGTGATAGTTTGAAGAGTATCTGAATTTTCAATTAAGTATCCTGTTGCTTGTTCTGACAATCCATCTGTATTGATTACTTTAAATGCTACATTCTGAGAAACTCCTTGTAGCAAACTTCCACCTTCGGGAAAGAAAGCAACATCGAAATCATCAGAACCTGAAGGAACGATATAACTATTTCTAAATTTGTACATCTTATCATCAAGGTCAAAATTGATTATACCTTTATCCCCTTTCAGTTGATCAAGTGTAATCGTAAACTTTCCATCTTTCGATGTTTTTACATTTTTCTTCTGAACTGCTTTATCTTTATTTCGTAATGCAAAGGAAATATTCTTATTGACAAATGGTTTTCCTTCTTCGAGCATTGTTATTTCTGCTACATAATTATTTTTAGAATCATGTTTAAACTCTACTTTGGATTCAATTTTTTTGGCAATTGAGTTCCCTATTTTCAGGTTTTTCTGATAAAAATAGTCTGAATCCCAGTTAAGCATCCAACTTGTATATGAACGCAAATAATAATCACCCGGAATTATCTCTGCCGGAACCTCTATATTGCCTGTAAAATTATTTTGATCTCTTCTTATTTTTTGTCTGATTATTAGAGAGTCGTTATGATTATACAACTCTACATAAATAAAGTTTGTAGGTGAATTATCTCTATGTGTTAATCCGTTCAAAAGATAACCTTTATACCATATATTATCTCCTGCGCCGTAAAACGGTTTATCGATGTGTAGATATAGTTTCTCTTTAAAAATATTATCGATTGTTGTGAAATAACGTTTTATTGTATTTCCAAATTCGATAGACTTATTATTTTCGATATTAACTTCTTGAGCTTGTGTTTTAAAAGAGATAAGAAGAATAAAAATAAGAATGAAATTTCTTAGAATTATATTTTTATTCATACTGCAAGTTGGTATTTTTTTCATTCAAAGCATATGTGTTAATGATATTACAATATTAGTAATTAAATTAATTCTAAACCAATAATTCATAAGACTATAAATTACTGATTTCGTTTAATTAGGATTATAAAATAAATGTTTTTAAAAATAGATTACTTAGTGTAGTGTATGATAAACTTAACAGATAGAAATAAGCTAATTCACATAAACAAAAAAAGCCCGTTGATTTCTCAACGAGCTTTCTCTTTTTTAAAACGGCGGCTACCTACTCTCCCACTTTCGCAGTACCATCGGCGTGATCAGGCT
>CAMTOJ010000084.1 GCA_947074145.1 uncultured Bacteroidales bacterium
ACGCCGATGGTACTGCGAAAGTGGGAGAGTAGGTAGCCGCCGTTTTAAAAGAGAAGCTCGTTGAGAAATCAACGGGCTTTTTTTGTTTATAATAATTCTTACTTTTATTCTTTCGGTTTCCCTTTATTTAAACGGGAGATACTAATAATAGCAGCAACAAGAGCAATTCCGCTTGCAATTAAAAGAGATACAGAATTAGCTTTATTCTTTACTATAAAGCTAAAAAGTAAGGCAATGAAAGTTGTACCCGTAGTTTGTCCGATTAACCTCCCCAAACTAAGCATACCACTTGCACTACCTGTTCGCTCTTTAGGAGCAGAACTCATAATTACACTATTATTTGAAGTTTGGAATAGAGCAAATCCCAAACCGGTTATGGCAATTCTCCAAATAACATCAATATGAGTTGAATGAGGAGTGAGAAATGAAAGTAAGAATAATCCCGTAGAAAAAATAGTCATACCGGCACACCCAACTATTGAAGGTTTAATTTTCTCAATTATATATCCGGCTATTGGCCCACCTATCATAGCAGCCAAAGGCCAGGCTGTAATCAACAGACCTGTCGCAACTTCACTCTCTTTCATAGTATTTTGTAAATAAAACGGAAGAGATATCATTGCAAGCATTTGTGCTATAAATGAGCATATAGAGGCAATTATCGAGAGGCTGAAAATAGGTATTCGCAGAAGGTCAATAGGTAGTAATGGCGGAGTGATATGAAATTGTCTATAAATGAAATAATAACCAACAACTATTACAATCCCAGCCTGAATAGCAATTTGTACCATAGAACTATGATGAGCAAAACCATCTAAAGTATAGAAAAGCAATCCAAATGTAATAATATTTGCTATCGCGCTTATATAATCGAACTTTCTGCTTTTGTCTCGTATTGTTTTAGGAAGAAATCTATATCCTAATATGAATGCTGTTACCCCAAGCGGAATATTAATAGAAAATAACCAATGCCAGGTACTTATAGAGAGGATACCTCCGGCTATAGATGGTCCGGAAGCTGCGGAAACAGATACAACCATTGCATTTATACCTATACCTCGCCCTATTTGCTTTTTGGGATATATTCTTCTTATTAATGCAACACTTACGCTAAGAATTGCAGATGCACTAAATCCCTGGAAGATTCGTGCGACAAGTAATGTTGAAAAGGAAAATGAAAATGCACATAATAGAGAAGTAATACAAAACATAATTGAACCCCATAGAAATATTTTGCGACAACCTATTATTTCAGATAAAGATGATATAGGTAATATTGATACTACAATTGCCAACTGATAGCCATTGACAATCCATGTTGCTGCAGAAGGTGAAATTGAAAAGTCATGCGCAAGAGTCGGAAGAACAATATTCATAATATATCCGTCGAGTATTGCCATACTTATAGCACAAGTTATACAAACCATCGCCCATTTGCGACAATCGGAAGGTAAACCATCTGCAGTAGGAGGAAGATTTTTACAATCTGTTTTCATCTTATTCAAAACAATTTTTTATAGATATACATTTAACGTATTTACTATAATAACTGTTTTGAATCTATTTTTTTATATAAGTTTTAATGTGTAATTAAAGTTTTAAATTATATGATTGATTAAATTTGTTATTACTAATAAGACGAATAGATTACAGGTATGATAGATATAGAAAAAATAAGAAACGACTTTCCTATTTTAGAAGAGAAGGTATATAATAAAGAACTTGTTTATCTTGATAATGGAGCGACAACTCAAAAACCAAGACAAGTGGTTGATAAGATTGTAGCAGGGTACTATAATACCAACGCCAATATTCACAGAGGAGTGCATTTCCTTAGTCAAAAAGCTACAGAAGCGCATGAAGCTGCTCGTGAAACAGTAAGAGAGTTTATAAATGCTTCAGAATCTAAAGAGATTATATTTACAAGAGGGACCACAGAGGCTATCAACCTTGTGGCTTCATCATATGGAGAACATTATCTTAATGCCGGTGATGAAGTAATATTGACAGAGATGGAACATCATGCAAATATTGTTCCGTGGCAAATGCTTCGCGAGAAAAAAGGTATAGTAATAAAGGTTGTTCCGATGAATGATAAACAGGAGCTTGATTTGGAATCATATAAAAATATGTTTACTCCTAAAACCAAATTTGTTTCTTTTGCTCATGTATCTAATGTCTTGGGTACAATTAATCCTGCTAAAGAGATGATTGAGATTGCTCATAAGAATGGAGTGAAGGTATTGGTTGATGGAGCACAGGCTGTACCTCATTTAAAAGTGGATGTTAAAGATCTTGATGCTGATTTTTATGTGTTCTCAGCACATAAGATATATGGGCCAACCGGAATAGGGGTTCTTTACGGAAAAGAGGATATACTTGATCTAATGCCCCCTTATCAGGGAGGAGGAGAGATGATATCTACCGTTAGTTTTGAGAAAACAGTTTATAATGAATTGCCATATAAATTTGAAGCGGGAACTCCCGATTATATTGGATCGACAGCCTTTGCAGAGGCTCTTAACTATGTATCTGCAATTGGTCTTGAAAATATGGAGGAGCATGAGATTGAATTGCTTCGATATGCCACTGCAAAACTAAAAGAGATCGATGGAGTCGTAATTTACGGAAATGCGACTCATAAGAGTGCTGTACTATCTTTTAATGTAGAAGGGATACATCATTACGACATGGGAATGCTTTTAGATAAACAGGGGATAGCAGTCAGAACCGGACATCATTGTGCTCAACCATTGATGGATGTTCTGGGGATAGAAGGGACTGTGAGAGCAACTTTTGCAATATACAATACGAAAGATGAAGTTGATAAGTTTATTGAAGGAGTTAAAAAAGTAGTATCTATGTTTAAATAAAAATATAAAATGCCGGAATAACAAATTGTTGTTGTTCCGGCATTTATATTATCCCTACTTTTTTTGATTTCTCGGATGATGAGCAACTATCTCATTTCTAATAAAAGTACGATCGATGTGAGTATAAATCTCTGTAGTTGTAATTTTTTCATGTCCAAGCATCATTTGAATAGCTCGAAGATTAGCTCCACCTTCAAGTAAATGTGTCGCAAAGGAGTGACGTAGAGTGTGAGGACTGATAATCTTTTTAATAGAGGCCGCGGAACAATAATCTTTAATTATGTTAAAGATCATAATACGAGAAAGACTTGTTCCAAGACGATTGATAAATATAAAATTATCATATCCCTTTTTTATTTTTTGCTCATTCCTGAAAAGAATATATTTTTTTATCTCTTTAATCGCAGAATCAGATATAGGTATTAATCTTTGTTTATTTCCTTTACCTGTTACAATGATATATCCCTGATCAAGATAAAGATCAGTAAACTTAAGATTTATAGTTTCAGAAACGCGAAGTCCGCAACTATACATAGTCTCTATTATTGCTTTATTTCGCTGTCCTTCAGGAGTTGAGAGATCAGGTATGGCAAGCATCATGTCAATCTCTTCAATGCTTAATATCTCAGGTAACTTTCTTCCGAGTTTTGGTGTATCAATAAGATCGGTAGGGTTGACTGATATATAATCATCAATTCTGAGGAAATTATAAAATGACTTTAACCCGGAAAGTATTCTTGCTTGAGAATTAGGACTGATACCAATATCATGTAATTGATAAATAAATTGTTGTATAAGCTCTCTGTTGACATTTAAGAGCGAAATATCATCTTTATATATATAAGATTGAAGTTTTTCAACATCAGAGAGATAAGCTTCAATGGAGTTGTCTGATAAATTTCTTTCGAATTTCAAAAAAGAAGTAAATTTTTTAATAATTCGATTTTCGTTATCTATGTAATTTTTAGAGTTTTCCATTATTTGAGAAATTTGACTATCTTTGCGGAATTAATAGGAAAAGGTGATTCAACTCCTATAATATTATTTGCAAAAATAATAGAGTTGTTTGTATCTATAAAATAAAATAGATATATGAACATATTAATAATAAACGGTCCTAATCTGAATTTATTAGGAAAAAGAGAAAAGACTATCTACGGAGACGCGAGTTTCGAAGTCTATTTGGAAAGTTTGAGAAAACGCTATAATGAAATTAATATTGTCTATTATCAATCAAATATCGAAGGTGAACTAATAAATAAAATTCACGAATACGGATTTGATTACGATGGTATAATACTTAATGCGGGAGCTTATACTCACACCTCAATAGCTTTAGCAGATGCAATAAGATCTGTAACGACTCCAGTTATAGAAGTTCATATATCAAATGTCCATAAGCGAGAAGAATACCGACACACTTCAATGATATCGTCCGCCTGTATGGGTGTGATATTAGGATTCGGACTTGATTCTTACAGACTAGCAATAGAAGCCTTTAAGAAGTAAAAGAGCAGATAGCTCTTTTCTGTAATATATTGATAATAAAGATTATCAATTAGTTAAAAATGTTTTCATATAACTCCAAAACAAACAGTAATATGAAGAACTTGTTTTTTAATTAGATTCATTTATTTAAGATAGATAGATATGTCAAAGTACACAAAAATTGTAGCAACAGTTTCAGATTTGCGTTGTGATGTGGATTTCATCAAGGCACTTTATGAAAATGGAATGAACGTTGTTCGTATGAATTCAGCTCATATTAATGAGGAAGGATTTAATCGTATTATTACTAATACAAGAGCAGTATCTAACAAAATTCCAATTTTGATGGATACAAAAGGTCCTGAATTAAGAACGACTACTATCGAAAATGAAGGTCGCATTAATTTTGTAACGGGAGATGTTGTACGTTTCGTCGGAAATGCAGATGTAATGACAACAAAAGATCAGATAGCTGTTAATTATCCTGATTTTGTAAAGGATTTACATGTTGGGGGAATTATTCTTATTGATGATGGGGAAATAGAGTTTAAGGTTATAGAAAAAAATGACGATTATCTTGTAACGGTAGCCGAAAACAATGGCGAACTTGGAGCTCGTAAAAGTGTAAATGTTCCCGGAGTAAGAATCAGCTTGCCTTCTTTAACTGAAAAAGACAAAAAGAATATTCTATACGGAATAAAAATGGGTATCGATTTTATCGCACACTCATTTGTACGAACAAAACAGGATATCCTTGATATTCAGAAAATTCTTGATGAGCATAATAGCAATATTAAAATCATCGCAAAAATCGAAAACCAAGAAGGTGTAGATAATATCGATGAGATTTTGGAAGTTGCATATGGTATTATGGTAGCTCGTGGAGATCTTGGTATTGAAGTTCCTCAGGAAAAGATACCAGGGATTCAGAGAATTCTGATTCGTAAATGTGTTCAGGCTAAGAAACCTGTTATTGTAGCAACACAAATGCTTCATTCGATGATTAAAAATCCTCGTCCAACAAGAGCAGAGGTTACGGATATCGCTAATGCTATTTATTATCGTACTGATGCTTTGATGTTGAGCGGTGAGACAGCATATGGAAAATATCCTGTAGAAGCTGTAGCAACTATGTCAAAAATTGCAGAAGAGGCTGAAAAAACAAAATTATCTGAAAATGATATTCGTGTTCCTATCAATAATGAGGAAGTAGATGTTACGGCATTTCTTGCAAAACAAGCTGTAAAAGCTGAAATGAAATTAGGCCTTATGGGTATCATTACAGACAGTTTCACAGGAAGAACAGCAAGAAACATTGCAGCTTATCGCGGAAAAAGACCAGTTTTCGCACTTTGTTACAATGAGAAAGTTATGAGAGAGCTTGCTCTATCATATGGTGTTTATCCTATTTATCAGGCTGGAAAAAAATCAACAAGAGAGTATCTTTTCGAAGGGATCAAACGTCTTATCGGAAAAGAACTTATACAGCCGGATGATCTTGTAGCTTACTTAGGTGGAAGTTACGGAGAAGGTGGCGGAACAACTTTCATTGAAATAAACAGAGTGAAAGATGTTATGAGTGAATACAAAACATATACTTTGCCTAATACAGAAGATTAATAAAGTATAATTGATGGATTCTCTTTTAGAAGAATATATACTCAATCATATAGATAAGGAAAATGAGTTGCTCTCGAATTTGAACAGGGCAACTCATCTTCATCAAATGAGGCCCCGAATGTGTTCCGGACATCTTCAAGGCAGAATATTGAGTATGATTTGTAAACTTATAAATCCCAAATATATACTTGAATTGGGAACATTTACAGGTTATTCGGCTCTTTGCATGGCAGAATCTCTTGTTGATCCGGATGCAGAATTGCATACAATCGACATTGATGATGAAATAGAGGAGTTTACTTCCGGTTTTTTTCAAAAATCACCATATGCAGATAAGATACATTTTCATGTAGGTGATGCTATTGAGATTATTCCTACAATTGATAGGGTGTTTGATATAGTTTTTATTGATGCCAATAAAAGAATTTATTCTGAATATTACGATCTTATATTTGATAAGGTCAGAAAAGGTGGTTTGATCATTGCCGATAACACATTGTGGGATGGTAAGGTTATCGAAGATCCTATGCCAAAAGATGCTCAGACGTTGGGGATATTAAGTTTTAACGAAAAAATATCCAAAGATGAAAGAGTAGAAAAGGTTATCCTGCCAATAAGAGATGGAATGACATTGATACGAAAGAGATAATTGTCATTTTCCGGATATTAAAAAGGATGAAATAAAACATTTGAAAATCATATAAAAGCGAGTTGTGCAAATTTTCGTATTTAGCATCTCGCTTTGATTATTTTAAATATATATGAACGATGCATTTTTTTATAGATAATATTGTTTATATTAATGTTGAGGATGAGAACTTAACTATTTAAGTTTATATTCGATTCCTAAGTTTATGCATCAAAAAAAATATAGTTATGGAAACTACAAGACAAAGTAAGATAGGCAGATTGCTGCAAAAAGAGCTAGGTGAGACATTTTTGTCTGAAACAAAACAGATGTCCGGAGTTCTTATATCGGTTAGTGCCGTAAGGGTTAGTCCCGATTTAAGTATCGCTAAAGTATATCTTAGTATATTCCCTTCAGGAAAGGCGCAAGAATTACTTGACAATATAAATGCAAGTGCAAAGAATATAAGACATGAAATAGCTCAAAGGGTGAGATATCAACTTCGTAAGATGCCTGATTTGGTGTTTTATATTGATGATTCTCTTGATTACCTAGATAAAATAGATCAGCTTTTAAAGAAATAATTATCAAAAATGAAATTTGAGTTCTTTCTTGCACGAAGATATCTTTTTGCTAAAAAATCGAATAATGCGATCAATATAATATCATCTATTTCTTTAATGGGCGTTATTATAATGGCTGCTGCATTTGTATGTACTTTATCGGTTTTTAATGGCTTTCATGAGTTGATATCCTCTTTATATTCAAATTTTGATCCTGAATTGAGAATTGAAGTAGTCAAAGGAAAGAGGTTTGATGGCAATAATGAAGCGTTTGCCAAAGTAAAGGCGATTGATGATATTCTGGTTTGGGAGGAGGTGCTTGAGGAAGATGTTCTCATAAACTATAACAACAGACAAATTCCCGCCATAATAAAAGGCGTCGACGAGAAGTTTAGAGAGCTTACTTCTATAGATGATCTGATTGTTTCAGGAAAATTTTTATTGAATGATTCGGTCGTTGATTATGCTATTCCTGGTGTCGGTCTGGCTGCTCAGTTAGGAGTTAATCCGGGGTTTATAAGACCTCTTGAGATTTATATTCCGCGTCGTTCAGCCAAGGTTAATTTGTCCAATCCTTCTGATGCTTTTAATGAGGGAAGGTTGTTTGTTAGTGCAAAATTTGCTGTAGAGCAGATGAAGTACGACGATAATTATCTGATTGCACCAATTGGTTTTGTCCGAAATATGCTCGAAGCAACGGGTATGTCGAGTGCTATTGAGATTAAGCTTAAGGATGATGCAAACATTGCGAAGATAAAAAAAAGTATTTCTCAGATTTTGGGTGATGATTATCTTGTGTTGAATAGATATGAACAGCAGAAAGAGTCATACAGAATTATGCAGATAGAGAAATGGATTACTTATCTTATATTATCGTTTATTTTGTTAATAGCCTCATTTTCTGTTATAGGTTCGTTGTCGATGCTTATAGTAGATAAAAAAGAGGATATAAATACATTGATAAATCTGGGTGCTGGTAAGAAGTTGATAAAAAGAATATTTATGGCTGAGGGGAGTCTGATATCTATATTCGGTGCTTTATTCGGAATAATCTTGGGAATTATACTTGTTTTAATCCAACAATATTTTGGAGTTATTACCCTTGGTGATGGAGCCGGAATGTTTATTGTTGATAGTTATCCTGTAAAACTGATATTCACGGATTTGATATTGATAACGATAGTTGTCATTCTTGTAGGCTATATAGCCACAACTTATCCGGTAGAGACAATTATCAATAGATATTATAATAATAAAAGAATAAAATAGATCTATATAAAAAAAGATTCACCTTATTCCCGAAGAAACATCGGAAATAAGGTGAATCTTTTTTATAGGTATTATAAGAGATTAGAAACCTGTATAGTTGAATGGAGCAATCGATTTAAGTTCCTCTTTAACTTCATCTGAAACATTAAGAGTATCGATAAATTCTGCAATAGTAACTGCATTTATTTCTCCATTGGTTCTAGTAAGAGCCTTAAGCGCTTCATAAGGTTTCGGATAACCTTCTCTTCTTAATATAGTCTGAATTCCTTCTGCCACGACAGCCCAAGACTTGTCAAGATCAGCTTTGATAGCAGATTCATTAAGAAGAAGTTTTCCAAGACCTTTAAGTGTAGAACTAAAAGCTATAAGTATATGTCCGAAAGGAACACCTACATTTCTTAGGACAGTAGAGTCTGTAAGGTCTCGTTGTAGTCTTGAAATAGGAAGTTTGTTTGAAAGATGATCAAGAATAGCGTTAGCTATACCAAGGTTGCCTTCTGAGTTTTCGAAGTCAATTGGATTAACTTTATGAGGCATTGCTGATGACCCAACTTCTCCTGCCTTAATTTTCTGTTTGAAATATTCCATTGAAATATATTGCCAGAAATCTTTATCAAGGTCAAGGATTATAGTGTTTATACGACGTAATCCATCAAAAAGAGCCGCGATATTGTCGTAATTAGATATCTGAGTAGTCCATTTTTCTCTTTGTATTCCAAGATAATTTGAAAGGAAATTTTCTCCGAACTCTATCCAGTTGAATTGAGGATATGCTAGTTTGTGAGCATTGAAGTTTCCTGTAGCGCCTCCGAATTTACCTGAGATGGGAATTTGTTTAAGAAGATTGAATTGTTGTTCAAGTCTGTAAACGAAAACCATCACTTCTTTACCAAGTTTTGTAGGAGAAGCCGGTTGTCCGTGAGTTTTTGCAAGCATAGGGATTTCGGCCCAGTCGTTGGCAAAACTCTTAAGTTTAGATATTAGTTCTTCAAGAAGAGGATAATATGCATTTTCAAGAGCTTCTTTTATTGATAAAGGAACAGATGTATTGTTTATATCTTGAGATGTAAGACCGAAGTGAATGAACTCAAGAGAATCGTTAAGCGATAGCTTTTCAAATTTCTCCTTGATAAAATATTCTACGGCTTTAACATCATGGTTCGTTGTTCTCTCAATAGTTTTTATTCTTTCTGCATCAAGTTCAGAAAAATCTTTGTAAATTGAACGAAGAGCTTCGAAAGAAGTTTTATTGATATTTGATAGCTGAGGCAATGGTAGTTCGCATAAAGCTATAAAGTATTCAATTTCTACCTGAACTCGATAACGGATCAATGCAAATTCAGAAAAATATTCAGACAATACACTTGTCTTCTCACGATATCTTCCATCGATAGGAGATACAGCAGTTAAAGATGTCAATTCCATATATTTAAATTATTGAAAGTGCAAATTTAGCACTTAAAAATGAGAATAAAACGGATAAAGGTGTATTTCTTAAAATTAAAATTAAACAGATTAAAAAGCATTAAAGTCAAAAAAAGTGGGATTAAAATTTGGAAATAATAATAATGTGCATTACTTTTGCCAACGCTTTTGAGAAACAAAGTTAACCGGGCGTTTAGCTCAGCTGGTTCAGAGCATCTGCCTTACAAGCAGAGGGTCGGC
>CAMTOJ010000085.1 GCA_947074145.1 uncultured Bacteroidales bacterium
GATCCCTTTCAGCATTTTAAGGGCACTCTTTTCACCTATAGATTTCTTTCCTTTATTATATCATCCATTTTTATCTCAAAAAAGGAAAGTTTACATTTCAAAGATTCTGACAATTCTAAGAGTTTTATTAAGAAAAAAATCCACAATCAACTCTTAATGTCTCAGAAACTGAATCATAAATAGAATCAAAACATAACAGTAAAACTGATATATAAAAAAGATTCGGAAACATTATTCAACATCCCCGAATCATAAGAAACACTTTACATTCTATACAAAAAATCAAAAGCTAAAATTGCTTTATAACCTAAAACATGCGTAATGATTAGTCATTCTATTTATTCTGTAAGAGCAAATTAAAGTATTTTACAAATAATAAAAAAACAGATAAAACGCCCATAATGTGTATATGGAAGAGAAATTGCACAAACGGTTATAAACAATATCTAAGCGGTTACATTTTTTTCTTACCATATTAACATCAACAAGATACTACAGTCAACTATTTCTAAAAAGAATCGTATATTTATTCAATATCCTTCTAAATAATAGATACACAAAAAGAAGTTATATTATTGGGGGGAAACATAAAAAAAGTTTCGGTAGCTATTGAATTATAACCTCCGAAACTCTTACTAAATAAAATAGAGATAAAAATAAAAGAATTATATAATCTCCAAGGCGTCCTTTATTTTCTGGAAATAACGTCTTGAGGCTTTAATATTCTCATGATCGAAAGGGGGAAAAAGATTACATTTCAAAGAAATCGAATCGATAGAAGACAAATACTCCGAATTAATAATTATACCCTGTCTTACCTGGATCAAATCTTTACTGATAGATAATATATCCTCTGCTTTGGTATTCATTTTTAGTCTATGATAACCGGAATTCACAGTTTTCAACTGCCAGCAACGACTTGGCAAATATTCGAAATAAAGCAAATCTTTATTTTTCACAAGAAGCAAACCGTTGATAGTTTGAATAGCAAACTTCTTAGTAATTTGATTATCCAAACCGGCAAAATCACAATTGGCTGTTATATTTCCCGACAACTTATTCCTCAACCTGTCAACCACAATATCAAGTTCATCCTTTTTATAAGGTTTAAGAAGATAATCAAAAGCAGAGCTTCTTATGGCCTGAATCATATATTTATCATAAGCTGTATAAAAAATAACAGAGACATCGCGTTTCAACTCCGGCCTTACTTTTTGCAAAAGCTCAATACCTGTCATATCAGGCATTTCAATATCCAAAAAAATCACATCGGGATTTACAGAAGCCATCGTTAACAAACAACTTCTTGAATCAGTATAAACCGCACTAATCTCAATATCTTCATAAGCAATAAGATCAGAGCGCAATTTCGAAACAGATGCCTGCTGATCATCGACAATAACTACATTTAATTTTTCACTCATAAAATTCAGTATTTTTATATAGACAAGGCTATAAAAAGTTTCAACATTGTAATAATTCTATTTAAAACAGCTCTATTCACACATTAAAAGAGCCAACAAAAATCTAACATTGTAATATCTCTAAACCAGAGATTTATATTTTTCATAATAATAATCACACCCTTTAGGTATCTCAATTTTAACAAGAGTTCCTGAAGACTGATCTCCGAAATCAGCTACATTTCCAATCTGAAAAGAGATTTTATCTGTGTTTTTCGAATTTATAATTTCAATAGTCTTATAAAGCATTTTAAGCCCATTTCCTGTTCCTTTAGTCGAACTATAAAAAGCGGAGGGATTAAATCCTATTCCGTTATCCTTAATTTTTATCTTAATAAACTTCTCCGACTGAGTAATTGAAATAATAATAAAATTATCCTTATTATCCTCCCTCCCCACGAAAGCATACTTAAGAGCATTTTCCACAGGTATCTGAATCATCATTGATATTATTTCGCACGAAAGATTAATATCCGAATCAATCTTCCAATTCACCGCAGGAGTATTAATATATGTCAACCGTCTAAGGGCAACAAAATTATCAACAAGTTGCATCTCGCAAGAAAGAGAAGTCACAAGATTCTCAGAAGCGACAAGATTATCACGCATCATATTAATAAATGTCACCAAAGGGCGATACAACTCACGATTATTAGAAAAAGAGGGCAA
Source organism: uncultured Bacteroidales bacterium (assembly GCA_947074145.1). Classification (GTDB taxonomy): domain Bacteria; phylum Bacteroidota; class Bacteroidia; order Bacteroidales; family JAUNSR01; genus JAUNSR01. The sequence goes on from CAMTOJ010000085.1 coordinate 2,133, forward strand.
CAAACTATTAAGAACATTAAACATAAAATGAGGAGACATTCTATTTCTTACATTCTCCATCCTCAACCCATTAATCATCTCTAACTGACGCATATAGCTTTCACGGTTATTCTTCCTCAGATAAAGTATCGACATTGAAGTGATCATGATTACCATAATAAGTGATATGGTAACAAGAAGAGCCCAATTAATCACCTTGGAGGTCATCACTTTTGCTTTAGCAATCAATATATCCTGCTTCAAAATGGTGGTATCCTGAGAATAACGCATATCTGTTTCCGCAATATTTCTCATCAACTGTATATTACGCAAAGAATCATCATACCGGCTCACCTCTTTTTGATAAAAGAAAGCATTTTTATAATCATTATTCTTTTCATAAAACTCCATCATCCTTTTATTATGAAGATGAATATAAGATGGACCTATAACCGTCGAATCATAAATCTGATTCAGATATTTTTGAGCCTTTGACAGTTTATTCTCTTTAATAGCCAGATAAGAGTAGATTGAATTGATATAAAAACGAAAAGAATCATCAACCGGATCCATCGAAGAGACATAAATATTAGCCTTATCGATAAAATAATATGCCGAATCAATCTGACCAAGTAAGGAAAACATCTCACCCATATTAGCCTCTACAATCGTTTTACAAACAGGATTTGCAATTAAAAGAGAGAATCCGTAAGCTTCCCTGAAACACTTGATAGCAGTTTTGTAATCATCTTGATAATAATATCTTACCCCTTTTGAATTATGAAATATATACTTTTCATAGACCGTCCTGTCATCAAGCTGCTGTTCGGCAAGTTTAAAATTAGAATCAGAGAGTTCGAAATTTCTCAAATCTGAATATATCTGCGCCAGACCGGTGCATATATTAAAAACATTAGTATTTTCATTACATGTATTAGCCACTCTTAACGCCTTTCTGTAAAACTGAGACGCCTTTACAATATCACCCTTTTGTCGCTCTATATCAGCAATATTAATACACAATTTAATCGTCAGATATTCATCATCGGCAAAAGAAGCACTTTCCAATCCTTCCCTCAGATACTTCAGGGCATAATCTCTTTGACCCTCGAAATTATAAGCCACACCCATATAATTGCAAGCAGTGGCATGCAATCTTGACATCTCCTTATCGACCAAGAGAGTATTATTGCAGAAATTGAATATATCCTTATTCATTTCATCCACACTAACAAAATTGCCAAGAGTATAATCACAATAATGGATTAAAGATTTTATTTTGTAGTACTCCACACTATCAGAAGAGAGAGGCAACACCTCTTTAATCAGATAATCCCTGACATTTTGAGGAACGACAAAAACAGAATCCTTCATTTCATCCAAAATTTTGTCAATTTCTCTATTTTGAGAATCATCATCGGTAATAAGAATATAGTCACATCTGAAACAAGATAATAATAATAGAAACAGTAATATTGATTTACACATTATATATACCGTATACCGTTACAGTCAATTTTAATGTAATATAGTAAAATTAAGCTAAAAAAAACGCTTTAACAAAAAAAACATACAATAACCAAACAAAAAATCTGCCTGAAAGTAACCTTCAGGCAGATTAAATTTATTATTTAAGAAATTGATATTAAAATCTCATCCCTAATTTTAAAGAAGGCATCTCAAATATCTTCACATTATGACTCGAAGCATTCCATGTCTCAAATCCTTTTGGACACAACTGTACAACATCATATCTGTAAGAAACAGGATTAAATTCGAAACCTAAGATTAAACCCGGAGCAAGAGAATACTCAACTCCGGCAACGACAGCACCTCTGGCAGCAAATTGCTGACCGGCATTACTACCTGCAACAAGCAACTGTTTAGGCACTTCTGTCACCCCGTCTGAATCTGTATAAGATTCACCGGTATAAGGTTCATTCGTTTCAATTCTCACCATTTGAAAACCTGCAAGGACACCCACATAAGGGTTTATTCTCTCGTTTCTGGTTGTGAAATAATGATCACTACCTATTGCCACCGACCAGTTATTCGTCATTTTAGCACTTATATATTTCTGAGCCGGGATAATCATATCAGGCACAGTATTATCACCCTCTATATAATCTTTAGAAGGAGTAAGATTAATATTCATACTAAAACTCACATTAACTGTACTCTTTTGGCTATAAAAATATTTTATTTGAAAAGAAGCAATATTAGTAAGTGAATTATTATTCATTGAGCCAATATTCAAATAAGTAGTTACATCATCCGACTGAATAGCATCGCTTCCCAATCCGATAGAACCGCTTGTATTACTATATTGAGGAAGAAGATAAGTAGCATTATCATCAAAAAACTTACCACTACCCAAAGATATAGAAAACTGATATTGACCCGCTTCCGGTCGAAACGCAGCACCGGATAGCCCGCTTCCCGACTGCCCGAAAACGGGCAATAAAGAGAAGAGTGCTACTATGATTGTGCCTAGTTTTTTCTTCATCACTTTTTAATTAGATTGATATACATTGATAAAATTATTCTTTTGTAATCTCAGCAATAAGAACATTAAGAGATTCCAAAGCACGAGAATAAGCATCGAATGCATAATCATAAGAAGATTTAAATGTTTCAACACGTTTTGAAACAAGTTCAATCTGTGAATTAACATCATATTTACCCTCTTCGAAACTTTTCAACATAGCCTGAGCATATTCAACTTCAGCTTCAAGATTATAAAGAGAAGCTTTTGCGTCGAAGATTTCAGCATCAATTTCTTTAGTATATTTTTCAGAATCCAAATCTCTAATATCAGAAGCATAAGCGCTAAGGATAGATTTGATAGTGTTTTCAAGAGCAACAGCATTTGAGTGCTCCAAAGAAGCATAGCTATCTTCTAATTTCAATGGATTCAATTTCTCTGCATCATAAGCTGATTGTTTTTCATCAGCCGCATCTTTAGCATCAGCTGCATCTTCAAGAGATTTATTATAAGCATCAACAACTTTTGCATAAGAAGAGATACGAGATGAAACCTGAGAAACCAAAGCCTCAAGAGCAGGTTTCTTAAGAAGTTTCAATTCTGCTTTTTCCTGAGCTTTATAAGCACCGATATAACCACCAAGAGCACCAAGAGAAGCTACGTCATAATCAGCTCCTTTTATTTCATTGAAATTAGGTTGAACCAAAACATACCCGTCAGGACCGCTAAGCAAAGTACCGAATGCAGCCTGAGAAGCTGAAATAAGATCATTTTTCTGAGAAGGTGTAGCAGTATCATCAGCCACGGCGTCATTATAAGTTTTAAGAGCTTCAGCCCATTTAGTAGACGCTTTTTCATAAGCTTTTTTAGCACTTGATACTGCAGTTTTTGCATTTGCAACCTCTGCGTTAAAGTTTGCTATATGATTTGTAAGATACTGAGTTTTAAGGATATCTTCAGCAGCTTCTTTCACATCTTTAAGATCTGCCAAAACATCAGCCATCTTAGCATCTTTTTTGAATGTATAAACATCTTCTTCAAAAGAAGTATATGATTTATTAACATTCAAACCTAACTCTTCGTAATGAGATTCAAGAGCGCCCTTTCCGTCTGCGTTGAAATCATAAGAGTAAGCCTCTTCCATTTCAGGAGCAGCATCAGCGATCTCCATAAGTTTTTCACCTGCAATCTGAGCGGCTTTTTTCAAAGCAACATATTCATCTGCATTTACAGCAGTTTCAAGCAGAAGTTTAGCTTTATTAGATGCAGTCAATTTAAGAGCAACAACTTGTTTCTGTTCTTCAAGTTTTTTCTCCCATTCAGCCACCTGAGCAGGGATATCTTTAAGCTCTGTAAGTTCTGCAATAAGATCGTTTTTAAGTTTAAGATCATTTTCAGCAACAGCAAGATTAAATTTATAATTTGCTTTTAATGAATAATGGTCTTTATTAGTCATCAAGTTATTCAATTCACCCTGTGCACCAAGTAAATTAGAATGTGCAGTATTAAGAGCTGTTTGTTTTTGAGCAAGGAATGATTCAGCTTTAGTAATAGCTTCTTTTTCACCATCAGATAATGACAATTTAGCAAGTTCTATCTCTCTAAGAGCATCAGTCAAAGCCTCGTCAGCTTTCAATTTCGCGATCTGCGCGTTAGCAAGTTTAGCTTCACACTCTAAAATTGAAACTGCAATTTCAGTTTTAAGTAAAGTACCTTTTTGGTCAAATTCAAGCTTTTTATAATCAAGCAAAATCTGTTCCATTTCATTTTGGATTTGCATATACTTTGCACGTGCTAATTCCTGAGCTGCTTTAGCATTTTCAATAGCAGTCTGTGCTTTGATAAGTTCAGATTTTGAAGTTCTTAAAAGAAGGATTCCTTCGGGTTCGTCTGTGTTAATACAACTTGTAAGTCCGCTTGATGCGCCTACCACTAATAGCGCAGCAAGAAAATAATTAAGTTTCATAATACGATAATTTTAATTTTTTAGTTTTTAAATAATCGGCTACCATAACCAATTTTAATCAGCTTATACACTTTTGGCCAAAATAAGCATATACATTTATTTGCAATTGGGTGCAAATATATATTTAATTTAATTATTATCAATCCAATAACGATATATTTTAACAGGACACCCACACCGATGGCGTTTTTATGTATTTTTTTGTTAATATTTACACTGATTAACTGCTATTATTAACACTAACAGCGATTTCCAATCAAAAAAATAGCATCTTAGTGATTAATATCAAAATTCAAGCAGACACAAAAAAAGCTCCATTTTAATAAACGAAGCCTTTTATTTATCATTTTAATTAAATATTACTATTATTTGTAAACTCTATATAAATACAGAATTTTGACTTATTAATGATTTAAGTATTTATCACATTTAATCATACAGTTTGATAATTCTCATGGACACAATCTTTATTTTCAAAAGAGAGCTGATTAGACTGTTTACGCGTTAAATCACCATAATTTTCATTTTCAATTTTCACCTCACAAGGAAACCATGCCCAGAAGCAGGAACCTACATCCTTGGTACTTACAAAATCAATCTGACCACCGCAAGCCTCAACAATAGCTTTTGATATCGGAAGTCCCAGACCGGTACCCTGAGCGAAATCATCAAGTTTGGTAAACCTCTCAAACACAAGATACTTCTTATCTTCATCTATACCGATACCCGTATCTGAAACAAATATCTTAATTCCACCGTTTTCATGACGATATCCCATTGTGATTGCGCCCGACAAGGTATATTTAAAAGCATTGGTAATAAAATTGGTCATCACCTGAATCAATCGATTCTTGTCAAGCCTGATCATACAATTCTCATAAGGCAAATCGAGAGAAAACTCAATCTCGGAATTCACATATCTTTGTTGACATGTAGTATAGAGATCTGCACAACAAACAGACAGATCAAAAAGCTCGGGAAAAAGATCTATTGCCCCCGACTCAATTCTGGAAATATCAAGAATATCCCCGATAAGTCGAAGAAGCAACTCATTATTCTTATTAATAATAGCCATATAAGCATCTCTCTCCTCCTGATCATCACTCTCTTGTATCATTTCAGAGAAACCCACAATAGCATTAAGAGGCGTTCTTATCTCATGACTCATATTAGCAAGAAAAGCCATTTTTAATTTCTCAGACTCTTCCGCCTTATTTTTGGCACTCTTAAGATCCTTAATAAGAGTTTTAAGCTCAGTAATATCATCAATTTTAAGTAGCACCCCTTCCACTCCGGTTTCTCCGAAAATAGGAGTAGTAGCCACTTTATAAATACCCTTATCTCCGAAATCATACTCTTCATTTATATGACTGCCACTCTTTAGGCATCTCGGTATACAACAATTTACACAATCATGAACCCCGTCAGATCCCAAATAACACTTATTGCCGGCACCAAACAATCCCTCTCTAAGCTTAACGTTATGATATGAAGAGAGATTCGACCATTGCAGAGTACAATTATTATCAAAAAGCATAATACCCGAAGATGTATTATTAAGAATAAGCTCATTTTGCTTATTTGCTTCAAGCAATTTCGCTTTACTCTCTTTGAGATAGATCTCATTAAGCTTTTGCTCATTCACATTGAGAGAGATACCATAAAGAATCACATAATCTCCATAACCCTCATTCACAACTTCGCCCACGCCTCTCATCTCCCACCATTCATATGGCTTATCCTCACTAAAGCGAATTCTATAAATCATCGACATTTCACCCTCACCCTTTTCAATCTGATTTAAAAGAGTTCCTGCATAAATCTCTTTATCATCGGGATGAACAAATTCGAGACATTTTTCAATAGTGTTTATATCAATATCATTTCCTGCCCTACCCGAATCACTATATGTAATAGAATGATCACGACTATCTATATTCCAGGTAAAAGCATCAATAGCGGGAAGAGAATTAGAAATAAGCTTTTGAGCCCTTGCCAGTTTTTCCCTCTCAGATAGATCTATCCTGAAGGCAAGGATCTGCTTATGATTATTAAAGTTGATGATAATCTTTTTAACGTAAGTCTGAATTTTTTCGTTATTAGAAAGCTCCAAAACTTCATTAGCCGCATACTCATCACCGGTTGATAGAATCTGCCTATCAACCTCATCACACATACGATTACATTTTTCAGACACAAGATCACCCCAAGAAGAGATTCCGTCATATCTGAACATCTCTTTAGCAGATTCATTAAGGAATTCCATCTCTAAGGTAAAAGGATTTTTAATATATATCGGCACAGGCAATTTATCGATTATCACCTGCAACCAGGAGCGACTCTGTTCAAGTTCGATATGAGAATTCATCTGTACCGTAATATCCTTTCTGGTACCGATAATTTGAGAAATAACTCCATTCTCCATGACACCCATAATAGCATATTCATACCATCTATAATCATTTCCGGTGACACTAAATCTAATCTGAACAGTTATGCTTTCAATCCTTCCCTCCAAAACATCATTCAAAGCAGAAGGAAAAATATCCTGATCATCGGGGTGATGATGAGATATAAATTCACTCAGGGAAATATCCTTTTTAAAAAGCAGCGGCCCATGCACCAATGAAAATATATCATCCCTCATATTATATGTCCAGGCAGCCATCTGACCAACATCAAGAGCCATCTTCATCGATCTTTGTAAACTTTCAACTTCCCTATTATGCTGTGAGATATTAGTTATATCATTAAGTATACCATAAATGGTTTTTACGCGCGCCCATTCATCGAGCTCCACCGAACAGCTCACACTATAAATCCTATAATCGGAATTCTCCTGCGGCCTAAGTCTTAGAATTATATCATCAGCAGATTTTTGATGAGATAGTAACCTTATATACCCTTTAAACTTTTCTCTATCCAAAGGATCCACTCTTTCAATTATCTCATGATTGGAAAGAGTCTCCTCCCTAAAATCATTAAAAAAGATAGATATTGTCTCACTGTAAACATCATATTCCCATTTAATAAATCCGGTAGAACGCATAGCCATATTAAAACTGTTCACACGTTTTTCCCTCTGCAAAAGTTCTAACGA
>CAMTOJ010000086.1 GCA_947074145.1 uncultured Bacteroidales bacterium
ACGGAGGTTCAAGTATCGACAGTCAGATTCGTTCACTTAAAAAAGGTGTACATATTGTTGTTGCTACTCCGGGACGTCTTATTGACCTTATGAACCGTAATACGGTGAAACTTGATAAAGTAAAATACGTTATCATGGATGAGGCTGACGAGATGCTTAACATGGGATTCACTGAAAGTATCAATGCAATTCTTGCTCAGGTTCCTGAAACAAGAAACACTCTTCTTTTCTCTGCTACGATGCCTAAAGAGATTGCTCGTATATCTAAGAAATATATGAACAATCCTCAGGAAATCACTATCGGACATAAGAACGAAGGAAATCAGAACGTACGTCATATGTACTATCTTGTACATGCGAAAGATAAATATGCAGCACTTAAACGTATTGCAGACTATTATCCAAGCATTTATGGTATAGTTTTCTGTCGTACACGTCGTGAGACTCAGGAGATTGCTGATATGCTTATCCAGGATGGATATAGCGCTGATTCTCTACATGGAGAACTTTCTCAGGCTCAACGTGATGCAGTAATGCAGAAATTCCGCGTTAAGAATATCCAGATTCTTGTTGCTACCGACGTAGCAGCTCGTGGTCTTGACGTTGACAATCTTACTCACGTTATCAACTACGGTTTACCTGACGATATCGAAACCTATACTCACCGAAGCGGTCGTACAGGTCGTGCCGGAAAATCGGGTATCTCTATCGCTATTGTTCACACTCGTGAAAAAGGCAGAATGAGAGATATCGAACGTATCATCAACAAGAAATTTGAAAAAGGAAATGTTCCTACAGGTGTTGAGATCTGCGAAAAGCAACTTTACAGCCTTGTTGACAAACTTGAAAAAGTTAAAGTTGAAGAGGAAGAGATTGCACAATATCTTGATCCTATCTACAAAAAACTTGAATGGTTAAGCACTGAAGATCTTATCAAACGTGTTGTTTCTCTTGAATTCAACCGTTTACTTCAATATTATAAAGAATCAGGCGATCTTGATATTCCTGAAGAAGGACGTCGTTCAAGAGACGAGAACTCAGGAGACCGCAGATCTAACAAACGTGGAGCTGAATCAGGTTTCAACAGAATCTTTATCAATCTTGGTAAAACAGATGCTGTTTATCCTAAAGAGCTTATTGAAGTTATTAATAAGACTACAAAACGTCGTGTTGATGTTGGTAGAATTGATATTCTTCAGAACTTCTCTTTCTTTGAAATTCCGGAAAACGAAACTAATGGTGTTTTGGAATCTCTTAACGGTGCAGAATTCAACGGAAGAAATATCGTTGTTGAAGTAGCTAAAGATGAAAAAGGCGGAAGAGGCGGTTCAAGAAGAGGTGATTCTTCAAGACGTTCTTTCAGAGATAATCGTGATTCTTCTTTCAGAGATGATCGTAGATCACGTCCACGCAGAGACTTCGGTGATGATAACCGCAGACCTCGCAGAGATCGCGACAGCTCTGGTGTACGCACAGAAAGACGCCGTCGATAATAATTATTTTATATGAAATCTGATAAATGAATATTTCTGATATTCATCATCAATGATAGAGTCAGCATCCGGAATTCGAAAGAATTTCGGATGTTTTTTTATATATAAGGATTAGATTAACTCCCTAATTTTAGAGACAGATTTTATTTTTTCCAATACCTTTTTTGTTAATCTTGTAAAGTTTTAATCGACACCTTGCAAGGTGTAGGTTATAACCTTGCAAGGTGTCGATTAAAACTTTACAAGGTTTTTTAAAAAGAATAAGCATAAAGATGATTTTGCAAATGAATTGATATTTTCTCTAAATAATTACACCTTATTCGCTGATAATGAGTGTTTTTTTCTCAAATGATGAATGAATATCTTCTATTTTTTCTTTTCTTTACGACGGATTAATTAAATGCAATTATTAAAAAAGAATCAATAAGTGCTGATTAAAGTGGGTTTGTTGAAATAAAAAATTAATAATACTAAACTATTTTATAATTATTTAGTCAAACATTAATGACGGAAAATTATTTCATTAAAATTTACTATTTAATAAAAACACAAATGAAAATTTATGCACATTCACGAAAATTGGTGTTAGCTATCATGGGAATGATTCTCACATCATCTTTTCTAAAAGCAGATGTTACAATTATGGTGATCGAACTCAAAAACGGTACCATAATAGAGCGAGAAATTGGTGCACTCTCCCGACTGGTCGTAGAAAATAAAGATCTTAGTCTTGTTTTCAAGAATTCCGCGACGGAAAACTACTCACCGGCAGATATTTTGAAGATATCTTTTGAAAACGTAAATCTACCATCAAATCTTGAAGATGAGATTTCAGATAAGATAACGGTAGCAACTACATCAGACAATTCTGAATTGATTATTTCAAATGTTTCAGAAGCCAATAAGGAAATCACCATCTATGCTCTTAACGGCATAACGGTGTCGAAGACTTTGTTGAATAAAGGTGAAACCCGAATAGATATTTCGTCGATGGTTTCAGGTTTATATGTTGTAAAAATTGATGGTTTTACCACTAAATTCCTAAAACGATGAGAAAGAGTATCTATACATTAATTTTGCCATTATTAAGTTTATCGGCAACAGCTCAAGATCTTATTTTTATTAATAGCGGAAATATTTCATCCGGGTATGAGATCAGTAAATTTGATTCTCTTGCTTTCGATAATGGTTTAACCAAAGGACTGTTTTACGGCTCCGGGATTAAACAGGAATATTTACTTGTAGATATTGAAAGCATAACATTCGAAGAGAATAAAACAGCGGTAAGTATTATTTATGACAACAATAGTACAAAAGTAATTAATCCTTTTGCCGGTAACGGTGTAAGTGTAGAGATTAACAAAGGTGATGTAATTGTGAATTCAGAGTCGTCGGATGAGATTGAATATGTGTTAAGCGGAACAACGACAGACGGAAGTTTTAAATTATACTCATCAAAAAAATATATTCTTAATCTTAATGGAGTTTCTATCGAAAACAAAAAAGGAGCGCCAATTAATATTCAGACGGGAAAAAAGGGGACAATTGTCCTTTCTGATAAAACAATAAACAATCTGATAGATTCAAAAGAGTATGTCACTGTTGAGGATGAGGATATGAAAGGTACTTTCTTTAGTGAAGGACAACTTATTTTTCAGGGAGAAGGAACTCTTAATATAGAGGGAAATAACCGCCATGCCTTATGTAGTGATGATTATATCAAAATAGAATCAGGCAATATAAATATAACTAAAGCGGTAACAGATGGTATTCATGCAAATGATTATGTAGAGATAGAAGGGGGTAATATCAATATAACTGCCTCAAGTGATGGTATTGATGCTGGTGACGGATATTATGATCAAACCGGAGGTAATGTCACTATCAATGTTGCGACGGCAGATGTTAAAGGAATTAAGTGCGACAGCATAATGAGCGTATCTGACGGATCAATTAATATGACTTTAACGGGTAGTCAATCCAAAGGGCTTAAGAGTAACCGGAATATGAAACTTTCAGGAGGGGATATCAATATCAAATGTACCGGTGGTGTAGTTGTTACCTCTGGAGATCCTTCATATTGTGCTGCAATAAAATCGGATGAAAATATCGAATTATCAGGAGCCAATATTATTATTAACCATACAGGAGTAGCCGGAAAAGGGATATCCGCAGATGGAAATATAAATATATATTCCGGGATTATAGATGTCACAACAACCGGAAACGGAAGTACATATACAAATGCCTCTAATACGGCAGATTCATATAGTGCGACATGTATTAAATCGGATGGAGAAATAAATATTTTAGGTGGCAATGTCACAACTTTCTCTTCCGGTAGTGCCGGGAAAGGTATTGTAAGCGGTGGCAACATGGTGTTGGGTAGTTCGACTACAAATCCAACTGTTAAATCGACTACAACAGGTGCTAAATTCTCTGTTTCAGGATCTACATCCGGTAATAATAATCGTCCGGGAGGAGGAGGCCCCGGAGGTGGAATGGATAATGGTAATTATGCCAATCCTAAAGCGATAAAGAGTAAAGCAAATATGACAATCAATAGTGGAACGTATACATTGTCGACTTCGCAGGACGGAGGAGAAGGGCTTGAAAGTAAGGCTGTCATGACAATTAACGGAGGTCTGATTGAGGCGACATGTTATGATGACTGTATTAATGCTTCAACTTCTATTGTAATTAACGGCGGAAATCTATATTGTTACTCTTCCGGCAACGACGGCATTGATTCAAACGGAACGATCACTATTACGGGTGGAGTAATTGTTACATCCGGAACAACAGCACCTGAAGAGGGTATCGATTGCGATAATAACACATTCAAGATTACCGGAGGTATATTGATTGCTACAGGTGGAGCAACAAGCTCACCAACATCAAGTGTTTGTACCCAATATTCAGTAAAATATGTATCTTCGGCTTCTGCGAATCAAGTTCTTTATATAAGAGATGATGCCGGAACAGATATTTTGACATATAAGTTACCTCGTACTTATAATTCAATGACATTATTGTTTAGTTCTCCGCTAATTAAAGCCGGAACAAAATACACAATATATAAAGGAGGAACTATCTCCGGAGGCACTTCTTTCCATAATTATTATACAGGTGCTTCAGCTTCGGGTGGAACTTCATCCAAGACATTCACACCTACGACATCAAATAAAGTGAGCACGGCTAATTAATTGATTAAGAAACAACCTTACTATAAAAATGAGAACTTCTGTCGGGAAACAAGGATAATATCCATAGTTTTCAGGCGGAAGTTTTTTTAATTTAATATGTTACAAAACATATTTTAGAGCTTCTTTTTTTGTTCACTTCTATATTTAACAGTAACTTTGTGTCTCCGTCATCCCGTGCATTTCGCTACACGCCATGATCTGAAATTTTAATAAAAAACAGAAAACAAATTCAGGTTTAAAGTAAAAGGGACATGAAATATTTAGAACCCCAAATATTATCCTCATTCAAAGGATATAATTCATCACAATTTACAAAAGATTTAATCTCAGGACTTATAGTGGGAGTGGTGGCTTTACCGCTTTCTCTCGCATTCGCCATTGCCGCAGGAGTATCGCCTGAAAAAGGACTAATCACTGCTGTTATTTTCGGGGCTGTTGTTGCACTATTGGGAGGAACTAAAACTCAGATAGGAGGTCCAACGGGAGCCTTTGTTATGATAGTGGCAAGTGTTTATGCACAATTTGGGCTTGGAGGATTAATTGTAGCTTCCATTATGGGGGGTATTATACAGATTATAATAGGAGCGATGAAGTTAGGAAGTATATTTAAATTTATACCTTATCCAATTATGATAGGGTTAAATACAGGTATTGCCATATCTATATTTTCATCACAGATTCGAGATGCTCTTGGACTTACCGCCGGCCTTAATGAGGCAGGAGAGGTTGTACAGATGGAACTTCCTGTAAATCTTCTTGATAAATGGATACTTTATTTTCAACATATATCCACAATTGATATAACTACAACCATTGTAACGGTTGCCACTATTGCTGCAATTTTACTTGCTCCAAAGATTTTACCTAAGGTTCCTCCTTATCTTTTTGCAGTGTTGCTTATCAGTATAGCAGCCTATTGTTTACGTCATTTTGTCGGTATTGAAGGGATCACGACAATTGGCGATAAATTTTCAATATCAGGATCGATAAAGATTGCAGATTTCGAAATGCCAAATATGGAAACCATAGAGAGACTATTCCCCTCGGCAATAACAATAGCTGCGATGGGTGCAATAGTTTCGATAGTGTCGTGCTCGGTGGCTGACGGAGCAACCGGTGATCGTCATGATTCGAATATGGAACTTGTGGCAGAAGGTATAGGAAACATTTTAACGCCTATGTTTGGAGGTATTCCGGCAACCGGAGCAGTAGCGCGAACTATGGTTGGTATAAGCAATGGTGGACGTACTCCAATGGTAGGTATAGTGCATTGTATCGTTGTTTTATTGATTTTGTTTTTTCTTGCTCCTCTTGTTCAGCATATTCCTACAGCTTGTCTTGCAGGTATGCTGATAATTGTGGCCTATAATATGAGTAATATTCCATCCCTTAAATTTTTGATGAAGGGTCCGAAGTCGGATGTTGCAGTTTTATGGACAACCGTAGGACTTGCAGTAATATTCAACCTTTCGGTGGCAGTAGAAATCAGTTTACTGATAGCGGTATTCCTATTTATGCGACGAGTAGCTGATAATGCTAATATTTCTGTAATTCGTGATGAATTGAATGTCCTTGAAGGAACAGATGCGGCAGGAGCATCATCTGATGATAGATTGAATATAGTAAAAGGGGTAGAAGTTTATGAAATTGACGGACCATTCTTTTTCGGGATGGCAAATAAATTTGATGAGGAGATGCGTATTATTGGAGATAAACCTGTTGTAAGGATTATAAGGATGAGAAAAGTACCATTTATTGATTCCACAGGTCTTCATAATCTTCAGATGCTTGTAGAAAAGCTGGAGAAGGAACATATCCGGGTAATATTATCAGGAGTGCGTCAAAATGTGCTTCAGAATATTAAGAAAAGTGGGCTTTCAGTACAGATAGGTGAAGAAAATATATTTGATAATATCGGAGCTGCAGTTACCAAAGCAAATCAGGTAGCAACAGAGGTTTTGAATTCTAATGTTTAGAATAAAGGATGACAGGAGTAGAACTGTTGAATCTCCGATTTAAGAAAAGATAAAAGGTTTTGATTTTTGATATAATGTTGTCAAAAATCAAAACCTTCTTTTTTTAATATCTCAAGAGATTTTTGTTGATCAAATTGAAGTTGTTGTTGTAAATCATGAAGAGAAGAGAACTTCTTTTCGTCGCGAATGAAATCAATGAATTCAATATTAAGCGACTTATCATAAAGATTACCATTAAAACCTATAAGATGTACCTCTATTGTCATATTGCCCGTATCTGTTACAGTTGGTCTATGACCGATATTAAGCATTCCAGGGTATCTCTTATTGTCTAAATCAACAATCACAGAATATACACCGGTTAATGGTATCACTTTATTTTTTGAATCGGGTAACAAATTAGCTGTTGGGAAGCCTATGGTGCGTCCTATCATATTTCCTTTTACAACGCGTCCTCTGATATTATAGAATACACCGAGCATCTCATTGGCTGTTTTTACTTCACCTTTCAAAAGAGCACGTCGTATTGAGGAAGAACTGATGTTGATACCGTCAGGAGAATAGCAATCCGAATTAATCACATCAATTCCGATCTCCTTGCCATAACTTTTATAATCATCAAAACTTTTATCCTTATCACTTCCGAAACGGTGATCATATCCAATAAGTAAGATCTTCGTATTAAGTTTCTCTGAAAGGATATTGCTCATAAACTGAGATGAGCTTAAGGATTGAAGTTCGGGATTGAAATCCAAAACAAAACAATAATCTATATCCAATGAAGACAGACGATCTGTTTTTTCATCAAACGTACTAAGAAGTCTGATGTTGAAATCGGGTTCAATAATCTCTCTGGGATGCGTGCGGAATGTTACAATAGCACTTTTAAGATTGTTTTCTTTTGCAATCCTTATAAGGTTGTCAAGAAGGAAACGATGTCCTTTGTGCACACCGTCGAAATATCCTATACATAATGTACAGCAATCATCAGGGAAAATATCGTTTGAATAAAATATTTGCATCTGTTATCGAAAACAAACTATTGAAATAGTAATTATATAAGCTGTTTATTTCTCAAAGAACTGAAAGTAATCATCTTCCTCGCGACATAAATAAGTCTCAAAGCCGAATGAAGATGCGGAATCAAGGTTTCTTGATGAATCGTCAATAAAAAGAGTCTCTTCAGGATTGACCCCTGACAAACTTATCACTTGTCTGAAAGCATCCGGATCAGGTTTTACGGCTTTTATTTTATAAGAAAGATATATTCCGTCGAAATAGTCTTCAACAGAGAGTCCCTCTTGAGTAAAATATTTCTTACTTATTTCAGGAAACAAGACAGGATTGGTATTGCTTAAAAGCATAGTACGATAACCTTTTTCTTTTAGCTTTCTGATAAAAGCAATTCGGTGGACAGGAATATCGACGATAAATTGCATAAAAGCATCTTTTATTTCGTCGTCTGTTGCATTAGGAATATGTTCTCTTATGCTATTGTAAAATTCCTCTTTTTCCATAGAACCGTCTTCTACCTTTAGAAATGGCCCTTTCTGGCAAAAATCATCAAGATAGGTTTCGATATCGGCAAATCCTAACTTCTCAAATGCCTTCACACAGTTCATCCTGTTTAGGCTCATTATGACCCCACCCATATCGAATAACACGTTTTTAATCTCTTTCATATCCTTTAGAAATAAAATTATGCGTCAAAGATACATTTTTTTGTAATATTTTTAAGCAATATTTTGCTGTTTCAAAAATATGTATTAATATTGCACTCGCAAAAGGGAAATAACCCATACGCCGGTCCTATAGCTCAGTCGGTTAGAGCATCTGACTCATAATCAGGGGGTCCCT
>CAMTOJ010000087.1 GCA_947074145.1 uncultured Bacteroidales bacterium
CTGTCTGTTTCATTTTGTTACTTTTTTAGTGTAACGCTATTTTAGGACTAGACAAATCATTTATATAAAAAGAGTAAAAAGTGAGAAGACTTTAGTCCTGTCACTTTTTACTCTTTCTTTTTTTAATTAATATTGTTTTCAATAAGTAAAAATAAATAACTCTAATTGATAAAATAGGAATATGATAATAGATGAACGTAATTCCAGAAATGAGCATGTTATAAATGCGGCAAAACATATAATGACAGCAGCGCGTACGGCTCCTAAAGGGAAAGGAATAGATATCATTGAAATTATTTTGATTACAGGAAATGATATAAAAATCTTATCTGAAAAAATGATTGCGATGGTACAGGATCATGGAATGAAGTTTTTTCTTCGTGATGCTGAAAATATTTTGAATGCAGAAGCTATAGTGGTTATCGGAACAAAGGATCAGCCTCAGGGGCTTAATTGCGGATATTGTGGTTTCGCTAAATGCGTAGACAGAACTAAGGATGTTCCTTGTGCAATTAATGTTACAGATGTTGGAATAGCAATAGGTTCTGCTTGTTCTACAGCCATGGATATGAAAGTTGATACACGTGTTATGTTCTCTGTTGGTCTTGCAGTAAAAGAGATGGGATGGCTTGGTAGTTGCAGTCAGATTTTTGCAATCCCGCTTAGCGCCTCATCAAAGAATCCTTTCTTTGACAGAAAACCTAAAACTCCTGAAAATAAGAATGATCAAAAATAATATATACATAATTTGTCATAAATAATATTTTTGCTTTTTACAATGACATAAGAGATCTGTTTGGCTTTTTACAATCTCTTTCTAATAAAAACACAATAAGCGGATAAGCATTCTTAAATGATGCTATCCGCTTATTGTTTTATTATAATGGATATTTTCTATCTATTATTAATTAATACCAATCCATCTTATTTGAAGGAGAACTTCTCTTATCATATTTAAGGTCACTCAAAAGTGAAGATTTAACCCTTATACTAAAATTAAATGATGAGTATGGTCCTACAGGAACAAAACCCGCAGACATCGTCCAACAGTGAAGATCACGAGTAACGTTACAGTTCATATAAGCCATTTGTTTTGCATCGAAATCGTAACTCGATGAGAAATTAAATGACCAGTTTTTAGCTATTGCAATATTACCACTGAAACTTAAATTTTGTGTCAATTTTCGGTTATATTCTCTTTTGGCTTTATTGAAATCGGAATATGCAAAACGCAAACTATAGTTTACAGATAAGCTCCAAGGCACCGTCCATTTCATATATCCATCAGAATCGAAATCACTTGATACTTGTTTCTGAGTAGCAGATGATTCTTCTATTGCGGCCTCAAGAGGTTCATATCCATCTTCCGCAAGGGCATCAGGAGTATCAGATGGAGTTTGGTCTGTTGATTGATTATCACCTTTCTTATTTGGTGAAAATAGTTTTTTTAATGTACTATTATTGAAAGTATACGACAAAGATGTACTTGTACTTCTTAATCTTGGAAATTGTCCTTGCGACCATCGTGTTTTATTAATCCTTGCTCCACTTTCGGCATAGGTATAAGAATCGAAAGTTCCGCTTAACTGATATGTAAATCCTTTAGTAAATTTAAATCTTATGGATAAGGGAATATCACTCCATCTCATGGAATCGGCAGCAAAGTTATAACTGATTCCAGTGGTAAGGTTATCTATAAGAGATATCTTTTTTAGACCGGTTGTATCTTTTTCTGATTTTACTTTAGCCTCTATATTATGGGTCATATTAAAGGATACGGTTCCTGACTTTCCACTTGGCGCCGTTCCGAACGAACCATGACTAAAAGGTGAATATTTTATCTCATTAAGAATAGTTGGATCAGAAGAATCTGGACGATAATAATTATCATAAAAGCCCCATACATTTTTACTAAAATCGGGCTGTGCAGAGAGACTGACACTCGGTGTAAATACATGTCTGACAGTATTTAGCCAATCACCGAAAATAGGCAATGGTTTATAGAATCCATAAAGTTTTGTGTTGGCGCTGACACTAAAATTGAAATTATAAACATTGTAAAATCCATACAATGTATCTCTGGCTATTCCGCCAACCATATCCCCATTAATATTCTGAATTGTAGGATCCCAAGTTTGGTTAATTTTGTTGGTATACATCCTATCCACAAGATTTACCGAAGGGGAAATATTTATATAATTAAATGCTGAAAACGTTGCTGAAATTGGAACGGTATGTTGCATCCCGTTTTTCCAATCCTTTACAAGGTTTGATTTTAAAAATTGATCTTGTTTCGTTGTTATAGAGTTTCTTAATATACCAGTATAACTCATAGTAATCTTTTCATACCAGCGTTCACTTCCAACCATTACGGCTCTTTTAAAAGGATATTGACGACGCATATTAACAGTTACATCGGGAAAAGAAACCTGCAATGTTGAGTCGGAATTTCTCTGTGTAACACTTGCCGACATCGATAATGAAACCGGTGCATTAGGGAAATTATATGACATATTCACAGTAGAACTTTTGGTATTCTCTGTAAATTGAGTTGCATTATAATAACTATCAAGATTATTTCTGTCATATCCGGTTGTGGCAAAGTTTACACTCGCCGAAAGTGACATATTAGGGTTGTTTTTCTGATCTTGTGAATGAGTCCATATCAGTTTGAAGTTTTTCATCTTCTGATAATCGGGCAAACCTTTATCTCCTGTTATTGTAACCTGATAACCGATATTAAAATTACCGGAAAACATATATCTACGTATATAATTAGAACTTGCATTAAGTCCCCAAGAACCTTTGGTAAATATCTCTCCTGTAAGAGCTAAATCCATATAATCACTTATGGCAAAATAGTATCCTCCATCTCTTAAATAGAAACCTCTATTTAGTTCATCTCCATAAGTAGGCATGATTATACCTGATGAATATGTTTCTGAAAAAGGAAAAAATCCAAACGGTATAGCAATAGGCAACGGGACATCGGCAAGCACCATATATGCAGGCCCTGTAACTATATTTTTCTTAGGTTTTACTTTGGCTTTTGTTAACTGCAGATAAAAGTGAGGACAATCATGATGATCACAGGTTGTGTACTTTCCGTTAACCATGTAAAATTCATCGCCTTCCATTTTTTTAGTTTTTCCGCCGACCACATATCCCTCACCCTGTTGGGTTATAAGATTATCAATAAATGCTTTTTGAGTTTTAAAATTGTAATTGATAGTGGTTGTATTATAATCAACTCCGCTGTCTGTAAAAACAGGCTTACCCATGACTACGCCGGAAGAATCAGGTACACCGGTAGCAAAAACAGTACTACTATCAAGATTCATTGCAATCTCTGCAGCCTTAAGTTCTATGTTTTGATAATTTACCTGAGCATCTCCATAAAGGTACGCATTGTTATTGCCGAGAAATACTAATGAATCGCTGGCATGATATGTTACAATGTCTTCTATTCCTGATTTATTCTTGGCAGGAGCTATCGAATCTGAAGAGATTGAGTCATTTGAAACAGTGAGAGAATCGGAAACTATTACGTTGTGAATGTCTATAGAATCAGACACGACCCTAACAGAATCTTCAGGAACCAGCTCAAAGCCACTTCTTGTAGGTACTATATCTTCATCATTATCATTATCTTGAGCATAAATTTTAAAGAAAATTACGCTCAAAATAATCACCAATATATATTTTAAATTATTGTGTCTAATTAACTGCATCAGTAACGATTGGTTATTGAAATGCAAAACTACAAAAAATGCCTAAAATATAAGGCTCTCGCCATCTATTTAATATATTTTGAGGGGATGCCAAATCAATTATTTTATTCTTTTTGTAACATATTTAGGAAACTTCGATACTTATCATTAACAATAATTATATAGTTTCCCTTTTATTACATTAAGTAGATTAAAGAAAATCAGCGGCAAGCTTTTTAAATCTTTCATATGGTTCATCACCATATTTTTTCATCGATTTCATTATTTTATCAATACTTTTTTCAGTGTCCGGCTTTGATTTTGAATAGAATTTGTCTGCAAGGCAAATAATCTTCTCTTCATTGGATTCCGGAAGGAAATCGCGGTGTGGTAAAGGCAGCCCTTCTCTTATTATGTCATTTTGAGTCAGGCCGCTACCTGTATGTCTTTCACAAACACGCGCATGACGTTCATAACCAAGACTCCTCAACAATTCAGCACCAAGCACACCATGTCGCATATATGGTTCATCTCCGAAACAATATATCTTAGGAGCATCACATAAGAAAACGCCTACATCATGAAGCATAGCCCCCTCCTCTATAAATTCCATATCAAGATTCATCTCAGGATGTTTAGCGGCTATTTCCAATGCTTTGTCTCTAACAAGAATACTGTGTTTTACCAACGATTCATATTCTTCTGATCCGGGTGTGTAATATTGTTCGATTATAGAAAGTGCAAAATCTGTCCCTTTTTTATTCTCCATTGTTATTTTTTATATAATAATATCACTCTTTTTAATTAAACAAGTTTAACTAATTCTGAAAACTATATTATAACAAATATAAAATCATATTATTCGGTAAATATCATTAATAATTACAATAAACAAGTATAATTATTTTGACATTATTGGTTTTTTATAATATTTCACTCAAAATTGATATATATTTATAGAGCTGATTATAATAAGAGCTTTACTATCTGCAACTTTAGGAAGAATAGAGACTTAATTTTATTTTCTAACATTATAATCATATATTTTTTATCATTTATCTTTAAAGCGAAGAAGTAGTAATATCATTTTATTCATCTCTTTGCACTCTAATTTGTTTTATATGAAGTTATATCCAAATCTTTTTTTGACAATTATAATGATGTTTCAGATCTCATCTTGCAGATCTGCCGGAACAGATAAACATGAATCAACAGAGAACATAACAGTCGATAGTATTGAAAAAAATAATGATATTGATATAATACTTGGAGCTGATAAGATTGACGAGTTAGTAGAGTTAATAAATGGACGAAATAGTGCACTTATTATAAATCAAACTTCTGTTCTTAGCAACCACAAAACGATGCTTCTGGATACTCTTCTAAGTCGTGGTGTTAAGGTTAAGAAAGTCTTTGCTCCTGAACACGGATTTCGCGGTGATGCTGATGCCGGAGAAACAGTAAAAGACGGAAAAGATGTAAAAACCGGTCTTCCTCTAATCTCTCTTTATGGGAAAAACAAGAAACCATCCAAAGATCAACTTGCAGATGTAGATGTTGTAATTTTTGATATTCAAGATGTAGGAGCACGTTTTTATACATATATATCAACTATGCTATATGCTATGGAAAGCAGTGCTGAAAATGGAAAAGATTTTATTGTTTTAGATCGTCCTAACCCTAATGATTATGTAGAAGGTCCTATTCTCGAAGAAAATTGTAAATCTTTTGTGGGCACTATGCCCATACCGATACTTCACGGCTTAACTGTGGCAGAGTTAGCTCAGATGATAAAAGGTGAAAAATGGATTAAAGGGGAGCTTAATCTTAATTTGATAACAATGGATAATTGGCAACACGGACAACCTTATTCTCTACCTATAAAACCTTCACCAAATCTTCCTAATGATTTGTCTATTCGTTTATATCCTTCTCTTTGCCTTTTCGAAGGGACAGAGGTTAGTATTGGTCGTGGCACTTATTTCCCATTTCAGGTAATTGGTTATCCCGATGCCTCGTTTGGCGACTTTACGTTTACCCCAAAATCTCTTCCGGGCTTTGATAAAAACCCTTTACAAAAGGATAAACTTTGTTATGGTGTTGATTTAAGAGAAGATACTCTTACAACAGGTTTTTCACTAAACTATTTTATTGATTTCTATAATAAAAGCAAAGATAAATCGAAGTTCATATCAAGAAAACGCTTCTTTGATCTTTTAGCGGGTACCGAATCACTAAGAAAACAAATAGAAACAGGCAAAACTAAAGAAGAAATAGTTGAATCGTGGACAGATAATCTCAATAACTATAAAGAAATGAGAAAACAATATCTTATATATCCCGAAAACAATTAGCTATAGTATAAATTAAAATCCATAATTTACAAGGTGTAAAAACAATCCATACCAAAGAGAACTGTTTATAAAACAATTTATTTCACAGAGATCTCTAAGGATAAATCATTATAAAAAAAGAGATAACTCAAAATTTTGAAGTGCTTCCAAAAAAATAAAAAAAACTTTTTGGAAGCACTTCAATTGAGTTATCTCTTTTTTATATGATATGTTAGAACTTTGTCTAAATTTATTTTCCTGCATCAACAAGGTAACGCTCCGCATCAATAGCGGCTTTACAACCTGAGCCCGCTGCAGTAACAGCCTGTCGGTAATTAGGATCAGCAACATCTCCGGCTGCAAAAACACCCGGTATATTTGTTTTTGTTGTAACTCCTTCCGTTAAAATATATCCGTTTAGGTCAAGCTCAAGATAATCAGCAAAAACGTCTGTATTAGGTTTATGACCTATTGCCAAAAAGAATCCGTCAATAGGCTTTGATATCACCTCTTCTTTAGGTGTTCCTTTTCCTTTTACAAGAGTCATTCCTTCAACTCCATTTTCCCCGAAAAGGCCTGTGGTCTGGCACTCCCAAAGCACCTCTATATTTGCTGTTTTAAGAACTCTTGCCTGCATTATTTTAGAGGCACGAAGCACGTTACGTCTTACAATTAGATAAACTTTGTTTGCAAGGTTGGATAGATAAACAGCCTCTTCACATGCTGTATCTCCACCTCCAACAACTGCAACTACTTTATTACGATAGAAAAATCCATCACATGTAGCACAAGCAGAAACCCCTTGCCCTGCATATTTAATTTCATCTTCAAGACCAAGATATTTAGCAGTAGCTCCGGTAGCAATTATAACAGATTCAGCCTCTATTACTTTATTTTCATCAATTGTAACTTTATGAGTATCACCGTCAGCCGAAAACTCAACCGATGTTACTATTCCAAAACGAATATCAGTTCCAAAACGAGAGGCTTGCTTTTTAAGATCCTCCATCATATCAAACCCATTAGTTCCCTCAGGATAACCCGGAAAGTTCTCTATATCGGTTGTTGTTGTTAATTGTCCGCCTGGTTGGATTCCTTCATATAATACAGGTGAAAGATTTGCTCTACTAGCATATATTGCCGCTGTATAACCTGCGGGACCGGATCCTATTATTAGGCATCTTATTTTTTCTGTTTCCATATCTTGTTTCTTATTATTTCAATAGTAATGATAGACAACGTCATTGTTTTGAGTTGAAAAATATTGGTCTTATAAAGACAACTCAATAAAATTATCTTAAATCATTTATAAATACATTTTTATATTCATTTACAGGAAAAACAAACACAGAATCATCTATGTTGAAATTAGGTGAGATTTTATTGAAAATCAGAACTAAATTTTCATCTTTTCTTGTTTCAATAGCAAGAGAATGAGGAAGATTATTTTTACCTATAAGAAATGTTACTTTCTTGAATACTATATCTTTTTCATCATTCTTTGTCTGCAACTCTATTTTTTGATATTTTTTTCCAAGAAGAGATTCCGATCCTTTATCTTTAATTGAATATTTCTTAGTATTATTTATTATAGACATAATATTAAAACTATTCTCCTCCTGAGGCGATACTTCTGTTATTGTTACTTCATCATCATCAGTATTATACGCCCATTGAAGCTCTCCATTATACCAAATCTTCATACCCGGACTGTCAAGCATGAATTTATCACCTTTTATTAACAATGTTCCCGAAAATGTTTCTTCAATCGATTTCTTGTCTGCAACTACGGAAATCGTGAACTCTGTATTTATCCCTTTTGAAAGTTCTTGGGCTACATTTTTCAAAACATTTTCAGCTTCATTACTTTTCTGAGCTGTGGCAAACAAAAAAATATTGATAAAGAGAGAAATAAATATTATTGATTTTTTCATACAAAATACTATGATATAAATAAAACACTTACGCGTTTGATAAGATCAAATAATCTATCTTTTT
>CAMTOJ010000088.1 GCA_947074145.1 uncultured Bacteroidales bacterium
CCTGTTAGCAGATTGTGAATGTGTAGCATGTGATGAATTCTTTAGTGCAATGTTAGCTGCATTTTCGGAGCTACATCGGGACTAAAGAGCCATATAATGTTTATAATAATGGATGGATATCATGAAGTTGCTTCCCGGACAGAGAAAAAGAATAACCAGCAGCATCTTTTGCCATGGTTGAAATGTTGACGGCAACCGATCCTGTAAGAGGAAAATCGTAGGTACCGGCAATATAATCATAACCGTCAGCAGTCGTGATTTTAATGATTATACCCATAGCCGCTGCTGATCGGAACTCCGGAGACGATAGTTTAAGCATTCCTGAGAGAGAAATGGTATAAATTATCCCGGCAGAGTCAAGTTTTGAGGAATTTTTAAATGAAGTTTTAGAAGGTATTAGATCAAGATCGCGAAAAGGCTGATCTGAGATAAGAATGATCTTTTCATCGCGGATCTTATAAGATTTTATCGCGGATTGAGGCAGATAAGATATTTTTAGTATTTTTTTTAACATGAGATAGTCTGTTTTTTTTCGGTAGCATTAAGGGGAGCGAATTTTCTCGAAAAACATCGTAGCATTAAGGGGAGCGATTATTTATTGATTAATGCACAGCGGCACAGTACATATCGCCGTAATCCAGAAACTGCTTCTGACGTGATCTGTGCCAAGCGGATTTCATATTGCGCTGCCACGTTTTTTTAAGCATGTCAATTGTAATAAAATCTTCCGGAATATCAAAAGATACAAGGAAACGGCGAATAATAGAAATACTCGATTCACCTTTGTTAGCCATTAATGAAGCAAGCATAAAGGTGTGGAAAGTTTCCTTGAAGTTCTTAGACAGAAAATCACGGATAACCTTTTCACCGGTTTTCGACAGAGTATATCTGAAAGTCGTATCGATATACATTTCCTGACTCTTTGTTCTTCCCGGAGCATTACTGCTCTTATTTCGCTGATTTGTCATAGTCTTATGGCCTCGACAGTTAAGCAACTTAATATAAATCTTAGAATCATTATCAGACGTATTATAATTCTTCCAACCTTCCGGATCTACGATAAGATGTTGTTTTACGAGCATCCAGAGGAAATCTTTCTTTTGCGGAGTAATAATGTCGGATTTATTATTTGTAGCGACAATAAATTCTTTGAGAATTGGAGATACAGGTAATGCCACGGTAAGGATATCCTTAGTGTTATTTACAGTAGTCATAATAGTGTAACAGGTGATTAATTAATATCTCTATAGTGATTTATGTAGTGTATTATGCTGATTCAGCAAAAGTAGTAATAGGTAATAATTACGAAGGTACAACTTTATGCAACTTGTTTTTCTTTCTTTTTGTAGCATTTTGCTACAAAATATTAAGAATTAACGAATTTAACGTTTTAGAAATCTTTAGGTAAAACAGTAGAAAAAACAATTTTTTTTTGAAATTATCTCACGAATTTTTTTTTTGGTGTAACATTTGCAACATTTGTTACATCCACTGATATACAACAAGTTAAAGTGTTACAAGTGTGTTACAAAAAATTTTTTTTGAAACACTTTTTTCTGCATTTTTCTAATTCAGGTCTTTTTTTGTTTCAAATGTTACAACATAAAAAAAAATTGTAACACTATTTTTTACTTATAAATATCTTATTATCAAATATTTATATACCAATGTTTCAAATGTTACAAATGTTACACTATTTTTATTGAAAATTTTTCAGACAAAAAAAAAAATCGAATTTTTAATGTATTTCCTTAATCAAGGAAATTCGCAATTTTATCATTTTGCTATTTTTTTTCAAAAACGCAAAAAAAAAGACCGGTTATCCCGGTCTTCTTATCCTGTTTTTACTGTAATATATTTTCCGGAAATCCCGGTGTTTTTTCTTCTACTGGGTTTGGCTCATAATTCTCATAAAAGTCGAGCTCTCTTTCATATACTTGATCATCCTCTCTTTCAATATCAGATTCAGATGGAGGCGAATTAAACTCTTTTAGATCCTTAATCTCTTCTTCCGTCAACCAATCGTTCATTGCAAATTCAAAAGGTCTACCCAATTTTGATATGGATGTTGTTGAAGGATTCTCTACTTCAATACATTCCGTCAAATAATATACTTTATAGCGCTGTGTTTTCTTCTTTTTATATCCCAATTCATCTTCGATATAATCTTTCACATTTCGCTCAGATATTTTTATTCTTGAACTCTGATTATTAACTCCTTCAATTATATCTTTAATCGATAGATAAATATTACTGAATCCAAAATCTTCAAAATAGTTTCTTATATACTCCTTTATTGCCTGCCATGAAACATTAAGAGTGCGTTCTTGAACCGCAATAAGAGCTGCAGTCTCATATACCTTTGGATAAAAGCTGAATCGGCTTTTCCCCTGTTCATATTTCAATTTACGATTAGATAAATAATGAATGAAATGAGGAATCTCTTTTTCCATATCAGCAAGCATATTCGGATTATCATATTCCAGTTTTTTTACCTTTAGAACGGCAAAACGATTTTCTCCATCATCGATCTGCATAAAGTTCTTTTCATCATTCGAACACATGATAAGATGAATATGATTGTCTATCTCCATCGCATCTGTACCTTTCCCTTCAAGCCATATAGTAAAACCGGTCGAATAGTTCTTTATTCTTTCTTTCATCAGCTTTTGTTCAACCGGAATAAAGCCTTCATCAATACCTACAATTAATTTATAGACAAAATGAGAAGTAAACTTGCCTGTAAATCTTTCATTATCCAGTATAGCAGCATTTTCTTTAAAGATTAGCTTGAGAAAATGTAAGAAAGTTGATTTTCCTGTGTTTCTTTCGCGAGAAACAACACACAAAACAGGAATTTTTTGAGTTGGATCATAACAACATAGTTGCAACCAGTCAAGACCGAATTCATACAGATTTTCTCCTGAGGTATTTTCTGAGTCAAAAATATGTTTGAGAAATAATTCTATATTTGGCCAAGAACCGGGAGTTATATCATGTTCAAGAGGATTATAAAGATTATAAAATTGAGACTTATGTCCGTCATGTTCTACTTCTATAATTCGTCTGTAAAGATGAGTATTGCACGGTAAATTAATAAATGAATCAAACTTCGGGATATAATCTATAGCGTTTTTATTTCCATTAAAATCTCGTGTAATTTCAGAAATTTTCCATCGCAATAATTCAAGTGAAGGTTTCTGGTCCTTCTTATTTTTATGACTTGATTTTATCCATACTTTTTTGTAAAAGTCAGTTCCAATTCTTAAGTAAGATGTCGCTTCTTTATACCATGCATTAACGACTTTAACACCGTCCCAATAATAAGATCTCCCCTGATATATAAAAGCGCGTTCTTGAATAATAGATTTATATTGTTCATAAAACTTTGATACTCCGTCAAGCCAAAAATGTTTTTTAAGACGATCTTGTACCGATCCGTTTAATGTAATACATTGAAACATTTCTTTCTGCCCGGTGGTAAACATCTCAAGTTCCTGTCGGACTTTTTCTTTATCTATGCCATCAAGCGCAAGAAGATCGTCAAGTCCTTTGGCTGTCTGCAAATATTTTTCATCGACATGACAGAAATAACAGTTTACATCAAATGGACGAAGCAGTTCTACAAAATTGGCGACAGCTGTGGAGAAACTTTTTAATCGTTCCGCGAGATCCTTCTCTGCTTCATATTTTATTGTTCGGCAATCAGCATCCTGAACAATTACTATATTCTTAACTTCAAGTTTTTCAATAATATTCTTAAGATATTCATCAATTTCATTTTTCTGTTTATCCTTGAAATTAAAAATTCCTCCGATACCAATAAAATCAAGATCAAGAAGTGATCCGGCTATCGCTTTAAACTCCCCTTCTATGACATATAATGTTCTGACTTTTTCTACTTTAATATATTTATCTACTATAGCCGGGGGAAGATATGTATAAACATCAGATTTAGGTGGCTGCCAATATTTGATTGTTTTAGATTCACCTTTTTTATTTTGAATTCTTTGAGGAATCCTAAATCTTATACGTTCAAAGTCTATAACCTTTTTACCTTGTAAACATTGACAATATTCTCCCGTTGGAGAAGTATATGGAATAACCAGAGCATCCCTTTCTTTATCGGGATGAAAAATAGGAACTGTAGCGGGAATACCGTCCCTATAAATTATTCTCTTATTTTTTTCTTCTGTCAGACCTAATAGTTTAAGTCTTTCCTGATAATATTCATTAATCATGCTCACTTATTTTTGCGTCAGTATCCTTGTGGAGATAGACTAATCGTGATTTTCATTTTGTTTGATCAATAAGATCTTCGATTCTTTTGATTCAGCTATCCAGATTCCGTTTTCCTTTTTTACATTAAATTCTTCTTCTGCATCATCAATCGTGTCGAAAAATATCTCCGGAGAGATAACTTCTATTGCTTCCATATAGGTTCTAATTAGGATAATTATATATTAGTCTTTTTCATTATAGGAATGTAAATCTCTAATTGGATTCCATTCTCTTCCGGGTATATAGAATAAAACAGACCAATATCTTCTAAAAATTTACAGTCGTATGATGAAATTTTCTTCACATGAATAATCATACTTCGCCTTCCTTCATATTCCTTTTTTATTGATATGAAATTTTCCTTGAAATGATTTTTGATTTTATTCAGAAGTCTTTCTTTATCTGTCTCCATCATACTCTTTATTTATTAAAAGGCTGTTTTATATCTTTGATATTATTTTTCCTTATATTTTTCCAATAAAACCTGTACTAACTCAAGTCTATATTTCATATCTTCTTCTGAATAAAAATGAGAAACTCCTTCTTTATAATCTGGAGAATATGAATTAGGCATAATTTCGTAATTAATGCAGAAATTGATTAAAAATACCACCATGCCAGCATTGTTCGGATGTCCGTTAAGAATCACAAACCTTAAGTCGCCTTCAGTAGTTAATATAAATTCATTTTGAATATGTATTAACCCCGAAGATTCAATATTGTACCTTATTAAGAAAAGCCTTTTCCAATGCAATTCAAAAGAGATCTTATCATTATACTTTTCCCATTCTTTTATATCTAAGGCAAAAGGTGAAAAGATTAATTGTATTTCCTCCTTCGTTGATTCCCATGGAAGTCTTGTGAGAATATCACTATATTCTTTTTCTATATTCTTCTTATCGTTTATAATCATTTTCCTTAATTGGTTAAATCAATAATAAAATTAGTTTATGAATTTTTGTTATCAATTGATATTTACTTTAGCTAAGTATTTAGAAAGAAAACATCCGACAAAACCTTCAAGCCAAACAACCCAGTCTCCATCTTTTAATTGCAGTTCATCCGTTCTACATTCCCATATTTTGCCTCTGTAAAACTCCTCTTCAAAACATCTGTGCATTACGACCATGTCTCCTTTTTTTAATAGTGTTTTATTCATATCTTATCTATTAATGCTGTTTTATCAAGTTCAAGTCTCCCCAAAAATTTATTTATTTCATCGAAAGAAAAATTCTCAAGGGAATCGACTGCTATCATTCTTATATCGCGCGGATATTTCTCACTAAAATGCTCTATTTCGAAACGATAGTTCTTATTATATGTTCCATACATATATAAATGGACATGAAGTACTATATTATGCTTTTCAGCAATCTGAGATGCCTTTTCTATTATCTTGAAAGCTTCTTTCATAAATTCATTTCTTGATATTTTTCTTTTCATTCTCTTCAAGCTTTTTTATCAGTTTTTCGACTCCTTCCAATACTTTTTTCGTATCGAAAATCCCTTTCACGTTTTTGGCAGATAATTTTATATCCGGCGGAATATTTATTTTATTCATCTTCTTAATATTTTATCAAAAAAAGAAATTATCTTCTTCAATTGTCAGATCCAAATGAGAAACATCAGCCAACTCTTCCATCTTCTTCAAAAACTCGAGATTATAGCATTCTTCCTGATTTATTCTTATCATGTTACACACTTCTTGAAATCCGGCCAGAAATGCTTTTTGTTCCTCTGGATGGTCATGTGAATATTTTTTTGCTTTATCTAAAACTTCTTGTTTTGTCATCTTAATAAATTGTTTCTGTTTTACGACGGGATCTTATTCTTAAGGATCTTGTTGGTTTAAGTTTATCTGATTCTGGCATTACGATCTGAGTGATAGATAAGGCCAGAAATAGGACAAGAGGGGTAAATCTCTTTTTGAAGAGAACCTTGACGGGCAAATCGAAATGTCTGCATAACCACACGATGCTAAGTTCCGTAGCTTTTTGGGCTCCGGTAACTTCTTTTATATTATTGATATGACTGGATACTGTAGCGTGACTTATATGCATGGCAATGGCTATCTCCTTGACAGAGTAACCACAGGCAACGGCTTCCAATATTTCTTGTTGCCTTTTAGTCAGACAAACAAAAGGTTTCAGTTCTTTCATCTTTTTAATGGATTGAAATAAATGAATGTTGCCGGTAATTTTGGAAGCTGTAAGAAAGGAGAATTATTATAGAAGAATAATCCTATGAGAAAAGAGAAAATATATCCTGAGATATTAGCGAATTGTACATAACTGTAGTGCATAATTTTTTTATCTTTTTGGGGGTTAAAGATTTTTAGCCTACATTCGCATCAGAGAAAGAGACGAACGTTAGACAATGTCTAATAGGAAATCTAATGAGACGAATAGCTGTGGCGGTTATTCGTCTTTTTTTTTGCCTTTTTCTTTACTTCCGGAAATAGTTCTTCAACTGATTTCCCAAGATGTTTGGATATTACTTTCTGTTTTAACGGCGCTGGTATTGAAGCTCCGCTCATCCATCGATAAACTGCATTGACCGAAGAACAGGTGATTTCTGCTAATTCCTGAATCATATCCAGTCTCTGATTCGGTAAATTGTTAATGTGATCTTTTAATGACATAATCCCTTTTTTTTAATTATTAATGGTTTTTTGCAATGATATTTTTAAATTTAATGTGCAAATATCACTGACGTTGTGCAAATATAAAGGTTTCCTATGCACTACAAAAGGTTTTACTGTTTATTTTTTAAACATTTGAAAGGTTAAACTTTATATGACTGTAAAAGAGAGAATTAGAGAATTTATAAAATACAAAGGGTTAAGCGAAAGAAAATTTTGCTTAAGTATTGATGTTTCAGCAGCTTTCGTAAACTCAATAGTAAAATCTATACAACCTGACAAAGTAGAAAGGATTGCTTTACAATATCCCGAATTAAATATAACATGGCTTTTGACCGGAAAAGGAGAAATGATAAACACTCCGGAGGATTTTTCCGGAAATTCTGAAATAAAAGATGACAGACCTTCTATCCCCGCTTATGTGCTGGATATTATAAAAGATGAACGAAAGTCGCATGATGTAATGAATCAGGAATTACTCAAACAGAACTCCATTCTTATTGAGCAACAAAACATGATGATCGGTATGATCTCAGGACAACTGGAGGATTCCCGTAAAACGCAACGGGAAACAGTTAATATTATGATTGATATTAATTCCAATCTTGAGAATCTTAAAGCTGAAATTTCTGCCAATAAAAAAGAAACTGCCCATCCGGACGATCTTGCCGAATGTGCAGGTGCAGAGAGATAAAGTTTGGAAATTTCATTTATATGGTATCAAAATATTGATTTGATATTCCCAAAACGAGACCAAATCGAGACAGAAACATATAATACATGACTGTCTCGCTTTTTTTTAAATATTTAATTATTAACAATATACAAAAATAGATTATAGCAAGAGATTACATGATATGCTGACTACCTTGAGTCTTTTTTTTATTTTTCGCTTATAAAACGCTCTAAAATAGC
>CAMTOJ010000089.1 GCA_947074145.1 uncultured Bacteroidales bacterium
TGTCGCTAGCGTTCATCCTGAGCCAGGATCAAACTCTTCGTTGTAAATATTTTGTTACTTAAAAACATTGCTGCTTTCAAGTGTTTTATGTACTGTCCAAAGAATTTCCTTTATTCTCAAAATGATAACCTATTTATCGTAGTTTATCAATCTTTATAATTGACGGTTGCTTCTTACTTTACCCAAGTAAGTTTCTTGTACTACTTTGTCTTATATCTTAAATCTTTCAAAGATCGCTTTTATCTAAGTTAACTCACTCGTTAACCCATACTCTCAAGATGTTTCCGTTATCTTACCTCTTGCGAAGCGTTGTCCGTTTCTCGATTGCGGATGCAAAGGTAAGCGTTATTTTTAAACTTCCAAATATTTTCAGAAAATATTTTCTTTTTATTTTTTAGCGTCATTTCCTTAAAGAATAATCAGCTTAAATGGAGTTCATTTTTCAGTGACAACGATAATCTCTAAACAAGATATTAAATCTTATGTTCAAAACTAAAGCGCCATTTTTTCACTTTCCTTTTACATTCAGTATTTCAACTTTCAGCATCCAATCTCTCTCGATTGCGGATGCAAAGGTATGGCAATTTTTCACTTCCACAACTCTCCGGTGATTTATTTTTTTCAGCAAATATCAACGATATCAGATAACATTTTCATAACACAACACTCAGTCAATTGATTAGATAACATTTAACACCCTAAAATATTTTCAATTAATTTTCGCTCGTTCCAAAATCCTCTCTAAACAGTTCACACCCATATATTATAGTATATATTTCTTTGCGTGTTTTTAACTTAAATGGGTTAAATAAGTTGCTTTTCTCAAGCCAATTTTATTACACCTTGCAAGGTGTTAGTCTTCACCATGCAAAGTTTCTATTAAAACCTTGCAAGGTGTAATACAAAAATCAACAAGGTGTAAAACGAAAATTTGCAAGGAGTCGGAAAAACTGTACCGGGTAAATAAAAATCTATTTTGTCTAAAAAAATAATTTGACCATTAATAAAGAAAGGCCATTTTCAGAATAATCCGAAAATGACCTTTCTATTTTTAATATATATAGGTTATTATATAATCAAGCTAATTTAACCTTGTATAGGGCAAATGATGAAATATTTACATTATTGATAAAATCTTCCGGGTCTACCTGCGGAATCTCGCGTTTATAGTTTGATAAATCGCGCTGCTCAGCAATGAGTTTTCCCTGTTTTATCAATTCCATAAATCTTTTATTCAAGAATCCATCTTCAGTCATAAAATTGGTATCACATAGCGTTTTCCCCATCACCATTGCCCCATCATGAAATTCATTAGTACAATTGTTCAATATATAGCTATCAAAATAATCGACTCCAACCTCAACAATATCATCATCCCGGTTTATCACTCTAAGAGAGGCTTCCGACTTTGACCATCTATTCCATAAATCGCAACATGCCAGTTTTTGCTCTTCACCGATCAGTGAAATTCTATCATAAACTGACAACATATTCTCAGGAGAACAACAATCCATAGGCAGAACGAAAGGATTATGAGATAAGTGTGAGAACTTATCTTTCAACATCATTATGTTTGCTGAATAAAGATTCCTGTTTATCAGCCGGCAAGACAGGTAAAGAGATAAACGTTCATCAACACTATTACCATGCCAAATTACAATCTTTTCATAACTAGAAAAATCAAAATTGATGAACCAATTTATACCATCGCAGTATTCTGATTTATCAAAACCTGTAATCTCTTCAATTTTCAGGGATCGATATCTCAATGAAGTCTCTTTAAAATCATGAGGTATAGGCGCATATTCGAACATGCTACATACCGCAATGACATCCGCATTTATACTCCGTTTTTTAAGGGCTTCTTTAAGCGTTCCTCTGCTACTTAGCGAATGAGTGATATGAAGTTCTTTATTCATTATTTCCGGCTAATATGGTTGAATGTTAAGATCGAATGATTTTTTTGATAAATCATTTCAAGGAGTTCCAACCCTGAGCCTGAAGTTGTATCTCATTACCATCGCGGGTAATCATTGCTTGTCCAAGCGACTCATCGGTGATATGACCAATAATTTTTATCCCCGGTATTGCTTCAACAAGATCATGCTTGCCAAGAGGAACAGTAAACAGAAGTTCATAATCCTCTCCGCCGTTAAGTGCTGCAGTGATAAGACTCATATTAAATTGCTCCGCTTGCATTGCTGTCTGATAGTCGATAGGTATTTTATCTTCATAAATACGACAACCTTTATTGCTCTGAGTACATATATGTAACAATTCTGAAGAAAGACCATCCGAAATATCAATCATCGAAGTAGGAACAATACCCTTCTGAGCAAGCGCCTCAACAACATCTTTACGAGCCTCAGGTTTTAGCTGCCTTTCTATAAGATATTCTTTTCCGCTAAACTCATTTCTTGTATCATGGCCCTCTTCAAAAAGCTTCTTTTCTCTCTCCAATAACTGAAGTCCCATATAAGCAGCACCAAGATCACCGGAAACACAAATAAGATCATTTTCTTTTGCCCCGTTACGATAAACAGGATTTACGGCACTCCCTAAACATGTTATGCTAATAGCAAGACCGGTCATAGATGCAGATGTATCTCCTCCCACAAGATCCACTCCATATATATCGCATGCCAAACGAATACCGCTGTAAAGCTCCTCAAGATGCTCTACCGAAAAGCGGGCAGAAACACCTATCGATACTACAATTTGTCGAGGCATCCCATTCATCGCATATATATCTGAGAAGTTCACAATAGCCGATTTATAACCAAGATGCTTCAATGGCACATATGTAAGATCAAAATGTATACCTTCAAGCAATAGATCTGTTGTTACCAATATATTTTCCGAATCATATTTCAAAACCGCAGCATCATCACCAACACCCTTAATAGATGAGTCATTTTTCAGCGGAAAAGATTCGGTAAGTCTTTTAATTAATCCGAATTCTCCTAATGAAGATATCTTCGTCACATTTCCTTGTTCCATATATTATATGTTATTTAATTATTGCAAATATAGGATAATAACACAACATCCTATAAATAAAAAGGTGATCATAAAAGAATGACCACCTTATATTATATGATAACAAAATTTTTATCAATATAGATTTTTATCAGATTCCGTTTATGATCTCTTTCATAATGAAAGTCATATTAGGCTGAGCTTCTGCAGCAGCCTTCTGAACCTCTTCGTGAGAAACTTGCTCAACTACACCGATTACACCAAGGTCGGTGATAACCGAGATTGCAAAACATTCTATACCGCTATGACGTGCAACAATAACCTCAGGCACAGTTGACATACCAACAGCATCACCTCCGATAATTGCGAAATAACGATATTCAGCAGGAGTTTCAAATGTAGGACCCTGAGTACCGACATAAACACCTCTTTGAAGTTTGATATTATTTTTCTTTGCTATTTCAAAAGCAAGTTTGATATATTTCTGTGAATATGGCTCACTCATATCAGGGAAGCGAGGCCCAAGTTCCTCAATATTTTTACCACGTAACGGATGCTCAGGGAAAAGATTGATATGATCACGAATTACCATAAGGTCACCAACCTGGAAAGACGGATTCATACCACCTGCCGCATTTGAAAGGAAAAGAGTTTTTATTCCGAACGCTTTCATTACACGGATAGGAAAAGTAACCTGTTCCATATCATAACCTTCATAATAATGGAAACGTCCCTGCATTGCCATTACATCTTTTTCTCCAAGCTTTCCGAAAATAAGCTTCCCACTATGCCCTTCTACAGTAGAGATAGGGAAATTTGGAATCTCAGTATATGGAATTTCAACTTTATTTTGAATATGTGAAGCAAGTTCACCAAGACCTGTTCCAAGAATAATAGCCACATGCGGGCGATTAGGAACCTTATTCAATAAATAATCGGCTGTTTCTTTAATTTTTTCTAACATATCTAAGTATAGTTTGGTTAAAACTCTCTGACTCATCAAAAAGCAGATCCAAAGTAATAAAATAAATTGAATTAGCTATTGTTTTATTTTTCAAAGCATGCCTTCTAATTTTTACGGCATCCTTCTCTGTAACAACTATTATGCAATCATTGTTGTGATTTAGTGCATTAAATTGATTCTCTATCAATCGTATATCTTTTGATGTAAAATCATGATGATCATCAAAAAGGAGCTTGCCTACCAAATTTGCATCCTGCTGAAGTTTTGCGACAAGACTTCGGGGTTGAGCAATACCAGTAACCAATAAAACAGGAGTATCTTTTGTAAGTTGCCTGACAGAATCATCAGATAAAGAAACAATACTATTATTAACCAAAGAGGAAAAAAACAATTGCTTTACACCTATTCTTTCTTTAAA
The DNA here is from genome assembly GCA_947074145.1 of uncultured Bacteroidales bacterium. Taxonomy (GTDB): domain Bacteria; phylum Bacteroidota; class Bacteroidia; order Bacteroidales; family JAUNSR01; genus JAUNSR01. The sequence goes on from CAMTOJ010000089.1 coordinate 4,362, forward strand.
ATATTTTTTTTCCGATTCCGTTATGTAATGTGGCGACTTGGTTACAACAACTATATCTGCTCTTTTCTCACCATTAGGAGCCTCGCGAAGACGCCCCATGGGCATAACAAAATCATTAAAATATGGCCGACTAAAATCTGTAAGCAGGATATTTAACCCAGCCTTAACATAACGATGCTGAAAGGCATCATCAAGAATAATGAGATCGGGTGGATTCTTTGATTTAAGTAATCTGTTTATTCCATTTCTACGATCCGCATCTACCGCAACAGTAATCTCAGGAAATTTAGAAGCTATAAGAAACGGCTCATCTCCCAACTCTTCAACAGAAAGGTTTTTAGTACTAATCTTGAACCCTTTGCTTTTTCTTCTGTATCCTCTACTCAAAAGAGCAACATTGTATTTATCTTTCAACAATCGAATGAGATATTCCGCGTGAGGAGTTTTTCCAGTACCCCCTACAGCAAGATTACCAACACATATAATTGGAATATCAAAAGTTTCCGATTTCAGAATTCTAAAATCGAAAAGCTTATTCCTTATATAAGTAATACTGTTATATAATACGGAAAATGGCCAAAGGGAATAATAGATTTTAAATTTTCCAGACATAATCAATCATTATTCAACAATCATATCGGGCATTCTTGCCTGTATTCCTTCTTTATTTCTAAAGTCACGAAGCATAAGATATTTATTAAATTCATCTCCAAGGAATAGTTGTTTCATTTTAACAGATAAGTCATCATTTAGGTTTGACATTAGACTCTCAAATAATGATTTAGGTTGTGGATAAATTGTTACTGATGCATTTTGAAGTCCTGTCAGCTCTTCAACTTTCAACTTAGCTTCATCTATACCTCCAAGAGCATCAATAAGACCTATGTTAAGCGCATCAACTCCCGACCAAACTCTTCCTTCTGCAATTTTTGCAATTGAATCAACCGGAATACCTCTACCGTCCGAACATCTCTTAAGGAAAATATCATAAATATTTTCCACATTATTCTGTATCAAGGCTCTCTCTGCAGGTTTTATAGGCTCAAATATGGTAATCTGCCCAAATTTGTTAGTTTTAACTTCATCGAAGCTAAATCCGAAATCTTTAGTAAACAATTTATTGGCATTAAAATATAAACCAAATACACCGATAGAACCGGTTAATGTGCTTGGTTCAGCAATAATATAGTTTGCGTCACATGAGATATAATATCCACCTGAAGCGGCATAATTACCCATTGAAACAACTACAGGTTTTACTTTTTTAAGATCAGATATAGCTTTCCAAATCTGCTCAGAAGCAAATGCACTTCCGCCGGGAGAATTAACTCTGAATATTACACCTTTAATATTATCGTCGTTTTGTATTTTATAAATCTCTTTAATAAGTTTTGGAGCATAAATACCCTTTCCTTTTGCATCTATAATTTCACCTTCTGCGCACAACAATGCAATTTCAGCTTTATCAACAGGTACAGAAAGAGAAGAAAGATCTGAAATTGAAGAAAATCTCACTTCATCTACACCGCTTAGTGTTTTCAAAATATCATTAACCTCATGGGCATATTTGGTTCTTGTAAATAATCCTGAATCTTTAATCTCATTTGCCATACTGAATTCGATACCACTGTCTGCAAGGGCGTTAATATCTTCAACGGCAAGATTGCGGCTTTGTGCAATTTCTTTAGCCAAATAGTCCCAAATAGATCCCAGAAAAGTTTGCACTTGCAGACGATTGGCATCACTCATTTTATCAAGAATAAATGGCTCTATTGCAGATTTAAAAGTCCCAACTCTGAACACCTCAGGTTTAACACCAAGTTTATCAAGTGTGTTCTTAAAAAATATTTGTTTAGAACTTAAACCCGTTAAACTAACTCCTCCCAAAGGGTTAACATATATTGAGTCGGCTACAGTACTAAGGAAATATTGATTCTGTGTATAATAATTATTATAAGCTATTATAAACTTACCGGATTCTTTAAACTTAACAAGTTCAGATCTGATCTGAGATGATATGGCATATGAACCGACATAATTATCAGTATTAAGATAAATACCTTTTATTTTGGTGTTTGTTTTAGCTTGACTTATACTATTTATAATATCAATCAGATATAACGGCTGCTGCCCATCATTCATCATAACATTTAAAAGATCGTTGAGTTCGGCATCTTTGACCTCTACAACACTTGTATTTAAGTTAAGTTTTAATATAGAATTATCCTTAACCGGAGAAGTAGAATCTGTGGAAGCCACAATAGCAATTATAGCTATAAAAAAAAGCACCATACCAATCCATCCGGCAAGAAATACACCAAGTGCAGAGGCAAACATAGTTTTAAAAAACTGTTTCATATTATAAAATTTAATTGATTTGACAGTGAAATGAAAAGAGATGTAAAATTATAAATTTTAGAATAGCAATCTTTATATAAACGACAAAGAATCAACAAACATAAAAATAGGTATAAATAAGTCAACAAATTATAGTTAACTATATTTAATTATTACTAACATATATGTATTAATGGGGTAAAAACCGCTTTATCTTAAGAAAATAATAAGTTATATGCATTATTTGTTGTATATTTGCGCCATAATCAAAGGACGAAGGAGGGGGCGAAAGGCTTCCTCCTTTTTGATATTATATATTTCTTTTCGAAAATCGTTAGGTAGAGAAAGAAATTATAAAAAAAAATGATATGATTGATAAGAATATTGTTATAAGTCTTGTAGAAGAGGCTTTAAACGAATCAGACAGTTTTTTGGTTGACGTTGTCGTGAAACCGGGAAATCTGATAGTTGTCGAGATAGATAACGAAGAGGGTGTTGACATTGACGAATGTGTCAAAATCAATCGCCATATTGAAGCATCTCTTGACAGAGAGATTGAAGACTATGAACTTGAGGTAGGTTCTGCCGGATTAACATCTGCATTTAAGGTACTGCGTCAATATCAAAAAAACATAGGCAATCCTGTTGAAGTATTATCAAAAGATGGGAAAAAGATCTCCGGGTTGCTTAAAGACGCAGATGAATCAGGGTTTACCATTACAGTAATTGTAAAGGAGAAACCTGAAGGATCGAAAAGAAAAGTCGATGTCGAACATGACATCAGATATAAATATGATGAAGTAAAATACGTAAAATATAAATTCTAAA
>CAMTOJ010000090.1 GCA_947074145.1 uncultured Bacteroidales bacterium
TGGCACATCCAAAGAGAAGACAGTCAAAAACAAGAACAGCCAAGAGAAGAACTCATGACAAGGCTGCAGTTCCTACAGTAGTAGTATGTCCTAATTGTGGTGGTTGGCATCTTTACCACACAGTATGTGGTGAATGCGGATACTACCGTGGTAAGTTAGCTATCGAAAAAGAGGCAGCTGTATAATTGTTTTTAAAGAAAACAAATTCTTATAAAGAATAGAATTTAAGTCCTAATGTTTTTGCATTAGGACTTATTTTTTTTAATAATAATTTGAAGTGCGACGATTTTTTTTATAACCTTTGCAAATATTGGGTCTCAGAAGAGATTTCAAAGAGAATGTATGAAAGAAATAAACTTTTAAAGAGGGTTATAACAAGCCGTTATTTATTATGGAAAAACTAAATGCGATAATTACCGGAATAGCATCTTATCTACCTGAGTATATCCTGACAAATGAAGAATTGTCGAGAATGGTTGATACGACAGATGAGTGGATCAGAACGCGCATCGGGACTAAAGAAAGACATATTTTAAAAGGCGAGGGGAAGGGTGCTTCGGATCTTGGTGCCCCGGCTTTGAAGAAGTTGATGGAAAAAACCAATACAAAGCCTGAGGATATTCAGGTTGTTATATGTTCTACCACGACTCCTGATTACCGATTTCCTTCTACAGCATCTATAATAGCAGAGAAGTGTGGAATAAAGAATTCATTTGCATTCGATATTCAGGCAGCTTGCTCCGGCTTTCTTTATGCGATGGAAATAGCTAACGGTTTTGTGAAATCCGGATTATATAAGAAGGTAGTTGTCGTATCTGCGGAATTTATGTCTTCTATTATAGATTATACCGATAGATCTACATGTCCTATTTTTGGAGATGGCGGAACAGCCGTTCTTGTTGAGCCTACGACAGAAGATCTTGGAATAATGGATAGTGAACTTCATACAGATGGAGTGGGACTTCCGTATCTAATCCTGAAATCGGGTGGTTCGGTACAGCCTGTTACTCATGAAACTCTTGAGGATCGTGATCAATATATACATCAAGAGGGGCGTACTGTGTTTAAGTATGCTGTCACAAGTATGGCTGATGTTTCTGAATCTATGATGAAAAGAAATAACTTGTCGCACGAAGATATCGACTGGTTGGTACCTCATCAGGCTAATATGAGAATCATTGAGGCTACTGCTCATAGAATGAATCTTGATAAGTCTAAGGTTATGATAAATATTCATAAATATGCTAATACAAGTTCAGCTTCGGTTCCATTGGCTTTAGCCGATTGGGAAAGTAAGCTTAAAAAGGGAGACAAATTGATAATGTCGGCTTTTGGAGCGGGATTTACCTGGGGATCGATGTATATAAAGTGGGCATATGACGGAAGTGATGTTGAAAAGAGTGAACAATAAGTTGTTTTGTCTTTATAACAATCGGTTAAATTGAAGTGAAAAAGATTTAACTCTTTAAAATATAATCAAGTTAAGAAAAACGCATCTAATAAAGATGCGTTTTTTTATTGTATCTTTGTAAGCAAATGATAATCATTATTTATGCATAAAGCAGGCTTTGTAAATATAGTAGGAAATCCCAATGTCGGTAAATCGACACTGATGAATAATCTTGTAGGAGAAAGAATCTCTATCATAACTTCGAAAGCGCAAACTACGCGTCATAGAATTATGGGTATTGTAAACACAGAAGATATGCAGATTGTATATTCTGATACACCGGGAGTGCTTGAGCCTAATTATAAATTGCAACAGTCAATGTTGAAGTTTTCACAATCTGCACTTTCAGATGCTGATGTGTTGCTTTATGTGACAGATACAGTGGAGACGGCTGATAAAAATAAGAGCTTTATCGATAAAGTGAATAAACAACCGGCACCAATTATTCTTGTAATAAATAAGATCGATTTAATAGATCAACAAAAGCTTGAGACTTTGGTGGCAGAATGGAAAAATATGCTTCCTACTGCAGAGATAATACCATTGTCAGCTAAGCTTAATTTTAATGTTGATTATCTTTTGAAAAGAATAAAAGAGCTTTTACCTGACTCTCCTCCGTTTTTTGAGAAAGATGCAATGACAGATAAACCGGCAAGGTTCTTTGTAACGGAGATAATAAGAGAGAAGATATTGGAGATATATGATAAGGAGGTTCCTTATTCATGTGAAGTTGCAGTTGAGCAATTTAAGGAGTCCGATAAATTGATCAGTATAAATGCTATAATTTTTGTGGAAAGAGATTCTCAAAAAGGAATAATCATCGGTAAGCAGGGCTCTGCGTTAAAGAAGGTTGGTACTCTTGCGAGAAAAGATTTAGAGGTCTTTTTTCAAAAGAAGATATTTCTTGAGATTCATGTAAAAGTAGAAAAAGACTGGCGAAGCAGAGATAATAAATTAAAAAGCTTCGGATATAATCCGGAGTAAGAGTCTTGTAATTCGGGAGGCCGACAGCCTGAAAAGATGATTCTTGTTTTTCAAAATCAGAAATTTATTGGCGGGAACGCTAAAATAAAATTATATGGGAAATATAGTAGCAATAGTGGGGCGCCCAAACGTGGGTAAATCGACACTATTTAATCGTTTGACAGAAACTCGCACTGCGATTGTCAATGACGAAGCAGGTACAACACGCGACCGTCAATACGGTAAAGTGCTTTGGGGTAAAAGAGAATTTTCTCTTGTAGATACCGGTGGTTGGGTTGTAAACTCTGACGATATCTTCGAGGAGGAGATAAATAAACAGGTTACAATTGCAATGGAAGAAGCAGATGTGATAATGTTTGTTGTTGATATAATAAACGGAGTAACCGATCTTGATGATGAGGTGGCAAAAATACTTCGTAGATCACCAAAACCTGTTATTCTTGTAGCAAATAAGGCTGATAATTTTGATTTAAGTTATCAGGCGGCAGAGTTTTATTCATTAGGTCTTGGAGATCCTTTTGCTGTTTCATCAATTAGCGGAAGTGGGACAGGTGATCTTTTGGATGAGATAATTTCGAAATTTACAAAAGAGGATGATGATTTCTTAGCACTTGAAGATATTCCTCGTTTTGCTATTGTAGGTCGTCCGAATGCCGGTAAAAGCTCTATTACAAATGCTTTTATTGGAGAAGAGAGATATATAGTAACAGATATAGCAGGAACAACCAGAGATTCTATTTATAGTAAATATAATAAATTCGGATTTGATTTTTACCTTGTTGATACTGCAGGTATCAGAAAGAAAAGTAAGGTAAATGAGGATGTTGAATATTATTCGGTACTGCGTTCTATACGTGCTATAGAGAATTCCGATGTTTGTATTCTGATGATTGATGCTACCCGTGGTATTGAGGCTCAGGACTTGAATATCTATCAGTTGATACAGAAAAATAAGAAAGCTCTTGTTGTTTGTATAAATAAATGGGACCTTATAGAGGATAAATCGACGAAGGCTATAAAGGAGTTTGAAAATGCTATCTATGAGCGCTTGGCTCCATTTGTCGATTTTCCTATAATATTTACTTCAGCACTTACAAAACAGAGAATATTTAAAGTTTTGGAGACAGCGGTTGAGGTTTATAAGAATAGATCCAGAAATGTGCCTACGGCAAAACTTAACGAGTATATGCTTGAGGTGATTGAACGTTATCCACCACCAGCTCATAAAGGTAAATATGTGAAAATAAAATATGTTTCACAGCTTAAGGATTCTTATGTGCCGACCTTTATTTTCTTCTGTAATTTGCCTCAATGGGTGAAGGATCCGTACAAGAGATTCCTTGAAAATAAGATTAGAGCGAACTGGGATTTTAAAGGGACTCCAATCAATATTTTCATAAGAGAGAAATAAATAATATTTAAATTCGATAAGAAACCATTCTGATTTGTTAGTCTAATTATAGGACTTCGGATCAAAATGGTTTCTTTTTTATATCCAATATCATTTCATGATTTAAGAAATATATGTTTATCTTTAATATATTGGTGTAGTCGAAGTCTTTAAATAGATAAACATATAAATACAGAGATAAATATGAATATTAAAAAAATGGGGCTTTTGCCAAGAGTTATCATAGCGATTATATTAGGAGCGATATTTGGCTTCTTTTTGCCCGATGTTCTGGTTCGAATATTTGTAACTTTTAATTCTTTGTTTAGTGAATTTCTAAGTTTTGTCGTACCTCTTATTATAATAGGCCTTGTTGTACCGGCTATTGCCGATCTGGGCAGGGGAGCCGGTAAATTGCTTGTGTTGACAGCTATACTTGCGTATGGTTCCACTGTATTTTCCGGGTATTTTACCTATTTCAGCTCTTCTATTGCTTTGCCAAATATATTACCGGAAGGGTCTATGGTCGATGGAATTGTTTCGGGAAACGTTTCGGGGGATTTAACTCCCTTTTTCACCGTGAAATTTCCTCCTGCGATAGATGTTATGAGCGGGCTGATACTCTCTTTTCTAATAGGTTTGGGATTGGCATTTATAAAGGGTGAAACGCTGAAAAATGTAATTAGTGATTTCAAGGATATAATCGAATGGTTGATTCATAAGGTGATTGTGCCTCTTCTGCCTATCTATATTTTCGGTGTGTTTTTGATAATGTCTCAGGCGGGACAGGTGTTCGGTATTCTTAATCTTTTTGTAAGGGTTATATTATTCATATTTGTGCTTCAGGTGATACTGCTGCTTATTCAGTTTAGTATTGCCGCTATTGTAAGCAAAAAGAATCCTCTTAAGTTGTTGCGTAATATGCTTCCGGCTTACTTTACTGCTTTGGGTACTTCTTCTTCGGCCGCAACAATACCCGTTACGCTTGATCAGACGTTGAAAAATGGAGTTCGTGAGGATGTGGCAAACTTTGTAGTGCCTTTATGTGCTACTATTCATTTGTCAGGAAGTACAATGAAAATTGTGTGTTTTTCAATGGCTCTCATTATGATGCAGGGAGGAATAGTGGATATTGAGGTCTTTTCAGGTTTTATATTTATGCTGGGTCTTACTATGGTGGCTGCTCCCGGTGTGCCTGGAGGAGCTATTGTAGCAGCACTGGGATTGATTCAGTCTATGCTTGGATTTGATGAGAATATGCAGGCTCTTATTGTTGCACTTTATGTTGCGATTGATAGTTTTGGAACAGCTTGTAATGTTACCGGTGATGGTGCAATTGCTGTAATTATGGATAAAATAGTGGATGTGTTTAAATCAAAAAATAAGGAGCAGTTGTCTTCTGATTGATCTGAAAAAATATTATTTGAAAGATATATTCCGTATGATTAAAATAGGTAAATATTAACCTGTTTAGTTAAGAAAAAATGAGGCTTAAACTTTATTGTTTAAGCCTCATTTTTTTATTTATTATGTTTAAGTAAATAATGTTTTTAAGATGTCGATAGATTTTATTTTAGATAATCCCGGCACATGGAGGAGATAAAATTTTAGTAATATGTCGAGAATTTCATTTCGTTTATCCCGACTTATATTGATTTTTTCAAGATCCGGGAATGATGAGGATAATAAATAATATATTTCATAAGAAAGATCGGGAGAAAGATAATTGTTATGATAGGGGATATTGTCATTGAATCTGCCTTCTAATATGTCAAAAATATATCCTTGTTTGTAGGTTTCTATGTTAATTCTAAATCCTAAAAATTCAGTTAACTTAATTAAAAATAAGATATGGAAATTTCCTTTTCCTTTTTCTAAAAGATCAAATAATTCAGCCGAATTTTCTACGAAATCATATAATCCTTTAGAGTTGTCTCCCGGTTGAATAGCTTTAGAAAGAAATTCTGAAAGGAAAAGGACTACTCCATTTTTTATAGGGTCAGTATAGAGATCTATGAATATATTTTTTACTCTTGCCTCGGTTATCTTTTGTATGGATCTGTCATGTTGATGTGTGACATCCATTTCAAGTATGGTAAAAGGTGTAAAAAGAGATCTTCTTAATTTACTTCGTTTAGAATGAGTATTAGGAATGGAATAACTTACAAGTCCGAAATCGCGTGTCAGGATATGAACGAAGGATTTCTTATCGTCATAAACGGAAACATTTAAAACTATACCATCAGTTTTATATAGCATTATTGTTGTCTTTTTTTATTTTTACATTACAAAAATAATATTCCGGACTTTGTGTCTTAGGAATGAGGCGTGATTTTTATAAAGAATTAAACTATGTACATATGGAAGAATTAACATTGGCTACCCCTTCTTTATTGTTTTCTGCGGTTTCTCTTATAATGTTGGCTTATACTAATAGGTTTATTTCATACGCTCAGCTTGTGAGAAGTTTGGCTTTGGATTATAAAGAGCATCCATCAGAGGACTTGCAGCATCAAATAGATAATCTAAGAAAACGATTATACCTTATCCGGTTAATGCAGATACTTGGTATATCAAGTCTTTTCCTTTGTGTGGTTACAATGTTGCTGGTTTATGTCGGTTGGTTTTCCGTAGCGGTATATGTATTTGGTTTGGGGATGTTCTCTCTTATTGCTTCTTTGGGTGTATCTATAAAAGAAATAATGATCTCAGTAAGGGCTTTGGAAATACATCTTGGAGAAATAGAAAAAAACGGCAAAAAAAAACAATAGTGCTTATTCTTTTGTTTATCAGAAGTATGAGGCGAAGATGGAGCCCAAATATGATCTTTTATTGTGTGAAAAATGTTTTTTTTTTGAATCCGCTATTGCACAATTGAAAAACATGCTCTATATTTGCACTCGCAATCGGGAAATAAGCGACAGAAGCAATTCTGGAAAGAGTTTCCGAAGCCTTTTTAAGGTCCATTCGTCTATCGGTTAGGACGCCAGATTTTCATTCTGGAAAGAGGGGTTCGATTCCCCTATGGACTACGAATAACGTAAAAAATTAAACATAGAGATGGCAAATCATAAATCATCAGTCAAAAGAATCAGACAGACTGAAAAGAGAAATCTTCGCAATCGCTATTATGGTAAGACTACTCGTAATGCAGTTCGCAAACTACGCGCTCTTACTAGCAAAGAAGAAGCGATAGCAATGCTTGGCACTGTAAGCAGCATGTTGGACAGACTTGCAAAAAGAAATGTAATTCATAAAAACAAAGCTGCGAATCTTAAGTCGAAGTTAGCTCTTAGAATTAACAAATTAGCTTAATCGCAATAAGACGGTCCATTCGTCTATCGGTTAGGACGCCAGATTTTCATTCTGGAAAGAGGGGTTCGATTCCCCTATGGACTACTCAAGGTCGATACTGTTATAGTGTCGACCTTTTGTTGTTTGTGTTTTTTTGTGTTTGTAATTTCTAAATAAGTATCCTTTTGTTTAAAAAGTGCATCAAGCCGAAATCCTGGTTGTTTTTACGTTTTTTGAAAAAAATGGATCTGCGGATAAATCCGGTTGTTGATGTTTTTCATTAATCATATAATTTAGT
>CAMTOJ010000091.1 GCA_947074145.1 uncultured Bacteroidales bacterium
CTCGTATGTCAATGGTTATTACCAATCGCGATACTCCTTCAGATAAAGTAGATTACGATAAAGAAAACAGCGCATACAATAGCTCGTTTATGTATATCGCTGGAACTCATCATACTGAAGGACAAAATATTCGTTGTATCAGACATATCAAATCAGATATAACATCGATTGAGGAAACTAATGAATATACGTTAGAGATTTATCCAAATCCTGCTTCGTCATATATCTTAATTAATAGCAATAAAATTGAAAACGGCACAGTTGAAATTTACAAGGTCTCAGGTGAAAAAGTAAAAGAATCAACATTCTCATTCATCAACAACAAAATTGATATTCAAGATCTTGGTAAAGGAATTTATATCTGTAGAATTGAAGCAGAAGGCCAATCATCTGTAACCAAAAAGCTTATTATACAATAAATGAGATATTTCAGAATACTTAATGTATTATTGATTTTCTTATCTACATTCCTTTGCTTCTCTGTAACAAAGGCTGAAACCAAACTTACAGAATATTGGAATAATTTTGAGTTCCGGAACAATCCTAAAGATGATCCGGAATTCAAAATCCTTTATAGGAAATATCTTTCTCTTATAGCCGAATCTGACAGTGTAACTCAGGCTATTTCTATAAAAAACTTACTTTTAAAAGCATCTTTAGACAATAAAATATTGATAAGTCTGTCGGATATGCTTGATCTTACATATAGTTACCCCAAATCACAATATAAAAATAAATATATATGTCAATCTATTTATGAAACGATGATTGATATAAATTCTTCCAACGGAGATGATATAAAAATTTATACTAAAAAATTAAATCGGCTAAAGCTAAATTCAGAGGGTAAAATTGCAAATGATTTTGAAGTAGTAACTCCAACCGGAGAGCATTTATATTTACAAGAACTTGATACCGATTATACTCTTCTTCTGTTTTATGATCCTGATTGCGAAACATGTAAACATTTGACTAATTCGATTAGTGAAAGTCAATTACTTTGCAATATGATAAACACAAAAGAACTAAGTGTATTTGCCGTTTATCTTGAAAAGGAGCCTCACAAATGGCTAAACTTTGTAAATGAAAAACCTAATTGGATACACGGATGGGATAGAAATAATCTGATAGATGAATATGATTTATATTATCTCGAATCAATTCCAACTATTTATTTACTCGATAAAGAAAAAAAGGTTATAAAAAAAGATTGCAATTTTCAAGAATTGGAATCATGGATAAAAGATAAAACTTGATAAGTTTCAGATGACAAAAAATTATTTTAAACAGAAACTTTTAATATAAAAAATTCACCATAAGCAGTTTCTCTCTTTAAAGAGCCGAATTAAGTTTCCCTGCAAACTGCCAAAGCGAAGCCGGCATAGGATTTTTAAGTTTCCAGCGTATATTCATAGGTGCATTACCATAATGAGAAACATATGTAACTTCACCTAAGTAAACATACCCCATTCTTCTATTTTTATCCTCATTCAAAGCTTGCTCCCTTACAAATAAAAGCATTGTAAATTTTCCGTTTATATAATTCTTTCCCGAAACAGTATGATCACTCACACTATTTTGAGATTGCCAGTCAAAAATATTCTGACTTATTGCAATATCATCATAATTAGTTGTTGACCCTTCTATCCTGTTTTTTATAAGATCAACATACATCACTTCAATGTTTTTTTCTTTATTTCTTTCAACCCCTTCTCTATTTGATGATTTCTTATCAATTGCAGATGTACCCAATGCAACTGTTATCTGATCTTTGGTATAGCGTCCATGAACTCTCAAAGGGAAATTTATATCAGATTTAGGATTAGCAACTTCAAGCTCCAGCATCTCTGTTCTACTTTTAAGAATATCTATCAACTCCTTAAACTCCGAAATAAACAGATCATCTTTTGATAAAGCATCAAACATATTTTGTAGAGAATCAAATCTACCTGCATCCTGAAAAAGATCATAATAAAGCATTAGAGCCATTCTTTTTCCCTTTTCCGATAGATCAGATTCATATAAAGAAAACTCTTGTTCTGCTAATTCTCCAAGAAAACTAAAATAGTTAAACGAATCTGTTGAAAGCCATTTCTTGGATACGGCTCTGCTCAACTCAAGATTAAATTTTGATTTTTTACAGTCCCATACTCCTGCTTCAATACATAACGAAGAGAACGTATTTGACTTATTATAAATTTTACTTAAAGGAATCTTCTTTATCTCAATAAATTTTTTTAGCGATAACTCACAATCATAATATCGTTCAAAGCTTTTCAGACCCTCTTTAATATTATTAATATTCATCATTCTGGTAGCATATTCTATATTTGATAGAATATACTCTTGAGCCTCCCTTTCCAACTCTATAGTGCACCCAAAAGGAAGAATAGGAAAATCATTAGATATTTCATCTTTAATATTACTACCTGTTTTCCCTATTATCTCCCTAAACCTTTCACTGTAATGAAATTCACCATTACCATTACCTACAAAGTCAAGAATTGTAACATATTCTTTACCTTCAGCTTTACGCAGTCCCCTACCAAATTGTTGCAAATAAACTGTCAGACTTTCAGTCTGTCGCAAAAACATTATAGTGTCAACCGAAGGAATATCAATCCCCTCATTAAACATATCAACAACAAAAAGAAAATTCAAATCCCCTTTTTCAAGTTTTCGAAGATAATCCCTTCTACTAGTACTATTATCACTAGTTAAATAAGCTGATTTTAAGCCTGCCAATCGGAATTTAGCATCCATATACGAAGCATGCTCCCTGCTCACACAAAAACCTATAGCCTTTATTTTATGTAAATTTTCACGACCCGCATACTCCTCCAATTTTTTAAGAATCAATCTTGTTCGACGATCGTTACTTGTATATATTCTGGTTAGCTCAGACTCAACATACTTCTGACCTCGCTTCCAGTTAACCGCCGACAAATCGACACTATCGGTAATTCCGTAATAATGAAACGGTGAAAGTAATCTATTTCTTAAAGCCTCGGCAAGTCTTATCTCTGCAGAAATTCCACCATCAAAATATTGTTTAATATCACCATCATTTCTCTCTGGAGTTGCCGTCATTCCAAGCAAAATAATAGGTTTAAAATACTCCAATATCGGACGATATGTTTCAGCTATTATATGATGAGCCTCATCAATAATTATATAATCATAAAACTCCGGCGACGGGTTCCATTTACCCGATTTCATTCTACTATAAACAGTATCTTTTGAAGCAAAGAGATGAATATAATTTTTAGGAGTCGATCCACCCAACCAAAGTTCACCGAAATTCTCATCTTCAAGAATATTTCTAAAAGTATCAAGAGCATGACGTAATATCTCCTCTCTATGAGCAATAAAAAGAATATTCGATCTATCTCTCTCTTCTCTAAATCTTTTATAATCAAAAGCAGAAATCACAGTTTTACCGGTACCCGTTGCAGCAACAAGAAGATTCCGAAAATTTCCATTATCAACTCTATCCTTGGTAAGCTTATCAAGGATTGTTTGTTGATAATCTTTTGCCCTTATCAAATCAAAAAGAGACCAATCTATATCTTTTGAAATAAAATTCTTATCCAAAGCATTTTTCAACCGTTCATCATCAATACCGGGAACAAAAGTTTGGAATGTCTCATCTTCCCAACAAGTCTCAAACCCTTTACTTACACAATCAATAATATGAGGCAACTCAACATAAGTAGCCTTTACATTCCATTCCATTCCGCTTGTAAGAGCCGGGGCAGATAGATTAGACGATCCTATATAAGCTGTATGAAAACCTGTTTGGCGTAAAAAAACATAAGATTTTGCATGAAGACGATCATTTTCTCCATTATAAGATATTTTAATCTCTGTATTGGGTAAAAGTGCAAGTTTCCTAATTGCACTAAAATCACTATTTTTAGTATAAGTTGTTGTGATTATTTTAAGCTTCTTTCCCGATGAAACAAAGTTTTTCAAGTCATCATAAATAAGATTCACTCCGCTATTCATTATAAAAGAAACTATAAGGCGAATTTCATCACTCGATCTTATCTCTCGCTTCAATTCGCTTACCATATTAACAGAATTCTGAGAACCGGTAAACAACACACTCGATGTAAGACCATTGATAGGAGTCAGAGTCTCCACAAATTCATCCAAATAATTTTTATCACAAAGATCCTTATCGATTACAGCCTTAAGAATCTCGGCCTTTTCGGGTAAAAAACTATTCTCCAAATCATTTCTATCAAATCTTGAAACAACAACATTCACAATATCATTGACAAGTCTTATCTCATCCTCTACCGTAATATTTTCAGAACTATTACGTAAAGCATTCTCTATTATCTTGTAGAGATATTTTGAAAGGTATAAAGAAGAACTCTCCTTATCAATAGGATATTTAGATATCAAATGATCATTCTGACTTTTAATATCCTCTATCTCCAATTTGATAATCCTATTGATTATCTGTTCATATACACCTGTTTTCATCCTTTTATATTATATTACTCTTTTTACCCCTTAATATTCATTATTATGCTACGACTAAAATCAACATCTAAATTCTTAAACCTCCGAGTCAAATTGTTTTTTGTATTAATTGTCAACTCATCATCATTTTCCTTTAGATCAACAATATCTCTATAATAAATCTTCACATTTTTAATATCTGAAGAAAAAAGAATATACTTATCCGTAAAATATAGAATTCCTTTTATATCATGCTTATCATTCATATTAGCAAAAGAATATTTTGAAAATGGAGTTTGTGAATATTGTACCTTATCAAAAACCCACAACATGACCTCGTCATCTTTAAAATTAGCCAATTTATATAACATTGGTATCTCAATCCTATCCGTCATATTACCTGTAATTAAATCGTTGATTACAAATAGCTTCACCAACTTCTCAAAAGAGGGATGTATCACTATTCCATTCCGTTTTAATTTAAATCGTTTTACAAACTGTTGAATATTGCTATACTGCATATCACTTAATCCTATGTCATAATTATAAGAAGATGTAATACTTTCAACTACACCAATAGCAACCTGTCTCTTAGCTCCAATTTTCAGTTCATTATATCTATTTAAAACATCATCCAATGAATCCTTGTATAATATCGTATCATTAATCTCATAAATAAACCCTCTATACGATTTTTTATAAAACAGAGCCATAACCTCATTACAAGAACTTTTTAAATTGAACATAATCTCCTTAAACATCTTTGATATTTGAGATAATAGCAAGATCAATAAAAATAATACTATTGAAAAAATTGGAAATTCTATGGTTATGGCAATTATAAATACAATCAGAACAAGCTGAGCAAAAGTTTTCATATCATGATTATTAGACAGTTATAAATATCGAAAATTTAATAAA
This sequence comes from uncultured Bacteroidales bacterium, assembly GCA_947074145.1. Taxonomy (GTDB): domain Bacteria; phylum Bacteroidota; class Bacteroidia; order Bacteroidales; family JAUNSR01; genus JAUNSR01. Next base: position 5,395 of record CAMTOJ010000091.1, read on the forward strand.
GGGACTGTTTTTCATTAATATACGAAGTAGGTAGAATTAGATTTATGGAATACTTTAAAAACTATCTATTATTATGGATATAAGGCTGTAAATTAAACCTATTTACAATATATATCATCTCTTTAATAATAGTTACAAACATATCGGAATCCTCTTCTAACGGAATCTGCGCAAAAATATAATCCGGACAATACCCCATAAATCTCTCAATAGGCTTACCCTCTACATATCTGATAAGATTACCTCTAACAGAATCATCATTTTTTCTTATTAAAGGCATCCTTATTTCTGTTATCACTATAGTTTTCCCATTAGGCGAATATTTCGATTTTACTATATAATCAAAAAGCAAAAAAAGAAAATCACATTCCTTATATCTTAAAGACAGATAATTATCATCAACTATAAAACTATCAGGCTTAACCAAATCAAGATACTTATTCTCTAATTTTTTAATAAGTCTTTCAGGCCTCCACTTATAATTCCAATAAGAGAGAATAAAAATTACAGGAGTAAAAAAGAAGGGCAAAAGTGAAGTCATCACGCTGTCGAAGAGAGTATCCATAGGCCTTATCAACAAAACCAATCCAATAATAAGACTCCCGGGAACAACAAGAACAATATTGAGAATAACAGCAGCATAAAACCAATTTAATCTTTTTCCAATAATACTATTATCAGAAGACAAAGCCGAAAAATTCGTTTTTATATAATAAAACGTTTCTTTGAAGGATAAATCAGAAAGAGACCTATTTTTTGTTTTCATGATATCCTTAGAATTTAAATTATTATTAGGTAAAAGTGATGGCCTTTAAGAGATTATCCTCCACCATCCGCCTCGATTTCCACCAATACGCTCAATCCTCCCTAAATCTACTAATTTTTTAATATGATATTTTACACCATCCGTACTTATCCCCAAAATTGAGGCAAGTTCATAACGAGTAACCCTTGGATTTAAAACTATATTATCCAAAATTCTTTCCTGTACACTTTTCGGAGCACTCTTTTGGGTAGTGATTTGGGTAGTCTTTTGGGTAGTCTTTTGGGTAGTCTTTTGGGTAGTCAAAATTTCCAATATTACACCAAGAAGGAATTCAATAAAAGGGGTACAACCATCATCTCCACCACTTAAAGCAATAGCTCTATAATAATTATCTCTATATTTATAAACGATATTCTCTATTGGTAAATTTCGGAATATCTGACGCCAATTAGAGAGAATAAGCGTTTGCCATAAACGCCCCATGCGACCATTACCATCTGAGAAAGGATGTATAAACTCAAACTCATAATGAAACACACAGCTTTTAATCAAAGAATGTTCATCAGTCGCAGACAACCATTCAAACAAATCATTTATAAGATATGGAACCATATCTGCCGGAGGCGCATAATGTATTATCTCATCTCCCGAAGCTACTCCAACGCTTTTAGATCTAAACTTTCCTGCATCATCTATAAGACCGGTTTCCAACGTTAAATGAGCTTTTAATAAATCATCTATACTATTTTGGTCTAGAGAATCCAATAATTCATAACATTTAATTGCATTTCTAACCTCCTGAATCTCATTCATTGGAGCCAAAACAGGTTTATCTTCAAGTATTGCTGTTATCTGATCTGTCGATAAATTATTACCTTCAATTGCAAGCGTTCCCTGAATAGTCTGAATTCGACTTATTCTGTTTAATCGCAGATTTTTCACATTACTATAACTACCGATAGCCTCGCTTATCAGCGAGACAAGATCAGTAATCTTAGGAGTTATCTTATATGGCGGAATATAATTCATGCACTAAAGATAAAAATTTATTTGGGTAGTTATTGGGGGAATTTCGGATCAAGTAAAATATTAGGTTGTTAAAAAATAATACAGATTATATCTTTGTAT
>CAMTOJ010000092.1 GCA_947074145.1 uncultured Bacteroidales bacterium
TTACGGCATGTTCCACATTTTGAGTAACAAAGAATTTTAATCATAATAGAGTGTTATTTTAATTTGGTTTATTCAAATATAGTATTATTATCATAAATCACCGATTGAAGTTATGTGAATGAGATTGAATAGCTTATTTTTATTATTTTTGCAATTAATAAATTTTATGCTGATATCATTACCAGATATTATGGATGCTCTTTGTTATTCTCTATAAATTTAATATTTTTTCAATGCAGGTAAATGAATTAAAAGCCGGAGTAATTTTAAACTATTTTATAATCTTTCTAAATGCTTTTGTAGGCTTATTATATACTCCATATATGATCAGAATGCTTGGTCAAAGTGAATATGGTCTATACTCTCTTGCAGCCTCTGTGATTGCATATCTTACAATTCTAGATTTCGGTTTTGGTAATGCTATAGTAAGATATACTGCAAAATATAGGGCTGAAGGAAAAGAAGAAGAACAATACGCTATGTTTGGGGTATTCACAATCGTATATTCTGCAATCGGAATATTAGTACTTGCCATTGGTAGTATTCTTTTATTTAATATAAACTCGATTTTTGGCGACACATTGACTTTTGAGGAACTGGAAACAACTCGAAAATTAATAATTCTTATGTTATTTAATCTTGCCGTTGGATTTCCTCTGGGGATTTTCGGATCCATAATAACCGCCTATGAAAAATTTATCTTCCTACGAGTTATCTCAATTTTAAGGATATTGTTGAATACTGCGGTCATGATATGTCTTTTACATTATGGTTATAAGGCATTTGCAATGGTTATCTTACAGACTTGTTTTAATCTGGTTACTCTTCTATTAAATCTTTTTTATTGTAAATATAAAATAAAAATAAAAGTTCTTTTCAGGAAAACTAATTATGGATTTTTGAAAGAGATACTTATATATTCATTTTGGATATTTCTGAATGCAATAATGGATAGAATATATTGGAGTACCGGACAATTTGTATTGGGAGCTACTGTTAGCAGCATTGCTGTAGCGGTATTTGCTGTAGCGATACAGCTGCAAACCATATATATGTCTTTTTCTACAGCTATATCTAGTGTATTTTTACCTAAAATAACTTCATTAATATCTACCAATTGCGACAACAAGACCATATCAGAACTTTTCATTAAGACCGGCAGACTTCAATATATAATTCTTATTTTCATTTTATCTGGGTTCATTGTATTTGGGAAAAGTTTTATTAATATTTGGGCCGGAGAAGGTTATTCGGATGCATATATAATTACTTTATTGTTTTTCATCCCCTTAACCATCCCTTTATGTCAAAATATGGGAATCACTATTCTACAAGCACGTAATCAAATGAGATTCCGATCTTTATTATATATCGTTATTGCTATTTGCAGTTTAGTTCTGCAAATAATTCTTGCTCCTATTTATGGAGGTATAGGATGTGCTATTGCAATAGCATCAGCTCTTACAATAGGTCAAATAATTATAATGAATATATATTATCATAACTATCAGTATATTGATATGATAAAATTTTGGAAAGAAATTCTCAAAATATCAATTGTTCCATTTATTATAAGCACAGTGGCAATTATCATAAATAATCATATTAATTATTCATCATTTACAGATTTAATACTTGCTATTATTTCTTATTCTTTCTTTTATCTCATATTAGCTTGGTTATTCAGTCTGAATAAATATGAGAAAGAGATGTTCGGTAATATATTCGGTAAAATGATAAAAAGATTTGCATAATGATTACAATAAAAGAGAAAAAGGATTGCTGTGGATGTAATGCTTGTGTACAAAAATGTCCTAGGAAATGTATAGAAATGAAAGCCGACGAAGAAGGTTTTTTATATCCTATTATCAATACTAAATTATGCATTGATTGTGGTTTATGTGATAAGGTTTGTCCTATAATTAATAACTATGAGGAAAGAAAACCTTTGAAAGTTTTTGCATCAAAAAACACCAATGATGAAATAAGGATAAAAAGTGCATCAGGTGGAATTTTTTCTCTTCTAGCGAATAAAATTCTCAAAGATAATGGCGTTGTGTTCGGTGCTGTCTTCAATAAAAAATGGCAAGTGGAACATAATTATATCCAAAAAAGCGAAGATGTTTATCATCTAAGAGGAAGCAAATATGTTCAGTCTCAAATTAATGACTCATTTAAAAATGTTGAAATGTTTTTAAAAGAGGGAAAAGATGTACTTTTTTCAGGGACTCCCTGTCAAATAGCAGGGCTGAAGCATTATCTTATAAAAGATTATGAAAATCTAATTACTGTAGATCTTGTTTGTCACGGAATACCAAGTCCTTTGATATGGAATGATTATTTGAAATATATCTTGGATACTAACAAAGACTTAAATAAGATTTACTCAAGCGAAAAAGATGAGTTTAGGATAAGTTCTGTTAATTTCAGAGAGAAAGAAACAGGATGGAAAAGATATAGCGTTAAAATAACAGGAGAAAATAAAGCCTCTAAGAGAAGCTTTACTCTTGTTAATGAACCAGGATACAATAATATTTTCATGAATGGATTTCTTAAGGATTTATACTTAAGACCCTCTTGTCATTTTTGTCCTGCAAGAAAAGGTAAGAGCGGTAGCGATATTACTATTGCTGATTATTGGGGAATTGAACGAATTAAACCAGAGTTTGATGATGATAAAGGTGTTGGACTCGTTATGGTTAATAATGAAAAGGGATTAAATATCTTTTCCGAAGTTGTATCTGAAAAAATAGAAACAAATTATAACGATGCTTTAACTGGAAATCCAAGTATTGAATCTAGTCCTGTCTTATCAATTTATCGCTATGAATTTTGGTCATTATATAAAAAACATGGCATTTCAACTATTGAAATGATTTGCAAAAAAATGAGACCTTCTTTTATTAATAAACTATTAACTTCTTATAAAAGAAAAATAAAAAAGATCATGAATCTTTGTGGATTGTAATTTTTTCATTTTTATTAATATCTCAATCTCTATAGATATATGAATAAGCCAGAAATATCTGTAATTGTTCCGGTATATAATGCTGAGAAATACCTTTCAAATTGTATTAAAAGTATATTGCATCAAACATTTCAAAATTTTGAACTTCTTTTAATTAATGATGGAAGTAAGGATTCAAGCCCTGAAGTTTGCAAAAAATACCAACTATGTGATAATAGAATTAAATTATTCAATAAAGAAAACGGAGGTGTCAGTTCTGCCCGTAACTATGGAATAGATAAAGCTTTAGGAAACTGGATAGTTTTTGTTGATTCTGATGATTCAATAGATGAAAATTATATTTACGATCTTTATAAAAATCATATCGATGAAAACTGTATAGTATTTCAGGGTTTCAAAAGAATAAGTAGAATCGGTGTAGAAGCTATTACTTCTGAATTTAAACATGATATATTAAATAAAAATAATTTCGATAGACTATTTTCTGAACATAAAATTCTTTATTGTGGAAATCCTTTTGGTAAACTATTCAATAAGCAACATATTATTAATAATAACTTAAGATTCAATACAAATATTGATTTTGGAGAAGATCTAATTTTTGTTTTGGAATATATTGAACGGATAGATAAAGTCGTTTTAATTTCGGGTACTAACTATAATTATTTTATAGATAATAATGGCAGTCTTTCTTCAAAAAAATATTCTTTTGAAAAAGAGTTTCTTATTTTCGAAACAATGCATAATATATTCATGCGCAATAACTCTTCATGGAAATATGATATAAATAATTTCTGTTTAAGATATAATGCAGAATTTCTTTTTCGATCTATATTTTCTTTATATCGCAAAGAACATAAACGGTCAAGAAAAGAAAGAATTCAAATTTTAAGAAACTTAAAGACAAAATACCAGTCTTATCTTGCTAATTATGAATCACTAGGATTATTTAATTGGGGAAATTCTTTGTTGAAAAAAGATTATATATTATTATATGATTTTTATACAAATATATTGTTCTTTGCTCGTGATTCATTTGCCGGCATTTGGAATAGATATCAAAAATACAGATAAAAAGATATCCTTATTTGTTTAAATATATTATTGAACTTATTCTTAATATAAGGTTTTTCAACCACATAAGATAATAGAAAAAGAGTATTCCAAAAATAATTCGGAATACTCTTCTTTTATCATTTTAATTTATTAGATACTTATCTTAGATAATATCCTTTCTATTTAAAATACCTATTCTCTATTTATTACTCATCTATTCAACGCCGCCTGTGCCGCAGCAACTCTGGCAATTGGCACTCTAAATGGTGAACAACTTACATAGTTCATTCCTACGGAATTACAGAACTCAACAGATGAAGGTTCACCTCCGTGTTCGCCGCAAATTCCAACTTTCAGTCCGGGCTTAGTAGTTCGGCCTCTGTCAACACCAATCTTAACAAGAGTTCCTACCCCGTCCTGATCAAGAGCTGCAAAAGGATCGGTTTTAAGAATACCTTTTTCATGATAAACTTTTAGGAATTTTCCTGCATCATCACGGGAATATCCGAAAGTCATCTGAGTCAAATCATTTGTTCCGAAAGAGAAGAAATCTGCTACTTCGGCAATTTTATCGGCAGTAAGGGCTGCGCGTGGAACTTCAATCATTGTTCCCACTTTATAATCGATTCTTTCACCTTTCTCTTTAAATACTTTCTCGGCTGTCTCATGAATGATATTTGCCTGAAGTTTCAATTCTTCTATAACACCTACAAGAGGAACCATTATTTCGGGGATCACTTTATGTCCTTTTGAGCGAGCATCAAGTGCAGCTTCAATAATGGCACGTGCCTGCATTTCGGTTATTTCGGGATATGTGCAACCAAGTCGGCAACCGCGATGACCAAGCATAGGATTGAATTCTTCAAGAGAGTCACATGCCTGTTTCACCTCATCAAGTGTAAGTCCCATCTCTTCGGCAAGCTCTTTTTGTGTAGCCAACTGATGAGGAACAAATTCATGTAAAGGTGGATCAAGTAGTCTGATTGTAACTCCGTAACCATCCATTGCTTCAAATATTCCCGAGAAATCGCTTCTTTGCATAGGAAGAAGTCTGTTAAGAGCATCCCTGCGACCTCTTTCTGATTTAGAAAGGATCATCTCTCTCATCACTTTTATTCTCTCGCCCGAGAAGAACATATGTTCCGTACGACATAGACCGATACCTTTTGCTCCGAATTTACGAGCTATCTCAGCATCTTTTGGTGTATCGGCATTTGTTCTGACATCCATATTTGTGTATTTCTCACAGAAATCCATCAACATTTTAAAATCACCACTAACTTCAGGGTCTACGGTAGCAACTTTTCCTTCATAAACTTCTCCTGTAGAACCGTTGAGTGATATCCAATCACCTTCATTATATTTTTGTCCACCCATTAAGATGGTTTTGTTTTTATAATCTATTTTTACATCTCCCGCTCCTGATACACAACATTTACCCATACCTCGGGCTACAACCGCTGCATGAGATGTCATACCGCCACGAGCAGTCAAAATTCCTTGCGCAACATCCATACCTTTTAGATCCTCAGGTGATGTTTCAATACGTACAAGAATAACTTTTTGTTTTACTTCTGCCCATGCCTCAGCATCATCGGCAAAGAAAACAATTCGTCCGGTCGCTGCACCAGGTGATGCAGGCAATCCTTTTGCTATAACTTTTGCAGACTTAATGGCTGCTTTATCGAATACCGGATGAAGAAGTTCGTCGAGCTTTTGCGGTTCCATTCTCTTCAATACAGTCTTTTCATCTATAACATCCTCGCGCATAAGATCCATTGCTATTTTTACCATAGCCTCTCCGGTACGTTTTCCGCTACGTGTCTGAAGAAGCCATAGTTTACCTTCCTGAATAGTAAATTCAAGATCCTGCATATCTTTGAAATAATCTTCAAGTTTTTGTTGGGTTTCAATAAGGTCTTTGGCACATTCAGGCATTGTCTCCTCAAGTGATGGATAATTGGCTTTTCTGTCTGCCTCTTCAATTCCCTGAAGTTCTGCCCAGCGTCTGGAACCTTCGATTGTGATCTGTTGAGGTGTACGAATACCTGCTACAACATCTTCTCCCTGAGCATTGATAAGATATTCTCCGTTGAATATATCCTCTCCCGTTGCGGCATCTCTTGTAAATGCTACACCGGTGGCAGATGTATCGCCCATATTACCGAATACCATAGCCTGAACATTTACCGCTGTACCCCACTCTTCAGGGATCTGATTCATACGGCGATAATATATAGCTCTTTCGTTCATCCAACTATCAAATACGGCACAAACAGCACCCCATAATTGATCCCAAGGATTTACGGGAAAGTCTCTTCCTGTCACTTCTTTTACTGCTGCTTTAAACTGTGGTACAAGCGACTGTAAATCTTCTACAGTCAACTCGTTATCAAGATGTACACCTTTGGATTTTTTCATCTTTTCGATGATCTCTTCAAAAGGATCAATATCTGTTTTGTTTTTAGGTTTCATACCCAATACTACGTCACCATACATCTGTATGAATCGGCGATATGAATCCCAAGCAAAACGTGGATTACCCGATTTTTGGGCCAATGCATCAACTGCTTCATCATTTATTCCAAGATTAAGAACAGTATCCATCATTCCCGGCATTGAAACACGAGCACCCGAACGAACCGATACAAGTAAAGGATCATTTTTGTCGCCAAACTTCTTTCCCGTCAGGCTTTCGATATGCGCAATCCCTCTTTCAACATCCGCTTTTATGGATAGCATTATTGCTTCTGATCCGAGACGATTGTAATCTGTACATATTTCAGTGGTGATTGTGAATCCGGGGGGTACCGGTACTCCGATATGATTCATTTCTGCAAGGTTTGCGCCTTTTCCTCCCAATAGGTTTTTCATGTCTGCGCGTCCTTCGGCCTCTCCGTCGCCGAAAGTGTAAATCTTCTGTGTTTTCATCATTATGTAATATATTTTCAAGGTACGAAATAACTGGCAAGCAATTATTTAAGTTAAAATTAAGTCTAAGGTTTTTTCCCCCTTGGGTCTATTACAAATATTATATTTATGATTTTCCTATGCAAATAAAAACACTTAAAATATTGTTTTAACCGTTTTTTTTAATATTGCATAGCTGCATATTTGTAAAATCACTAACTTTGGCCGAATTTGTACTTTTTCAAAATTAGAAAAAATTGGCACGTAAAAAGAAAGAG
>CAMTOJ010000093.1 GCA_947074145.1 uncultured Bacteroidales bacterium
TAGGTCCTGCTCGTGATCAGCTTAAAGAACTTTACAAAGAAAAACTTGTTAACGTTCTTGGTAGCGCAGGTAAAGCTTAATATTATAAGACTTTATATAGAGAAAGACCTTCGGAGTTATCCGAGGGTCTTTTTTTTGTCGTTCCAAAAGAATTTAACTTTTGAATTGAGGTATAGAATTCGTTTTGTTAGTATGATTCGCTGTCTCAAGAGAAGCGATTTTATTGAGATGTGTGATTTGAAGAAAGAGGGCGTTAAATTCATACTCTGACTAATGTTGAATAATATAACTAATTGATATTAAACTTCTTTTTTCAAAAATTAAACTGTTAAAATCATAGTTTCGTTAAACAGAATTGAATAGGGAATGTTCTCCTTTTACTAAACCTAAGAAGAAAACATTTTAATTCTGACAGCTATGAAAAAAGTTATATCAGGGTATTTTGCGATATTAATAAGTTTATTAATATCTATAGGGAATTGTTATGGGGCATTTAAGTTTGAATACAATGGAATGAAATTCGAGTGTTCGGATGAAGATAGCAAAAGTATAGAATTGACTAAGGTTGAAAAATCCGGCTATATAATAGAGGTGCCGGACAAAATAACTCTCGGCGAAGAAACATACGTTGTTGATAAAATCGGTTCAAGAGCATTTACTCCGGTCTCCCAGACAGTTCGTTCAGTATTAGTTCCTCCAACAGTAAAGGAGTTGAAAGCCGGTGCTTTTTATGATTGTAAATTCTTGTCTGTTGTAAAATTGCCGCGAACACTTGAAGTAATTGGTGATTTTGCATTTGCAAATTGTGTTTCTCTTAAAAGAGTCGTTATCCCTCGTACTGTGAAAAGTATAGGTGAAGATATCTTTCTTGGATGTGATAGGATATTTCTTACTATCGAAGAGGGAATGAAGGAGTTGGGCGATAGTGCTTTCTTTAAATGCGAGGCATTACGAATGATTGATCTTCCCAATTCATTAAGAAAAATAGGGAATCATGCATTTGCCTTTAATTATAATCTTTCGACAGTAAGATTTCCTGATAGAATAACAAGTATTGGTACTTCTGCCTTTAAATTTTGTTTGGAATTTGAAGATATAATCCTGCCTAAATCATTAAAAGAGATATCTGATTCTTCATTTTTTATGTGTATTAATTTGCGAAGTGTTGAGTTTAATGAATCCCTTTCTTCAATTGGAAGTTTTGCATTTGCTTACACTAAATTATCAGAATTAGATATACCTTCACATATAAAGAGTATAGGAACTTATGCTTTTAATAATTGTAGAGCTTTGAAGCATGTATTTATAAAGGACGGAGTAGAAAATATTAGTTCAAAGGCATTTTCTAATTGTTGTAAAATAGTAAGTTTTTTTCTTCCTGAAAACTTGAATTCTTTATCCCCTGATATCTTTCAAGATAGTAAGATTACTAATTTGGTTTTACCTTTGAAACCGTTTAATGTAGATTCAGAGATTGTCCAAAATGCCGATATTATACATTGCAAGTCTTCGACACCTCCGTTTGCTAATATCAGAGAGAATGTGGTGATAGAGAATAAATGTATATATGTGCCATTCGGAAGTAGATCATATTATGAAAATTCGGAATTAACAGGAAAAAATATTAAAATAATGGAATATCATCCTGATGATTTTTATAAACCTGATAACCAGATTTATATAGAGAAATAAATGAATGCATAACTTTTGGCTTGATTTATAATATATAATAATAGATATCCGGAATCGATTTTAAGATCTCCGGATATCTTTTTTAAGAATATAAGTTTGATTTTAAGATCTAATTGATGAGTGGTAGATTATCTGTTTTCAATTTATTGATAGTGGAATGGGTTTATAGAAACAAACTAACGTTCTTTTTCAGAGGGTTAATATTGTCACTTAAATATTGTTTATATATTTGTTTAAGCAATATATGGATTAATAAAGAAAAGTTGAGCATAATATAATGAATGACAAAGAAATAAAGAAACCCAAAAATTTAAGATCTGTTTTAATAAGAGCAATTCTCTTTCTTGCCTCATTGATTATTATGGTATATTTTCTACCAAGAGAGGGGAAATTCAGATATCATTTTAATGAAGGTAAACCATGGAAATATGGATTGCTTACTGCCCCTTTCGACTTTCCGATATATAAGAATGAATCTGATTTGGCAAGAGAGAAAGATAGTGTAATGCAGAACTTTCAACCTTATTATAATTATAATAAGCAAAGAGGAGCTCAACAAGTTGCATCTTTAAAAATGGATTACACTAAGAATTCTTATAAAAAGCTTAGTCGTAAAGGTTTAAATTATCTTGAAGAGACACTTCGAAAAAGTTATAATGACGGAATTATGACTGCTGATGATTATAAACATCTGCAGAATGAGAATTTCAGAAATATAAGAGTGATGGAAGATAACGTATCTAAAACCAGACCGTTGGGAACGGTTAAGACCATTCGACAAGTGTATGAATATATAATAGAAAATGCTCCTGATGAGGAGATAAAAAAAGGATTGAGAGGAATAGGAATAAATAATTATATAGAACAAAATCTGGTTCCTGATACCCTAACATCTTCAAAAGTAAAAAATGACTTGCTTCAAACTGTATCTCTTTCCTCTGGAATGGTACAGTTAGGAGAGAGGATAGTTGATAGAGGGGAGATTATCACACCTCATACTTATAGAATTCTTCGATCTTTGGAGATTGCTAACTCTAAGCGAGCTGCAACAGTCAGACAGCAGTCATCTACCTTAATTGGGCAAACGCTATTTGTGGCGATAATGCTTATGGCAATTTACCTTTTTCTTTATTTCTTCAGACCGGAGATGTATCATCGTCATGGGGATATAGAGGTAATAATATTGATGGTTACATTTATTGTTGTATTATCATCTTTCTTAAGCGGATTCAGAGTGTTGAGCATCTATATGGCTCCTGTTGTAATGGTGCCGATTGTGATTCGTACGGTTTTGGATTCAAGAGTAGCTTTCTTCTCCTTTATTATTACGGTGATGATATGTTCGTTTATGGCTCCGTTTGCATTTGAATATTTTCTTTTGCAGATCACGGCGGGAATAGCGGCGATATTTACATTAAAAGAACTTTCACAAAGATCGCAGATGATAAAGACTGCAGCTATTGTGATGGCCGTTTATTCTATTATCTATGTATGTTATACATTAATAATCGAGGGTAGTTGGAGTAAAATAAATGTGACAATGTTTGTTTATCTTGGTATCAGTTCACTTTTGCTTTTAACGGCATATCTTCTGATTTTTGTGCTTGAAAGAATATTCGGATTTGTATCGTCGGTCACTCTTATTGAACTTTCCAATATTAATGCACCATTATTACGCAGACTTTCAGAGGAAGCTCCGGGCACATTCCAACATTCTATGCAGGTTTCAAATCTCTGTGCTCAAGCAGCAAGGAAAATTAATGCAAATGTACAGCTTGTAAGAACAGCAGCATTATATCATGATATTGGGAAGATTAATAATCCTTCTTTTTTTACCGAAAATCAGATTGATATTAATCCTCACGATAATCTCTCATACGAAGAGAGCGTTGCAATAATAAAACAACATGTTACTGATGGTTTTATAATAGGACGAAAAGAGAAACTTCCCCAGGAAATAATTGATTTCATTCAGACGCATCATGGAAAGGGTAAGATGAAATATTTTTATAATAAATGGAAAAACGAACATCCCGATGAAGAGCCTGATGCGGATTTCTTCTCTTATCCCGGACCTAATCCTACAACAAGGGAGCAGGCTATTCTTATGATGGCAGATTCTATAGAGGCTGCATCTCGTTCTTTGAAAGAATATTCAGGTGATTCTATAAGAATTCTTGTTAATAATATAATTGATGCTCAGATAAATGAAGGAATGTACAAGCATACTCCTCTTACTTTCCGTGATCTCGAAATTGTTAAAGAGGTATTTATTGAAAGATTGAAGACTATGTATCACGCAAGAATCTCTTATCCGGAACTGAAAGTAAAACCTAAAATTGCAAATATCGTTTCCCGAAAATAAAATTCTCTTTTGGATATAATTAATAGATCGGTAGAGTCTTATCAATCATCAAGGAATTTTTTTAACAATATTGAAGAGCATCCCAAAAGTCTGATATATGACTTTTGAGATGCTCTTCATTTATTGTCAACTTTTCATAATTAGTTTATTGGAAATCAATTTCTAATTCTAAGGAACGTTAATGATAAATGTACCGGAGTTTTTTATTAATTTTGCGGACGAAAAAATAGGATATAAACATATTTAATATAAATAAAATGGGTAAAAAAGCGTTATTGCTTATTCTTGATGGTTGGGGAATAGGCAACAAAACAAAATCGGATGTTATCTCATCTACTTCAACTCCTTATTGGGATTCATTAGTAGCAAATTATCCTCACTCGGAATTAATTACCGATGGTGAAAACGTAGGTCTTCCTGAAGGACAGATGGGTAACTCAGAGGTAGGACATCTTAATATTGGTGCAGGTCGCGTAGTTTATCAAGATCTTGTAAAAATCAATATGGCTTGTCGCGAAAACACTATTATGGAGAATCCTGAAGTGAAAGCAGCATTCGAATACGCTAAAGCTAACGGAAAACAGGTTCATTTCATGGGTCTTGTTTCTAACGGTGGAGTTCACTCTTCATTAGAGCACCTTTTCAAACTTCTTGACTTGTCAAAAGATTTCGGTATCGAAAATACTTTTGTTCATGCTTTTATGGATGGTCGTGATACGGACCCTAAAAGCGGACTTGGCTTTATTAAATCTCTTGAAGAGCATATGGCTGTTTCAACAGGTAAGATAGCGTCAATAATCGGACGATTCTATGCAATGGATCGTGACAAACGTTGGGAAAGAGTAAAAGTAGCTTATGATCTTCTTGTAAAAGGAGAGGGTAAGAAAGCTACCGATATGGTTAAAGCAATGGAAGAATCATATGCAGAAGGAGTAACTGACGAGTTTGTTAAACCTATTGCTCAAGTTGATGCTCAAGGAAATGCAATCGGTACAATAAAGGAAGGTGATCTTGTGATTTTCTTCAACTACCGTAACGACCGTGCAAAAGAACTTACTATTGCTCTTACTCAGAAAGATATGCCTGAAGATGGAATGCATACAATTCCATTGTATTTCTGTACGATGACTCCTTACGACTCAAGTTTCGTTGGTCTTCATATTCTATTTGATAAAGAAAATGTTGTAAACACTCTTGGTGAAGTGATCTCTAATGCTGGTCTTTCTCAGCTTCGTATAGCTGAAACTGAAAAATATGCTCACGTTACATTCTTCTTCAACGGTGGTCGTGAATCTGAATATGTAGGTGAAGAACGTATTCTTGTTCCATCTCCTAAGGTTGCAACTTATGATCTTCAACCTGAAATGAGTGCTCTAATTGTAAAAGATAAACTTGTTGAGGCTATCAAATCTAATAAATTTGATTTCATCGCTTGTAACTTTGCAAACGGGGATATGGTTGGTCACACAGGTATTTATGAGGCTATCGTAAAAGCTGTTCAAACTATCGATATCTGTCTTCATGATGTTGTTGAAGCAGCTAAAGAAACTGGTTATGATGTCCTTATTACAGCTGACCATGGTAATGCAGATAATGCGGTAAATGAAAATGGCACTCCAAATACAGCTCACTCTTTGAATCCGGTACCTCTTGTATATGTTTCAAGTGAAAAAGCTGCCAAAATAGAAAACGGTTCTCTTGCTGATATCGCACCTACAATTCTTAAGATTATGGGTGTTGAAGCTCCAAAAGAGATGAACGGAAAGAACCTTATTGACTAAGAAATTCCTTCAAAAAACCTTTTCAAATTGTAAAGGATATAGAAATTATAAAAGAGAGAAATTGCGGTTTATTCCGTATATTTCTCTCTTTTTTTGTGAATTTATATGATCTTTTTTCTCAAAATTCTAATTCTCGCTATCCTAAAACACTATAATTTATCATTTCGACTTTAATTTGGAATATTTCTAATATATTTGTGTTAATTCTAAACATTTGCAATAAAAATGGCTAAAATCTCCTAAAAGTTATAATAATAGTTTATTATTGTTAAGTAAATGGTTTCTTTATGTTATTTACTTTGATATAGTCTTAAAAAAGTACTTTGGAAGTAACGTCCTTAGCTATGATTTTGTTTTAAAACCGATATATATTTCAAATATATTATTATTTTTGTCCTCAAATTGAAAAATAATTACCAATTAACAAACTCATTATGAACAAAAAACTTTACATGCCATTATTCGTGGCAGCTGTTCTTGCTTTTACTTCATGTAGCAAGAAAATGGGTGGACTAAGCTCAGATAACTTCAATGTAGCTCCTGCTCTATTGACAGCTGAAGGTGGAGAGGTCCCTGCTACTATCAACGGAAATTTTCCGGTAAAATATTTTGAAAAGAAATCTGTTGTTACTGTAACTCCTGTATTAGTTTACGAAGGTGGAGAAGCTAAAGGTACTCCTTTCGTGTATCAAGGTGAAAAAGTAACTGGAAATGATCAAGCTGTTTCATACAAAATGGGTGGAAACATCGCAATGAAAACATCTTTCAAATATGTTCCAGAAATGCGTCAATCAGAACTATATCTTGATTTCGCAGTAACAAAAGGAACAAAATCATATTCTCTTCCTCGTGTAAAAGTTGCTGACGGAGTTGTTTCAACTTCTGAAATGGCTAACGCTGCGGGTGTTGAACCTGCATTAGGAAATGACAGATTCCAACGTATCATTACAGACAACTACGTTGCTAAAATTCTTTTCCTTATTCAACAAGCTAACGTTCGTAATTCTGAATTGAATTCTACAGATATGGCTGCTGTTAAAGAAGCTATTAATGAAACTAAAACTGCAGAAAACAAACGTATCGCAGATATCAATATCGCTTCTACTGCATCTCCTGACGGTGCTTTAGATCTTAATGAGCGTATCGCTTCTAATCGTGAGAAGAATACATTAGATCATATGAAAAGATCTTTGAAAAAAGACAAAATCCAAAGCGAAGTAAGCGCTGAGTTTACAGCTGAAGATTGGGACGGATTCAAAGAACTTGTAGATGCTTCTAACATCC
>CAMTOJ010000094.1 GCA_947074145.1 uncultured Bacteroidales bacterium
CCGCGACCCTCAGCTTGGAAGGCTGATGCTCTATCAACTGAGCTACTCCCGCGATGCAAAATCAAACTCTTTTGATTTTGTGGGCAAAGATGGATTCGAACCACCGAAGTCGAAAGACAGCAGATTTACAGTCTGCCCCATTTGGCCACTCTGGTATTTGCCCAATACCTTCAATCTTGTTTAGAACTTGCGTCCTTGTTTTTCCCGATTGCGTTGCAAAGGTAGCGCTTTATCTCAATCCTGCAATACCCTGGCGCACTTTTTTTCTAATTATTTTTCTGCATTTTTAATGAATTATTGAACATCAACAAGTTATAACAATAAAAAAAATCAATGTTTTTCAAAAAAAAATTGGAGAATGATTTCTACAAATCAATCCTCCAATTTTTATTATCATATATTAACTATAATCTTGGATTAAATAGAGAATTATCGTGAGAATTCATTCTCTAATATTTATCAACCAGATCACACTAATAGAATATACTGTTAATACAGAACATGTGCGAGATAATAAATTATCCCTTCAATTCTCTTGTAACTGCAACCATTTTGATTGCTGTTACTGCAGCCTCATCCCCTTTATTGCCATGAATACCTCCTGCTCTATCGTAAGATTGTTGCATAGTATCGTTAGTAAGAACACCAAAAATAACGGGGATATCTTTTAAAGAAAGGTTAAGATTCATTACGCCTTGGGTTACACCTTGACAAACATATTCAAAGTGTGGTGTATCACCTCTTACTACACAACCTAAAGTTATAATAGCATCGGGTGAAACCTTTTCTCCCAAAATGCGTGCAGCATAAGGAAGTTCAAAAGTACCCGGGACTCTAACCAAAGTTATATTGTCATCTTTCACTCCATGACGTTGAAGTGTATCGACAGCACCTTTTAAAAGCGCTTCTGTAATATCTTTATTCCATTCAGCACAAACAATACCAAAAGTCATGTTTGAAGCATCAGGAACGCTATTGAAATCATATTCTGAAAGATTCTGATAAGCCGTTGCCATATTCAATAAGTATTTAAATTAAAAAACCATGAATATTAATCTATAATATAAGACTAATATTCATGGTTCAAATATAATTAAGAAACTTCAATTATTTTCTTCTTTTTGCTCTTTCAATATATTTCTCAATATCGTTAGCTTCCATAGATGTCGGATATTGATCTTTAATTGCCTGATATGCTTTTACGGCATCAGGATATTGAGAAAGAGATTCATAAGCGATACCTGCCTTTTTCAGATAAATTGGAGATATAAGCTCATTATTCGCTTGCTTTGCAGCTTTTTCGAAATATGTAATAGCTTTTTGAGTCTGATCAAGCTCTACATAACAATCACCAATAGCACCAATAATAGCAGGAGAGATAAGAACATCGCTTGCAGAGAAAGAATCAAGATGTTTGATTGCTTTTTGGTAATCACCAAGTCTCATATAAGATACACCTGCATAAGCTTTAGCAAGGTTACCTGCTTTAGTTGATCCGTTTTCAGAAATTATAGCTTCGAAACCGTTGTAATCACCTCCATTACCCTCAATTGCTGTTTTATAATCTCCGTCCTGGAAAAAGAACTCTCCACGAAATAGATCTGCTTGAGCTCTCTCCTCTTTAGGAAGGAAATGGTATTGTCTTAAAGCTAAGATTACTGTCACCACAACAACCACTGCCAATACGGAAAACATGATTTGTTTCTGATATTTTTCGATAATTTGTTCGGTTTTGGTTAGCGCCTCATTAACTTCGTCTAAGCCATCGTGCTGTTTTTCTTGTTCTGCCATCTTTATGTTTTTTTATTATTTACAATTTAATTAGAATTAAAATAGATTTTTTTGCATGAAAACTGTAATAAAATCATTTTAATCGAGAGGCAAAAGTAAGTTATTTCTATATATAAATGAAATATAATACAACTTTTTTTAGCTACTATAAGGCTTTGGAGATGGTTAATTGATTAATTTTGTCACATTAAAACATTACATCAAAAAATGATCCTTCAAAGGCTTACACTTGTAAATTATAAAAATCTCGAAGAGGCCGATTTAAGCTTCTCTCCCAACATAAATTGTTTTTTAGGAAATAACGGGATGGGCAAAACCAATCTTCTGGATGCAATATATTATCTTTCGTTCTGTAGAAGTTATTCCAATCAGATCGATTCTCAAAATATTATGCATGAACGTGAATTTTTCATGATTCACGGTTATTATAATGATGGTGATAAACCGGAAGATATTTATTGCGGAGTAAAACGCAGGGCTAAGAAGCAATTTAAAAGGAACAAAAAGGAATATGACAAACTTTCCGATCACATAGGGTTAATCCCTTTGGTTATGGTTTCTCCTCAAGATTCGGTGCTTCTTTCGGGTGGAAGTGAAGAGAGAAGGAAATTTATAGATATAGTGATTTCTCAATTTGACAAACAGTATCTTGATTACTTAATCAAATACAACAATGCTCTTCAACAAAGAAATCATCTTTTGAAAATGGATCGTAGTTTTAGCGATGAATCTCTTTTCGAAGTTTGGGAAGAACAAATGTCTATGTATGGTGAGAAAATATATAGTTGCAGAAAGAGTTTTATTGAAAAATTTACTCCTGTATTCAACGAGTTTTATGATTATATTTCTGGATCCAAAGAGAAAGTATCTTTAAACTATACATCTCACATAGAAAAAGGAAATCTTGCCGAATTATTAAAAGAGGTGCGTGAAAGAGATTTTATTTTAGGTTATTCATCAAGAGGAATACATAAAGATGAACTGGAGATGAATCTGGGAGATTACCCTATCAGAAAAATCGGTTCTCAGGGACAAAATAAAACATATCTCACTGTATTAAAACTTGCTCAATACGAGTTTTTGAAAAAGATAAGAAATACAGAGCCGATTTTATTATTGGATGATATATTTGATAAACTTGACTCTTCCAGAGTTGAAAAAATAATAAAACTTGTATCAGGAGATAGGTTTGGACAAATATTCATAACTGATACCAATCGTACGAATCTTGATAATATGATTAAGGCAATTCACGGCAGCTACTCTTTTTTTGATGTAAAAGAGGGTATTATTACACTATCAGAAAACTCTTATTGAATATGTTAAGAAAAAATGCTCAAAGCATAGGCGATATAATAAAGCAAACTTTAAAAAACAGAAATCTGGAATCCAAAGTTTTTGAAGAAAAGATACTAAAACTTTGGCCGGAGATTTTAGGTGCGGAAATCGCATCATATACAGATCAGTTGTTTCTAAAAAACAAAACTCTTTATGTAAAGATTACCTCTTCTGCTCTAAGAAACGAATTGTATATGTGCAGATCTCGATTGGTCAACACAATAAATCAACATTTGGGAGCTTCTGTGATAGAAACAATAATATTCCGCTAATTATAAATGATGAAATTCCGATGGAAGAAAACAAGACATTAAAATACAGAAATAAATTACCTATTCAACTTCGTTTTAATGATGTTGATATTATAGGACATGTAAACAACTCAGTTTATTTTAATTTTTTCGATTTGGGTAAAACATGTTATTTCGATCAAGTTGTAGGGGCTCACATAGATTGGGCAAATGCGGATATTGTAATAAAAGCTATTAATGCTGATTTTAAAACTCCCACTTTTTATCGAGACCGAATAGCGGTAGAAACAGCAGTAATTAGATTGGGAAATAAATCTCTTACAATGCACCAAAGAATAATTGATACTGAAAACAATAGTATTAAGTGTGAATGTACAACGATTATGTGTGGGTTCGACGTTGCAACCAACAGATCAAAAGAGATTACTCCTTTTTGGAAAAATGCAATAAGGGAGTATGAGAAAAACCCTGAACTGTAAATAAAAATATCAATAAAAAAGATGATTAGGTCAATTCATATTTACTTATGTGACGTAATCATCTTTTTTTATCTCTCTTAATCATCTATAATCATCATATCCGACATTATAGTATCTGAAATAAAAATACCATCCGCCGTTAATCGTAACCGATTATCCGATATCTCTAATTTTCCATCTTTTATATATTTTTCGGCAATCGAAAGAATATGCTTTATCTTTTCCTCTCCAAAACGAAGTTTAGCATCAGAGATATCCATCCCCTCCATTACTCTTATCGTTGTAAGTATATAATCATTGAATATATCTTTTTCTGAGAGATGTTCTTCGTCTGTATAATTTTCTTCATTAATATACATCCGTAAATCGGATCTATTGGATAACCTTGTTTTTCCATTATATGAATGCGCTCCGGGACCAAGTCCTAAATAAGTTACACCTTTCCAATAAGAGCTGTTGTGCTTAGACTGAAATCCGGGTAAAGAAAAGTTTGATATTTCATATTGAATAAACCCGGCTTTTGTCAAGTCTGAAATAAGAGTAATAAACATCTTTAGGCTCAACTCCTCTTCTATCTCTTTTATTTTCCCCTTCTCTACAAGTTTGTAGAGCGGTGTCCCCTCTTCATATATAAGATGGTAGGCAGAAATATGAGTTATATTTAAATCTATTGCTTTTTTTATATTCTCTTTCCAATCTTCAAGAGTTTGTCCGGGAAGTCCATACATCAAATCAAGACTTATATTACTGTAACCCGACTCTTTTATAAGTTTTATTGCATCAAGAGCACCCATAGAAGAGTGACGACGATTAAGAAACTTCAGATCGGAATCTTTAAAACTCTGAACACCAAGACTAATCCTATTGAATGGGAATTTATTCAACATTTGTATATAATCTTTATTCACATCATCCGGGTTTACCTCTATCGTAATCTCTTCACAATTACTAAGGTCAAAACAAGAATTAAGTTTTTCGAATATTAGATTCAAGTCCTCCTCTTCAAGCTGAGAAGGTGTACCCCCTCCAAAATACAATGTTTCTATAGTCTGATTGTCAAGAAACAATTTTCGTCTTTCTATTTCATTTATTAAAGCATTGATATAACTCTTTTTCTGAGACATATCAGTTTTAGAAAAGAAATCACAATAAAGACATTTCTTCGCGCAAAAAGGGACATGAATATATATACCCGCCATAATGAATATTTTTAGATTACGAATATACAAATTGTATATTGCCGTTTAATTCAATTGAATAGATAAATATGATTATATTTGCGACTCATTTGAGAAAAAAATAAAAATATAATATAATGAGTAAGAAAAAAATAATATTAACGGGAGATCGTCCTACCGGACCTCTTCATATAGGTCATTATGTTGGCTCTCTTCGTCGTCGCGTAGAACTTCAGAACTCCGGGGAATTTGACAAAATATTTATCATGATTGCAGATGCTCAGGCATTAACGGATAATTATGATAATCCTGATAAAGTACGTGAGAACATTATCGAAGTTGCTCTTGATTATCTTGCATGTGGTCTTGATCCTAAAAAGACAACAATATTCATTCAGTCGCAGATTGCTGAACTTTGTGAGTTATCATTTTATTATATGAATCTTGTGACAGTTTCTCGTCTTCAACGTAATCCAACAGTTAAGACAGAGATTCAGATGAGAAACTTTGAAACATCAATTCCTGTAGGTTTCTTTACATATCCTATAAGTCAGGCAGCAGATATTACTGCATTTAAAGCAACTGTTGTTCCTGTTGGAGAAGATCAGAAGCCGATGCTTGAACAGACAAACGAAATTGTACGTCGTTTCAATGGAATATATGGAGAAACACTTGTGGAACCTCAGATTCTTCTTCCGGATAATGCAGCTTGTCTTCGTCTTCCGGGAACAGATGGTAAAGCAAAGATGAGTAAATCTTTAGGAAACTGTATCTACCTTTCTGACTCAGCTGAAGATGTACAGAAAAAAGTAATGAGCATGTTTACCGACCCTGATCATCTTCGTGTACAGGATCCTGGTAAAATTGAAGGAAACACCGTATTTACTTATCTTGATGCATTTTCAAAACCTGAACATTTTGAAAAATATCTTCCTGAGTATCCAAACCTTGATGAACTTAAAGCTCATTATCAAAGAGGCGGTCTTGGTGATGTAAAAGTAAAACGATTCCTTAATTCAGTTATGCAGGAAACTCTTGAACCAATTCGTCAGCGTCGTGCAGAGCTTGAAAAAGATATTCCTGCAATCTACAAAATGCTAAAAGAGGGTAGTGACGTTGCACGTGCAGCAGCAAATGAAACTCTTGAAGAGGTAAAAGCTGCTATGAAGATTAATTATTTCGAAGATGAAGAGCTTATAAAAAGACAATCTGAGAAATTTGCGAAATAAAGTATAATATATTATTATAATGTAAAGCGGGAGAAAATCTTAAAGATGATTTTCTCCCGCTTTTATTTATATTATACAACTCTTATTAATAACATATTGTCATAAACAAACATCTACCATAACAGGATAATGATCAGAGATATAACAGTTGTCCGGTTTATCATCTATTATC
>CAMTOJ010000095.1 GCA_947074145.1 uncultured Bacteroidales bacterium
ATATTTGGTATATGGAAAACTGGAGCTTCTGGCTTGATCTTAAGATTATATATAAAACAGGTTATAATATGATTCGTAGTGATAAGAATGCTTTTTAAGAATATACAAGAAAGGGTAATAAAATAATTTATTACCCTTTTTTATTCTGTACTGCCTGAATATGTTTCTCCTTAATATGCTTCATAATATCTTTATCATTTAGCTCTTTGAAGAAATCGGGATTTTTTTCGAGCTCTTGTCGAAGTGCGGTAGCAACCTCTTCATGAACCTCTATATATTCTTCATTTGGTTCTGTTTCACCTTTAGGGTAATCGTTAAGTTTGCTGTAGTCCTGATATTCTTTTATCAGTCTTAATACTTCTTCCTTAGTCATATTTCTTTTTTTATTATACTTGTTTCTATATTTGCAAGAATCGGTTTATTTTGAATATTATAAATTTATCATCCTGCTCTCTCTTGATAATATAACGAGCAAGCTCTTATTGAGTTTATTATTTATCAAACTATTTATTTTTTTAAACCCTTTATATGAAGAGTAGTATAAGAAATACGATCTATAGGTCAGAAATAGGATATATCTTAATCTCTGAAAGGAGTGAGACGATTATTAATATTGTTGTTAATGAGAAGCTTTCTTCTTTTGATAATATTGTGGAGTCTGAAACTCTTATTTTTGACGATTTGACTGATCGTAAAGGAGTGAGGGATGAAAAGGAGGATAGATTTTTGGAAAATATTTCGGGAAGTGCTACATCTTTGGTTGTTTCTCAGATTAAGGAGTACTTAAATGGTGAAAGATACAGTTTTGATCTCCCTTTGCATGTTGACGGTACTTTGTTTCAGCACAAAGTATGGAGTGCTTTAGAGAGAGTAGGATATGGCGAGGTTATCTCTTATAAAGATTTGTCTATTATGATTACGGGTGATGCAAAGTCGTCGCGCGCCGTTGGTGGGGCTTTAAATAAAAACCCCTTCCATATTGTGGTTCCTTGCCATAGGATAGTGGGTGTATCAGGAAAACTGACGGGATATAAGTCGGGACTATCCATTAAAGAGAAGCTTTTGAATTTGGAAAAGATCTCTTCGGGCAAAATAATATTATAGATTAATTTTTTTTGAAGAGGTCTTTATTGCAAGGCATATTTCTTCTGTCATAAAACGGTTCGGCATGGATATTGATATGCATATTTGCTCCGAATCTGTTTTTCAAACGTTTCTCAAGTATGCGCGTAATTTCATGTGCCGATTCGAAAGAGAGATCATTGTCGAGCATAACATGAACATCGACCGCAATATATGTTCCGATTTTACGCGTTCTTAATTTGTGGAAATCTCTTACTTTGGGATCCGACTCTATAATCTCTTTTATCACATTACATGTCTTCTCAGGTAGTGCGCTTTCTAGAAGTTCATCATAACTTGGTTTTGCAAGGTCGTAAGCCACTTTTAATATAAATATTGAAACGACGAATCCCGCTATAGGATCAAGTATTCTCCATTTTTCTCCAAGAAATATTGCACCCGAGATACCTAATGCAGTGCCTATCGAAGAAAAAGCATCGGAACGATGGTGCCAGCCGTTGGCAATCACTGCCTGACTCTCTATTTTTTCGCCTACTCGTTTTGTATATCTGAAAAGTATCTCTTTAGCTATAATAGATATTATTGCAGCCCAAAGAGCAATAATGCCGGGCTCGGGAAGGATCTCGCCTTTCAATCCTTTTATTATTTTAGAAAGTGAATCGTAGACAATGCCCGCACCAACAATAAATAGTGCAACAGATATAAGAAGTGTGGCAAAAGTTTCATATTTACCATGTCCGTATGCGTGACGATCATCGCTTGCTTTACCCGATAAGCGGATAAATACTATTACGATTACATCGGTTACAAAATCGGATAGGGAATGAATACCGTCGGCTAACATGGCGGCACTTCTGCCCACTATTCCGGCTGTAATCTTTCCGATACATAAAATCAAATTGACGATGAATCCGACAATCGTGACTTTCTGAGCTTCTTTTATTCTGTTTATATTCTCCTTCATAAATGGCTGTGGCTATAACTTAGATGTGAGCTTTTCTAATAATTCTTCAAGTTTTATCAATTCTTCTTTGTCAATTGATTCACTGATGAGTTCGACAAATTTATTGTGTGCATAATCATGCATCTCATTTATTTTTTCACCTTTCTCTGTTAGATGTAGATGGGAGTTGCGCCTGTCTCCGTCAGATTGTACCTTTTCAATATAGCCTTTCTCTATTAACCTGTCAACACCTACAGTTACGGTGGGTTTGCTTAATTTGAGTTCAACGGCCAGCTCGGTGACATTGGGGTTTTGGAGTCTACTAATTACCTCAATATAGTGCATCTGCGTTATTGTAAGTTCGGAGAATCCGAATTTTTCTTTCGATAATTCTTCCATTTCCCCAAGACTATGTGATAGTGCGGAGACAAGATCTATTATTTTTTTCATGCTTCAAAAATAATTAGTTTTATCTAACTAACAAATATTTTTACTTTTTATTCAGAATATTTTTAACCGTAAACCGATTATTAACATTGCTGTTGTAGAGAGTCGAAAGTGAATGGAAAATCATACTATTATTATAAATATTATTCGAAATGAAAGTGTCGCTATTTTATTTTTAATTAATAACAATTATCAACCTTATGAAAGTTAATCTGTTATATAGATATAATTTAAACTAATCAATATGATAAAAAGAGGAGTAGCCAGAGGTCATTTGGCAATGTTTATTTCCGTAATATTTTTCGGATTGAATATTCCTGTTTTAAAAGAGTTAATGCCTAAGTGGATAGATGGCTATGATGCAACACTTTTCAGGATTGGAGGGGCCACGGTTTTATTTTGGATTACTTCTATTTTTATAAAAAGCAAACCTATCGATAAGTCGGATAGACTTACCATTTTTCTTAGCGGAATGGTGGGATTATTTCTTTTTATATTCTTGTTTAATCTATCTCTTCAATATGGATCACCGGTTGATATTTCAATAATTATGACAACACCTCCTGTTATGGTAGTGTTACTTTCTGCTCTGTTTTATAAAACAAAACTTTCGTTTTGGAAACTGTTCGGATTAATAATTTCGATATCCGGTGCTGTAATGTTGATTCTTATTGGTGGAACACAAGGGGGAAAAGACAGAAGCATGACCGGAAATTTGTTAGCTGCCCTTAGTGCGGTATGTTACTCCTTTTATATATTATCAATGAAAAATTGCTCAGAAAAATATCATCCTGTTACGTTGCTTAAATGGGTGTTTCTTTCAGCTTGTGTTGGTGCAATACCTTTTGGTCTTGTTCATATTTTTAAAGCTCCTATAATATTAAATCCTGAACCGCTTCCTTGGTTGATGATTGCTTTTATAATTATTTTTCCAACTTTTATCTCTTATCTGTTGATTCCTCCTGCAATCAAACTAATAGGACATGAACTTGTATCAATGTATCAATATCTAATTCCGGTAATTGCTACTGCAACAGCAATAGCTTTGAAAATAAGCAAATTATACTGGGATCAACCTGTTGCTGTTGCAATTATATTTTTGGGTGTATTTATAAGCTCAAGGGCTGTGGGTAAGGAGCGGGAAAAGAATAATAATAACAGTCTTAAAAAGTAGTTCAATTAGTATAGACGGCTTATCTATTGACATATATTAAATTGATTCAAACTATAGATCTTGTTAACTCCTTCTATTGTTTTTTATAATACGATTTATAGTCATACAAGTTGCAAAACAGCAGTTTTACTGTTTAGATATTAAAAAAGACTATCTTTGCATACTTCTGTAAATTTATCGGATAGATAAGATTTCCGATATGTAAAGAACTTAAAAAACTATTGATCAATAATGATAAATAAAGATACTATATGTGCAATATCTACGGCTCCCGGAGTTGGTGGGATTGCCGTGATTAGAGTGAGCGGAGACAAGTCGATTGAGATTACCGATTCGCTTTTCTTACCTTCTAATTCGGGAAAGAATTTAAAGGATAGAAAATCATATACTTTGGCTTATGGACAATTTTCCGATAAGAAAGGAACTATAATTGATGATGTAGTAATCTCACTTTTTAGGAATCCTAACTCTTTTACAGGTGAAGATACAACTGAGATAAGTTGTCACGGATCGATATTTATTCAGCAACAGATCATATTTGCTCTTATCGAGGCAGGATGTCGATTGGCAACTGCCGGTGAATTTACTCAACGTGCTTTTCTTAACGGAAAGATGGATCTCTCACAGGCTGAGGCTGTGGCTGATCTTATTGCTTCAGATTCTGCTGCTACTCATCGGTTGGCAATGAATCAGATGAAGGGTACATTCAGCAATGAGTTAATGATGTTAAGAGCTGAACTTCTCGATTTGACTGCGTTGATGGAACTTGAGCTTGATTTTAGTGAGGAAGAGGTAGAGTTTGCAGATCGCGCTCATCTGAGAGATATTTCTCAAAGAATTGAAACGACAATTTCTAAACTTGCAGACTCTTTCAGCGTTGGTAATGCCATAAAAAACGGTATACCGGTTGCAATAATTGGCGAGACTAATGCCGGAAAATCTACTCTTCTTAATGCTTTGTTGGGAGAGGAGAGGGCTATAGTTTCAGATATAAGAGGTACTACTCGTGATATTATTGAGGACACAATTGTAATTTCCGGACTTACTTTCAGATTTATCGATACTGCCGGAATTCGCGATACAATAGACAAAATCGAGAGTCTTGGTATTGAACTTGCTTTTAGAAAGTTGAAACAGGCTTCAATTGTGCTTTGGATGATTGATCCGCTGGAATCGGTGGATTCTCTAAGAAAAAGTGCTGCTAAAATTTTTGATAATATCAGCGAACAGAAAGTAATTGCGGTTATAAATAAATCGGACAAGGTCGATAAGAATATTATAGAAGATGTTTTATTACAATTAGATGAAATTGCTTCCTCTTTGGGTTATGAATTAAATGGATCTCATGTTAAAGAGTTTATAAATGTAAACGAATCTTACACAAATGTAAATTTATCTAAAGTAAATCCTAATATTTCAAATACTGATATAAGTGCATCTTTCGAAAATGTAAATGAAAAAGGAAAAATCGATGCAATCGCAATTTCAGCTAAAACAGGAACAGGCGTCTCATCTCTTCAAAAAATAATATTGAAAGCCGCCGCTATCCCTGAAATTGGCTCGAATGATGTCATTGTAACAAATGTACGCCATTATGAAGCTCTTAAAAATACATTGAATGCCATCAGACGTGTTTCAGATGGATTGAACCAAAATCTTTCGGGTGACTTTATCTCTCAGGATATCCGGGAATGTATATTTTATTTGGGTGAAATAACAGGTCAAATCTCGGCTGACGATATCTTGGGTTCTATATTTGGGAGGTTTTGCATCGGCAAATAATTTATGATTTTCAACGATTAGAAAATAGCTGAAAACGATTAATAAGTCGCTCATTTTGAGCGACTTTCTTTTTGTATATTTAATAATTATTTCTTGATTTTTAGGGTTAAGCCTAACAATACATAAAGATCTCGAAAAAAGAGTTAGATAAAATTTAAAGATATGGCTTCAAATGTAACACTCAGAAGGAGAGCGATCAGGAATGAAAAGGAAAGTTTATATTTAGACTTCTATCCACCTGTGCGCAATCCTGAAACAATGCAGATGACTCGTCGTGAATATCTTGGTATCTATATATATCAGAAACCCAGGAATCAGGTTCAAAGGGAATATAATAACGAAATGCTTTTGAAAGCGGAAACAATTCGTTCAATCCGTGTTCAGGCTCTCATTAATGAAGAATTCGGATTTCTTGATAAAAACAAAATGAAAGGTGATTTTCTTGCTTATTATAAACATAAGGCCAAAACTCAAAATCAGAAATGGCTGCGGGTTTATGATCACTTCAGCAATTTTGTTGCCGGCAAATGTACATTTGGTGAAGCCAATGTTGATCTATGCCGAAGATTCAGACATTATCTTCTTACTACCGGTCAATTAAAACACCCACATTTAAAACTGGCTAAGAATTCAGCTGCCGGATATTTCTCTACATTCAGAGCAATATTAGCTATCGCATATAGAGATAAATATATTCGTGAAAATGTAAATGATTTTCTTGAAAAAATTGAATCAGAGGATGTTCGTAAAGAGTTTTTGAACATGGAGGAACTTAAACAGTTATCTAACACCCCATGTAATATCCCGGTATTGAAATCAGCGTCATTATTCTCTTGTCTGACAGGATTAAGGATTAGTGATATTCTCAATCTTAAATGGAGTGATATCGTTATTGGCTCCGATAATGGTTATTGCATGAGGATTCGTACAGAAAAGACGGAAACCGAAACGACACTCCCAATAAGTTTTGAGGCTTATGAGTTAT
>CAMTOJ010000096.1 GCA_947074145.1 uncultured Bacteroidales bacterium
GGCCGAATTTGTACTTTTTCAAAATTAGAAAAAATTGGCACGTAAAAAGAAAGAGCTTCCATTAGTGGAGCAAATAGAAATACTTGATGTAGCAGCAGAAGGTAAAGCAATTACACGTTGGAAAGATAAAGTGATCTTTGTTCCTTTCACTGCTCCCGGTGACATAGTTGATCTTCAGATTTTCAGACAGAAGAAATCATTTGCAGAGGGACGTGTGATGAAATATCACAAATATTCAGATCTAAGAACAGAGCCCTTTTGTGAACATTTCTCTATATGTGGTGGTTGCAAATGGCAACATCTTCCTTATAGCGAACAGTTGAAATTCAAACAAAAACAGGTGTTTGACAATCTGAGCCGTATCGGCAAAATTGATCTTCCTGAGTTTGACCCTATCAAAGGTTCTGAAAAGACTGAATTCTATCGTAATAAACTTGAGTTCACTTTCTCAAACAAGAGATGGCTTACATTTGAGGAGATAAACTCTGATTTTGAACATAAAGATATGAATGCCCTTGGGTTTCATATCCCGGGATGTTTCGATAAAGTTCTTGATATCAAAAAGTGTTGGTTGCAAGATAATATATCAAATGAGATTCGTCTTGCCATAAGAGAATATGCACTTAAACATGATTTGGAATTTTTCGATCTGAGAAACCAGGCCGGATTCCTTAGAACCATGATTGTCAGAACATCTTCAACGGGGGAAATAATGCTTATTATCTCTTTCTACAAAGAGGATAAGGAGGCAAGAGAAGGATTATTGAATTTCGTTGCAGAGAAATTCCCTCAAATAACATCTTTGATGTATGTTATAAATGGTAAATGCAATGATACAATAACAGATCAGGATATTATCGCTTTCAAAGGAAACGATCATATATTTGAACAGATGGAAGACTTGAAGTTCAAAATAGGACCAAAATCATTCTATCAGACAAATTCCGAACAGGCTTATGAACTTTACAGCATAACTCGTGAATTTGCAGGACTGTCGGGTAGCGAACTTGTTTATGACTTATATACGGGAACGGGAACAATTGCGAACTTCGTTGCAAAACAAGCTTCTAAAGTTGTAGGTATAGAGTATGTTCCTGAAGCTATTGAGGATGCAAAAGTAAATTCAAATATCAATAAACTTGAGAATACACTTTTCTATGCAGGTGATATGAAAGATATTCTTACTCTTGATTTTATTCAGGAGCATGGACGTCCGGATGTAATCATTACCGATCCTCCACGTGCGGGTATGCATGAAGATGTGGTAAACGCTATACTTTTTGCCGCACCTAAGCGTATTGTTTATGTAAGTTGTAATCCAGCTACTCAAGCAAGAGATCTTCAACTTTTGGATGTAAAATATAAGGTGACAAGAGTTCAGCCTGTTGATATGTTTCCTCATACTCATCATGTGGAAAACGTTGTGCTTTTAGAACTTAAATAGAATCGTTTATTTGATTAAAGGATAAAAAAATAAAAGGATATGCAAACACCACTTAGCATATCCTTTTTTGATTCTTTCACATAGAAAGAACCATCATTACATATTAACAACCAATAATTTTTTATTTGTAAGCTTTGCGATAAAGAGCTTCTATATCTTCAACAGATGTAGGACGTGGGTTACCTCCGGTACATACATCGTTGAAAGCCGCATTGGCCAAAGCAGGAATATCTTCCTCCTTCACTCCTATCTCTATAAGTTTTTGTGGAATATTTATGCTTATCGATAATTGCTTTACTGCATCTATTGCAGCTTTTACAGCTTGGTCAAGATCCATTCCTTCTGTATCTATACCCATCGCCTTTGCAATATCCTTATATTTGGGTGCTGCAGGCGAATCTGAATTATATTCCATAACATAAGGAAGAAGAAGAGCATTAGCAACACCATGCGGAGTATCGTAAAATGCACCAAGAGGATGTGCCATGCTGTGTACAATGCCCAAACCTACGTTTGAGAATCCCATACCTGCTATATATTGAGCTTGAGCCATATTGTCGCGAGCTTCAGTATCATTACCATTATCTACAGCTTTCTTTAGATTAAGAGCAATCATCTCTATTGCCTTAAGTTCAAACATATCACTCATTGCCCATGCTCCGGGTGTGATGTAACTTTCTATAGCATGTGTTAGTGCATCCATTCCCGTTGCAGCTGTTAAACCTTTTGGCATAGAGTACATCAATTCAGGATCTACAATAGCAACAGCCGGAATGTCGTTAGGATCTACACAAACCATCTTCTTTTTTGCATCTTCATCTATTATGACATAATTGATAGTGACTTCAGCTGCAGTACCTGCTGTTGTTGGTAGAGCGAAAGTGGGAACAGCCTTCTGTTTTGTCGGAGCAACTCCTTCAAGAGATTTCACATCACTAAACTCAGGATTATTTACCACAATACCGATACCTTTAGCTGTATCAATCGAAGATCCGCCCCCAAGAGCGATAATAAAATCAGCACCTGAGTTTTTATATGCTTCTACTCCGTTTTGAACATTTATAATTGTAGGATTCGCTTTAAAATCACTAAAAAGAGTATATGGGATTGAAGATTTATCTAGTATCTCAATTACTTTAGCGGCAATGCCGAACTTAATGAGATCCTTATCTGTAACAAAGAATGCCTTTTTAAAACCTCTACGTGCGACTTCTTCCGAAATTACGGAACGAGAGCCCGCTCCAAAGTATGAAGTCTCGTTTAATATTATTCGTTTCATGGTTATGTTTTTCTGTACTAATTTAAAGTGCTGCAAAATATAACTTATTTTTCTTCTCAAATTATATTTATTGGCATAACTGTTTATAAAATTGACACTATGTTAATTTATTAATCTTTTTGTATCCAAAACATAATCAAATAAACTATTCTAACAATAACTTTATCCCTAAATAGCTTTTATCAAAGGTTTTATCTATAAATATCTTTTCACCCTTTGTATAAATAGCTCCCGGAAGATTATTTGAAAAAAGTTTTCCCGTACCTAATCCTTGTGGGAGTTTATTGTTTTTGGAATAAGTCCACTGCGCAATTGCATTAAGTCCAACGTTGGATTCCAGCGCAGAAGTGATCCACCATTGTGCGCCATTTCTCTCAGCAATAGAGATCCATTCTTCAGAAGATGCAAATCCACCTGTTAAAGATGGCTTTAGAATTATATATTGAGGTTTTATTGTCTGAATCAGTAAATTTCTCTCTTCATATTTATGAACCCCTATCAACTCCTCATCAAGAGCAATAGGTATATCTGTGATATTGCAAAGACGTGACATATCTTCAATATTACCGGCTTTAAGTGGTTGCTCGATTGAATGAATCCCAAGTTTATACAGACTTGAAATCACATTTTTAGCTTTATCGAAAGAGTATGCTCCGTTAGCATCAACTCTTATCTCCAAAACAGAGGGGTCGAACTCTTTCCTCACCGATTTTATCAAATCATATTCCTCTTCAAAATTTAAAGCTCCGATTTTGAATTTAAGGCAAGTAAAACCCTGTTCTAACTTCTCTTTAACGCGTGCAACCATTTTATCTTTAGTTCCCATCCATATAAGACCATTAATTTTTATATGGTCATTTCCTGAACGAAACTCAGACGGGTACCAAGTGAAATCTGATCTGTTTTGCAAATCAAGATTTGCCATTTCAAGCGCAAATCTTATTGAGGGAAAATCGACAAGCGAAGATAGATTGGAAATATACTTTTCAGGATTACGTGAAATGGTATCAAGAACCGATTCTATATCATTAATATTCTCATAACTTAATCCGGCTAACGGAGCACACTCTCCTATCCCGATATCGCCTTTCTCATTTTCAAGGAAAACAATCCATATTTTTCTTGTAACCATAACTCCCCGAGAGGTACCTCCGGGTTCAATAAAATTCAACGTATAAGGTTTATAAGTCATTTTAATAGTGGCAGATTGAGAAGATATAGCGTTCATTAAAGTTTAATTTTTTAATAATATAAATACAAAGGAAATAAAAACCGTTGAGTCTTGAGTTTTATTCAAATCGAATTAAGTAAAAATAAATTATAAAAAATTATACCTTTCAAGACAAATTAGCAAAACAGGAAAAGTCGGATAATACTCTATATGATAGTTTTGTCGAAGAGATGAAGAAAAGATTAACAACACAGGAAGATTATAAACGACGTATTGATAAGATTGTCGAATTTATAAGGATGAATATAGATACAGAGATAGATGTTCAGACTCTTGCCGATATGTCGGCATTCTCTGCATTTCATTTTCATCGTATTATTAAAGCTTATCTGGGTGAACCAATAGGTGTTTTTATTGTGCGTCAGCGTTTGGAGTCTGCTGCCAAATTACTCAGATATTCTGATATTAATATCTCCGAAATTGCTTATCGTGTTGGATATGATGTGCCTTCCTCGCTTACCAAAGCATTTGTAAAACTTTACGGAATCTCACCAACTAAATTTCGTCAAACAAAAAATTATCAGATTATGACAAATCAAACAATTGCTTCGGATGTAAAATTATCAAAGGGTAAAGTAGTAGAACTGGATAGTAAAACGGTGATGTATATAAGCAAAACCGGAAACTATAGTAATATCGAATATGGAGATATTTTCAAAATGTTCTGGGAAGAGGTTAAAAGACAAGGGTTATTTTCAAAAGGGATAGAACATCTTGCATTTTACTATAATTCCCCAGAAGTTAGTACAGGGGATGAAAATCTCAGATGTGACGTTTGCTTGAGCGTTCATAAACCTGTTGAGCCAAATGGAGAGATAGGTGTAAAATCTATAGCGGGTGGTAAATTTGCAGTATTTACATATATCGGACGATACGATAAAGTGGGACATGCTTATGATAAAATCTATGGAGAGCTGCTGGCTAAAAACGGATGGGTAGCACGTGAAAATTTCTGTTTCGAAAAATATATCAGTAATCCGACAAGAGTAGACCCCGATAAACTGAAAACAGAGATTTATATCCCGGTTGATTGAGAATTTTCTATATAAAATAATTTCTCGTATTGACGAGAAATTATTTTATGAACGATTTAAGAGAGATTTTTTCTCTTTCAATATAGTTTTGTTTATTATTTATCTGCGATCTGAGTAAAATTTTTTACTCTTTCATTCATATATTTTAAAGAGATATAATGACCGGGCTTTTGCATTTCACCATGATCGAAACCATCAAACTCTTTTATATTTACATCCTTATGTCCTGTCAATTTAAACATTCTATATAGATATGCATTTTCTTCATAGCGACCCAATAATTCAATTTCTCTGTCGCCTGTCATAATAAGCATAGGAATACAATCAGGTCTTACATGATAAAGAGGCGAAAGTTCATCAATCAATGGTTGAGTATCTTTCATTTCCAACTCACGACGACGAGCAAAATGAGTTATTGCCTGACCGCTGTAAGCTAATGTGGCAACAAAAGATGTGTCAGGATCAATAGAGTATTTTGCTAAATGGCTTTTATCCATTGTAATCATATAACTCAAATAACCTCCGGCAGAAAAGCCACTTACAAATATAAGTTTATCATTACCGCGATACTCTTTTATATGATTTTTCACCCATGCTGCAGCAGCGGCTGCATCATCAATACAATCAATCACCTTAACATTTGGCACCAAACGGTAACCTATGGCTGCAATTGCATATCCTTTTTCGCAGAGTTCAATTGGTATCTCTTTGGAGCCTCCTCCAAGTCCTCCTCCATGATACCAAATAACGGTAGCGAAATCCTTTTTATCTTTAGGATAATAAAGATCTAGTCTACAAAGGGTATCATTAAATAAAGGATCTGATTGATTACGGTAAGGTATATCTTTTATTGTGGTATATTCTTGTGAATATAAGAGATTAGAGAACATGAAGAACATGCAAAATAGAAGTGAAATTTTCTTTAGCATAATGAAAATTAATTTTATGTATGTATTAAGATAAAAAGTAAAAACGGCATAATGTGTAAATATATAAAACTCTCTGAATACCGGAAATAATTAATAGTTTACATTTGTATATATATAAATATAAAATTTGGATATAAACATAATGCTATTCTAAATAATTTACATTTGTAAATTCTCTTTTCTTAAAACAATAGGTTTATATCATTATCTAATAATTACGTTATATATTTCATATCACAAAAAAGCACCAATCTTGATTCTATTAATCAAAATTGGTGCTTTTTTTATTTTAGCAAAGAACTTAG
>CAMTOJ010000097.1 GCA_947074145.1 uncultured Bacteroidales bacterium
TACACTAATCTTAACACTCTTTCCCTACACGACGCTCTTCCGATCTGTATCTTATAATATATCTTATTAGTTTTTTATGTTGCAGCAAACTACTTATTTGTAAGATATTCAAAAGACAAAATTTATAATTTGCATACTACATTAATTTTTTTTTCAATTTCTATATATTAAATGACTCATTAATGATATATAGATTATCTTCTATTTGATAAAACTACAAAAGGGAAAAATTATATATATCATCAAAATAGCAACATTATTTTCTTGCTTTATTATATCCGGCATGTAAAGCCTTGATGTTCATTTCAACTATTTCCTCGCCTTTACGCTCAAATATAGATCTTACAGCTGATTCAATCTTTGAAAATTCGATATCAATAAAAGGTGCTGCTGCACCAAGAATAACCATATTAGCTGTTCTTATAGTACCTGTTTCCTCTTTAGCAATTGCTTCGGCATCAATAACCACCTTATTGGGGATTTTACTATATTCCTTCTCTATTTC
Organism: uncultured Bacteroidales bacterium; assembly: GCA_947074145.1. Classification (GTDB taxonomy): domain Bacteria; phylum Bacteroidota; class Bacteroidia; order Bacteroidales; family JAUNSR01; genus JAUNSR01. Next base: position 506 of record CAMTOJ010000097.1, read on the forward strand.
AGACATTTCAGGATATGAAGCAATGTTGATAAAAGGTTGGGAATTCGTTACTATGGCACCTGTTTCAGACAGCCACGGCAAATATCTAAGAGCCTCCATTGGTTCAAGTGAGATAATCAAATCAGCTTTACCTTTTGGAATTAAATCAGAGAAAATAGGGGATGAGGATAATCTAAGATTCGATTGAACATCACCTCCGCGCTGACTCATACCATGAACTTCGGCTTGTTTTAAATATAAAGAATCGGCCAAAGCTGCTTGGCCCAGTACAGCAGCAATTGAAAGGATTCCCTGACCACCTACACCTGCTAATATTATATCTGCTTTCATTTCTTTTTGCGTTTAAGGGTTTGTATGCATTCTCTTCGAGGGATTATCACAGAAACTCCGTTATAATTAATCTCCTCATCAATGATTTGTTTCATTAATTCCATATTTTTCTTTAACGGTTCGAATACTCTTATATGATCCGGTTCAACACCAAGTCCTTTTACAATTTCTTCAATCTTTCCTGTTCCCGCTGAATCTTGACCTCCTGTCATACCTGTTGTTTCATTATCTGAAATAACAATTGTTACATTTGATTTAGAATTAACGCAATCAAGTAAACCGGTCATTCCGCTATGAGTAAATGTTGAATCTCCAATTACAGCAATAGCAGGCCACAAACCGCCATCAGATGCTCCTTTTGCCATAGTGATTGATGCTCCCATATCTACGCATGAATGAATAGCTCTATATGGAGGAAGTGCTCCCAAAGTATAACAACCAATATCTCCAAAAACTCGGTGGTTTGCATATTTACGAGCAACTTCGGTTAAGGCATTATACATATCGATATGTCCGCATCCCTGACACATAGCAGGTGGGCGAGGGGTTACAAGTTCTGGAATCTGAGAACCTTCTTGATTCGAGAATCCAAGAGCCTTTGCTACAATATCAGGATTCAATTCTCCATCACGAGGAAGAGTACCATCAATTCGGCCTTTAATATTCAAACAATTGTCAAGTAGACCTCTTAATTGTTGTTCTATAAAAGGGGCTCCTTCTTCCATTACTATCACTTCATCACATTCTTCAGTAATCTTTTTAAATAATTCAGTCGGTAAAGGATATTGAGAAATTTTAAGAATCGGATAATTTATGCCATTCGGGAAATTTTCCATAAGATAATTAAATGCAATACCTGATGCAATTATCCCTTTGCTTTTATCAGATCCCTCTAGGTAAATATTATATATTGAATCTAATGAAGATTTTTCATAATCTTTTTGAGCATTCAAAAGATCTTTATAACGCTTTCTTGCAAGAGCGGGAAGAAGAATGAAATTTGATGAATTTTCCGGCAAAGAGAGAGAATTCTGCTCTCTTTCTTCTTTTCTTTCAACACCGGCTCTTGAATGAGCCAGACGAGTAGTTATTCGAAGTAATACTGGAATACTGAATTTTTCAGATAAATCGAAAGCATATCTTGTCATGTCATAAGCTTCCTGCTGATTGCTTGGTTCGCACATCGGAATCATAGCAAATTCACCATAAAATCTTGAATCTTGTTCATTCTGAGAAGAATGCATCGAGGGATCATCAGCAGCCAAAACAACAAGGCCTCCGCGAACACCTGTCATAGCGGAATTTACAAATGCATCAGCAGCAACATTCATCCCTACATGTTTCATACAGCATAATGCTCTTTTTCCGACATATGACATACCAAGAGCTTCTTCCATAGCCGTTTTCTCGTTAGTAGCCCATTTGCTGGCTATGTTTTTATTTTCCGCTTTAGAGTAATGTTGAATATACTCAGTAATTTCGGTAGAAGGAGTTCCCGGATAAGCATAGACACCCGAAATACCTGCATCAATTGCAGCACGGGCTATTGCTTCATCTCCTAAAAGAAGCTGTTTTTCCATTATTATGTTGTCTAAAGATTAATAAGTTTAGAATTATATAAAGTATTAAAAATTATAAAAACAGTGATGCAGAATGATATAACTAAATAAAATAGTGATGAATTGTAATCATATAAGCTTTAAAATAGTGTTTTATTAATCAAATGCCTGTTTTATTTTATAATACAAAGCAAAAATATACAACTCTTATTAAAATGAAACTATCCTCGCTAATTTTATTTATACATTTGCTGTAAAATATACTCTTTTGTTAACATAATTAATTAATCTTATAATGAAAAAATTGTTTTTAGGAAGTCTAATATTCCTTTCAATAAGCTTTTCCGGATACTCTTCGTCAGAAAAAATCAAACTTGTAGAGGTCGGAAAAGGATATAGTAAAACATCTGTAAATACAGCAATATTCAGAAATAGTTCACTAACTACATTTGACGGGAATCAGTATATAGCATATTATGATGAAGATAGTTTTCTTGTAATAGGAAAACGAAAATCAGGTAGCGAAAATTGGGAAATTAAACGCTCTAAGTATAAAGGTAATTGTAAAGATGCACATAATGTAATAAGTATTATGGCTGATGGCCACGGTTATCTTCATCTATCTTTTGACCATCACGGACATCCTCTTAGGTATTGTAAGACGATAGCTCCCGGATCTCTTGAATTAGGAGAATTAATCTCAATGACCGGTATCGATGAACAACATGTAACATATCCTGAATTTTATCGTCTATCAGATGGCTCTTTGCTATTTGCATACAGATCTGGAGGTTCTGGCCGAGGAAATCTTGTTATGAATAAATATGATATATCTACCGCTAAGTGGGAAAGAGTTCAAGATAAACTTGTTGATGGAGAGGGACAAAGAAATGCATATTGGCAACTTTATGTTGATCCAAAAGGCACAATCCATATATCATGGGTTTGGAGAGAAACACCAGATGTAGCAACTAATCATGATTTATGCTATGCAAAATCAACTGATGGTGGGAAAACCTGGAAAAAATCAGATAATACTCAATATGATCTACCAATTACCGCTTCTAATGCGGAATATGTTTGGCAGATTCCACAAAATAGTGAACTGATTAATCAAACAAGCATGACGGCCGATAAGAATGGTAATCCCTATATTGCAACATATTGGAGAGATCAAAATTCTAAAATTCCTCAATATCGTTTAGTCTGGTTTGATGGAAATAAATGGAATCAAGATCAGGTATCTCAAAGGACAATGCCCTTTTCACTAAGTGGAGGGGGGACAAAAATGATTCCTATTGCAAGACCAAGATTAGTTGTTAAACCAAAAGGAAAAAAGGTTCAGGCATATTATATTTTTAGAGATCAAGAGAGAGAAAGCAAAGTATCAATGTATTATACTAAAGATATCAAAACAGGAAAATGGAATGTAAAAGATATTACAAATTTCTCCGTAGATGCCTGGGAACCAAGTTTGGACTCTGATTTATGGAATAATAAATTAAAATTAAATATCTTTGTACAGAAAACAAATCAGGGAGACGGAGAAAGGACAACAGATCTGGAGTCGCAAATGATTTATGTGGCAGAAGTAGATTTATAAAGATGAATATTGTTTAAGTATTCCTTTTTATTATAAGTCATAAAGAAAAATTATATAATAGCAAAAACATCAGAGACAGAAGGTTTTAAATCTTTCTGACTTTGGTGTTTTTTTACTTACCATTGTTCTTTATTTCTTATTTTTTAATTTTCTGAACAACGGTTTATCGAATTGAGTATATTTGCGCACACTTAACAAAAGATAAACAATAATTATCAGAATTATGTTATTTGGTTGATCCAAATATTGAGGTATATAGATTCCAACGACTTGCGCGACATTGCAAGAATGCCACTTAAGTCGCTTTTAACAAACTTAAATTATTTAAGAAATTTTATTATGAGCGAAATGCAGTTTAGCTTCCGTAGGATGATACGGAAGTATGTGAATTCCAGTTTTATACTAGTTTTCGTGACCCTTGTTGCCATGATTATGGCAAATTCCAATTTCAGTGAAGCGTATTACGATTTTTGGCATAAGCCTGTGATTCTTCAACTTGGAGATTTTCAATTTTTTAGTCATCATCACGAACCTATGTCTTTGATGGATGTGATAAATGATTTTTTGATGGCTATTTTCTTTTTCTCGGTTGGTCTTGAAATTAAAAGAGAAATTTTAGTAGGTGAACTCTCATCTTTAAAAAAATCATTACTTCCTGTTATTGGTGCATGTGGAGGAATGTTGATTCCTGTTTTATTTTACTTCTTTCTCTCTCCGGACGGATTAGCATCTAAAGGTACAGCTATCCCGATGGCGACAGATATTGCATTTTCATTAGGTATTTTGTCTATGTTAGGCAAAAGGGTACCAGCTGGTCTTAAGATATTTCTTGCCGCTTTGGCCGTTGCCGATGACCTTGGAGGTATTCTTGTAATTGCTCTATTTTATAGCTCTACCATATATGTTAATTATCTTATATACGCTGCAATTGTAATAATATTATTGATTTTCGGAGCATATGTTAATATACGAAGTAAATTATTCTATTGTGGTTTGGGAATGGTAGTATGGTATTTATTCCTTAATTCGGGAATACATGCTACTGTTGCAGGAGTTATAACAGCATTTTGTGTTCCAGCAAGGCCTGCTACCACATCTTCTAAGTATATCGAAAAAATTCGAGAGGCAATAAAACAATTCCCTATAACATCTGAAAATACCGGCGAGATACATATTCTAACAAATCAACAAATCTCTTTATTGAAAAGTGTAGAATCTTCGTCAGATAAAGTTATCAGTCCTCTTCAGGATTTGGAAGACTCATTGGCTTCTGTTGTAAACTTCATTATTATTCCTCTTTTTGCCTTTGCAAATGCCGGCGTTAATGTTAGCGGCTTTAGTATTGGTTCTTTATTTGAAGGTGTTGCCTTATCTGTATTTTTAGGACTATTATTAGGTAAGGTTATTGGTATTTACTCATTCTCTTGGGCTGCTATTAAACTTGGAATTGTAAATATGCCAATTGGAGTTAATTGGAAAATGTTATTCGGAGTTTCTGTGTTAGGTGGAATCGGTTTTACTGTTTCCATGTTTATCGCAAATCTATCTTTCGCAGGTCACGGGCAGGAGGGTGTCACTCTTCTTAACGAAGCAAAACTTGGTATCTTGGCAGGTTCTGTTTTCGCTGGAGCAATAGGTTATTTATTATTAGATAAATTCTTACCTAAAGTAGCAAAACAGCCGGCAGATATGTCGGACGAGTTTCTTTCTGTTGAAGATGTATAGTAGATTATTTTAGTTATTCTATTGTATAATATATAAATCGAAGCTGAATTAAAATTATTAATTCAGCTTCGATTTTTTTATTATTAGACTTAAAATGTATCATTTCAAGATCTTGGATGATGAATTTTTTATGCAATTCACGCCCCTTGCCGCAAGACGATCCACGAGCGGAGAGACTGGTTTATGTGATGTCATTTTTTTTCAAAAAAACACAAAACAACCGGAATTTCGGGATCTGCGGATAAATCCGGTTGTTGATGTTTTTCATTAAGCATATAATTTAGT
>CAMTOJ010000098.1 GCA_947074145.1 uncultured Bacteroidales bacterium
GATTACGCCGATGGTACTGCGCAAGTGGGAGAGTAGGTAGCCGCCGTTTTAAAAAGAGAAAGCTCGTTGAGAAATCAACGGGCTTTTTTTGTTTATGTATGTTTCTTCCCTTTAGCTGAATGATTGTTTTGTTCTGTGTAGAAATATTTTTTTGTAAAAAAACCGGATCAACATATAAACACGCTTGTTGGAAATCCAAATTATGCATATAACACAGTAAGTCTATACATGAAAATTTAATATCACCGACACCTCTAAACCGCGTTCAAAATTAAATAGATTAGTTGGATTTAATGTAAAATAATTTTTTGTCTAATGCTACCCTCTTATATTAGATATAATAGAATCATTGAGATAATAAAAAAAAGATCTTAGTTAAAAATATGGATATCAACTAAGATCTCTTTGTTAATGATTAGTAGTATGGATGTTTACGATACTATCTAAAGTTTTTATAAAAACTATTCTTTTGAAAAAATAAACCATTCTTCGACCGTATTGGATCTCTTTTCTTGATTCTCTTTTGTCATTCGTTCACTATTCGATGGCCTTTCGCCACCTGAAGGTCTACCACCTCCCATTCCGGGACCGCCACTACCCATGTTAGGTCCTCCGCCCATTCCTCCCGGAGGAGGTGTACCACCATTCATTCCGCCGGGTCTATTTCCAGACATTGATTTTCCGTCCGGTCCTTTATCAGAACTATTTTTCACTGAGCCATAAAATAAACCAAGAGCAATATCCTTCTTCTTACTTGCTTTTTTAATAACCAAATTAAATGGGATAATACAAGAATAAATCAATACTTCATCAGACAGAGATATCTTAGCCTGATCTGAATTTATAACAATCTCTTTTTTATCCGAATTCAGAATAATAGGTTCAAGAGATAATCCGAATAAAACTGATTTGATATCAAAATGAGGTTCTCCCGACATTTGTCTATTTCCCTCAAGTTCTTTATCCGCATAGTTATTATCCTGTTTCTTTTTTTCTCTTTTTACTGTAGGAAAACTGACATAATGATTCTTTTTTTGCTTTCCGTTCAGGTCTAAATAAATGGAAATACCCTCATTGATAAACCTCATTTGAGTCATTTTATCCATTACAAGTAATTGAATAAAAACTCCCGATTCATTGTAATTCATTTTCAACAAACAATTACCATCTTTAGTCTCAATATATTCCGATTTATCCTCTATATAATTAAGAGACGGAAATTCAGTGATATTTTTGGCTTTACTCTTAATAACCGATGCACAAAAGACATTTGGTATAAAAAATGAAATCAATATCAATAAAATTATTTTTCTCATATAAATTATTTTGTGAAGGGAAGAGATGTCCCGCCTTCTGTTTAATTATTTATTAATAAAAAGGAGTTTACGGCATTGAAGGCATTGTTTCTTCATAAATATTTATGATTTGCTTAACTCTGCCTACTCCGGTAAATAATCCGTAGCCACCCTCTATATTTCCCTTAATATCCACAAGTGAACTTGATGTATTACCACTTCCCTGACTCATTATAACATATTCGGGAAGAATACGAAGAATAGAGATTTCGTAATCTCCAAAATAATTAAAATCAGATGAAGAAAGAGTAGCCTTATCACCCTGCGTATAATTAAGTTGAAATCCTTTTGCCGGATTTTCTTCATATTTTTGAATTTGTCGCGAACTCTCAGTTACTCCTTCTATAATATAATAGTCGTTATTTTCATTGCTCCAAGTAATCTCTATATCGGGAGATTTCATTTTTGTTGTAGAAATCATTGCTCCTAATTGAGTCGCAGAGAAAACTACATCTTCTGCATCAACCGGAATCGTTGTTTCAGAAGAGATTATATCTCCGTTATAGATAAATCGAAGAGAATATTGATTTCCTGTTTTTGCAATTAACATTGGATTACGATATTGTCCCTCCCCAATTGGCTCCATAATATATTTCATATCAGAGGTTTCGTCTGTGATAGTTATAGATAAAGCATTTATATCTTCGCTACTATAATTTACATCATCTCTGAATGAAATAATTTTAGAGATAGTTATAACGGGTGAAACTTCATTCTCAAGATAACATGTTACAACCGGTTTATCCTCAAATTCAGCGAGTAACGTAGGTTCGCAACTTGTAAGTAATATTACAGATAGTATAATCAAATTATTTTTCATTAGAATTTGAATGAAAGTGAAACATTAGGAGTGATTGACAAATAATTAATATTTGATTCTAAGATTGTATTATTAACGACCTGAAACTGCTTAGCGCTTACATTATGACGATTATAAGCATTAAACAAAGAGATACTGATAGCATTCGGTCTATCCTTAGTGCCGAAAATATTAAAGCGATAACTTCCTGACAGATCAAGACGATGGTAATCAGGAAGTCTGAAATTATTTTTATCACTTACCGCATAATATGTTTGAGAAACACCTGATGCCGAAGTTATTTGATATGCACCCATAGGAGCTGTATAAGGTTTGCCGGTTGAATAAATCCATGTAGCTGAAACATCAAAATTTCCGAATTTATAGATACCAACCATTTTCAATTCATTAGTTACATCCTGACTTGCGAAATAATATTTATCAGACTGATCGGGAAATTTATTTTTTACCTGAGCTAAAGTATAACTGATCCATCCGCTCAATTTTCCTGCTTTTTTTTGAGCCAAAAACTCTATACCTGTTGCATAACCTTCGCCAACATAGAAATCTTCAGTTACTTTTAGTTCGCTTTCAGTTGCTCCCGGGCCATGTGAAATTGAGTTATTTGTGTAACGCAAAGTATACTCCGAGATCCCTTTATTTCGTTTATAATATCCTTCGATACTGAAAATATAATTTGGCATATCATAGTTAAGTCCTAAATTGATATGTCTTGAACTACTAACAGGAATATCATTACCATCAGACAAAATCCAAAAATCTGTATTTCCAGACATTATATCTTCTCTGATTATACGATTGGCAAATTGATAAAACTTCCCTGTTGCTGCGTTTATAGTCAAATTCTCAGTCAATATATAACTACTACTTAATCTTGGCTCGAAATAATATTTATCGGTATTAGTGAAATAATTTACTCTGATACCAGGTGTAACAATAAAATTATTATCAAATAAGCTGATCTTATCTTGTAAATATATACCAGCTAATACCGCATCGTTACGTTTATCTAAAATTGTCTCAACTGCATTTTGAATATATGAGTATTTTATATCATATTTTGTGCCGAATAAACCGAAACCTAATGTGTGTTTATGACTCAACTGAAATTGCCAATCGTTTTTCACACTATAATCATATAGATTATTCTCCTCCAAAGTTCCTGAATTTGTTGTTGTTTTCTCATCATCCTCAGTCACTGTAACGGTACGAGTCTGATCTCTTGTTGCATAAAAGTTAGAATAACTCATAAGGAGACTCTGACTCAATTTGTTATTGATCTTCTTAGTCCACCTTGCACTAATTCCGAGATTCCCATATTTAGAAAAATCTGAATTATCCATTTGTATACTTTTATAATCTGCAGACTGATAGCCATCAGGAGGTGTCCCCATTCCACCTCCGAAACTAAACTTAGGAGTATTATCATTATTGTCAGTCCCATTGAAAATACTCAATGATATCTTGTCATTTATAGTTGGAGTAAATGTCATTTTTCCGTTAAAATCATAAAAATAAGCAGAAGGAGAAGATGCATTAGGGTTTACCTTTGAAGCACTCTGAACTTCTGTTTGTCCATCCGCTACTTTATTTTGTCCAGAAATATGATTCCACATATAACCTTGATAAGAACGACGAAAAGCAAATAATGAAGTAAACTTTTCACCTATAGGAATTTCGGTATACGCATTAAAACTCAGTAAACTCACCTCTCCACCTATCGTGAAACGATTCTTGTTTCCGTCTTTTGCTGTTATCTCCGTTACACTTGAAAGACGACCTCCATATTTTGAATCAAATCCACCCTTATATAGTTGTACATCTTTGATAGCATTTGAATTAAAAGCGCTATAAAATCCATACATATGATCAACATAGTATACTGTAAATCCATCATAAAGAATTAAATTCTGATCAGGTGTTCCACCCCTTACATACATTCCGGAACTACTCTCATTCGATGCACTAACACCCGGCATAAGTTGGAAACCGCGCAAAATATCCTTTTCACCAACATTTGGCAATAATTTTAAAGCCTCCGGAGCCATCTTCATTTTATGTTCGACTGTATATTGTTGTAGTGCTTTATCATTTTTTCGTCCTACAACAAAAACATCTGCTATTTGCTGTGGCTGTGGTTCTATCTCAATATTAATAGGATCATTCAATTTTGTAGGACTCAAAGGAATATCCAAAGTAAGATATCCTATATACTGAATTCTAATAATACAAGTATCTGATGGTACATTAGAAAGAGTAAACCTACCGTCTGCGTCGCTACTGGTTCCTTTGCTTGTACCATGAACATAGATGTTTGCATAAGGTATTCTTTCGCAACTATTTTTATCACTTATAATACCGGAAATAGTGAAGTTCTTTTTTATTGGAACAAGCCCGGTTCTTTCTTTTTGTACTATTTCAATATTTTCTATTATATCTTTCTCATTACTTTTTCGTAATTCAGATAATTGATTTTCATCCTTAGCTATATAAACATACCCATCATCAGAAATGTATGTGATAATATCCCACGATTGATTTAATGTTTTGAATACATCTCCAAGAGTTTTTTCTTTACTCAAATAACCTTTTGAAGGAGTAAAAAAGGTATAATATCTTGATAAATATTCTTCATCGAAAATAAATCTCACTTTAAGATCCTTTCCTATATCTGCCATTATTTTATCCAGATTGTCATGTTTATAATCCCTCGGGAGTTTTAAACTTTTTATACTTTGACCGTATGATATGCTACAGGATAATAAAATGAAAATAATAAACAGATAATTTCTGCACTCTTTTACAATCATAAACTAAGTGAATTAAATTTTGCTAAATGTATAAGAGCAAGTTATAATTAGAAAAAAATATAGATAGATGACGGGATTTTATAGACCTATTATATCAAAACACATGATGAAACTTTAACGAGGTATCATAATTATAATAGATAAATATCTTTATGTGAAATGACAGAGAGACAATAATAAATTAATGAGAAATGAATCAATACTCTTTGAGAATTTCAAAATTGGGAGGCTGTGAAAAAAATTAAATCTTATCTCCTAATAGTAGGGGTCATTTTGTTACACTTTGCAAGCTTTGAATAAAAAACTTGGAAGGTTTCTAATTACACCTTGCAAGGTGTCGAATAAAAATTTGCAAGTACATTCAAAAATAGATTAGAGAAATTATTTTTCTTAACCCATTTTGGTTAAAACCATATGAAAAAATATTTATTATAATATGAGGTTTAGATAGTGTGTGGAATGATTTTTGGAGCGAAAAAAATAAATTTCAAAAAAGTGATTTTTTTATGAGGGTAAATTATTTTCTAATCTATTGATAACTGATTAGTTATAAAAATCTCATCGAACATCTTCTAAATTCTTTGGGAAAATATATGGTTGGAGTATTGCGAGAATAAAAAATTGCCATACCTTTGCATCCGCAATCGAGAGAGATTGGATGCTGAAAGTTG
>CAMTOJ010000099.1 GCA_947074145.1 uncultured Bacteroidales bacterium
TAGTTTCAGGATTACCAAACATCACACCGATTTTCTCACGAAGCTGATTGATAAATATACATGTAGTATTTGTCTTACTGATAGCAGAAGTAAGTTTTCTTAATGCTTGAGACATTAGACGAGCCTGAAGCCCCATCTTTGAATCACCCATCTCCCCTTCGATCTCCGCCTTTGGAGTAAGTGCAGCTACAGAGTCGATAACAATAATATCGATTGCAGATGAACGAATAAGCTGCTCAGCAATTTCAAGAGCCTGCTCTCCATTATCGGGCTGAGAGATAAGAAGATTTTCTACATCTACCCCAAGTTTTTCAGCATAAAAACGATCGAAAGCATGTTCTGCATCGATAAAAGCAGCAATACCTCCCTGTTTTTGCGCCTCAGCAATTGCATGAATAGCTACAGTTGTCTTACCAGAAGACTCAGGACCATAGATCTCAATAATACGACCTTTAGGGAATCCACCCACACCAAGAGCCGCATTTAATCCGATTGATCCGGTTGGAATCACTTCAATTTCATCGACGTGATCCTCTCCCATTTTCATGATAGAACCTTTACCGAAGTTTTTCTCTATCTTATCCATCGCAGCTTGCAATGCTTTAAGTTTATCAGCATTTACAGTTGGCTTTGGTTTTTCAAATTCTAATTCGCTCATTTATTTGTTTATTATTTATTGTAATTTAAAAATTTCATTTTAAAGAGAAAGTATCTGCCCTGCCGCATTTTTTGTATCGACCTTTTCTATTACTTTTTCAATTATACCCTCTTCATTTATGATAAATGTAGTACGAACTGTGCCCATATATTTTTTCCCACACATACTTTTTTCACGCCATACACCAAACTCTTCCTGCAATTTGATATCAGCATCAGAAATTAGATTGAATGGAAGCGATTTCTTTTCGATAAAATTTTTGTGGGATTTTTGAGAATCTTTACTGACACCGATCACCTCGTAACCTTTCTGACGAAGTTCATCATATCCATCTCTTAAGGAACATGCTTCAGCACTGCATCCCGGAGTATTGTCTTTTGGATAAAAATAAAGAATAACTTTTTCTCCTTTGTATTCACTAAGTTTTATCTCTTTACCATCCTGATCTACTCCAAGTATTTCGGGAGCTTTATCTCCTATTTTTAAAGCCATAATTTATAAATTATTAATTGTATAACATATATACAAAAGGCACTCTTCACTTATTCAAAGGTACTCTTTTTAGAATATACTACCAACTCAATTTTTCAATTTAAGCAGTTTGATTATTTTGTCATATATTTTAAGACATTATATTAACCAATGTTATATATATAACTATTCCCTTTTCATTAAAAAATTTTGTCCTGCTTGTTTTAATGTCATTGAATTATTTAAAGAATCGAATTCAAGAACAATACCTACAGCTATATTACGAAATATATTCTCCGAGACAGCATCCAATGTGAAAGATGATTGACCTGTCCCCTGTCCCACCAATCCGCCATTATTTACAGTTATTGTGACTTTGATTGGCAATTGAGTAGAGGAATAAACACCGCAATATTCATTTAAAACAGAAGGATCAATCTTTATTTGACTAAAGTCAGGAATCTCAAAAGGTTTATTAAAAAACCCGGAAAGCATAGCAATCGTAATATCATTCAAATTATAATTAAGAGCGTTCGACAATATTGTGCACGATAAATCTATAGAGGGAAAATAGACTGCAATAGAACGATAACCATCTATTCCTCCCGTATGCCCATACCCCTTTATTGCATAAAAAGGCATAACAAAAAGTCCGCTTGCAATTCCGGCATTCTCTTTAGTCATATCATCAAGCGACTTTTGAGATAAAATCTTTCCTGTAAACAATGAATAAAAAAACTTATTCAAATCTTCTGCTGTGGAATAAATGCCACCCGCGCCCATTGTAATAGTTGCCGAAGTTCTTCCCTCCTTTTTCCAACCTGAATTAAATATATAAGAATCGCTAACAGGCAAATCCTTAACACCAAAAGTTGTATTCTTAAGATTTAGAGGTTTTACAATTACAGAACTCAAAATTTCGGCAAATGAGATCCCATATAAATCTTCAAGGATATAAGAAAGAAGTAAATAGTTTGAATTACTATAACGAAACTCGGAACCCGGGGCAAACAAAGAGTTCTCCTGTTCAATAAAACCAATCAACTCTTCCCTGCTTTTACCTTCAAATCTTTGATTAAAAACCTTGGTATCCGTTATATTATAAATACCGGATCTATGAGTCAGCATATTGTCTATAGTTATAAGATCGGCATTTTTTATCCGAGGGAAAAATTTATCCAACTTGTCTGTTAAACCTATTTTTCCTTCTTCTATTGCTTTAAAGACCAAAACCGATGTGAAAGTTTTCGATATTGAGCCGATACTAAATCTGGTTTGATTATTAATTTTCAGACTATCGCTTAAAACAGCAAAGCCCACAGATTTATTGTAAACACTTTTTCCGGTTTTCATCAACGCTACATCTCCCATAAAAGCATTATTCTGTGCAAGTGTTTCGAGATAAGTATCCATTTTATTATTATGCTGCACAGAAGTGCACGCAGTGAATAAACAGAGAAATAAAATAATAATTGTGTTCTTCATTTTTTTAGCTTTTAATTATATATCTACATAAAAATCTTTATTCACCCTGTTTATCCTCTCCGCTTTTTTTACTCTTGGGCATTCGCTTATCCTTCTTTAGGGCAGATGTAATTATCCATTCCAACTGCCCATTAAGACTTCTAAATTCATCTTCTGCCCATTTCTCAACAGCTTCGAGAATCTCTTTATCAACTCTTAATACATAAGATTTTTTATCTTTTGCCATTACTGTTTTTAATGATTTAATGTTCCTGCATTAACTATAGGTGATGCCCCACGATCAGAAGTGAGCACAACAAGCAAATTACTTACCATGGCAGCTTTCTTCTCCTCATCTAATTCCACAATATTTTTCTCAGACAACATATCCAAAGCCATCTCAACCATAGTTACCGCCCCTTCTACAATTTTTTGTCTTGCTGCAACAATAGCCGTAGCCTGCTGACGTTGAAGCATAGCTCCGGCAATCTCAGGGGCATAAGCCAAATTACTAATTCGAGCTTCGATAACCTCAATACCGGCAATCTCCAATCTTTCGTGAAGTGATGCTTCCAAAACGTTATTGACCTCTTCGCCGCCCGAACGAAGAGTTATCTCTCTCTGCTTACTCTCATTTTCGATTGAATCATAACTGTATGAAGCAGCCAAATTGCGTATAGCAGCTTCGCATTGAATATCTACAAAGCTTGCATAATTATCAACATCGAAACTCGCCTTATACGTATCTTTTACCCTCCATACCATTACAGCGCTTATCAATATAGGATTCCCCATTTTATCATTCACCTTAATCTGCTCACTATTTAGATTATTAGCTCTTAATGAAACATTTCTTCTTTCAGTGAAAGGATTAACCCATACAAACCCGTTTTCGACAATCGTTCCGTAATATTTTCCAAAAAGTGTCATCACTTTTGATTTATTCGGCTGAACAATAACGAAACCATTGGTAAATATGATAAAAGCTATTACCAAAATAATAGCAGGAAAAATCATTTTAGCCATAAATAACATCACAGCCATAAGCACCAGCAGCAATCCAACAAATAAAAGCACAAAACCATTTAAGCCATTTACAATTTTTTCATTTGAATTTAATGTTTCCATAATCTCTATTTATAATTTTAATGTGATATCATAATGATATCACAAATATATCAATAAATCATTTATATACAATTTTATTTTAATTTAATCATCCTTTGAATTGGATAGATAGAAACGCACCACACTAAAACAAGTTTATTAAACATATTTAGCGAACAAAATTCAGAAAAATGAGTAATAAGATTATATATTGACTTCGAAAACAAACCCAAATAGAAAATATGAAAAAACTGTTTGCACTATTTTTAATACTTACGTCATTTTATATCATCTCCTGTGAAAATGGAAATATAAAAAATGGGCATATAATAATGACTGTAGAGCCGGAGACCGGGAGTTATTATGGAATAAATCCTCGTCATCCAATAGAGTGTCTGCTTGTAAAGATTGGAGATAACACAGAGGTTCAAAAGATAGGGATCAATGAAATTAAAAATTTCAAATACGAAAAAGGTTATAACTGGAAATTGGAGGTAAAAACAGATACTCTTAAAAACCCTCCTGCCGACAAATCGTCGGTTGAATATTCTTTAATAAAGATCTTATCTAAAACAAAGGCGAAGTGATCGACTTCACTTTTTGACACAATAACTATACTTACTTTATTATTTTCAGAAGATATAAAATAACCGAAACTTCGACTAAGTAAACCGGAGCAAAACCGACCACCCCAATAATAAGAAAGAGCCAATTACAA
>CAMTOJ010000100.1 GCA_947074145.1 uncultured Bacteroidales bacterium
ATTCTGTTATCTAATTAAATATAATTTTTATTTATCATTAATAATATATGGTATACAAATTTTTAATCCTTTCTGACGAGGTTGATAATTTTGGCAGAGAAATAAGTATCGATGCTGACGCTACGTTTCTTGATTTACAGAATATTATTTTAGATTCTGTGGGATACACGAAAGATCAGATCACTTCGTTTTTCATTTGCGATGATGATTGGGAACGCAAGACTGAGGTTACGCTTATTGAGATGGACTCCTCTTCTGAGGAAGATAGTTGGTTAATGGAATCAACAAAACTAAGCGAACTTCTTGAGGAAGAGCGTCAGAAATTAATATTTGTTTTTGATATTGTCGCAGATAGAGGTTTCTTCATGGAGCTTAGAGCAATAGAAACACGCACTCACCTTGATAAAGCGGTTTGTACGAAATCAATCGGCAATCCTCCGGCTCAGCTTGAGAACTTTGACTCGATAGATATAACAATTGCAGATTCTACAGATTTTTCTGATGAGTTTTATCCTGATGATTCGTTCGATCCTTCTGAGATCGATGAAGAGGGATTCTCTAATTTTGATGAAAATTCCGATCCTTATGCGAATTAATATTTAAGGCTTTTTTGCCTGAGAAAATAACAAAAGGGCGTGATACAGATAAGTATCACGCCCTTTTGTCTATTTTTTGAGCATTTGGATGTTTCTTAATGTCTTCCCGGCAAATTCCAACGAAGACCGGCATAGATTGATCTTCCATGAACAGGACCCCAGACCATAGTAGCATCGAAATTTTCACCAAATGGATTGGCAGCATCAACAATAGGGTTTGGTTGTGTAAAGTTGAACAGGTTTTCAGCTCCTACATATACAGACCAGTTTTTAAAGAATTTTGAGATCTGCAGATGTGTCACTGTGAATGGTTTAAAAGTTTCTTCCCATAAAGGATTATCAACAGAAGGTGATGGAAGGCGACCGCTTCCGTTTAATTGAAGGGTATAGTCGAACTGCCATCTTTTAAGATAATTTTTTGTCTGATATGAAGCTGTGAATAGTCCTTTATGACGGCTTTGTAATGCTTTCTCTTTCAATACTCCGTCATAGGTTACTTTTGTATCTGTGAAACGATAAGCCGCTCTTACCTCCATCCCTGCAAAAAGAGGGAAACCTGCTTCTACCTGTACGCTATTAGCATACGATTTGCCGTCGAGGTTATAAAAACGAATAGCGTTAGGGTCGCTTTCCATATCCATCACTACTTGTTTTCGAAAATCTGTTCTGTAGTAATCGGCAGTAAGTGATATCTCTTTGTCTCCAACCGGAATGTGTGATGTTGCGCTGAATCCCCAGTTTAATGCCTCTTCCATATCAAGATTATCACTTATATGCAGATTTTTAACTCTCGATGATGCAAGATAGTTATTGTTCTCTGCAAGAACGTTGACCGAACGATACCCTTTCCCTATGGAACCACGAAGTTGTAACCATTCAAAGGGATCATATTTAGCATGAAAACGCGGTGTTGCAAAAAATCCATATTGGTTATGATGATCGCCTCTTATCCCGGCAAGAAATGTAAGGTTGTCTGTCGGCTTATAGGTGTATTGAAAATATGCTCCCGGTACGAACTCTTCTCTTTTTGGATTAAAAGAAGTAGGTATTCCGGCAATAGAGATATCCTGATCAATAAAGTCGCCTACAAAACTTAGCCCAGTGCTTATCTGATTTTTATGATTGATGTCTGTTTCAAAGATCAGGTTGGCATATAGGTTATTCTGTATAAGATCATATTTATTGTTTCCGTAATTACTTTTCAGATTATGGCGCGAAGCGGATAGTATTAAAGCAAGACTGGTGTTCTTCTCATGATTGAATACATATCCGTTTTTCATAAACGCTTCATATCTTTCGGTGTTAAGATCAACTGTATATAACTGATCTTGTGGCATAATGTCATGAACTTGTCCAGATTCTCTGTTTTCTTTTATAAACTTCACTCCAAGTTCGCTATGTAATCCACCCTTGTTAAAAGACCAACGATTCATAACATTAATCTGCTCCAGACGTGGACGATCAAGAAAACCGTCATCATTAGCATCATGTTGTTTTTTATCGTTTGAATAGTGTACAAAGAGTCCGGTTGCAAGATGATCGTTGAATTTAATATTTCCATCAACATTACCCTCCAATCGGCCGTTGTCGGATCCAAAAAGGTTAACAGTTAGAGGATCGGAGTTTTCAGGCTTCTTATATTCCACGTTGATAAGACCCGTGACTGCTTCATAACCGTTTTTTACGCTGGTTGCTCCTTTTGAGATCTGAATACTTTCCATCCATGGACCGGGTATATAATCTAATCCGTAAAGTGAAGCCGCTCCTCTGAAGTTCGGGGTGTTTTCTGTAAGCATCTGTACATAGACGTTGGAAAGACCTAGTAGTCTGATCTGTTTTGCACCGGTAGCGGCATCGCTATAAGAGACGTCTACACTGGCATTTGTTTCAAATGCTTCGGAAAGGTTACAGCAGGCAGCGCGATGAAATTCTGCCGTTCCTAATTTTTGAACCTGAAGCGGTTCAAGGCGAGAGTTCATTGTTCCCATACCGCTACCTTTTACTACAACCTCTTTAAGGGCAATGTTTGAATATAGTTTTATTTGCACTTCCTGGCAGCAACTCATAACCTCAACCGTATCTGATTGCATCCCGATATAACTTCCAACAAGCATATCGTTGTCGTCATCGAGAATATTTTCAATTTCAAATCTTCCTTCTGAGTCAGTTGAAGCTCCTATTGTAGTGTTCAACCATACTACATTTGCTCCCACAAGAGGATTATCATTTTCATCGAATACTATCCCTTTAATCTTATTATGGGATGAGGCAAAAGTTATAAATACATTTAAAAGAAGGAGTGTTGTGATATATATGTATCTCATTATCTGTAATTTTAATAATTTGAATATAATTATCCCAAGAAAGGAATAATGTGTTTAAGCGTATGTATTTATTGACAAATACATATACGACGAACCTTTCGATATAATTTCTATATCGGTTTTAATCAAATTATAAGTACAGATTGGGATGTGAGAATTTGCCTTCCGCATAAGGGGATCTTACTGCGTGGAAAGCAAACAATACGGATAGGTTGATGAAACTCAAAAAGATCGATTACACTAAAATTGAGTGTTACAAATTCAGAATAAAGTTGTTCGAAATTAAAAACTTTTTCCGCTTTGTGATCCATTGTCAGTTCTTTGAATTTTTTTGAACAGCACGGACACTCCTTTGATGATTCCTTTTGATTTTCTGAAGAAGACAAATCCAGATGACAGCATTGGCTTGAAATTGTATTTTCCACCAATACTTCCATGTGTGAAGCACAAGTTCCGCATAAGAAATGAGATAATAATACCAGAACAGTGGTTGAGAGAATCACAACCGCCATTAAAGATGATATTATATTTTTTATTTTTCTATGCATAAAAAAATCGTGCTATTTTTGGCAAAAATAACACGATCTAATCTTATAATCCTAAATTTTTAATCAAAATTATTGTTATTTGAAGGGAAATATATCATTTATGACATATTTTCAGCTATTCTTCAAAGAGTTCCATTCATCTTCTTTAAATCCTACAAGTACTTTGTCTCCATCTATCAACAGTGGACGCTTTACAAGTTTTCCCTCTTGTGAGAGCATCTCAATCAATTCCTCAAACGAAGCAGTCTTAACTTTATCCTTAAGATTTTGCTCTTTATAGATCTGTCCGCTTGTATTAAAGAATTTCGAAATCGGCAACCCACTCTCTTTTATCCATTGTGCCAGTTCCTCTTTTGTCGGGTTTTGGGTTATTATATCTCTGGATTCAAATTTTATATCATTTTCCTGTAACCATTTTATGGCTTTACGGCATGTTCCACATTTTGAGTAACAAAGAATTTTAATCATAATAGAGTGTT
>CAMTOJ010000101.1 GCA_947074145.1 uncultured Bacteroidales bacterium
ATCTGACGAATCAGAATACCACCGGCAAACAAAGTCAGTGCCAGCCATGAAATCAATATTCTTCTAAATATGAATTCATATAAAATCGAAATTCCCAGATATAAAACAAAATTTGGATTAAAAAATAAAATTTCAAGAGCTTTATGGAATATATCTAATCTTCTTTTTTTTAGATATACGCCATCATTCATAAAACCATTCAATATATGGAGAATATTTTTACTTAAGTTGTTTGGAGCCAAAATAGGAAAATATACAATAGTTTATCCTAGTGTTAAAATTTGGGCTCCGTGGAATTTAGAAATAGGCAGGAATTCTTGTATCGGACCCAATGTTAATTGTTATAATCCTGAAAAATTGATTATAGGAGATAAAGTTACAATTTCCCAAAATTCATATATTTGTGGAGGTTCTCATGATATTAACAAATTATCATTGCCATTCATTTCTTCTCCTATTATAATACGGAATTATGTTTGGATTTGTGCTAATAGTTTTATCATGATGGGGGTAATAATTGAAGAAGGAGCTATTATAGGGGCAAATTCAGCGGTATATAAAAATGTACAATCCTATCAAGTTGTAGGAGGTAACCCTGCTAAATATATTAAAAAAAGAGAAATGAAATATGAATAACCAATATCAGCCAGAACAGACAACTCCATTTTCCTTTTCATATAAAATAAAATCGAGAATGTGGAATATTATCAATTTATCATTCTATAGATATTCCCCTTTTTTTTTTAGAAAATACAGAGTGGCATTAACTCGATTGTTTGGTTCTAAAATTTCTTGGAATTGCTCATTAAGTAATACTTCGATAATCATTGATCCTTGGAATTTAAAAATGGGTGAATTCTCAAGTTTAGGAGATAATACATGTGTTAGGTGTAGAAGTAGGGTTAATATTGGAAATTATGTTTGTGTTGGAAATGACGTTATAATTTTATCTGCAAGTCACAATATATATTCCTCTAAATTTGAAATGATTCATTCTCCTATAATTATAAAAGATAATGTATGGATAGCAACAAGGTCTATGGTAATGAAAGGTGTAACTATAAATGAATTTTCTGTTATTGCTGCTGGTGCAATTGTTACAAAAGATGTTGACGCATTTCACATTGTAGGTGGAAATCCTGCTAAATTCATAAAAAAAAGAATAATAAAAGATGAAATCTAAAATATCAGTTTTAATTCTCTCCTATAATGAGGAGTTACATATAGAAAGATGTATAAATCATATATATCCTATTGTTGAAGAGATATTTATTATAGATTCATTTTCTAATGATAGAACTCTGGAGATTGCAAAAAAATATGATAAAGTTACAGTTCTTCAAAACAAATGGGAAAACCAATATGCAAAACAGTTTAATTGGGGTCTTGACAATATCAAAACTGATTCTGATTGGATTCTTCGTTTGGATGCAGATGAATATTTATTACCGGAGCTGATTGAAGAAATAAAAGAAAGATTAGATGATATTGATGAAACAATTTCAGGGATTGTATTTAAAAGACGTCATTATTTTCTTGACAAATGGATGAAACGTGGGATATATCCGGTAAAGATGATTCGTCTGTTCAGAAGGAATAAAGGAATTTGTGAGCAGAGATTGATGGATGAGCATATCCAACTTTCTGAGGGTGACACAATGGAATTTAATCATGATTTTGTTGACCATAATTTAAATAATATTTCATGGTTTTGTCAAAAACATATAGGATATGCAATAAGAGAAGCGGCTGATCTTCTTGATATAGAGTTAGGTTTGACTGGTGAAGGAGAAAGTGATTCTAATAAGAATATTGATGATCAAGCAATGAAGAAAAGGCTTATTAAGCATAAATATTGTAAGCAACCTTTATTCGTAAGATCGTTTGTCTATTTCATATATAGATATTTTTTCAAAATGGGATTTCTCGAAGGAAAAGAGGGTTTTATATGGAATTTCTTACAAGGATGGTGGTATAGGACATTGGTTGATGTTAAGATTTTTGAGATAAAAAAAGAGTGTGGAACTGATAAGCAAAAAATTAAACATTATCTCAGCCAAATATATAAAATTAATATTTAATGAAAGTTTCAGTAATCACAGGAACATATAATAGCGCTAAAACTGTAAAGGATACAATAGAATCTGTTCTTTCTCAGACTTATGATAATATTGAATATATTATTATTGATGGTTTGTCGAAAGATAACACTCTTGATATTGTAAATTCTTATGGTGATAAGATATCCAAAGTTGTTTCAGAGAAAGATAAAGGGATTTATGATGCAATGAATAAAGGGGTTGCTTTGGCAACCGGTGATATTGTAGGGATTCTTAATAGCGATGATTTCTTTACAGACAACGGGGTGATTGAGAGAGTTGTTGAGGCTTTCAAAAAGAATGATTTGGATGCGGTTTATGGAGATATTCATTTTGTAAATGATAATGATCTGAATAAATCTGTAAGATATTATTCAAGCAGAGTGTTTTCTCGTGGGCTTATGCGACTTGGTTTTATGCCTGCTCATCCATCTTTTTATGTAAAAAAGGAGTGTTACGACAAATATGGTTATTTTGATCTTTCATATAAGATTGGTGCAGATTTTGAGTTACTTCTTCGTTTTATTCATGTAAATAAGATAAAGATTAAATATCTGAATTTTGATTTTGTTACTATGAGAACAGGTGGTGCAAGTACTGCCGGGATAAGTAGTAATAAGCAGATATTAATGGATATAAAAAGAGCTTTAAAGGAGAATAATATTTATACTAATATGCCAATCTTGCTAAGTAAATATATTTATAAGGTAGGAGAGTTGGCTTATAGTAAATTGAAATACTGATAATCATGAAATTACTGATAACCGGAATAACAGGTTTCGTTGGAACCAATATAGTAAATGCCTTTAAAGGTCGTCACACTATATATGGTCTTGATATTGTACAATCGGATAATAAGGATATAGAAAAGATATATTCATGGGATGAGATTGATTCTCTGCCTGAGGTAGATGCTATAATTCATCTGGCAGGTAAGGCTCATGATGTAAAAAATAAGAGTGTAGCGGATGTTTATTTCAATATAAATACAGGACTTACAAAAAAGATTTATGATTATTTTCTTCGTTCGGGGGCTAAGAAGTTTCTCTTTTTTAGTTCGGTAAAGGCGGCGGCAGATTTTGTTCCCGGTGATATTCTGACAGAGGATGTTATGCCGGCACCTGTTGGCCCTTACGGTGAATCAAAGATTGCGGCAGAGAATTATATTCTTCAATCTTCTAATGAGATTGGGGATAAGAGATATATAATACTTCGTCCATGTATGATACATGGTCCGGGGAATAAGGGTAATCTGAATCTTCTATATAATGTGGTATCTAAGGGTATTCCCTGGCCACTTGGTGCTTTTGAGAATAGAAGATCATTTACATC
>CAMTOJ010000102.1 GCA_947074145.1 uncultured Bacteroidales bacterium
GGCTGTTCTTATATATAATATTAATCAACCAGATTAATTATTTAGTTTTTATTTATAATTTTATAAAACAATTGGTTGCATTGATTATTCATTTCTATTTTGCTTAACATATTATTATTCTGTAATACTCCTTTTTAACATTACTCTCATGATAAAAATAAAGGACTTAAACAAAACCTATTATAATGGAGCTCCTCTTCATGTATTGAAGGGAATTAATCTGGATATAAACAAAGGTGAGCTTGTTTCCATTATGGGAGCTTCAGGATCGGGAAAATCAACACTTCTTAATATTATAGGTATTCTTGATAATTATGATACAGGGGATTATTATCTGAATGATGTTCTTATAAAAAATCTATCGGAAACCAAGGCAGCCGAATATAGAAATAGGATGATAGGGTTTATTTTCCAATCATTCAATCTTATCAGTTTTAAGAATGCTATGGAAAACGTTGCTCTTCCTCTTTATTATCAGGGTGTATCGAGAAAGAAGAGAAATATTGCGGCTTTAGAGTATCTTGATAAACTCGGTCTTAAAGAGTGGGCAAATCATATGCCTTCGGAGATGTCGGGCGGACAGAAACAGAGAGTCGCAATTGCTCGCGCATTGATTGCCAAGCCTCAGATTATACTTGCCGATGAGCCAACAGGAGCCCTTGATAGTAAGACAACACAAGAAGTAATGGATATACTTAAATCGGTGAATGAAGAGGGGATGACAATGGTGATTGTTACACATGAAAATGAGATTGCCAATCAGACTCAGAAACTTATCCGACTTAAAGATGGAGTAATTGAGTCGATTGAAAAGCCTCAGCTATTGTGATGCAAGTTTAGAGAAATGGATGGTTTGAATGTTATGGCTTTTTACTCATTATATATGATATAATTATATGGGGGATTTCTTTGAAGAGATTTTTACTTCTATCCGAAAAAATAAATTACGCACTTTTCTTACAGGCTTCTCCATTGCCTGGGGAATCTTTATGCTTATAATCTTGCTCGGATCGGGCAACGGATTAAAGAACGGTATGCTTGAGAATTTCCGTTTTATGTCAACAAATTCTCTATCCATATTTCCGGGAAAGACAACTATTGCATATAAAGGGATGGCAAAATCAAGAAGAATAGCCTTTAAGCAAGATGATGTTGATATGCTAAAAGAGACTTTAGCTCCAAATGCGGAAAAAGTCATTCCTCTAATCCGCGTGGGAAATAAAAATATTATAAATAAAACAGAGTATACCAATACCAACATAAGAGGCACCACACCCGATTATCTATCCTTTTCAAAGTATTATATAGTTGAATCTAAAGGTCGAAATATAAACGAAACAGACCTTAAGGAGGAGCGTAAAGTGATAGTAATACATGAAAAGACTGCCGGCATTCTTTTTGAAGGAAACGAGAATCCTGTCGGTGAATATGTAAAACTTGAAAATATCCCTTTTAAGATAGTTGGGTTATATTCCCAGTTTAGCGGAGGTGAGCAAAATCCGAGAGCTCTTATTCCATATACTACAGCTCGCTCTATATTTCAGCCATCGGGAGAGATAAATGATATTTCAATAGAACTTCAGGGGGTAGAAAATGAGGAAGAGAATAAGCTTTTTGAGGAACAGATAAGAAGCAGACTGGCATTGAAACATCAGTTTGACCCGACAGATAAAAATGCTTTGTGGATATGGAACCGACTTAGCGAGTATATGCAAACACAGGGAATATTCAACGGAATCTCTCTTTTTGTATGGATTATAGGTATCGGTACTCTTATTGCCGGAGTTGTGGGAATAAGTAATATTATGCTGATAACCGTAAAAGAGAGAACTCATGAATTCGGAGTAAGGAAGGCTCTTGGTGCAACTCCTTTATCAATATTAAGCCTTGTGCTTACGGAATCAATAATTATAACGGCTATTTTCGGATATATAGGTATGATTGCCGGAGTAGGAATTACAGAACTTATCAATTATGTAATGACTCAAAGCATGGACAATTCCGGAGATGAAAATTCGGTTTCTATTTTTAAAAATCCGACAGTGGAGCTTAACGTTATTTTTATGGCGACGGTTATCTTAATTATCGCAGGTCTTATTGCAGGTTATGTTCCTGCCAAAAGAGCTGTAAGTATTAAACCGATTGATGCTTTACGCGGAGAGTAATTTATAGAATATGATAGATTTAGATTCCTGGCAGGAGATTTGGCAGACAATCAGTCGCAATAAGATGAGAAGCATTATGACCGCCTTCGGTGTGTTCTGGGGTATATTTATGCTTGTCTTTATGGTGGGCTGTGGAATAGGTCTCAATAACGGGATGAATAAAAGTTTCAGCTCATTTGCTCCAAATTCGCTCTATCTGTTTTCCGGAAGAACGTCAATGCCTTTTAAAGGGTTTCAGAAAGGACGCAATTGGGATCTTCGAAATAAAGATCTTAGTATTCTGAAAAATCAGTTTCAGGAGATTGATCTTATATCGGGGGTTATTTTTGGAGGTTCATCAGATAATAATGTGGTGAGAGGTGATAAATATGGGACATTCGACGTGATGGGTTATAATGGCGATTATAATAAAATAGATATACAGATACTCGTTCATGGCAGGTTTTTAAATAACCTTGATATTTTAGAGAAAAGGAAGGTTTGCGTTATCGGAGAAAAGATATTAAATGACCTTTATGCTCCTGACGAAAATCCTGTTGGTTCTCTTTTAAAAATCAACGGAATATATTATAAGGTGATCGGAAGTACAAAACCGGCAACAAAGATTCAGGTAGGTGGCGATCCGGAGAGTAGAATTTCGGTACCTATCACTACACTTCAACAATCGTTGAATATGGGTGATGTGATTCATTCTATTGCTCTGACAGCTTTTGATGATGTGCCTATTTCAAATATAGAGGAGAATGTGAAACGATCTATTAAAACAGCGCATCAGATTGATCCGGATGATCCGCAGGCTGTCAATTCGTTTAATGTTTCAAATATTTTTAATGCCTTTAAAGGTCTTTCAATAGGTGTTACTGCATTGATATGGATCGTGGGACTGGGCACTCTTTTTGCCGGAGTAGTTGGGATTAGTAATATAATGCTTATAACAGTAAAGGAGCGAACTCAGGAGATAGGCATCAAAAGAGCTCTTGGTGCTAAGCCGTTTAAGATAATTTCTCATATCATGTACGAGAGCCTTCTGCTTACTGCGATTGCAGGTATG
>CAMTOJ010000103.1 GCA_947074145.1 uncultured Bacteroidales bacterium
TTAATTTTATCAAGGTATCCGCCATGGTTTAATATACCACCATAAAAATCGGTGAAGTGCACTGCTTCTGTCCACCACATCTGAGGGGTATAAATATTACCTGTCGAATGCATTGTCTTTCCCGGTTCTCCCGACATCCAGTTGACTGACAATCTAAATGGTATATCATTGCCACATCCGTCGGTGTGAACCAATCTCTTTTCAGGAATAAATCCTGTTGTCGGTTTCTGAGTAAGAGCATGAAAAATATCCTTATCATCCACATATCTACCTTGAACATAATTAAATGCTCGTTGATAAATTCCTGTTAATGCATCATCACCGGTAAATGATAGAGCAAAATCTTTATTGTACTTACATATTGGAATATATGCTTCTATACCATCAGTTTTGTCAAAATTTTCTTTGGGAATTGTTATTACTACTTTCTCGAAAACATCATTTGAATATGCTACAGAGATTAAACTCAAAAACAAATTGAGTACAAATAATTTTTGAACCATTTAATTAGATTGTTACAAATTGTTAAAATTCAGAATAGATGAATGCCTTAAATAATTTTTGCATTCATATGTAGATATATATTTCTTTTCACGATTATAACACAAAGTTAGCAACTATTTTTATTCATTTACTAAATCAACTGATAATACTCCAATCAACTCTTTTCTGAAACAATTTCTGTAGTCTTTTCTCTAAAATAAAATTCTCCGGTAATTTAAGTCCCGGATCCTTATCAATTATCTCCTGAGCCAAATCACGGGCAAGCTGAAGAATTTGTCCGTCCTTTGCAAGATTTGCAATTTTAAGATCAAAAGCAATTCCGCTCTGTTGCGTACCTTCAAGATCACCGGGACCACGAAGTTGCAAGTCTGCTTCCGAAATCTCAAATCCATCATTGGTTCTGACCATAATTTCCATCCTTTTTCTGGTATCCTGCGAAAGTTTATGAGATGTCATTAGAATACAATACGACTGTTCAGCCCCACGCCCCACACGTCCTCTCAACTGATGAAGCTGAGAAAGACCGAAACGCTCCGCACTTTCAATAATCATCACAGAAGCATTAGGCACATTAACTCCCACCTCTATTACAGTAGTTGCAACCATAATATGCGCTTCATGATTTACGAAAAGCTGCATCTGAGCATCTTTATCCGCAGGTTTCATTTTTCCATGTACCATACAAACATTATAGTCAGGGAATACCTCCTTTATATTTTCATATCCCTTTTCAAGATTCTTGAAATCAAGTTTCTCATTCTCCTCAATTAATGGATAAACAATATAAACCTGACGTCCCAACTCAAGCTGTTTTCTGACGGCAGTATAAAGTGACGAACGTCTGTTGTCAAACTGATGCATCGTCTGAATCGGCTTTCTTCCCGGTGGCAATTCATCGATAACCGAAACATCAAGATCTCCATAAACAGTCATAGCAAGAGTTCGCGGAATAGGTGTTGCAGTCATCACAAGCACATGAGGCGGTTTAATATTCTTACGCCACAATTTACTACGCTGCTCTACTCCGAAACGATGCTGTTCATCAATTATCACCATCCCCAGATTCTGAAACTTAACAACCGGTTCAATAAGAGCATGCGTCCCCACCACAAAATGAATAGATCCGTCCTGAAGACCGGCATGAATATATTCACGTTGTTTTTTCTTAGTTGATCCTGTAAGTAGCACAATCTCAAGACCTGTCCCCTGCAGCAACTCTTTTATACCCTCATAATGCTGAGTAGCAAGAATCTCAGTAGGAGCCATAAGGCATGCCTGAAACCCATTATCAACAGCCATAAGCATAGTCATCAATCCGACAAGAGTCTTCCCGCTACCAACATCTCCCTGCAGAAGTCTGTTCATCTGACGTCCGCTACCCACATCGGTGCGTATCTCCTTAAGCACTCTTTTCTGAGCACCGGTCAATTCAAACGGAAGATTATTCTTATAAAAACTATTGAAATAGTGACCTATTGTTCCGAAAACAAAACCACCAAGTTTATTCCTTCGTAAAGCCGAATACCTTATTATATTAAGCTGAAGATAGAAAAGCTCTTCAAACTTCAATCTTAGCTGCGCTTTTTGAAGCATCTGCGGTGATTCGGGAAAATGAATATTCTTTAAAGCATCTGTAAGATAGATAAGACTTAACTTATTAATAATGTATGCAGGCAAAGTTTCTGTCAAAGGCCCCGGAAGATTCTTCAACATTGTAAATATTATCTTTTGAATAGCCTTTGAGTTCATAAAAGAACTCTTCATCTTCTCCGATGTATTATAATATCCCTGTAATCCCACATTCTTATCAATCTCATTATCTATAGCATCAATTTCAGGATGTGAAATATTATAACTATGATTAAAAATAGCAGGTTTACCGAAAAGTGTGTAATCCTCTCCCGGCTTATATTTTTCCTCTATATATTTTATCCCTTTAAACCATACAAGTTCTATAACTCCCGTTCCGTCACTAAACCGGGCAGTTAGTCTTGTATGACGCCCTTCACCCACCTTTTCATACGAAAGTATTTTTCCCCTAAGCTGAATATAGGGCATAGCACCCCCGCTGATCTCACAAATCTTATATGTCCTGCTTCGATCAATATATTTATAAGGGAAATAATAGATAAGATCCTCCGCTGTTCTGATTTTAAGCTCATTCAACAGCAACTCAGCACGGCGTGGTCCTACTCCTTGTAAATATTTTATGTCTCTATTTGACAAATCACTCATAAACGAAAAAACTATTTTAAAAACAACTCTGCTATTCGCAAATCAAAAGGTGTTGTAATCTTTATATTCTCTCTGTTTCCCTCAACACACACTATATTATTGCCATTAGCCTCAAAGACCGATGCATCATCGGTAAAAGTATTCGAAAAAGGCATATCGTAACAATTCAGCAAAATATCGGAAATAAAAACCTGTGGTGTCTGCACACATTTTATTCTTGACCGATCTATATGTTTTGAATCATTATTATCACCCATCTCCCTTAACGAATCAATAGAATCAATTA
>CAMTOJ010000104.1 GCA_947074145.1 uncultured Bacteroidales bacterium
CCAAATTTATCAGCTTCATCACCATATTGGATGGCTCTTAATCTGTTATAAAGACTTGTTGATACAGGTCCCGGTTTACCTTCCGCTGAGAAAATATATGTTTTATTTTCATCAAGATCATCAATTTGAGAAATAGGACTAATAACTGCTGCAGTTCCACACATACCGGCTTCACTAAATGTCAAAAGTTCCTCTACAGGCACTTTTCGTTTCTCAACAACCATTCCCATATCCTCGGCAAGAGTCATAAGACTTTTGTTTGTTATTGATGGTAAGATAGACTCTGATTCTGGAGTAATATAATGATTATCTCGTATACCATAGAAGTTTGCAGGTCCACATTCATCAAGATATTTCTTCTCTCTTGCATCAAGATAAAGAACAGCGGAATAACCTTTTGAATGAGCTTCGTGCCCTGCTGGCAAACTTGCTGCGTAGTTACCACCCACTTTATAACGACCTGTTCCGAATGGCGCCGCTCTATCATAATGACGAAGTATACAAACCGGAGTTGCCTTGAATCCTTCTTTAAAATATGGACCGACAGGCATTACAAACACTATAAATTCATATTCATCAGCTGGTTTAACACCTACTTGAGGCCCTGTTCCGAAAAGAACCGGTCTGATATACAACGAACAACCTGATTCATAAGGAGGAACCATATGTTCGTTAAGTTTAATAACTTTTTCTATTGCTGCTTCAAATTTTTCAAGAGGGAGCTCTGCCATTAGGATTCCGCGACAAGTCGAAATAAGACGTTTTCCATTTTCATCCATTCTGAAAACTCGGATTTTACCATCTTTTCCCCTAAATGCTTTAAGTCCTTCAAAACCAGCCTGACCGTAATGAAGCACTGTCGCAGCCATATGCATATTTACCTGTTCTGATTGTGAAACTTCAAGATCACCCCATTTTCCGTCTTTATAATAACAGCGTACATTATAATCAGCCTTCATATATCCAAATGAAAGGCTTGACCAATCAATTTTACTCATAGCAATATTTCCTTATATATTTTAATGTTTCCTATAAATCGATTTACTATACAATTATCAACCTCTAAATTTACAAATTGTTAGATTCTGTGATAATTTCATTTAAAATTATAATATAATTCTAATATATTACAAATGTAAATCACAAAATTAATGTTTTTAGGTAGATAGTTTATATTTATTAAAATAATTCATAATAGAATTAGATAATTATGCATTTAAAAATAAAAAGGAAGAAACCTCTGACTTGTGATTTATATCTTTGTTTGTGATTTTTATCTTACATTGAAACTTATAATATTTATGATAGGAACAACCATAAATAACATAAAATCCAAATATAAAATCAAAGAAGAAACATCGGAGTTATCTCTTATCATTGTTTACTTTTTTGCATTTATATCCAATATTATTCTTTTTATTAATTATGCTCCAGTAATAAGCAACGATTCTTCGTCATATATTTATGCGATAGAAAGTTTTCTTTCAGGAAAACTTGATCTTCAACGCACTCCCGTTTATCCTGCATTGATTTACATTTGTAATCTATTCTTTGGATCTCAATATATGCTCCAAACAGTATGCTTATTTCAATATCTGATATTCTTCATATCTATAAAATATTTCTTTAAAACAGCATCATATTTTATAAAGAGTAATTTAATAATATTTCTTACCACACTACTTTATGCATGCCATCCATCTATTTCAATATACTCTGCAAACATATTAACAGAATCATTAGCAGTTTCACTCACTATAATTCTTGTATATACCCAACTAAAGATCTCAAAACAGCCCTCTGTAAAATATGTTGTTTTTGGAGTAATTCTTATGTTGATACTGATTTTCCTACGTCCTGCAATGTTATTCATTTTACCAGTAATATTCCTATATAATCTTTATCTATATATAACAAGTAAGAATAAAATATATATACTTTTTTTGACCGGAACTCTTCTTATTAGTTCTGCCCAGATAGGATACTGTTCTATATTCAAACAACAACATGGGATATTCTCACCGGGATATATCAGTCTTTTAAATAAATATTATATGCTAAGAGAGTTATCTCTTTTAGATATCCCATCTGATAACACAACACTTTTAGCACAGGATATAAGAAGAAATAACGCTAAAGAAGTACCGAAAGAAAACTATTATGCCGATTTCTTTCTCTTGGTTGATAAATACCCTTTATCTGATATTAATGAGATTCTAAGAAAACAAACATCAGACAATCTTTCAGTTTATATTCTCGCGATAGGTAAAAGGTTCTTTGTGTCAAGCCTATCAAGAGTTGGTTTTTGGCACTATCCAAGTGAAGGATTTTTAGACAAGCTACTCTACACTATTTTCATGAAACTTCCATTAATAGTAGGATTTATATATATTTTTCTGATTCTATATCTATTTAAGATGATATCAATATATAAAAGAGATAAAACAATAGATATGAGAGATCTTTTTCTGTGGGGTTTTATTTGTTCAAATATTATATTAATGATTATCGGAGCACAAGATGAATGGAACAGACTCATTTTACCTGTACTTCCTTTTATT
>CAMTOJ010000105.1 GCA_947074145.1 uncultured Bacteroidales bacterium
CGTAAAGGTGATTCTTTACCGACGGGAGTTCTTTAATTTGTTTTACACACTCCTCGACCTCTGATATACTTAACGAATAATCGAATAGCAGAGTCGCCGTATTATGCCTTTTTATTCCGAAATCATTTCCTGAGAGATATGATATCTGTCTTATCATCATAGAAGTGATAAAGATAAAGGAGATACATATTACGAACTGAGCAGATAGAATCAACTTTGCTGACCTGTCGGAGTTTGTATTTTTGGGTTTTGAAGAGCGGGTAATCCCGTAAATAAAAAGAAAAAGGATTGAAAGCGATAGTATCACGAGGATAGTGAGTAGTATCGTCTTTATCATATATATGGGATTGGGGGGTAATCCGATAGCTGAATAGATATATTGTGACGATATCTCAATGATTATCATTGAGAATATGAACGACGGGATAAGGTATGACGATAGCTCGAATAGTATCAATATATAGATATTGGGAGCTGATGATCCGCAACAACGACGCAGTTCGATTTCGTTTCTTCTTGTTTTAATATTACTAAGATACAAAAGGAAGAAGTTGAGAAATGAACAGATAAGCAAAATAAGGGCGGATGTCGCGAATATTACAAGATAACTGTATGAGAGATTATTTTTTCTTACGAGATGTGTCTGACGCTGCACATCGCTTATATTATATGTCTTTAAGTAGTAGGTATATGTGTATCCACCTTCTTCGATAGTTGTATAACCGGCAATTTTCTCATTGAATGAGTTTAATGATTCCTTATTGTAGAGCTTTACGAAATTACGGCTATAACTTAGTGCATATTCTAATTTGACATCATTATAGGCTATTAAGTCGTAAGGCAGGATGGTATGTTTGCTTTGAGGTTCCACGACGGCTGTCACTGTGTATATTCTATTCCATAGTTTAAACTTACGGCCGATAGGATCACTATCCTTAAATATTGAACCGGCAAGCGTTTTTGAAATTGCGACAGGGTTCTTGGTAGTGGTGTTGAACTCATAATCGCCGTGTAATACTTTTATATCGAAAACATCTTTGAATTGCGGAGTTGATGAGACCACATTCAATGAGACAAGAATCTCTTGATCATTATCGTCGAAATAATATAATCCTTCATCATCAAAATGCGATTCCGCTGTACATGCGGCCTCAACTTCAGGGCATGTTTGGGCAAGATTTACGGCAAGCATTGATGGCGAAGTGGTGACCTCCGGAGATGCGCATACCAGGAAAATGCGATCTTTATTTTCGCGAAAACTATCGTACGAGCTTTCGTACCAGATCATGTAAGATGAAATGGCGAAAAAAACGAAACCAATCGTTAATGCCGTTATGCTTATAAGGCTTCGGAGTTTGTGTTTTAGAAGATTGCGGTGAGCGATTGTGATATAGTGACGAAGCATATGTGTTAATTTTTGATTATTTGATAATAGTTTACATCATATAATCAAACAAAAAAGATGCCACAAAGATAATCATTTGTATTTATGGTAATTAGGAAATAAAACAATCTAATTTATTGTGCTTTATTACACATTTGGGGTGCATTATCGCACTTTTATATTATGATATGGAAATAATAATTATTATAGATACAAAAAAAAGCTGCCCTTCGAAAAGGACAGCTTTATATGTTGTTTTTAACTTTCTATCAAAGATTATTTGATGTAGTTAGCAACAGTGTATTTAGCAAACTCAACATCAGTAAGAGCTTCTTTAGCTTTAGAAGCATCAAGTTTTACTGATTCTTTAAGGTTTGTAGATACCATGTTCTCGTTGTTTGTACGAGCACCAACAACTGCCATTAGGTAGTAAGTGTTAGCGTCTTTTGCTTCAACTGAAGAAAGAGTGTTTTTAGCAGCATTGTAGTCACCAGCACAAATCTGAGCAACAGCAGCGTTGTTAGATTTAAGAGAACCAAATGCAGAAACAGCTTTACGGTAGTCACCTTTTGCAGTATAAAGAGTTCCAAGAGCACCAGGAAGTTCTTTTACACCTGCAGCTGATCCGAATGAAGCTTCAGCTTTCTGATAGTCACCTTTGTGAAGAGCAACAAGACCCTGATTCATTTTCACTTCAGCAGCAGCACCGTTAAGACCTGCAGCTTTGTTGAACATTTTTTCAGCTTCGTCAAATTTACCAGCTTCAAAGTTAAGACGACCAAGATTGTTGAATGCACGGTAGTCATTAGGATAGTTCTGAGAAGCTTTTGTATAGATATCAAATTTCTCAGCAGATGTTTTTGCTAATGCACCTGCGTAAAGAATTTCTTCTAAGCTAAGTGCTTTTGCATCAGATTTAGCAAGAGCAGAGATTTCTTCGTCTGATTTACCTACAGTTTCAATAGAAGCAGTTACTTTAGAGTAACGTAATTGAGGAAGAATTTCTTCAGCAAGTTGAGTAAATGCAGAAGAAAGTTTTTTAAGTTCAGCTTCACGTTCTACAGGATCTTTATACATAGAAAGAACACGTAGGATAAGCTGTTTATCTTGGATGTTAGAAGCATCTACAAGTTCTTTGAATCCGTCCCAATCTTCAGCTGTAAA
>CAMTOJ010000106.1 GCA_947074145.1 uncultured Bacteroidales bacterium
AAACCTTTTTTATTTGTGTTATACTCAATACCCCAAAGACCATCCCATCCATTTAGTTTACCCATTCCGGAACCGTCTTCGAAAAACCATTCGAAATATCCTTTTAAAAGAGACTCATTTTTTAATTTATATTCGAAAATAGCGTTCCATGTGCCTAAATGATTTCCATAGAAATATGCCTGATCACCCGGATCACTTGTTGCATCTCCCTCTCCGGGAATTAAAACACCAATAAAATCCTTGATATTAACTTCATCTTTAGATTCTCTTGTTATGGTTCCATTATTATAAAATTTTTGATGCCCTCCAAATTGAGATGCAAGTTCGGCATAAAGAGTAACAATGAAGTTTTTTGATTCTTTAGAACGGAAGAATATTTTCTTTTGGTGATACCAAACATCGGTTGTAATAAAACTATATTGATAGTTGTAATTATCTTCAAGCCACTTATCGTCGATAAATTTACCATAAGAAATATCCCCTTTTAATTGCAACCATCCGTTTGTACATGGTATTGTAACAAATTCAAAGATACCGGCTCTGACCTGTGGGATAGGCCTTGCATTGCCTGACCAAACCATACTTCCCGAACTTAATTGTTGGTTTTTGAAGACTCCGTCATACTCTTTTGAGCCGATTGAAAGATTAAGACAATATAGTTTGAAATCAAGATATAACTGTTGTATTCTAAATTTAGAGTAGTCATTATAGGAGCCTGCTATATCAAGTCCGGCAGCATAGCTGAAAACTTTTTCCCGGTTTAAATCTTTGAATATTCCGGCACGAAGGTATCCGCTGTTTTTCTCTACGGAGGATATCCCATGTTTATTTGCACTAAAGAAATAAGGCGCATATTCTCCGGAGCCTGTTTGAATTTCAGAGGAAATATTATAATAAATATTATTCTGAGACGTTATAGAAAAAGTGGTTATTATTAACGAGAAAATAAAAAAAAGTCTTTTTAGCATTGTAATATGATAGAATTCATTCATTTATATTCGCAAAAATATGGCTTTTTAGATATATATTCATAAATTTACACGTGAATAATAAGTCTAATTAAGAAAAAGCGTGTTTAAATTATGTAAATAGTACTTATTTATTCAAATAAAACAAAAATAGGTTTTGGTTTATTAAATATTTAAGTAGAGTATAAACTCTAATATTGCTGATATAATGAAAAAGAATTTAGGGTATGGTCATTTAATCAATTCCATTGCAATATCAGGAGAATTTATCTTGATAAATTTATTGTTTATTGTTATGATGTATTTTTTTCAGAGTTATCTAAATCAACAGGTTTTGTTACACAAACGTGTTATTTGGATGATTTTGAATGTTGCTTATGTACCAACTCTGTTTTTTAATTATCAGCGTTTCCATGAAGTAAGAATCTTTAAACCGGGAAAATTTTTAAGAAATTCCTTTTTTGTTTCAATTACACATCTTATAATATTCTCCTCAATTGTTACCTTTCTAAAGGTTAATGATTTGTCTCGCTTTTTTATTTTGCTTCAAAGCGGTATATATTACCTCCTTTTAATGTTATGGTGGACATCTTTCTATTATATGTTAAGGAGCTATAGGAGAAAGGGCTATAATTTTAAGAATGTAGTATTTATTGGATGTAATTCAAATATTGGATCATTATATGATGAGATTTCTTCTCATACTTCATTCGGATATAGAGTAAGCGGTTATTTTAATGATGAGAAAGTGGAAAAGAGCAGATTGCCATATTTAGGGAAATTGGAGTCGTTGAAAGATTATATGCAAGACAGGCAGATAGATGAGATTTATTGTTCTTTGCCTGAGAAATATGATTTATATATTGCAGAGATCCTGAATATTTGTGAGAATAATATGATTCGGTTTAATTTCGTGCCGTTGATTAGTAATATTTTTACGAGAAATATGAAGATGGAAATGATGGGAAGTACTCCTATACTTATTTCCAGAGAGGAACCGTTGAGAGATCTTTTTGCACAGGTGGTTAAACGCGGTTTTGATATTTTGTTTTCTTTGTCTGTAATGTTATTTTCACCGTTGTGGTTTCTTCCTTTGGCAATAGGTGTTAAACTATCTTCTCCCGGTCCTGTGTTTTTTAAACAGCTAAGAACTGGTAAAGCAGGCAAGGAGTTCTGGTGTTATAAATTCAGAAGTATGCGAGTTAACTCCGATTCAGACTCTGTACAGGCTACTCGCAATGACCCGAGGAAAACTAAATTGGGAAACTTCCTTCGTAAAACAAATCTCGATGAACTACCGCAGTTTATTAATATTCTAAAAGGGGATATGTCGGTTGTTGGACCAAGACCTCATATGCTTAAACATACAGAGATGTATTCTTCGCATATTGATAAATATATGTTGCGTCATCTTGTTAAACCCGGTCTTACCGGCTGGGCACAGGTAAATGGCTATAGGGGTGAAACCAAGGAGGATTGGCAGATGAGAAAGCGTGTAGAATATGATATTTGGTATATGGAAAACTGGAGCTTCTGGCTTGATCTTAAGATTATATATAA